>CAXMQZ010000037.1:0-119996 GCA_964195975.1 uncultured Polyangiaceae bacterium | reverse complement strand
TAGAGTGAGTCGATTGAGTCGATCGAACGTCATCATTCAACCCGATACCGTCGTTGTCTCCACCGCGCCAACTTCGGCCAACTGACTATCGCTCAGTTGGGAAGCCATGGGAACGTGAATCGAGAATACGCTGCCCCCTCCCTCGTGGTCCCGCACCCGCACGTGACCCCGATGTGCGTCCATGATCTCCTTGCAAATTGCCAGCCCAAGTCCTACTCCCCTCCCCGATCCGCGCCGCTCGGCGTCAGGTCGCTGGTGAAACTTCTCAAAAATTCTCTCCTTGTACTCGTCGGCTACCCCAGGTCCTCGATCAGCAACCTCGACAAGAACAAATCCAGGGTCCGTTGATGATCGAACGACTCGAAGCTCGATGATCTCACCAACAGGTGAGACTTTCATCGCATTGTCCAAAATATTCTGGAGTACCTGATAGAGACGGTCTCGGTCACATTCAATAAGAATCTCTTCCGCAGACGAGACGGAAGCGATCCGGATACCACGTTCGCGAGCTCGAGCTTCAAACTCATTGGCAATATTGCCGACCATCGCACCGAGCTCATGGATGCGAAACTCGTATTCCATGACACCGGCCTCGAGTTTGGATAGATCTAAAAGACGCGAGATCATCACGGAGAGGCGGCGACCGCTCTCCAAATTCAGCCGCAGGAATCGCTTTTGCTTGTCCGTCAACGGACCCGGGATCTCCTCCAGAAGCAACTCTGTCGTCTCCTCCATCGATGCCAAAGGCGACTTCAGCTCATGGGAGACGTGCGACAGGAAGTCCTTCTTGATCCGCTCCGCGTCACCAAGCTGTTCGACCATGTCGTTAAAGCTTCCTGCGAGCTTGGAAAACTCGTCATGACCCGAGCTGTCTAGCCGGTAGGAGAACTCTCCCTGACTCACCGCCTCAGTGCCCTCGGTGAGCTTTATCAGGGGCGCCTTGATGGCTCGAACTGTCAGCCAAAGAATCAACACACTGACAACGACAGCCAGACCCGCTGCCAACCATGAAAGCTGATGGGCCCGGGCATTGGCCTGTGAGGCCCGCAACGCCTGTTCGGCCATCTCCGCCTGGGCGGCCTGGCCGACCTCATCCACTCCTTCTTGAAGCGTTTCGACAAGACCCAGAAGGCGAGACTGTCTGGTGCGGTTTTCTTCGCTTGAGCCATCGACCGCCCAACCACCTGCCGAGAATTCACTCAAGTAGCGTTCCCAAAGGCGCCCCAGATCGTCTACCTGCCCCCTGCTCGAACTGGAGAGCTGAAGCGATTGCAGCCGCTCGAGCTCTTGCCAAAACTTCAGATGAAGTTCGTTGAGGCCTTCTGTATAGGCGACATCCGAAGTTACAAACTGCTTTCTTGTGAACTCGTCGATCCGGGCCAAAAGGCGGCTCTGCTCGAGAGTGACGGTAGTCGCGGTCAGGCCGATCTCCGCGAGATCTCGGTTGATCGCAGTCAGCTTCTGGACCTGTGAAAGATCGTAGATCACTACAGCGAGTAGAAGCACCATCGTAATTCCCGAACCGGTGGCTATCTTGCTCGCTACTTTCATGGGTCCGCCTGGTCCGACCGGTATGCCTTCAGCTTGTTGCGAATAGTCTTGACGTCCACACCAAGAATCCCGGCCGCCTTGGTCTTGTTGTTGCCAACCTTATCCAGCGTGTGAAGAATCAGCAGTCGCTCCGCTTGCGCCACCGTCGCGTCCTCGGGAAGCCGTAGACCCACGGCCGGGATGGGTTCGACCGCCTGGAAGAAAGGGGGCAGGTGTACCGAGTCGATCCAACCTCTCTGACTGAGTATTACCGCCCGCTCGACAACGTTTCTCAGCTCACGAACATTCCCCGGCCAGTCGTAGGCTTGTAGCCGACCAACAGCCTCTTTTGTGGCGCCCTCTACTTCGGCGTTGTGTTTCTGGTTCGATTGGCCAACGAAGTGCTGGAGCAGCAGCGGGATATCCTCGGGTCGCTCTGCGAGCAACGGCATTCTCACCGTGAACACACTCAGCCGGTAATAGAGGTCATCCCGTAGGATCCCGCTCTTGCGTGCTTCGTCCGGGTCTCGGTTGGTTGCCGCTAGTACCCTGACATCGACCTGCTCTTCGCGTCTTCCACCGACGCGCCGAACGCGGCCGTCTTCCAACACTCGTAGGAGCTTTGGTTGCAGCGAGGGTGGCATCTCGGAAATCTCGTCGAGAAACAGGGTTCCGCCATCTGCCATCTCAAAGTACCCTGGACGCGGCTCTGTTGCACCGGTGAATGCTCCCCTTTCATGCCCAAAGAGCTCACTCTCGGTAATTCCCTCGGCAATAGCTGCTGTATTGATCGCTACAAAGGGTTTGTCCCTACGAGCGCTGAGCTCGTGCACAGCTCTTGCCGCCAGCTCTTTGCCAGTACCACTAGCTCCGGTAATAAACGCTGGCGCGTCGCTATCTCCCAAGACCCGCAGGGTCTCAAAGGCTTCTTGCATCTCTTTTGAAGTGCCCACCAATGATCCGAGACCACTACCGCTCTCGAGTTTTCTTTCCAAATCTCGTACCTGGGTATGCCCCTCGAGCTGCTTGACTGCGGCCGCAAGAGTCGCCCGGAGCTTGCTGTAGTCGATCGGTTTGGTCAGGAAATCGAGAGCCCCGAACTTCATCGCCTCCACCGCAGTATCCACGGTCCCATGAGCGGTGATAAGAATTTTTGGACTATTAGGGATCTTCAAATTGAGAACCTGTATGAGGTCAAGACCGGAGAGATCAGGCAGGACAACATCGGAGATCACGATATCGGGTCGTTCCTGTTCGGCCAGAGCGTCCGCTTGTCGCCCCGTCTCAGCCAACAGAACGGAGAATCCCCACTTCTCCAGCCGCGCCTGGAGCACCTCTCTCATTGCGGCCTCGTCGTCGACGACAAGAATTGTGTGAAACGTTGAGGTCATAGTGGCAAAAGGGTGCTCGGGAGATTTTCCCTAGTTTACTCCTCAATCCAGCAAACGGCCTGACTCCGACGGAAAAAATTCCCTTGTCCCCTCCAACAAACAACTATCACCCTGAGCCTTCGGACGGTAAAACACTCTCTGTCAATAACTTAGGCCCAGGAACCAAACCTGGCACAAGGGTTGCCTCTAGCATTTGAATTCGGGTTCATACACCCGGTTGGATAGATCTGAAACCTCAAGGAGGCGCCATAACGTGTGGAATCGTCAAGAAGACGCAAACGAAGAAGACACAGGTTCAGTTGAACCCCAGCCGCAGCCAATCACCACACCAACCCAGCCGGTCTCGTCTCGGCAGCCAGCCGTCCTGGGTCCCTCCATCACGATCAGGGGAACCTTGGCTGGAGACGAAGATCTTCTGATCGAAGGCCGGGTCGATGGTGAAATCTCGTTTCAGAAGCACACGGTCACTGTCGGCAAGAATGGGCAGATCAAAGCCGATCTGAAGTGCAAGAACATCTACGTCGAGGGAGAAGTGCAGGGCAACCTCTATGGCAAAGAGATTGTCGTCATAAAGAGCTCAGGAAAAGTCAATGGCAACGCAGTTGCACCGCGGGTAAGTCTCGAAGATGGTTGCCACTTTCATGGCAGCATCGACATGCAGCCTAAAAGTAAAAGCGACGGCTCGGAGCACCGAGCTAAAAGGCCCGAGTCCAGCAAGACTACCTCAACGTCACGCAAGACCGAGGGAAGTGGCAAACCCAACCCGGTTACGGCCGGTCAGCGCGCCTAGAGCCAAGGAGACCTGAAATGAGCATGAAACGAACCACAGCAGCGATCGTCTCAATTTGCGTAGCACTCATAGCGACCGGTTGTGCATCCAAGAAATATGTAAACTCCGAAGTCAGTGAGATGGAGGCAGTCTCGAGCTCCCGGATGGACGGGATCGAGACCCAGGTCGAAGCGAATCAAACCCGCCTCGATGATCAAGAGATGGCGATTGGCGAAATCTCACAAACGGCCCAGGAAGCGCTCGATCGCGCGATTGCCGCAGGAAAGCTGGCTGAAGGTCAGTTCCTATACGAGACCGTCTTCTCAGAGGACAAAGTCCGTTTTGCCTTCGACGATGCGACTCTCGTGAGTACATCCACGCAGGCACTAGACATCTTCGTCGAAGATCTCAAGACTAGTGACGAAAGTGTCTATATCGAGATTCAGGGCCACACAGACTCGACGGGCGATGAATCCTACAATCTGGTCCTGGGTGAGCGAAGGGGTGAGTCGGTCCGACGCTATCTGAGCTCAGAGGGCGGCGTACCCTTGCACCGAGTGGCTGTGATCTCCTACGGCGAAACCGTGCCGCTTGCCGACAACTCTACAAGCGAAGGCAGAGCCGCCAACCGACGAGTGACCCTTGTCGTGTTGAGGTAGCACCGGAGCCAGAACCCGGCATGCAGGGGCGCTACTTGTAGATTCAGGGTCGAGCCCTCAGCAAGGAATCATTCGAATCGGATCACCGAGATTTTGCCCTGTTCGGCTTCGGTGAATCCGGTCGAAACGATTTGCGGTCGACGGTCGGGAAAGATCCAAGTAAACCCTGGTGTCCCCCTGACATCCTCGAGCTCGATCCGCCACCTCGGGGTCTCGGCCACAAGATTTCTGTCTTTCCCACCAGGATGACGCATAAGTGGGAAAATCAAGACATCATCTCCCTGGACGACCAGAAGATCAGGTTGGCCGTTCTGATCAAAATCGAAGTCGAGGCTGCATCGTTCGCCATCCGAGACCTGGAGCATGTTGCCCAAGGGTTTCGTCTCGAACCCGCCCTGTTGATCAGAAATGTAGGCCGTCACCCATAGCTTTCCAGCTCCTAGACCTTGCGGCTGTGCTGACACCACATCATCGAGATCGTCACCATTGACATCGGCAATACCTGCGCAGGTTGAATACCAGTTTCGGGATCTCGTGATGGCCTCCAGCACCGGTGGCGAGCCCGATCGACTTCGATCCTTTTCGAGCAAAAAAAGTCGGATCTTTTTCTTTTCGAAAACCCCATGTTTGTCAGCCTGTACCGAGGTAACAATCAGAGCCGGTTGGTCATTAAACACCACATACCAGCTCTCTTCGACCGTCTCGGGTCCCGGAAACATGGACCAGACCTCGAAAGTCGAAGGCGATTGATCGCCCTCGAGCTCGATGAACATCGTGCGCAGCCGATGCAAACCATGCGCTTGGGGTCCTACGAGGTAGCTCTGGGTGCCGTTCTCGCCGATCGACAGCTTGACTACCGGCGGCGTCTCTAGATCCAGCCCCCCCCATGAGCGGTCAACGACAAGGGGTAGATCGATCGACCACTTCGATTCGAGTTCGCCCCATTCGGGACCCAAAGTCAACTTCTCCAGCGCCCCAAGACGTCTAAAGACAGAGGCAGAGTTGGTTTTCCAATTCGGATCAACCCAGCGCGAAGTAGGCACTGGAAAGAAGCCACTCGACATCGGTATGGTCTTTGATCGAGCTCCGTCTGAGGAGACAATCTGAAGTTTCGACTCGCCGAAAACGAGAATCAGCGGTGCTCGCTCAGTACCGTTACTCGGCATGGTCTCCAGAGCATCGATCGTTCCAGGTAACTCGATCGCCAGTCTTACCGAAGTCGGCTCGCCGCCCAACCTCCAAACGTAGAGCCCCAGTGGATCGGAATCCTCCGTGCCCTGTCTTGCCACGACCGCTAGAGCTGGCTCGTCTACGCCTCTCTCGAGAGGTACCCAGGCCACGACCTCGCCCGGCAAGACAAGGTTGCTGATGCCATGCTCCACCCGTTGGATCCATGAGGTCCCCAATTTCTCGGGAGCTGGCGGCGCCTCGACCTCCTCCTGAGCCAGGAGAATCTCACTACCAAGGAGCGAGAAGATTACGAGCAGCAGGACCGTTGCGTGAGCACTCATCGCGAATCTCCGCTCAAATAGAGATCCAAACGCACAGGTGCAGAGACACCGGGGCCCGACGGATCTTGCGGTTGCGTGATCATCAGGTCCGACAAGCCATCGCCGTCCAAATCACGTACCTGTACCAAGCCGAGGTCCAGAGGCGCCTCACGTAGGCGAATCTCGAGGTCTGGATCGGACGCGTACTGGCACTGCTCCTGCCCCCGATGAATCGTTACTTTCTTTCCTCGCCCCACCTGAAGAAAATCGATCCGCCCATCGCCATCGAAGTCACCGGCGAACTGGGAGAGTTGTCCCAATTGGAAATTCTGTAGATTGATTCGGAATCTCCCGGAAAGATCCAGCTCCGGCACCGACCTGAATCGCCCATCGTCATCCTGACACCAGACAAAGAAATCGAGACCGACGCTGATACGTTGCGTCGTGAGGATCCGAAACGCCTGAAAGAGCGAGAAATCGAGTGTCATGGTGATCAGGTCCTGACGCCCATCTCCGTTCAAGTCTTTGAATCCGCCAGGTAATCGAATATCAGAGTCCTCGAGATCGAATGCGTAGCCGGTCGCCTCGAAACTCGTAGTAGCTTCGCGTGCACGTTTGAAGTCGGTCTCGGATCGGTAAACTCGGTACCTGCGTGGAGGTCTTTTTGCCTCCTTGACCTCTTTTCGCCACCCAGCATCGGGATCCTCGAGGCCCTCCTCGGTCACGTACTCTCCGATGCCGTCACCATCGATATCTCCAAAGTACACGACCGTCTCGCCTGGTGAGACGTTTTCAGTCCCCTCGGTAGCATTCAGCTCCGGTCTCTCAATCGGTTTCAGAGGCTCCGAGAAACGCCCTTCCCCAAGATTGGCTAGAAGAGAGAAGTCATCCCAGCCAGACAGTCGATCGGGGACAAGAAGGTCCGGCTGCCGGTCAGCGTTGACATCTCGGATCACAGGCATCGGATAGAACCTGGTGATTTTTTTTCGCGGTCGTGTCCTGCCGCCAGGTAGTGGCACGATCTGCTCCGCCCTGAAAAAAGTCTCATCGGTTCGAGCAAGATAGATCTCGAATCCTTCGTCGGTCGGTATCAACAGATCCAGCTGCTGGTCGTCATTCAGATCCCGGCTGAGTCCCAGGCTGGGTATCAAGGTTCCACTCCCCGCCATGACCGGCTCGGTGCTCAGCACGGGCTCGAGCGACAGCCTCAATTCTTCCTCGTCGAGCGTGAGACTCGATACGCCATGGTCTGTCAGGGCAATGATCGGATTGCTTCCAGGCCCGTAGTCGATCGTGAGAACTGAAAGCTCCAAAGGTATGGGTGGAATATGACTGCTGTATCCACCTTCCTCCGTACCCAAAAAAACCCAAAGCTCCCTTCGATCCAGGAGTGCCGGAATTACTGTCATGACCATGACGAGACCCTCGGGTCCCTTCATCTCGGACGATTCTTCGTAATCGATTTGATCCCATTCGGTATAGGCCACAGCCACAACCAGGTCTCGAATGCCGTCGTGATTTAGATCCGTAGAGAGCACGACCGCCGGCGCGCCCGGCAAATTCACGGATTCGTATCTCAGCTCGAGCCGGCTTTTGGCAAAACAGACCTCTTTGACCCCGAGCCACCCCCCAAACAGAAGGATCAGGAGCGATATGTTTCTAGCAAATCGCGTCATCATTTAGCGCCCCAGTTTTGGTGCCCCAGTGGCTCCCTACGTAGAACCGACCGCTTTGTGTCACCTACCAGAGGCCATCTGAAGCGATCATCGGCCCGCCCGCCGGGGTCGGAATCGGTCAACAGCAAGTCAATGCAGCTAGGGGATTCTACGGCAGGGTCCTACAACGTCAGAGATCAGCCGGGGTGTGGCGTATTTCCTTGTTATTACGGACCTTGAACCGTAGCGTTGGAGACGGTCAGGATGCGCCCCGATGGCTCCTTCGCTCCGAGGGGGAGCCAGTATCCGGGACGCTGGAGATAATTACGTGCAACTCGAGCTGCTCGAAAATGTCGGCCGCTACGAGATCGTCGGCGAGTTGGGTGCCGGCGCGATGAGCAAGGTCTACCTAGCCCACGATCCAAATCTCGATCGAAAACTGGCCCTCAAAGTCGTTCTGCAAAGCTGGTCTCTCGATTCAGAGGAACAAAGCGAGCTCGAGAGGCGGTTCCTGTTGGAAGCCAGAGCCGCCGGCAAGCTCTCTCACCCCGGAATCGTCCGCGTCTTTGACGCTGACACTGACCCGGAAACGGGCATTTCCTATATGGCGATGGAATGGATCCAGGGTGGCTCACTCGCCGCACTTCTGGCACAAGGGAACCCTCTTTCCGGGCCGGACACTCTTGCGCTTCTGGCACAAGTGGCCAGGGCTCTCGATTACGCCCACCAGTTTGGCCGGATCCACCGCGACATCAAACCCTCCAACATCTTGATCGGTACAGATGGCGCTGCCAAGGTGTCCGATTTCGGCGTGGCGAAGATCGTCTCGGAAACTCATACGATCTCAGGTCAAGTGCTCGGCACGCCAGCCTACATGTCGCCGGAACAAGTCCGCGACGAACCGCTCGACGGCCGATCAGATCTTTTCTCATTAGGCGCCGTCCTATATCAGTGTGTCACTGGGAGTACACCCTTTGGAGGCGACTCCCTTGTCCAAATTGTCTACAAGATCTTGAATGTGGATCCGAGACCAGTCGGAATTCCGCGCACAGAGGCTTGGGTGTTGCTGAAAGAAATCATCGCTCGGGCTCTACAAAAAGACCCAGCCGCGCGGTATCAGAGCGGTGCCCAGTTTGCAGAATTCCTCGAGGTGGCCAGGATCGCTCTTGCAGAAGAGGAGGATCACTATTTTCAGCAGCCAAAAACCACCAGAGCATCCGATCCTGCCGACACCGTCCGATTCAAAACCCCTCTACCCAGGCAACCACGTGCCGCCGGTCACACTGGATCGACTCGAACGATCCAACTCAGCAACACGGAGATTCGGCGAGCCGTTGGCAGCGAGCCATCAACCTCCAGCTCCCTATTGGAGACGGTCGCCACCACTGGGACGACTGCGGTTTTGGGGAAGCACACCCGGAAGCGATGGCTGGGAGCAGTAGTCGCCCTTCTCATGCTCGGCGCCATTGGATCCATCCTGGCTGCAAAGTGGATCGAGCATCGAGAATACACTGTCACGAGTCGAGTAGACACCTCACGGTTGGTTGCTCCAGCGCCGACCTTCTCCGCAACCAGGATCGAGAGCGCTCAGATCGTAGTACCTGACGAGCCTCCCGAAATCGAGGCCGACCTGAAGGAGCCGTCAGTACGCAAACAGCCCCCGGCCATCCCTCCTCCTGCGCCTGAGCCACGGGAGGTCGAGACCGTCGGGCTTCTGCCGCCATCGGCGCTATCGCGTACCCGGGTTGGGGGAAATCGAGAAATCGTCGAAGAAACTCAGAAACAAGACATTCTTACGCCTGTCACGATCATGTATCGGCATCGAGGTGGGAGCGCCACGCTACGAGTCTTTCTCGACGGTGTACGAGTCTGGAATCAGCAGCTGCGACCTGTTGAAGGACGAAAACAGAAACTCCTCGGATACGAGTCACGAGCGGTCGTCTCGGTGCCATCGGGAGAGCATTCTCTACAGGTCCGGCTGACCGACCCTGACAGAGGGATCAATGCAGCCGACACCATACGCAGCCGCTATACCAACGGCAGGAAACGAAGTCTTCGCATCAATCTCGATCCCAACGACAACGTAATTCAACTGAGGTGGAAGGAGTAGCCCGCTATGGCCTGGCTTTGCAACTCATGTAGCATGGAATTCGACGCTCCTCCGACAGCTTCCTCCAACGGGGACTGGAGGTGTCCAAAGTGCAACGCGACCGTACAGCTGAAATCGGCAGCGGTGACGCCACCTACTGCCGGGCCCGTCGAGGAGCCAGCAGATACGGTCTTCCAACCCGTCCTGATGATGGAGTCGATCATGGAGGAGCTGACCGAAGAGCCCATTCAGATAGCGGAGCCCGGCACCGAGACTCTCGAAACAGACCCCTCGACCCTACCCTCCCCTTTCCTCGAGCTCGAGTCCGAAGCCTACCTACTCGTGCTTGGTGCAACTCCGGGCCACGAACGATACCCTCTTGTGAGGGCAAAAACGACCTTTGGCCGCAGAGAGACCGAGGTGGTCCTCGACGACCCGGCGATATCGGTTTGTCATTTTCAGATCGAGGCCTTTGGAAAAGAGTTCTTCGTGCGGGACCTCGACAGCAGAAACGGCACCTACCTGAACGGTACGAAAGTCCGCTATAGCCAACTTCTGCCCGGCGACCAAGTGACTGTGGGCAAGACCACTCTCATCTTCCGCATGTCCGACGACATGATCGATCGGCAGTAGGCTGTAACCTGAGATGCAGGATCGAGCCTCGGATCAGAACGGGGCCTGGTGATACCCTGCTACAAGAGCCCGAGCCGATCAGCCGATCGCTGAATCGAGCTACATGGGGGATGTCTCGTGTTTGGAAAACTGATACGTGTCTGGGCATCCGGCTGGATGCTGCTCCTTGCCCCAACTCACTCAGGGCTCGCTCGCGAAATCGATCTGATCATAGGCGGTCCGAAGATCTGGACAGGGGCTCCGACGACCCCCTGGGTGGAAGCCGTTGCGGTGTCAGGCGACACGATCGCAGCGATCGGAACCCTTCCCGAGCTTCTCGAGCTTGCGGGATCCGAGACTCGGGTCATCGAGCTTGACAGAGGTCTTGTGATTCCTGGGCTGATCGATAACCACACTCATTTCGATCGAGCCGCGGAGCTCATCCTGGGCATCAATCTCCTCGATGTCTCGGATAATCAAGCTCTACAGGAACAGCTTCAGCAGGCGATTCAACGTCTGCCAAAGGGTGCGTGGATACTGGGTGGTGATTGGGGCGCCTACGAGGCCTGGGGACAGGGTTCCTCGGGAACTCGACCAAGCCCACCGCAATCAACTCGTTTCAACCCTGATCGAACGGCCATAGATTCGGTCTCTGAGCTGAATCCCGTACTGCTTTCGAGATGGGATCGACAAGCGTTTCTTGCCAACGGAGTCGCCCTCGAGCGCTCGGGTGCAAGATGCGACTGGACCGGCGTCGAGTGCGATAGCGATGGCCGTCCAACCGGGCTCCTATCGGCCGATGCAGCAGCTCGAATTCGCGAGATCGTGCCGCCCAAACCCGTTGAACAGCATTGGGCCGAATCGATTGCAGCACTCGAAAGACTCCGCCAATTTGGCGTCACCGGAATCCACGACATCACAGGTCCCGATCAAATGGGCATCTTCCAGCGTCTGGAGCAAGAGGGCGAGCTCACTGTTCGCGTCTACGCACGTCCGATCCTCGACCAATGGTCTCAACTGGCGGCCCTGGGAATACGGCACGGTTTCGGCAGCGAGCTCCTCAAAATCGGTGGTCTGAAGGGGTTCGTCGATGGCATCATGGGCAACTCTTCCGCTCGCTTCTACGAGCCCTACCTGACTACCGGCAAGCGTGGTAGCTGGAGGGAGATGATGCAGCCGGATGGGAATTTCGAGAGACTCCTGATCGGTGCAGACGCTGCGGGCCATTGGCCTCAGGTTCATGCTATCGGTGACGAGGCGATCGATCGGCTGCTCGACAGCTACCAGTCTCTAATCGATCGAGACAGCGACAAACAGAGGCGACTGAGAATCATTCATGCCCAGGTTCTCAGGGACGCTGAAGTGGCTACTCGGATGGCCAAGATGGGGGTAATCGCCGAGGTACAGCCCTATCACTGCATCGATGACATGAGGTGGATGGAGGAGCGCATCGGAGATCGCTCCCGATGGGCCTACGCTTTCAAGACTCTTCACGATGCAGGAGTCATGCTTTCCTTTGGCAGCGATTGGCCAGGTACCAATGCTTCCTGGTATCCGGCCAACCCCATCCTAGGAATCTACGCGGCCGTGACTCGCCAGACTCTCGAGGGTCAGCCCACCGGAGGATGGTTTCCACAAGAGAGAGTCGATGTGCAGACCGCTCTCGAAGCGTACACAGTCAATAACGCATGGGCGGCTGGTGAAGAGGAGATAAAAGGCAGTCTGGAAGTGGGAAAACTTGCCGACATCGTGGTTCTCGACAAAAACATCTTCGAGATCGAGCCACAACTGATCAAGACCACCGAAGTCGTGTTTACGCTCCTCGGTGGTCGAATCATTTATGAACGCCCCTAGGCGCCAGTCCATCCGAGCGAGCTCAGCGCTTGGACAACGTACCCTGGGCGTGGATTCCTACGTGGACCACCCGCCCAACTCGAAGCAGCAGCTTGCTTGGGTCGGTTAGACCCCATTCGACGTAGGGGACGTCGAACTTGATTCCAACCGAGAGATGATCTGCTTCTCTCTCCACTCTGGTGAGCCAGACGATTGGATGAAGTTCTCCTTGGAGCTCGATCGAGCCTTCCACGACAAGATCGACGGTCTCTCCATCTACCAGAGAGCCTTTCACTGTCTCTGGGTAAAAGACCATCGACGGAAATCGATCGCTGTCGAGAACCTTTCGATGCATGACGCGATCCCGCCCTTTGTGTCCGGTGGCTGCACTCCTGGATGACACCACTACCTCACCCTGCGCCCTCCCGGTTGCCGCTTCGAAAGCAATAAAACCCCGCTCCAGCCTCATGGTGCCGTTCACAGCGTGCAGAGTGGCAGGCAACGAAAAGGAAATGGCCGTCCTATCGGGGTCCAGATCCAGCCGTACTACCTCTGCCAGGCATATCGAGCCAGACGTAGCAACGAGACCGACTGCCAAGCACAGGGACAAACCACCCTTCGAAATCAGTCGAACTCTCATATCTCTTGGTACCCGATCAGAACCGTACGGTTCAGGGCTACTCCACCCAAGAGAGAACCCAATCGCCGACCTCTGATCCATCCAACTCCGGATGGGTACACACCTTCGAGAAGCTTATCTAGAGCTTTGGGTAAACAAGAGGAGCATTCATGACCAAAGGGAAGTCTGTCCTGATCTGCTGCATCCTGACGATGTACCTCGTAGCAGAACCTACCGGCGCGCAGAACGAGCTTCGCATCGACGAAGAGATCGACTTCAACCGTACAGAATCGTGGGCGATGAAGTATTTTGCGTCCGTCAATCTTTTTACCGGTCTCGGCGTCCCGAGGGGTCTGGATCCCGGGTCGGTAGAGATCGGATTCGAGCTCGACTGGGTGCCCCGTCTAAGCGAATCGGAGAGGACGGTCGGTTTTGATGGAACAAAAACAGAAGACCTGAATCGGACGGAAGTCTTTGGACGGCCGCGGCTCGAGATCGGGTTGCCATGGAAACTGTCGGTCGCGCTCAGCTGGGTGCCTCCAATCGAAGTCAACGATGTAGAGCCAAACCTCTTTTCGGCTTCGCTTGCAAGACCGGTCTGGGAGAGCGAGCGATGGCGACTCGGTCTGCGGATCTTTGGTCAGTACGGAACTCTGGAGGGGGACTTCACCTGTCCAAGAAGGGAGGCCGCCGCTGGTGACAACCTGGACCTCAATCCCTTCCGGTGCGAAGAGCCGTCAGAGGACACCATGAAGATACGTTCATCGAGCCTCGAGCTTGGAGTCGCCTACGCGATTGGACAGTCACAAAAGTGGGAGCCCTATGCAACCGCAGCGATAAATTCCATGAATCTGGACTTTCAGGTCAATGCTCGCTACAACAACATCGTCGACCACACTCGACTTTTGACAGACGGCGAAACTTGGTATGGCACAGTTGGATTCCGCTACACCGGTTGGCAGCGGGCAATGATCGGCTTCGAAGTGTTCTACAGCGAGCTGGAGGTGATTCGCCCACCCTCTACCAGCGTTCAAAGCAACAGTCTGTTCAATGCCAGAACCTATTTCTCGATCCACTTGCGCTGACCGTGTCTCGAGGGAGCTGAAGAGATTCCAACCAGGTCTTGGCCGGGTACTCTAGAGGCGTCTGCCCTTCCACTGCACGCCCATTCCCGACCAATACCTCAAAGCCGAAGTCAGGGTCATCAAACCAAAAAGCACGCCTGCACACGGCAGAGTCGTCGCCCATCCCCTTCCCATTCGATGATGTCTTACAGACGGTAGGAGCACCAACGCCTCGAGAAACCAAGCCAGACCCGCCCAAAGAGCTGCACGTGAGAAAGACAATGGATCGTTGGCCGTCTCGAACAGCAACGATGTCAAACTGATCCCAAGCACGAAGGGTGGTGAGATCACCAGGGTTGCCAAGCCGATAAGAGTGAGCACCAACAGAGCGGTCGAGTGGTGGAGCTGGGTAAAGGCGGCCCTGGAGATCATCTGCCAGAGATGACGAAGTCGAGGATAGGACCGAATCGATAGGATTCCCTGATCAAAGCCCAGCCAAAGCCGGCCACCTCCCCGCTTGATTTCCCGGGCTAGAGCCACGTCGTCGATGAGGGCGTCGAGAAGAGATGCGAATCCACCAGCTCGTTCAAGGCTTTCTCTGCACACGAGGATGCAACCACCAGCCGCAGCAGCAATTCGTGAGGACTCATCTGCCACTTTTCGGAATGGGTACAAGATCTGGAAAAAGAAAACAAATGGCGGCACAAGCAGCCGTTCCCAGAAGGTATCGGTCCTCAATCGTGCCATCACAGAGATCAGATCGAGCTGGCCACCATTGCTGTTCCTACAAGCTAGATCCACCAGATCTCGAACAGAGCCAGGCCGGTGCAAGATGTCGGCGTCTGTCAGCAGAATCCAGTCCGGCAAAGAGTCTTGGTTGGACTCGAACTCCAACTGAGCCGCAGCCAGACCCGTTTCAAGCGCTTTGACCTTGCCGCTCAACCCGACGGACAGAGGGGGAGCCGCGACGACGGACAGGCGGTCGGCAAAACCCGATCGCTGTCCAACCAACCGGGCAACCTCGACTGTTCCATCGACCGATCCGTCATCGATCAGGATGACCTTCAAATCGAGACCCTCCTGCCCCAGCAACGCAGGCAAAGTCACTGCCAGACATTCAGCCTCGTTGCGCGCGGGCACCAACGCCAGAACTTTCGCTTCAGAGAATCTCGGTGTCACTCCGGCTGCCAGTGACTCCAGATCTAGATCCTCGGGCCAGCGTCTCGTTCTGTCGAGGAGTAGGTAGGTCCATGCTGCGAGACTGCCTAACGCCATCCATTCGAGGCCACTCATTCGAATCTTTTTCCAAGCGAAGACCGTGTGTCAGAACAGGTCTAGCCCAAGCTCAGCCAACACCGAGAGCGAAGCCCATGCCGATAATTCCAGTTAGAGATGGTTTTTGGGGTACGTTTAGCCGGGAACTAACCATTGGTCAAGGACATATTGCCAGCCGACTCGACTCGATTTCTACCAAGTCTCTTGGCCTCGTAGAGTGCCTGGTCCGCTGCGCGAATCAGCTCCGAGCTATTTCGTCCGTCGTCGGGAAAACCAGCAACTCCGCCGCTTATAGTCAGACTGCCCAAGGGCTGTTTGTCACCGAACGGAAAGTCGTACGCCTCGACCGCAGCCCGGATCTTCTCGCCCGTGATCCTGGCTTGCGACCGGGTTTTGTGGGGCAGGATGAGGAGGAACTCCTCACCTCCGAATCGACCGAAAATATCGTCGACTCTTGTCTGTTCCTTGACCAGACGCGCCAAGAGCTGAAGCAAGCGATCTCCTGCAACATGTCCATTCAAATCGTTGTAGTTCTTGAAATAGTCGATATCGAATATGAAGACCGAGAGATTGTGCTTGTTTTCCTCCGCATCGAAGACAACCTCACCGAGCCTGAAGCTCAGTACGCCCTTGTTCCAGATCTTGGTGAGTGGATCGACGTCAGCCACGGATTTGACCTCGGTATATGCGGCCAAGTTGTTCAGAGCGAAGGCCCCCATCTGAGCGATCACCCGAAAAACATCAATGCTATGTGGCTTCTGACGCTCGGGTCGACGAAGTGCAATCACACCCATGGTCTTCTCGTTGATGTGCATCGGAGCGGCAAGGTCGGGACGAAAGGCTGCAAGCTCTTTGGCTCGAACGTTGCGGTACGCAGCAGCCTCTCGCTCCAAAGCTGGGCGATCGAGTACGCGCTGCTGCTGCGCAACATAGCCGAGCTCCCCCTCCCCCATCCCAATCACCATCCCATGGGCGCAATTTGAGCGGGGTGCCGCTACCGCTGCCGCTACAAACTGATTGTCACCATCCGGCTGTGCCAGGGTTTTTCGACGCCGGATCATCACGACGGCCTGTTCAGGGTTGAACGTTCTCGTAATGACGTTTAGCAGGACTTCGGGAAGGCCCCGAGGATTCATCTGATTGTTCAGCTCGCCTGTCAGGTGGGGTACCTCACGGATAAACTCCAGAACGAACTTCAGCTCCTCTTCGATCCGCAGAACTTTCTTGAGCAAGGACCGCAGCTCTTCGGCCTGCTCATTAAAAAGCCTTGCCAACCGTCTGGACCGATAGTAATAGGCCATCGCGAGACCCACCAGGCCTACGCCTACGACGATCAAAGCTGTGAATACTTTCAGGTCCATTATGGGCTGCGAGCAGCCACTCCTCTGCCTACCAATTGTATCGCCGACGATTATAGCCTGCGACGCCTCCCCATCTCTGTCAAGAACTACACCGGCGGCGGATCGCGTCAAAAGCCATATTTACCTGTACCCAGTGAACTTATGCTCTTGAGCGGAGAATCTCGTATCTATTCAGGGCGTTCCCCGCTCCATCGGAGCGAAAGCTGTCCTCGGCCTCGATATTCAGCTGCGCTAGCAGCTGCTCGATCTCGAGATCACAAGCATGGTGACAGTAGCGACAACTCGCTCGCTCACGTCCTTTTCCGGGACTCTGGGATTGCCCCCAAGCCAACAGATAGTCGCCCTGTTCGAGTTGATCTAGATCCACCTCGACATCGCCGTCTCTCACACAATCAGACCATGACAGAGCTCGGCGTACGAAGCGCGGCTCGGAGCCAAATTGCCAGAATGAGAGCGCCAGAATCCCCTGCCCGCTCAGGTGATGAGTCAGATTCTGCAGTAAGAGCAAGCGTTCAGCAAGACCCGGTATGTGGTGCAGAACTCCAAAAAGGACAATGAGGTCGAAGTGGCGGTTTTCGAGCGCTTCAGGGAGTCCAACTTCCACGAGCTCCGCCTGCTCGAGCTCCAGCTCCCGAATACCACACCCTTCAAGATTCGCTCGGGCGATCTCCAACAGCTCCGAGCTGGCGTCGATGCCGTAGTAGCTGAAAGGGACAGGGAGATTCTCCTCGAGAAACATAGCAAAGCGCCCATTGCCGCAACCGACGTCTAGAATACGCACTGGCGACACCCCGAGGAGGCCACTTGGCCGTTCGAGCGGTGTTCTGGCTATCACACGAAACCAACCAGGCCAGGGTCGCGATCTAGTGTCGCTGAAAGCCTTGGAACACTCGCGGTAGAACCGTTTGTTGATTCCGTTGAGGGCAAAACGAGTACCATCATCCATATCGGCTGCTCATCATGATCGAATCCAAATATGAGTTCGCGCCTCAGCTTTATGAGAAGGAGCTCTCTGCCCTTATCGAAGAGCTTTTGGACGCTGATCCATTCGACAAGGCAGTGTACGAGTCGATCATCCGCCGATATCCCAAGGATGGTCGGGGTCTCTTTTCCAAAAGCGAAATCATTCGAGGATACCGCCACCTCAAGACAAGGGCCCACTGGGGACAGGACGAACTAGCCTTTCTCGAGAGACTCCGCATGAAACCGATCCGCACTCAAAGCGGTGTTGCTCCTGTTACTGTTTTGGCGAAACCGTACCCCTGTCCCGGTCGCTGTATCTTTTGTCCGAGCGACGTCCGGATGCCAAAGAGCTACATTTCCAGCGAACCTGGGGCGCAGCGTGCCGCGCAGCATCGTTTCGACCCCTATTCGCAGAGCTTTTCACGCCTTCGGACCTACTACAACATTGGTCATCAAGTCGACAAGGTCGAGCTGATCATTCTCGGAGGCACATGGTCGTACTATCCCGAGTCCTACCAACTTTGGTTTGTCAAGCGTTGCCTGGATGCCCTGAACGACTTCTCTGAAGCAACCGCAGGAACAATCCGGCAGCCCGATGAGAGAGCCTTCGACTTCAGCACCGTCATAGATCGAATCGACGGCCGCAGTGTGGACAGGACCTACAACCAGATTATCGATCAAATAGGTAAGTCGACTGGCTCCAAGACGGAGACAGCTACCTGGGAAGACCTCGGGCGAGCGCAGCGCCAGAATGAAACAGCCTTGGCTCGATGTGTCGGATTGGTGGTAGAAACCCGGCCCGATCATCTGACGAGCGAGGAAGTTGTCCGCATCAGACGCCTTGGAACGACAAAGGTACAGATCGGATACCAAAGCCTCTCAGATCGGATTCTGGGTCTGAATCATCGCGGACATGACGTCGCCGCCACCCGACGGGCGATGCATCTGCTTCGTGGCGCCGGGTTCAAGATTCACGCCCATTGGATGCCAAACCTCTACGGCTCCACCCCCGAGCTCGATCTGGAGGACTTCGATCGTATCTTCTCCGACCCCGATTTCAGGCCCGATGAGCTGAAGATCTATCCCTGCAGTCTGATCGAAAGTGCCGAATTGATGTCGTACTACGAATCGGGCCATTGGCAACCCTACTCCGAGTCACAACTACTCTCGGTGCTGCAGGAAAGCATGCGGCGAACCCCCGAGTATTGCCGCTTGACCCGTGTCATCCGAGATATTCCAGGTACCGATATCGTAGCCGGCAGTCGTGTTACGAACTTCCGCCAAATTGCGCAAGATCATCTGGCCGATGAGGGCATCGAGCTTCATGACATCCGGAGCCGCGAAATTCGAGGTCTCCGAATCGTTCCAAGCGAGCTCGACTTGAGAGCAACCGAGTATGAAACTTCTGTTGGGACTGAATTTTTTCTACAGTTTGTTACACCGAACGACCAGATTGCTGCATTTCTCCGACTCTCCCTACCCGCCGAACCAGTCGAGATCGACGAGATTCGGCTCAGCGCAATGATCCGCGAAGTCCACGTCTATGGCCTGCTGGCCTCGATTGGTCAGCGAGATCACCTCAAATCTCAACATCTCGGCCTCGGGCGTCGCCTGATAGACGAGGCAGCCCGTCGCGCCAGCCATAACGGTTATCGCGACCTGACGGTAATCTCCTCCATCGGAACCCGGGCCTACTATCGTGGTCTGGGTTTTGTCGATGGCGAGCTTTACCAGCACCTCGCTCTTTCTGAGTGTGACTAGCCGTCAGCACCAACAGTTACGAACTGCTTGAGCTTCGTTGTACGTCCATCCCGCTGGAGCTTGTTCAATGCCTGCGACTCGATCTGTCGCACTCGTTCGCGGGTAACATTGAAGCTGCGACCTGCCTCGGCCAGCGTATGCGTGGCATCCTCACCAACACCGAATCGCATTCGTAGAATCCGCTCTTCGCGTGGCGTCAGCGTTTCGAGGGCGGCTGCCGTTTGCTCCCGAAGTCGCGTCGAGATTACATCTTCGAGAGGCGAAGCGCTGTCTCGATCCTCGATAAAATCACCTAGCTCGGCGTCACCATCTTCACCAACCGGGGCTTCGAGAGATATCGGTTGCATCGAGATCTTCCTTAACATCCGCACCTTTGTAACTGGTAGCTCGAGCTGATCGGCGAGCTCCTCGATCGTCGGCTCCCTTCCCATCTCCTGGACCAGAAAGCGACTCGCGTAGCCGATCTGGTTCAAGGTTTCGATCATGTGAACTGGAATTCGAATAGTCCGCGCTTGATCAGCCAAAGCCCGAGTTATGGCCTGGCGAATCCACCAGTGGGCGTAAGTCGAGAACTTGTAGCCACGTCTATACTCGAACTTTGCCACAGCCCGTAGCAAACCAATGTTGCCTTCCTGGATCAAATCCAGAAAGTTGAGTCCCCGGCGGGTGTACTTCTTCGCCACGGATACGACCAGTCGTAGGTTTGCCACGATCAACTCTTCACGAGCCTGATTGGCAATGGCTTCCCCTGATCTGATTTGACGGACCGTCGCGTTGAGCTCGTCCTTGGCCACGGGAAATCTCGCCTTGAGCTCCCGAAGCCGCCGCCGACTCTTTTGAATCCGTCGCCGGTGCAAAGATTGGAGATCGGGGTTGCTCTCCTTGCGACTAGCCTGTTGGGCACGCCGAATGTCTCGCCCCGAACGGCCGATCCGCCCTTCGATATCGGAGAGGATAGCGGTCAGGCGACGTATCGTAGGCTGGTCGAAATCCAAACTGTGAATCTCTTTTGCTACTTTTGCCGACCAGCGGTCGATCTCACGCTCGAGGACCTGGGCTTCCGGCGATTCTGAATCCAACTCGCGCAATTGCTCCTCTCGAGACTGGATTTCGGCTTCTCGGCTGGCAATGCGCTTGAACACCTTGATAGACAGCTTCAGATTCGGCCCGTATTCCGACGCCACGTCGGTGGTTATGTCTAGTAGCTCGTGATCACGACACCGCGTCTCTTCACCGATTTGTACGAGCGAGAGCAACTCTGGGAGCAGCTGAGGTACGCGCGAGAGAGCCCGGAAAAGCGCTCGTTCACCCTCTTCGATTCGCCGCGCTAATGCTACTTCGCCATCTCGGTCCAATAGGGCGACCGTGCTCATCTCCTTGAGATACATCCGAATCGGATCGCCCGGCGCGTCCAGATCTGCAGTAAACACTACCTTGCTCTCATAGGCTTTGTTGTCGGATTCGGTTTCCCCCAGACCAGAAGCTGCTTGATCGGGCTTCCACACACCTTCGGGGTAGCGCACCACCTCGACGCCTCGGTCTCGTAAATCGACAATGATTTGCTCGATCTCCTCGGCATGAGCGGCATTCTCACTGTGGAGAGCCTCGCGAAGCTCGTCCATTAGAAGGTAGCCCTTGGCTCGCCCCAGCTGCAGCAAGCGCTCCACAAGGGTCGATGACGTCGTAGTTTTCTCGAAAGTAGCTGTGCTCACAATTACACCTCAATCGTTGTATTTCGTACTCCCCGCACGCCTCGCGTGCGAACTCCTAAAGGCTGCAGCGAAAATCGGGAAGCGATCCAGTTTGTTCGTGACAAAATCCTTCAAGGGCTCGCCCGTCCGAGGGAGCCCACCCTGACTTCTCTACTATATGACGCTTTTGCGGAAAAGAAAATTCCAGACCAAACTAATTTTTCTCGGAATATGCCGCTATTTGTACTGAACTCCGTGTTTGATGACGATATCAATGCTCTGAAGAAGATTGATATACCGCAGGACATCACCGCGGACAGCGATGATGTCTGCATACTTTCCAGCAGTGATAGTCCCCACCTCATCCTCGACACCCATCAGGGCCGCAGGCCAATAGGTGGCGGATCGGATGGCTTCCATCGGCTCGATTCCCATTTCTCTGACCCAGATATCCAACTCGTTCCATGTCGATTGACTGTGAAACTTCATCGGAATCCCGCTATCGGTTCCAATGAGCAACTTGACCCCGGCATCCCGCAGTTGCTGAATCTTGCGCTCGAGAGT
This sequence comes from uncultured Polyangiaceae bacterium, assembly GCA_964195975.1. Taxonomy (GTDB): domain Bacteria; phylum Acidobacteriota; class Thermoanaerobaculia; order Multivoradales; family JAHEKO01; genus CAXMQZ01. Next base: position 98,670 of record CAXMQZ010000037.1, on the reverse strand, counting down.
CGGTTTGCGATCCGATGTGATCTGAAAATAGGGCAACCGGTCGGGATGCTCGATCGAAGCTTGAATATCTGCGACGACGCTATCAGGGAGCCCCTCTTTCCATGAAGGATCGTCTAGCATCTCTCGGTACTGCTTCACGTAGTCGTAGTTGAAGAGGCCCTCGACTGTCGGAACCCAGAACAGGGGGCCCCGGTTCATTTGAGCAGCCCGATCTCTTATGGCCTCGATCACATCGGCCGGATACTCAGGCGCGGTCGCCAGACCGGTATGCTCGAAGCAATCCACACCTGCCAGAATTCCCCGTCGGATCTCTTCTGGACGATGTGCGTGTGCGGCCACGGTAAGTCCTTGGTTATGAGCCTCGTCAACGACAGCAAACACCTCGTCCATCGTCATCTGATCTTGGTCGATAAGTTTGATCACATCGACGCCCGCTTCTGCTAGACGGCGCACTTTCACCCGAGCGTCTTCGGGACCATCGACGCCCCACCTGAATTGTTCGGTACCTGGATAGGGGGCCTTTTGGATAAAAGGACCCGACACATATAGCGTCGGACCTGGAATCTCGCCTCGATTCACCGCATCGCGTACAGCAATACTCTCTTTCAGGGGTCCACCTAGATCGCGGGCGCTAGTCACACCGGCAAGCAGGAGTTGTTTGGCCGACGCAGGCATAATCACCGACTCAAAAAGAGGCGGATAGGTCTTGTCCCAATAGTCATAGTCGCTATGACCGTTGATCATCAAATGGACATGCATGTCCCAGAGACCGGGCAGGACACTCATACCCTCAGTGGAAACTACCCGCAAGCCCTCGGGAACCGCCAGATTCCCAACACTTCCTACAGCCTTGATGCGATCGCCTTCTATCAGGATCACACTGTTTTGCAAAGGTGTGCCCCCAAAGCCGTCGATGAGAGTTCCACCAACCAGTGCCACGGACTCGGCCTCCGCTGGATGAGGCTGAATCAATACCATTGCCAGGCCAAGAATTGCCCTCAGGACCAAGCACTTCAATTGCCGCGAGTAGTGACTACGCAACGCGCTCATCTTTCGACCTCCTTGGAATCACAAGATATTTGGAGAGAGATCACTGTAGCTGAAAAAACTACAGCCATCCATCAGATCATCTGAAGATCCAAGCTCTCGGGATCTACTCTTCTACCTTTCCTGCTTTCCTCTGGCATAATTGACCAATAATTGGGAGACTGGTTCCGGTGTCAGATTTAGAGGACAGCAAATCGAGCATGAATTCGGATCGAATCGAGTTCGACTCGGACAAGCTCATCTTTCGGTTGAACATGACCGTTCCGGGTCAGAAAAAATCGGTGACCCCGGTTGTCGAACGGATCATGGCGATCGCCCAAGACATGGGGTGTGCGACCGGCAAGGAAAGCGAGATCGAGTTGGCGATCCAAGAAGCGGTTGCCAATGCAGTTATCCATGGCTGCGAGGACAACCCTGAACACTCCGTTCAAATCACCGTTGCCTGTGATGAAGGGCGCGGCATGATCATCATGGTGAGGGACCCGGGATCTGGTTTCGACCCGACCGACGTGCCCAGTCCTCTGGTAGGGGAGAACATCTACGCCAGTCATGGGCGAGGGATCTATCTCATCAACCAGCTGATGGACGAGGTTCGATACGAGCGAGGCGGTACCGAAATCTGGATGAAGAAACGGTAGTTTCGATCTATGAACAGCTCAAGTTCGAGCCGTCCGCTTCCAATCTGTATTGTCGGGGTACCCATGGATTTGGGCCAGTCGCGTCGAGGCGTAGACATGGGGCCCAGCGCAATTCGCTATGCCGACCTCGATAGCCACCTTCGACGCCTGGGCTGTGAGGTTCGGGACTGCGGCAACATCGAGATTCCCGTTCGTGATGAGCTACCCGAAGAAGGGGGCTTGGCATTTCTGCCTGCAGTAATTCAGGCGGGTCGAGCTGTGTGCACTGTAGGTAGTGCAGCGCTACGGCGCGGAGATTTCCCTATCTACCTCGGTGGTGATCACTCGATCGCTCTTGGCACTGTTGCCGCGATCACTGAGCAACTTCCGGATGCGGGGGTCGTGTGGATCGATGCCCATGGAGATTTCAACACGCCCTCCTCATCCCCGAGTGGGAACCTACACGGGATGCCTCTGGCCGCATTGACCGGACGGGGTCGTACTGACTTGGTAGATATCGGGCATCCAGGGCCAAAACTAGAAGAGTCGAGCGCTGTTCTGCTTGGAGTGCGAAGCCTCGACCATGAAGAGAGGAACCTTCTACGAGACAGCGACGTCAACGTCTTGACGATGCGTGAGATCGACGAGCGGGGAATCGGCAGGGTCGCCCACGAAACCCTCGAGCGACTGAGCCATTGCTCGAGCATTCATGTCAGCCTGGACATGGACTCGCTCGACCCCAGCGAAGCACCCGGAGTTGGAACGCCGGTACCCGGAGGACTGACCTATCGTGAAGCCCACCTGTTGATGGAGATCCTCGCCGCCTCCGGCAAAGTACGATCAGTCGATGTCGTAGAGATCAATCCGATTCTCGATGATCGAAATCGAACGGCCACGATCGCCGTGGAATTGATTGCTTCACTTCTAGGCCAAACGATCTTTTGATTGTTGCCATCTGAAACAATCTTGCCGAGGTCTTGTCTACCAGTTCACTGCAACGGCAGCCAAGCTATGGTAAATCCTTAATAGGAAACCTCTAACTTCAAACGGTCCATCTTGCAGCAGTGGACATTCTCTCGGCAAGAGATGCGAAACACTCAGACATTCGATCCATCAGACAGCGACCTGGAAGCAGATTCATCGCTATCGACAACGCCTTTGCCGTCGGCAATCGATATTCAGGCCGCGAGACGGACTGCCCTCGAATATCTGCCCGACGTAGTGATCGTGCTGGACAGGGACTGGAAGATCCTTTTTGCCAACGACGTCACCCCTGGAATGAAGCAAGGTCCCGCGCTCGGAAAGTCTATCTTCGATTGGACTCCCGAGTCCTGGCATCAGACCATGCACGACTCTCTAGTTCAGGCAATGTCAAGTAGTGCCGCCAACCGCTTCGAGGTCGAGGTCTGCGGTCCTGGAATTCGTTCGACATACCTCGAATGCCGCAGCCGAGGCACTGGGCAAAAAGATGGGACTGCCGCAGCCGTTCTGTGCTTTAGCGATATCGGAGCTCGAAGAGCGTCCGAATCGGATATGCGGCTTGATGCAGATCGATATCGATTTCTCACCGAGGCCATCTCAGACATCATCTGGACGATGGATCTCGAACAGCGCATCACCTCAGTGAGTGCTTCGATCAAGCCTGTCGTGGGCTACGAAGTCGAAGAGTTTCAGTCGATGGCACTGAGCGAGCTGCTGGCTCCGGAGTCATTTGCACTAGCCCGAGAGACTCTCCTCGAAGAGCTACGATTAGACGCTGACCCCAACCAAACCTCGTCCCGAATTCGGACCCTCGATCTCCAGCTGATACGCAGGGACGGTTCCACCCTATGGTGTGAAGCGCGAATGAGCTTGCTACGAGATGGCCGTGGACGACCGAGTGGAATTCTCGGTGTTGCACGCGACATCTCATCCTGGCGAGAAGCCCAGGAGGCCTTGGTCGAGAGTGAAGAGAAATTGCAGAGAGCTCAACGACTGGAAGCCGTCGGACAGCTTGCCGGTGGAATTGCCCATGACTTCAACAACCTCCTCACCGTCATCATCGGCAATGTCGAACTGATGCTCAAGGAGCTCCCTCCAGGAGATCTACTGGTCTCGCATGCCGACGAAGTCAGCAAAGCCGCCGATCGCGCTGCATCCCTGACCCGACAATTATTGGCCTTCAGCCGCAAACAGATGATGGTCCCAAAGGTCCTGGATCTAAACAACGTTGTGCGGGAGATGGCGACGATGCTCAAAGGCCTACTCGGTGAGAACATCGAGGTCGAGACCAGCCTTTGTCCGGCCCTCGGCCAGGTCAAGGTCGATCCTAATCAGATCGAGCTAGCGTTGGTGAATCTGGCGGTGAACGCCCGTGATGCCATGGCGGAAGGCGGCAAGCTGGTGATCGAGACGGCGAATGCTCATCTCGAACCTAGCCATGGCGGTAATGATTTTACTGTCGTCGAGGGTCCCTACATCATGCTGGCGGTAACCGATAGCGGGAAAGGGATCGAGCAAGAGGAACAAGAAAAGATATTCGAGCCGTTCTTCACCACCAAGGAAGTTGGAAAAGGCACCGGTCTGGGCCTTTCCACCGTCTACGGCATCGTCAAGCAGAGCGATGGCTACGTATGGCTCCACAGTCGTCCAGGAAAGGGAGCTCGCTTCGAGATCTATTTGCCACGAATCGAAGGCGAACAGGCCAGAGAAGCGCTGCCGCTCCAAGCAGAGCAGCATGCTATGGGAACGGAAAACATTCTACTTGTCGAAGATGAACCCAGCGTTCGATCTCTTACCAAAAGAATCCTCAAGTCCAAGGGCTATCACGTAGATGAGGCCCCTTGCGGAGACAAGGCACTCGAGATCCTCGGCGACGAAGCTCCAGAGTATGACCTTCTTTTGACCGATGTCATCATGCCTGGCATTAGCGGAGCCACACTCGCGCACCGGGCAGTCGAGCTTCGCCCCGGCCTAAGAGTTCTCTTTATCTCGGGACACAGCGACGACATGCTGACTCGCCATGGACGACTCGAGTCTCCATCGAATTTTCTCGAAAAGCCCTTCACCTCCGACGGGCTCTCTCGCAAGATACGAGAAGTACTCGATGCGGCCCAGGACCCTGCAAATCCCTAGTTCGCTTCAGCGCCCGAATCGCTACGAGAACCAGATCCTCGGTCTTTGCGAGTGAAATCCTTGAGATCGAATGTTGCGAAGACAGCCTTTTGAAACTCGTGAGGTGGCATGGCTCCAGCCTCGACAGAAGCCTCTTGCTCCAAAGCCACGACAAAGTCCATCCAAATTCGCTCGCGGCGAGAGATCTCATCCAGGTCCTTGATCTGGCCGAAATCCTGCACAAATCGATTGTGTCGGCACAGCATTCGAAAAGCGTGCCGCGAATCGGGGCGCGGCTCCTCGAGCCCGAGAATACTTACGTCGTTGCCAACCTCGTGAATCGGCTGACCCCATTCACTGTATCCGCCAAAGATCGATCCTAGCTTGCCCAAGATATTGGCTATCTTCTGCTGTTTGGCTGCATGCAGAAGCTTGCTGATCGCTGGGAGGGTCACAGTGCGGTGAAGCGTTGGCTCGGCAAGCTTGACATTCGCTCCTAGTTCCTCGTTGAGGATCTTGACCATCTCACTTGCAGTGATCCGGCGATCGGTCGCAAGATGAACCCGCTCTCCAATGGCCTCAGGCTGTTTCACCGAAGCCACGATCCCAGCCGCCACGCGATCCACCGGTATCAAGTTGATCTGTGCTGAGGGATCACCCGGAAAGATCGATGCCATCCGGGCCAGGATAGATCCCTTGGATCGATCGATCCAACTCCCCGAGCGGTTCGAGATCGCCTGACCAGCCCGTCCGAAAAGATTCACCGGGGCGTTGACAACTTTGGTGTCGCCCCTGTTGTTGCCGCCAACAGCCTCTCCGATGACGATCGCAGGACAAAGCTGGGCGACTCTCAGCCCCTTTTCCAGCATGAACCGCTCCGTTTCGATCGACCCCATCGCCTTGGTCAGTTCGTAATAATTATTGTAGAAGTTACGAGGGAATACGACTTCGGCCTCCCGTGCGATCTTCTTGATCTGACGGCCATGAATATATGAAGTCTCGATACCTATGTGCCCGATAAACGGACTCTCCTCCACAGACTGCAGTCCAAACGAAAACCGCAGTGCGTTTTGCGTGCCAATCACGTTGGCACTGAAGGACTTCTCGTATGGATCGTCGAAGGCAACGCTGGCCGCGCAATGGATCAAGTGGGTCACCGTCCTCCCCAGCCGCTCGATCTCAACAGCCTCAATTCCGAGATCAGGTTTTTCCACATCGCCTTCAACAAACCTGAACTTGGCACGGATCTCCGGCGACTCAATCCACAAGCGCCGGAGCAGCTTTTCGCCCCGCTTCGCCGGAGATAGGACCTCGAGAACCTCGCCAGTCTTTCGATCTCGGATCGTTTTGGGTCGAATAACCGCTACAACCTCTTGAATATCGGGATCGGTGGCAACCTGCCACAGGATCTCCTTGCCCACGAAGCCTGTCGCCCCAGTCAGAAGTACTCTCAATCCGAGATAGCCCCCCTGGCGGCCCTGCTCGAGCCGACGCGAAACTTCGCTGCGCATCTTGGCTATCTTTCCTGCTGCTTCAGCGTCGGAGTATGGCCGTCTCTTGTAACGGAAAAAGTACTCCTTCTCTTTGAGGCCAAAGAGAGATTGGGACACCTTCGTGACATCGCTCTCGCCAATAGCCTTGGCGATAACCTCCGAGGCCCGATGTCCAAAGCGTCGTATCTCCTTCATTCGACGTCGTGCCTCTTCTTCGCTGCCTGTTGCGCGCACGACCCGGCTCATCATGTGCCTCGCGTGAACGTCGACGATGTGGTAGTCGCGATGGTTGTGTACAAGCAACTGGCGAGGATAGATAGGCTGGTCGAGCACCTCACCGGTGACAAGGCTTACTTTCTCAATGTATCGACTGGGATCCATTTCAGGCGGGCACCCAGAGTCCTCGTTCATCTAAACCTCCTCAGCCAAAGTAGGCACGGGCTCACCTGAAGAAAATACCTCTACTGCCGACAGCTGACAAGTCGTGATCGAACGCTCGATCACGAATCCCATCGTGTTTTGATGTCTCGTTTGGTAAAAAGACATTCTCTGATGCTATCGCTCGGCTGAACTCGGGCGTGAGAACTCGATGAACCGACGCAAGCCCATCGATCGAGGTCCACCTCTCTCCCCCAGGGAGGGACATAGGAAGATGGCGATCGCACTTCTCGTCGGCGCACTGATGATTGTGACAGTGTGGAGCTACCGGTCTCTTCGGCACCGACGCGACTACGAGTCGACTCTGAGCGTCGCGGTCCTCCCTTTCTCCAATTCTGCAGCCAACAGCTCGCAGGACTATGTCGCCACTGGAATGAGCGCAGCACTGACCATCCAGCTTGGCGATCTCGAAGGTCTGGAAGTTCCGCCGTTGGATATCTGGAACCTGACCAATCCAGATCAGGATCTTTCCAGCTTGGCAGCTCGACTCGGGTTGGACACCCTATTGGCCGGAGAGGTTCGAATAGACGGCGGGGATATTCGAGTTCAAATGCGAGTGATCGATCCCAAGGCTAACCAGAGTCGAGCTTTCCAGATCACTGGTTCTCTCGAGCATCTGATTGAAGTGCAACACGATCTATTGGCTTCCGTGGCTGCCGAACTGGGAGCGCCCCTGACCGCGCGCCAGAGGAACCGTGCTCGTAGAGCCCTCACCAGATCTCACAAAGCCTACGACGACTACCTACGAGCCAGCGCGTATCTCGCGAACCTGGCGCAGCCTAGAGGTCCTCGTTTTGCCACCGATCTGTTGCACCGCGCAGTTCAGCTCGACCCCTCGTTCGCTTTGGCCCATGTCGACTTGAGCCGAGCCCTCTGGCGGGCCAGCTCCATGAATCGGAGCGAGGCGGGGTTCTCACCAGCCCTCGCTGCAGCGGAGCGTGCGCTCGATCGAGTCCCCGGACTGAGACCCGCTGTCGTTTCAGAGGTGCTAGCCCGAAAGGGCTTGAGCCCCAAAATCTCTTGCGGCGAGTCGGTTCAGCGATTTATGTCGCAGCGAATCGGGGCGTCGGGAGTCCTGATGGAGATGGCTGCTAGCTACCTACAGATCGGTGCCCTTCAGACAGCCGAGGACTGCTTCAGATCAGCGACAGATCTCGACTCGGAAAATTGGCGGAGCTGGAGTCGGCTGGGTGACTATTTGTGGAGCACCGGACGATTGGAAGAGGCTAGAGTTGCCTATCACCACGCGCTACGTGCATCGGCGCCGAACACGATCTGGCCCCATTTGAGTCTGACCCTTATCTCTCTCCAGTTAGGCGACTACGCGTCCGCGGTCCAGAATTTCGAGAAGTCGGGAGGCGAGCCCTACGACTCCGAAATGGCCTACGATATGGCGATCGCGTACTCGGTTTCCGGAGATCTGAAGGCAGCAGAAGCTCTCACCAGGGCAGCGATCGAAAAAGAGCCCCATCAACCCCGTTACTATGATTTGCTTGGGGATCTACTCGAGAGCACAGCAAGACCCGACGAAGCCGAAAGCGCGTTCCTGATCGCACTCGAGCTAACGGATGAGCAACCTACTCAAAGCCAAAACGGTCAAGCCCTCGCCGCTATGCGGGCACTTATCGCCGCAAAAGCGGGAGAGTGTGATCGCGCGGTACCGGAAGCGACGACCCTACGCCGGCACGCGAGTCAGACCGCTGAACAGTACAACCAGCTGGCCCAGATTTTTTCCATTTGTCGGCAGAAGGCCTTCGCTCTCGAATCCATCTCGGCAGCACTCGCACAAGGATTCCCGGCATCTAGAATTAGAGCCGACAATCACTTCAGCTGGCTATGGCTGGATGACGACTTTCAAGTTCTTGTCTCAGATCCGGAATTCACTACCCCGTCGGAGTGAGCCAGATCCAAATCCGACCTGTTTCTCGCCGCCTCTGAGAATCGCCGAACGACCTCAGAGACAGACTCGACAGATTTCACACCTGCCACGCTCTTGCCTGCCTGGAGGTAGTCCCGATAGGAGAACTTGCGGTGGGACGATTTCTTCAGCTTCCAAAAGGATTGCAGCGAGTAGATCATGCGCATCCAGTGTTTGGTTCGTCGCCCCCCTAGCATCCATCGAGCCAGAGGTCCGGCACGGGTGCCTACTTTGGCGATATAGGGAGTTCGGATCACCGAGACCGGCACACCTGTAATTCGCTCGGTAAGCACGATGTCGTCGGCATTGGACTCCACAATCGCTTCTTTGTAGTCGTCACTCGCGCTGCATTCACTCGTGGCGATAAACCGGGTGCCCATCTGGACAGCACCGTATCCGATCGAGAGGGCCTCGATAAAAGCCGACTCATCGCCGATGCCTCCGGCACATACAAGAGGAACGTCTAACTCGGCCAACTCGTCAAACAGCTTTCTCGCGTCCTTGGGTCCTGCATGTCCACCAGCCCGGTTGTTGACCGCGATAAGCCCGTCAACACCGGCCTCGAGCCCTTTTAGGGCCCACTTTTCCTCGGTGACATCGTGATATACGACACCGCCGACCGAATGTGCCTTGTCCACCACCCAGCCAGGGTTTCCCAGTGAGGTCACAAAGAACCGAATTCCCTCTTCCAATGCCACGTCCATGTAATGCGTCATTCGATCGTGATAGGCCTTGGACGACCTCTCCACAATGACGTTCATGCCTACCGGTTTCGAGGTCCACTTCGAAATCAGCCGCAGACCCTCCCTGAAATCATGCTTGTGAACGAACACCAACGACAGAGGCTGGACGACGCCTATTCCTCCAGCCTCTGAGACGGCTGCTACCAATTCCGCGTTGCTGCACGGATACATGGCTCCACAAATGATGGGCAACTCGATCCCCAGCTGCGCAGTGACTTCTGTTTCGAGAGAGTTCATTGGAGAATCGACTGACAACAATCACATTCTACTTCTCGAGGGCTCGTCATGTCCGCTACTATCGCCGGGCATTTTTTCACCCTGTTTGCAGCCATCGCACTGCTCGTCGAGTCGAACCTTCAGTGACCGATGACCACTAGTCAAAAAAGAACGGACTCGACCACGCCGCTCCACCATCGACCTGTACCACTCGGACGTACAGATAGCTTTCCAGGGACTCGACGGCAAGAGTTCGGTCGATCGTGCATTCGAGCTCGAGATTGCAGCCGACGGACTCGACCACAATTCCACTGGCCACAATGTCGACCTGCTCGATCGGCTCGACCCCAACCACGTTGATCTTCAACTGAGACTTTGAAGGGTCACCTGCGTCTTCGGAACCGGGCGACAGGGTAGACCCCATCCTTCTACCCTCAAGATAGACCTCGAGAAGAATCCTCGGACCGTTGGTTGCATAGGTTCGACGCTGACGCAGGGCCTCCAGCACGGACTCCCGGTCCAGGCCGTCCGTCAGGATCGCTGCGAGACCACCGGTCCTCGAGTTCAAGTGCGCCAAGCCTGGATGCCCATCGTGACTGTCACCGCTTCCGATAAATCCGAGTCTGTAGCCGCGGTCTAGAACATCGCGTACAAAGTTCTTGGGTACCGCACCATAGATCAGACCTGGGCTGTCGCTGGCCTCACTCGACCCGTGAACCGATGTAATCTCGGTCACGGGTTCCAACTCTTTGTCCGGCAAAAAATCCCAGTTCGTTGCGATTGGACCTCCAGCTGAATGGTGAGCAAAAGTCAGTGCCTGCTGACCCCGAAGTGCGTCCCATAAGGCGGTCGGTGTTTCGTAGTCCGGCGAGAGCGAGCTGTAGATCTCACCCGAGCCCGAAAAAAACAAAACATGCCGGTGACCATGTATCCAACTGGTCCACTCGAAGCCGAGCAGCGTTACGAATATGCCGGGTTCATAGAAGAGCTCCGTCTCGCGGCGAATCTCTTCCCAGAGCTCGGGATGAATTGCAAGAGGCTCCATCCCCCAGTGATCGTGATCTGTCAATGCGACGATATCGAGGGCAGCTACATCTCTGGCGTATCGAAAGAAGTCGCCAGGTGTCCCAGTGCCATCAGTCAGACTCGAGTGACCGTGAATATCGGCCCAACGAACCGACTGCTGCCCCGAGCGTACCGACAACGGGTTACTGGTAGCTCGCAACCCATCCACAGTCGTGGCGACGACCCTGAAGAGACCTTCGCGCTCCACCTTGATTGGTATTCGTTTCGTGGCTCGATCTTCGGTAGTTATTTCGACAGAGGATGGTATTCCCAGCCCACTGGTCTCCTCAAATTCCAACGTCCCTAGCCACAATGGTCCTCGATTACCTCGTTGGTCGAGTATGGCTATCGCCAAACCGACGGTCTCTCCCACCGTAGCCGTAGTTGGAAGGGTCAGGACAAGGACAGATGCCGGTCCTGGCGCGACCTCGAGACATGGCTGATCATCCAGCAGTGCTCGGATGCCATCACCATCCCCATCGACTCCCAGAAAGAAACAAGACCGACTTTCAGAGTAGGAGTCGGGCATGGCGCCAGCGGGCCCTGCGCCATAATGAATTTCGATGCGATCACCCTCCACCAGTGGCTCGTTTTGCACCTCGATTGAGAGCAAGCCCTGATCGATCGTGGCTAGGTCCAGATCGACGTCCTCTGGTCCGTCAGACACAGTGGTGTAGCCGAGGCGGTCAGGCGACAGAACCTGGGGCGTGCTCCATCCCCAGAACGGAGGCACCTGGAAGAGAATGTGACCGCCCTCTTCGATGCCTTCGGGACCTACGTTGAATACGAACTTCCACTGTCCCGGGACACCGACCGTGGCCACCTCCGGTTCGCCGTCGAACCGGACCGTTCCCCCACCGTCGGATGGACTACGCTTGGCGGCAAGATCGGCTCGCAAAGCCTCGACGATATCGATCCGAGCCGTAGGAGAGATCGACGGCTCTACAGACCTCTCCCCGTCGGATTGACAGCTGGCCAGAAGCAACACTGAGACGGGTACCACTGTCCAAACCCCACACGTGTCGACGATCCTTCGTATCATCACAAAATCTCGACCCCTGGCACCCTGATTACAAGCAACAATTTTCGCCTCTACCACTACCCTACCGATGTCTAATGCAGTAACCTTACGGTGTCGGCTGGGCAACCCTCAGAGGGGTCGCCACCCAATCATACCGCCGGACCGCATCCGCGCTCAGACACACCAAGAACGTTCTCAGATTTCAATATCGAGGGGAGAGTCATGCCGCAATCGATTGACACTTTCATGCAGTACGTCAAGGTTCGCAATCAGACCGAAACCGAGTTTCACCAGGCTGTCAGCGAAGTAATCGAATCCATCTGGCCGGTGATCGAGAAGAATCCAAGATACCGCAGTAGCAATATTCTCGAGCGAATCGTCGAGCCCGAGCGCGTGATCATGTTTCGCGTGCCATGGGTTGATGATCAAGGAGAGGTACAGGTCAACAGAGGCTTTCGTATCGAAATGAACAGTGCTCTCGGACCCTACAAGGGAGGCCTGAGATTTCACCCGAGCGTCAATCTCGGGATCTTGAAATTCCTCGCATTCGAGCAGGTCTTCAAGAACAGCCTGACAACACTTCCGCTTGGTGGTGGCAAAGGTGGCTCGGATTTCGACCCAAAGGCCAAAAGCGACGGTGAAGTAATGCGCTTCTGTCAGGCATTCATGAGCGAGTTGTTTCGCCATATCGGCCCCAGTACAGATGTACCAGCGGGAGACATAGGAGTCGGTGGTCGCGAACTCGGGTACTTATTCGGTACCTACAAGAAACTAGCCAATGAGTTTTCCGGTGTCTTGACCGGCAAAGGGCGCAATTGGGGTGGCTCACTCATCCGTCCTGAAGCGACCGGCTATGGCCTGGTCTACTTTGTCAGCGAAATGCTCGCAACCCGCAGGGAGGACTTGAAAGATAAACGGGTACTGATCTCGGGCTCCGGAAATGTCGCGCAATTCGCGGCGAAGAAGGTTCTCGAGTTCGGCGGCAAAGTAATCACAATGTCCGATTCCAGCGGCACAATCGTGGATGAGGGTGGGATCGACCGGGACAAGCTCGAATTCGTCATGGATCTGAAAAACAATCGTAGAGGACGGATCAAGGAGTACGTCGAGCGTTATTCTGAGGCCGCCTACCTAGAGGACCAGCGGCCGTGGGGAGTCAAAGCCGAAGTTGCTCTGCCTTGCGCGACCGAGAATGAGATCAACGCGTCGGACGCCAAATTAATACTGGACAACGGCTGCACGTGTGTTGGAGAGGGTGCCAACATGCCCAGTGACTCTGAAGCGATTACCTGCTTCCTGGAAGCCCAGATACTATTTGCGCCAGGTAAGGCAGCTAACGCCGGTGGAGTTGCAGTGTCCGGGCTGGAGATGACCCAAAACGCCATGCGTCTCTATTGGACCCGCCAGGAAGTGGACGAGCGCCTCCAGATGATCATGCACGAGATTCACCGCACATGCGTCAAACATGGGCGACAGGGAGATTTCGTGAACTATATCGACGGTGCAAACGTCGCGGGATTCATCAAAGTAGCTGATGCCATGCTCGACCAGGGTGTAGTCTGAGCTCTGGATGCCGCTACAACGCACTTTTCAACACCGCCGGTTTCACGACCTCATGCCCTTTCGAGTGCGTGAGGTGCTGCTCGTGTCTTCGCCGTACGATGCCTTTATTCTCGAGGAAGACGGGCAACTCACAGAACAGGTCTTCTTCGAGTATCGCGATGTAAGCCTGTCCGGCCCTCCTCGGGTGACCCACGTGCCCTCGGGTGAGCAAGCCTTGAAAAGGCTCGATGACCAGAGGTTCGATCTGATTCTGGTTATGACGAGTGTGATCGACATGGGGGTCAATGCACTTGCCCGCAAGATCAAGGAGCTCCGCCCGGGGCGACCCGTCGTGTTGTTGGCACTCGACCGTCGCGAGCTCGACCTGGCACACAGTGCTCTCGATCGAGACGCTGTCGATGGAGTCTTTCTGTGGTCTGGAGACTCCCAGATCTTGGTGGCAATCATCAAGTATTTTGAAGATCGACAAAACGTCGATCACGATATTCAACATGGTCATGTCCGGGTCATTCTGGTTCTGGAAGACTCGCCCAGGTACTACTCCGCTCTTCTGGGGATGCTGTACAAGGAGTTGATGGCTCAGTCTCACTCGCTCTACGCCGAAGGTGTCAACGAGCTTCATCGTCGAATGTACATGCGATCGCGTCCAAAGATTCTTCACGCCACTTCGTATGAGCAGGGTGTACAACTGTTCAAACGCTACCGTCGAAATATTCTGGGCATCGTAAGCGATATTCGAATTCCGCGCGAGGGAAAACTCGACCCTGTCGGGGGTCTCGATTTCGCCCGCTTTACGCGAGAGCATGATCGGGATCTACCCATCCTGCTCCAGTCAGCCGAGAAGAGCAATGCCGCCCGAGCAAAGGAGCTCGGCGCTATCTTTGTCGACAAGAATTCCGAGAGCCTGCTAGCCGACATCCGCAGTTTCTTCAGGAGTAACCTCGGATTTGGCGATTTTGTCTTCCGTTCATCGGATGGCAGCGAGGAGATTGCTCGCGCCAAGGATGTCCGTGACTTGGAACGCCATCTGGCGGTCGTTCCAGAGGAGTGTCTCAAGTATCACGCTGCCCACAATCATTTCTCAATTTGGCTGATGGCCCGTAGTGAATTCGAACTGGCCGAACGTCTGAGGCCACGTCAGGCGTCCGAGTTCGGCTCAACCGAGGATTTGCGTAAGTATCTGACCAACGCGCTCAAAGAGTCCTACCACAGCACCTACCGACGAGTCATCGCGGACTTCAACCGGAAAGAGTTCGATCGCGACATCATCTCGAGAATCGGCCAAGGCTCGATCGGCGGCAAGGCTCGCGGACTCGCGTTTCTGAACATGACCCTCGCCAAAAGCGGCTCTGCAGAGATCGAGGGTCTCGAAATACACATACCCAAAAGCGTAATCATCACCACTGAATTCTTCGATGAATTCGTCGAGAACAACAACCTCAGGGAATTCGCCTACGCGAGCGATGATGATCTTGAGATCGCTAAGCGGTTTGTTGCAGGTCGACTCGACGATGACCTGAGAAACGATCTCACTTATGTGGCCCACCACATGGGTGGGCCGCTTGCGATACGGTCATCAAGCCTTCTCGAAGACTCGATGCATCAGCCGCTCGCGGGGATCTACACAACCGTAATGATCCCAAATCAGAGCCGAGATCCGGAGCAGCGCTTGGCTGAGCTTTGCAGTGCAATCAAGCTCGTCTACGCATCGACGTTTTATGGCAACGCCAATGCGTATCTGGCCAGCACGGGTCACCGGCTCGAGGAAGAGAAAATGGCCGTCATTGTCCAGCGTCTTGTCGGCCAGCAGCATGGTTCTCTTTTCTATCCGCATTTCGCCGGCGTCGCACAGTCTCACAATTTCTACCCCATAGGGCCTCAGAGTCCGGAAGATGGTGTAGCCCATGTCGGACTGGGGCTCGGTCGGTTGGTTGTCGACGGTGGACTTGCCTTGCGGTTCAGCCCTAGATATCCACGAGTTCTGGCTCAGGACGCCACTTCAAAGACGTTTCTCGACACCACCCAACGGGGGTTCTACGCCCTCGATGTTGATTCGACTTGTTGTCTACCGCTGACCGATCCTTATGCCAACATCAAGTTCCACGACCTGGCCCAGGCTGAAGATGACGGGACTCTCCAGGTTGTTGGAAGCGTGTACAGCCCCGAAGATCAGACCATCCGTGACGACCTGCAGCACTCTGGGCCCCGAGTCGTCACCTTCAACAACATCCTGCGCCACGGGGCAATCCCATTGGCGGACGCTCTCGAGCACCTCCTCATGATCTCGCAACTGGGACTAGGATCTCCAGTCGAGATCGAGTTCGCTTGCGACATGGGTGATTGGGGCAAACCTGTGCTTCCGGGCCACCCCAGGAAGCGCCCCGTACTCTATCTTCTGCAGGTACGACCCTTTGTAAGCCGGTCTGCCGAAAAGGAGATCGCGCAGCTGTCCTATGACCCAGGTCAGGAGCTCTGTGTTTCACACTCGAGCCTAGGGCATGGGATCGAGGACGAGATCGAGGATATCGTCTATGTCCGACGCGAAAACTGGGAAGCTGCACAGAACAAGGACATCGCGGCGCAAGTAGGCCATATCAACAAGATGCTCGAAACCGAAAACCGTCGTTATTTGCTGATTGGTCCCGGACGCTGGGGGACAGCAGATCCATGGCTCGGAATTCCGGTACAGTGGGGACAGATCTCAAATGTCGGCGCAATCGTAGAAGCATCACCAGAGGGATACGATGTCGAGCCGTCTCAGGGAACTCATTTCTTTCAAAACATTTCGTCCTTAAGGATCGGATACCTCACTTTGCCACCAGGTGCGGAAGAATCTAGTGAAAAAAACGGTCAGTTTCTCGACTGGAGCTGGCTCGATGAGTGCCAAGCAGAAACCGAGACGACTCACCTCAAACATCTAAGGCTGAATTCGCCGCTGACGATCGCTCTCGATGGACGCCATGGCGAAGGAATCATATTGAAGCCCAAGTTCTAGTCGCAATGTGGAGAAAGCGACATTCCCAGCGCGAAGAGCTCACTCCGTGGTAGTCTTTACCGTCGCACTCTGGATTCCAACTGGGCTCCTGAGGGCAAAGCCGGTGGTCGTGGGGGCCGGCCACTCCGATAGAAATCGACAACAGGTGACTTGAAGATGAAGAACGACGTACGTATTGCAGTCGCTGGTGTTGGAAACTGCGCTAGCGCCCTCCTGCAGGGAATCGACCACTACAAAAAGAACAACAACGAAGAACCGATCGGACTGATGCGTGAAGTAATTGGTTCCTACAGCGTCGGGAGTATTCGACCTGTTGCTGCCTTCGATGTTGATCGAAGAAAGGTTGGTCGATCCATCAATCAAGCCGTATTCGCTGAGCCGAATTGCACGACGGTCTTCGAGCCATCCGTCAATTCGCAGGAAATCATGGTCCAGATGGGCCCAGTCTTGGATGGCGTCGCAGACCACATGGCGAACTATCCGGAGAACCAGGCCTTTCGGGTGGCAGATGCCGAACCCGTAGATGTAGCCAAAGCCCTGAAGGAGTCAGGCGCCGAGGTTCTCATCTCGTATTTGCCGGTGGGCTCAGAGCAGGCCGTTCGGGCCTATGCCGAAGCATGTCTGGAGGCCGGCGTTGCCATGGTCAACTGTGTTCCGGTCTTTATCGCCTCGGATCCAGAGTACGCCGCCCGGTTTAGCGAAAAGGGTATTCCAATCGTTGGTGATGACATCAAGAGCCAGTTCGGTGCGACTATCATGCATCGTACCCTGGCGAAGATGATGGGAGATCGAGGAGTGCGGATCGATCGTACCTATCAGCTCAACACCGGCGGCAACACCGACTTCCTCAATATGCTCGAGAGGACTCGGTTGCGAAGCAAGAAGGAATCCAAGACCGAGTCGGTTCAGGCGGAGCTTGCAATCCGGCTCCCCGACGATCAAATCCACATCGGCCCATCGGACTATGTTCCCTGGCAAAAGGACAACAAAGTCTGTTTTATCCGGGTCGAGGGAAGAGGATTTGGCGGCGTTCCAATGCACTTGGAGGCCAGGCTCAGTGTCGAAGACTCACCTAACTCAGCGGGTGTGGTAGTCGACGCTATCCGCTGCGCCAAGGTGGCTCTGGACAGAGGGATATCGGGTCCTCTCATCGCAGCGTCTGCTTACACGATGAAGCATCCGCCCCAGCAAATCTCAGACTCTGAAGCAAAACGAGCTCTGGAGGATTTTCTGGCGGATGATGTCATCGAAACAGCAGTGCAGGCCACACCTCTCGTAGACGTCAAAGAGTCCTAGCGCGCATGATTCACGACCGCGCGGGCTAATAGGCGAGACCGATTTTGAATCGCCGAAGGCCCAAGCCACCACCAGCGAAAAGCTGGAAGGGCAGGTAATCGCGTGATGGAGACTGCTCTACCCCTACCCGTCTCCATTCTCGCTGCCGGTGAAGGCACCCGGCTGCGAGGAGTGGACGAGAAACTACCGAAGCCATGCATGCCACTTCATGGGGCAACCATTGCGGAGTGGAGTCTGAATGCATTCTACGCCGCCGGAGTGCGCGAGTTCCGAGTCGGGCTCGGGTTCAAAGCCGACATGGTGCGTAATAACTACTTGGATATTGCTGAACGACTTGGGATCGATATCGAGTTCGTGACCGTCCAGGGTTGGGAGAAGGGAAACGGTGTCACGGCTTTGGCCCTCGCTCGATCCTTCTCGCCGCGACCGTTCCTACTTTCTATGGCTGACCACTTGTTCTCTCCCCAGATGATCAGGTACCTGATCGATTTTGACATGGACGCAGACAAGATCACTCTGGCCGTGGATCCCTTTCCGGGATCGATCGTCGATCTCGATGATCTGACAAAAGTACAAACCGAAGCCGGTCACGTAGTCGCCATCGGTAAAGAGCTTACGTCGTGGGATGCCGGTGATTCCGGGCTTTTCTATTGCACCAAAACTCTTGCAGAGGGTCTCGAGACCGCACAGGCAAATTCCCGGTTCTCACTCTCCGACGGTGTTCGGCACTGCGCTTCCAAGGGATTGGTCCTGGCTGCGACTCTCCCTGGACCACGCATGTGGATCGATATCGACACACCGGACGATCTTCGCCTGGCAACATCCGACGCCCGCGATCTGTTGACCGAGCTATCCGTTCGATCGACCTCAGACTAGCCAGACCTACCACCGATGCTTCTACCCAACCCACCTATTCGCTCCCTGGCCCGAGCGGGCGCGGCAATACTTTCGCCTTCAAAACCTGTCCTTGTCCAACTAGTTGTCACCCGTCGCTGCAATCTTGCCTGCGGGTACTGTAACGAGTTTGACCACGTTTCTCCGCCAGTCGACACCAGAGACTTGATCGAGCGCATCGATCAAATTGCCGATGCAGGCACAGTTGTATTGACCCTGACGGGCGGTGAGCCTCTTCTCCATCCAATGTTGGACGAATTGATCCGCTACGCAGTATCGCGCGGGATGGTTTGTACGTCGATCACGAACGGATACACCTTGACTTCACGCTGGATCGAGCGACTCAACGACTCCGGGCTCACGATCCTACAGGTCTCAATCGACAACCTGGAGCCCAACGAAGTTTCCGAAAAATCCTGGTCGAGTCTAAAGGAGCGTCTGGCCCTGCTGCGCGATCATGCCAAGTTCAAGGTGACCGTCAACGCCGTGCTCGGATCCAGCAACCTCGAGGAAACACGTGAGGTCGTGCAGGGTGTTCAAGAAATGGGCTTTTATATGACCGTCGGCCTGATGCATGACCAGGAGGGCCAACTCGACCCCGGTCTTCTCGGCGACAGTCTGGCGGATTTCTATCAAGAGATTCATGGGCGAAGCCGTAAGAGCCTTCTCCACCACGTTGGTGAAGGCTGGGAGTCGAAGATCATTAGAGACGGTTCGGCTCCCTGGAAATGCCGCGCTGGCGCCCGGTATCTCTATGTAGATGAGGACGGGATCGTCTCATACTGCAGTCAGCGACGAAATGATCCTGGTATCCCGTTGAGCGAGTACACCAAAGATCATCGCCTGAGAGAGTTCTATACTCGAAAGGGCTGCGAAGACCGGTGCACGATCTCGTGCGTGCGGAGGGCATCAGCTACGGATTCCTTTCGACGGCAAGAATCCGAATAGTCGAACTGTGCCAGGTCCCCGTCCCGAACAGAGAATCTCGTTACGAACTTTCAGTCCTAGGACTCTTCTGCAATCGAAGAAGACCTGGCATACAACCCCTCTGCCAGCAAAGAAGACCCGGTAGCAGCACCAGAGCTGTAAACCAGGTAGCCGTCAATCCGACAAGCGCGAGCAGTCCGATCGAGCGCAAGCCTGGGTGGTGTGCGAGCACCATGCCGAGATAACCCATCATCGTGGTTACCGACGCGATCGTGATGGGTCCAAACAACTCGTAGTGGGTCGAACGGGTGTCGCCGTCGACCTCCCGCCATCGCCGGTAGTAGTGCACACCATGATCCACCCCAACTCCTAACATCGTTGGCAGTACGACCAGATTGAAGAAATTCAGCTTCCAGCCGAGTACTACCATGGCTCCCAGAGTCAGAAGAATGCCAGCCGCCAGCGGCACCAAGACCCAGACTGTCTGGATGACCGATCTCCGATCCAGGAGGACCAGGATAAAAAT
This sequence comes from uncultured Polyangiaceae bacterium, assembly GCA_964195975.1. Classification (GTDB taxonomy): domain Bacteria; phylum Acidobacteriota; class Thermoanaerobaculia; order Multivoradales; family JAHEKO01; genus CAXMQZ01. The sequence goes on along the minus strand of CAXMQZ010000037.1, from coordinate 78,818 downwards.
CCCTCCAAAAGTGAGAGCCACAATCCAGGCACTCTCGCCGGTGACCAGGAAAAGTATCTCCGCAAGTACGAGTTTTTCACCTGTGGGTCCCCGCACGCCCTCAGGAAGGTCGATCTCATAAAGGTCCCTGGTAAACGCCATGGCCATCCTGCCATCCCGACTGCGCCCATCGGTGTCGACGGTCACCAACGCTCCAGAGCCATCGCGAGCCATCAGCTCTCGGCTGATCGATACTGGAACCTCGTCGATGCGTGGGGGGTTGTTCGGTGGCTCGAATGCCAGAAAGTCTTCAATGATCTCCTTTCGATCAGGATCGTCGATCTTTCTTACCCACCGACCTTGGAGTGAATCCCGCATCTCGGCGATAGTCTCGAGTCGACGGTCGAACTGCGAACGGCTCGGAGCGAAATTTCTGATGCTGTTGATCGTGCCAATAGTCGGGGAATCGGCTGCTTCGTCGCGCTTTTTCTCCAGCAAAGCCATAATCTGATCGAGAGCTTCGAGGTCTCTGGCTACATAGAGAGCCGCAGGTGCAGAGGTGGCAGGATAGACCTTTCTCTGTTTCTCGTTGATCTCTTCCTTGCCCGGGATAGTGGCGCTTAATTTGGTGAAGTCGTAGTCGAACTGAAGGTACTCCCGAGCGGCGAATATCGATAGGCCAACAAGCGTTAACACCCCAACTATTACGATAGGCCCTGGGAGCGGTAGAGCCCATCCCTCGGTCGAGGGCTTTCCCGCCGAGACGAGTCCGAGCTTGACGCCGGCGACGGCACAGGCCGGCCATACAAAAAGCATTGCCAATGTGATGACTCCGATCGAGGTTCCGCCGATGATGCCAAAGTCCGAAAAACCCCTAAAATCGGACACCGACAGAATCAGTAGAGCTATGGCCGTAGTCGCACCGGAGGTCGCTACCGATCTACCTGTCGATCGAAGGGTCTCCTCTAGCGCCTCTTCGGGAGACCGCGAGGTCAATTCGACCTCAAATCGGCTCACGAGGTGGATTGCATAGTCCACGCCCATGCCAAACAACACCAACAAGAGAAACGCGGTAATAGTATTCAGATCTCCCACCAAAGTCGGGACAAAGCAGAACGACCACAGAAGACCCATCGCCAAAGGGTAGAGGATAACTGGCAGGACTTTGAAGGACCGAAAGCTGATCGCCAAAGTCAGCAGAATCGCTATTGCCGAGACCCATCCGGCCCTTCCTAGATCCGAGACGATCAGATCGAACTCGTCGACCCGCGTACGAAGATTACCTCCGATGCCCCACCACAACCCCTTCCCCTCGACCGATTCGGCAGTGATCCTCTGAAGCTCACCGTACAGCTCTCTCAGGCTGGCTAGATTCGAGATACCTTCCTTGGGTCTAATGATCATGCCAAAAATACGACCCTCCGAGTCGGCCTGATATTCGTCCATATGCACGTAGTGAGTCAGGAATTTCTCCAAGCGATCGGCATCCTCCTCGTCGTCATCAGCTTGGGTATCGGAGGTCTCGGGGGCATCCAGGTCGAGTAGAAACGGATTGACTTCGATCTCCCACCGCTCGATCTCGTCTCTGAGCTCCTCGAGAAGTGAGTTGGGTAGCAGGGTGTAGCGATACTCGTCGACAAACTCTTTGGGGTTTCGATAATCAACTGATTGAATCGAGGGGAGATCCCCTACCCTGTCGGCTATTTCTTCGATCGTAGTGATCAATACTTGACGATCATCTCCCTCTATTAGGATCGCGAAGTACCCCCCGTCTCCGACCGACTCCTCGAGCTCGCGGCTCCACCGGACCGACGGCGCATGCTCAGGAAGAAGTCGCTTCAGGTTGGTGTCGAGCCCGATATTCTTTACCGACAAGAAGGCAGGAATACTGACCAACAGGGTCATGCCCAGCACCCACCAGGTATGTTCTGCTGAGACCCGCGAGACAATCCGCCACAACCGGTCCATCATCCGGTGATTCCACCTATCCGCTGCTCTTTACGAGAATTGGCAAAAAGCCAGGGGAGTCTTATCCAGTGAAGAATCGCGGTAGCTCCCTGCCAGATTGGCAAAATCTCAAAGGCCGCTGCAGGCTTTCCCAAGACCGTTCCGAGAACCATGAGCCAAATATATACGTTACGCCTACCACCAAAGATTCGCACCATCCTTTCAAACGGAGATATTTCGTCGATGAGACGCCCAAACGAGACAATACTGATCGCCTTGGCCAAGCCATCGACAACTTCGAAGAAGGCTAGCAGTCCAAGAACGCGCCAGGCTTGTGGGAGCAGACCAGAGCTCGAGAAGTAGTAGGCCAGCGCGACCCACCACGACCATTCGTACAGAAAATCCAGCCAGTGCTCGAGCTCGCCGAATCTGGAGAACTCGAATCGTAGACGCGCCAGTTTGCCGTCAACACCATCCAATACTCCAACCATCAGAGCAAGTACGAGACCGGTGACAAGATGGCCCCGGATAAACATGACGGTGGCAACCCAGGCAACCAGAGTAGTCAGAACAGTGACCATGTTGGGAGTGATCTTGGTCCCCGCCAGGCTCCAGGCCACGAGCTTCTCAATCGGAGCATGAACCATTGCAGGAAGGTCGAGTGAGCCCTTCTGAGTCGAAGACAACAGCAGACGCCTTGCCAAGCTTCTGTCTTTGGAATCTGGCGCTGGGAACCAAAAGGGTCTGACATCTCGTCGTAGATTCCCTGCTCTTGTCGGCAAGGAGTCGACGTCAACTGTCGGCAGTGATCCATGCGCAATAGTCTTTGCGACAGCGTCAGGAAAGTCCCCTGGATACCGATTCAGCCATTCATCTGTTACTACCACGGGACCACAGAATCGAGCATCGCCGACCCGTGGGGCGTTTTCCACCAGTGCTCGCCACTCTGCCGGCGGATCTCGGTCGACGCAGGCAACCGGAGCGGTCTGGTTCAAACAGAATTCGAGGATCCGCGGGTCAAAAACGGATTCTCCGGGCACGACAAGAATCGGCCCCTCGCCCTCCCCGGCCATCTCGAGGAGATCGACCGAAGTCAGAGACTTCCCCGCAACGGCCTGGATATCGCCATCATCGAGATACGACTCTTGCCACACACTCTCTTTCAATCCCAACTCAGACAATTCGGGAACGATGATCAGTTGAACCGACTCTGAGCCTAGATGTCCCAGAGTCCTGATCACACGTTGCCACAACATGAGTCCGCCGAGCTCGTCGAAGGCACGGGGAGTTGTAACAGTGACGATTGATCTCATCGTCCGAGACTTGTTCCGGCTAGTCGAGCCATCGCGCCCGAGCACTTCAGTGGGAATCTTCCATTAGCGCAACCCAGGTTCGGCGATCTACCAATGATTGGGTGAAAATCATTACGATCATCAGTAGATTCAGACCTACAACGACATAGAGAAAGTACCAAAACAGACCCAGTTCTCCGAAAACCGTACTGCTTCCTACTGGAATAAAAGCTCCGACGATCATCCCTACTTTGTGAGAATTTGGCGCCAGCAGGGCCCACAAAGGCAATCGCTTCAAGTTATTAGCAACTATCAGGCCAACGATTCGATCCGAGTCGCTAGAATGGCTCTGCTGCCAGCCGTCGACCTTGCGCCACAAGCGAAGACTCGAGCCCCCAAAAACCATCTGAAGCTTGGAGTAGGCCCCGTGTATGAGTTGTAGGAAGCCCAACTCGCTCTCGATCTGCGCACCTGGTTCGGGCTCTGAAGCGTCGAAGGGAAGCTCGGCGCCATGTACGTAGTGTCGGTACAGATTGCGTTGATTCTCGACCACAGCGCACTGAAGGCCATGCGATAGACCCGCCGCCACCGCTGAAAGAACGAAGGGAGTCATTCCCGTTCCTGCTCTGACTCCCAGACCGAGACCGATAGCCAGATAGATAGCTGCAAAACTGAGATAGTCACATATCCCATCGAGTATGCGGCCAAACTCACTGGTCGTCCCTCTAGCACGGGCCAGCTGACCGTCGGCGCTGTCGAAAGCAGAGTGAAGTACCATCGACAGAGCGGCAAGCCCGGAGTAGACGGGAAGGTTTCCCAATCTGGCCGTTTCAAAGAGACAGTAAGCGGTGAGCCATCCGAAGGCTAAGGCCAACAACGACAGAAAATTGGGGCTTACCCAACTCGGCGTCAGCCATCGCGCTATTACATACCCGCAAGGTCGGATGAGAAAGCGATCCAGAACACCTTCAACCTCTCGAGGCTTCCCTACACGCTGCAGGTCCGCTTTGAGCCGGGTCAGGATCTCTAACACGGTTCGCCTCTCATCGAGTACAGTATACTTCGACGTTGTCAGCCGTTTTGTCCAGGCATAAGACGGCAAAGTAGGGCGCGTTTGTGGAGGGATGCGCCGGTCTCCGCGGAGGTGAGATCCAAGTGTCCAAAATGTATGTTTCAAACGCGAAGGAGTCGATCCGACTCTTCAAAAACCCAACGCTCGACGCTCAGTCATACGTCCACTGGTCCTACCCTCTGATTTTTTGGGTTCCGATAGTCGGCTTTTGTCTGTATAAAGCCGCACAATTTTCAGGCAACCAGCCCGCGCAGCTGCTTCTCTTCTTTACGGGTGGCGTCTTCTTTTGGACCTTGTCCGAATACTTGCTTCACCGGTTCGTATTTCACTACGAACCCTCGAGCGATCTGGGGAAAAGGTGGCACTTCCTGCTACACGGTATTCACCACGACTACCCAAACGATCAGAAACGGCTTGTGATGCCACCGCTCCTGGCAGTGATTCTGGTGATTCCTTTCTACCTGCTATTTCGGCTGACCCTCGGAAATGGTGGTGTCTTTTATGCTGCATCAGCCGGGTTTCTGGTCGGCTATCTAGCCTACGACATGATCCATTACGCCGTTTATCATGCGCCGCTTCGCCACCCTATCTGGAAGCGTCTCCAAGAACACCATGTGGTGCACCATTACCATGATCCCGACCGCGGGTTCGGTGTCAGCAGCGTCATCTGGGACATGGCGTTTGGAACCCGTATCTCCAGGGAACGAAGAGTACGGACCACACGGTGATCCGATCGCGCGAAGCTGGAACGCCGTCCCGCTCGTAGAAGATCTGAGCCACCCCGCTCGACTCCAAGTGTTGAACTAAGTCCAGGGTCCGTCCTAAGAGTGCACAATTCATTGTCAAACAGCCCGCGGTCGCTACCGTGGACAGTACTGTTCTTGTGCCTTTTAATCCCCGAAGTGACCCACAGCCAGACGACCGACGCGGTTGACGACTCCGCACGCCATACCCTACGCGAAGCCGTCGAACACGCCCTTGCGACCCATCCAGTCGTTCAGGCCGAGCGCTACAAAGTGCAGCGTGCCGAGCTCGACGTCAAGGAAGTCAAGAACACAAAACTACCCAGTATCGATCTCGACTTCAAGACGGGTTTGGTCCCGCAAGCAAAAGGAAACATCTTCGAGTCACCGGACTCCAACGAAGACCTCAACAATCTGGGGGTATTTTATCGATTCGACCTTAGGATCGCCCAGCCGCTTACGACTTTTGGAAAGATCGCCTCCGCTCGAGCCGCGGCCGAGCAGGGTGTTCTCGTACGGGAGTTCGGTAGAGATTTCACAGCTGCGAAGCTCGGATTCCAAGTCGTGCAGGCGTTTTGGGGGTTTGAATCGGCAAATCGTGGTGTCAATCTGGCCGAGGATTTGCAAAAGGACTACGAGAGATTGCTCGAGGAGGTCGAGCGAGCTGCGAATGACCCCGACTCCGACGTAGATGACACACGCCTATTCGAAGTGCAGAGCTTCGAGTACGGGATTAGAGCCGCGGGCAGACAGAGTGTCAAGAATCAGGAGATTGCGGGTGCATCGTTGGAGGTCCTGCTCGACTGGGGCAAGCTCGATTCGGATAGCTTCGCTCCTGCGGGGACACCGGGGCTACCAGACGAGGACATGTTGGACTCACTAATCACAATGGCAATGGATTCGAGTCCGCCGATCCAACAAGCCCGTGCCGGCCTCGGCGCACTCGATAGTAAATTGGCGCTAGCCGAGGCGTCCAGGTGGCCCGACATCTTTCTCGCTTTGGGTGGGGCCTACGCTCGCGCTCCAAACCGAACCGATATCAGAAATCCTTTCATTCTGGATCCATTCAACCTGCGGACAATCGGTGGTTTCTTGGGTCTTCGGTGGAACCTCAAGTTTGCCGATCACCGACTGGCCATCAGCCAATCATCTGTCGAGCGGCAGGAAGCCATCGAGCAACTGTCGGTTCTCGAAGATCGACTGATTATCGAGGTCACCCGAGCCTATGCGGAAGCAAAGGCTCTCTCAGATTTACTCGATGCTGCCAAGAGATCCAAGAAGGCGGCAAAACGCTGGCTGAGACTAAGCGGTGATAATTGGGACCTCGGTCTTGGTAGCGTCGACCGGCTGGTAGACGCCTACGGCCAATACTACGAGCTCGGTGCGATAGTCATCGAGCAAGAAGCTCAGTATCAGCTCGCCCTGGCCCGCATAGCGTTGACATTGGGGCGCATTGAGCTCTACCTGGAGTGGATTGATCATGAAACGGTCGAAATCAGCTAAAATTGTAGATCTGTTGCGGTATGCCGCCACGGTAACTCTCCTGTTGGTCTCAATTTCTCCGGCTGTTGCCCAAGAAGGACCATTACAGGTAATTCGAGAGTCGAACGATGAGATCCTGGATCTCTATTCGAAAGACTCCGGCAGAGCCGACTCGGACGTGAACGAACAGGTTTTCGATGTTATGGATCAGATGACCTCTTTTTCGACCATTGCGAATGAGGCGATCGACGGTCTCTGTGATCCTGCCGCTGGCGATGATTGCGAGACCTTCAAAGAGGTCTTCAGGGAGCTTCTTCGAGTCTCGTCGGTAAGAAAACTTGGAAGGTATCGCGCCGATAGTTTTGAGTACGTAGGCGAGGATATCGATGGCGAGACAGCAACTGTGCGAACGATCGCGCGCTATGGTGAGGATGACATTGAGCTCGACTACTATTTGATTCCATCCGAAGATAGTTGGGTGATCACCAACTACGTTGTGGATGGAGTGGATACGATTAAGAATTATCGAAAACAATTTGCGAGAATGTTGAGAGTCTCGTCGGTAGAAACTGTCATCGAGCGTCTCAGGAATCGAATCGACGCACTGGAGGCTGACAGCTAGTCTCTCCCGACGTTTATTAGTGAAAACATAGAACAAGGGTGGTGTCCAATGGTGATTCCTGAGACAGTCGACGACTCGAGACGGCCCAAGGCCGTGTTCGAGAAAGCACAGCAGTACGTCCGCTTGGCAGACCTTGCCGCGGCCGGTTTCAAACCCTACTTTCGCCAAGTCGAAACCAATGCTGGTGTTCGATGGATGGTCGAAGGAGAGGAGAAGCTTGTTGCATGCTCCAACGACTATCTTGGCCTGGCTTGCGATGAGAGAGTCAAGGCCGCCGCACGCCGCGCTCTCGATCGCTATGGCACGAGCTGTACCGGCTCACGGTTTCTCACCGGAACCCTGGTGTTGCATGACCGTCTAGAAGAACAGTTGGCCGAGTTTCTTCAGGTCGAGAGTGTTCTCACCTTCAGCACCGGATTTCAAGGCTGCCTGAGCGCCTTGAGCGCCCTCGGAGGTCGAAAGGATATTCTCTACTTTGATCGTGAGAATCATGCCAGTCTTTACGACGGCTCGAGACTCTCATTCTCGAAGATCCGAAAATATCGACACAACGACATAGACCAGCTCGCGCACCTCCTCGAGAAGGACTCCGATCGCCCCGGTGGGCGGCTCATCGTCACCGATGGTGTCTTCTCCATGAGCGGTCACATCGCGCCGTTGGATCGACTCGTAGAGCTGGCCGAGCGGTACGATGCTGGCCTTCTAGTCGACGATGCACACGGAACCGGAGTCCTTGGCAAGGCAGGTCGTGGCACTGCGGAGCATCTTGGTCAGGAACAGGGTGTAGACCTCGTCGTGGGCACCTTCTCCAAGGCATTCGGCTCGGTAGGAGGGTTTATCGGCGGAGACACCGATATCGTGGGCTATGTTCGCTGCGTCGCGCGACCCTTCATGTTTACGGCTGCGCTCCCCGGAATGCAGATCGCTGCCACTACCAAGGCCCTCGAATTAATTCAAAAAGAGACCTGGCGACGCGAAAAGCTACAGCAGAATGTCAAGTTCTACCGCAAAAGCATGCATGAACTGGGTTTCGACACCCTCGGTTCCGAGACCCCGATTGTGCCGGTTCTGATAGGCGAGGAATCAAAGACATTTCGCTTCTGGCAAGCGCTGTGGGACGAGGGGATCTTCACGTCGCCTGCAGTACCACCAGGCGTGCCCGACGGTGAGTGTATTGTCCGGACGAGCATTACTGCCAGACATAGCCACGACGACATCGAAGAGATCCTGTTCGCCTTCGACCGCGTCGGGAAGTCCTTGGGTGTCATCTAGCGAAATCAGGGTCGCGGGTGGCATTGTCTACAAAACCTATCGGATCTTTCAAGAACAGCTGTGATGGAAGGCAAAGTTGCTGTCACGGGCTCGACCGGCTTTATTGGGCGACACCTCTCTCTGCATCTGGCGAGAGCTGGTTGGCAGGTTCGCGCGATTCTGCGGCCCGAGACCACAAGAGCGCCTCCGGCAGAGTCGGAGCCTGTCGTCAGCCCGCTGCAGCGCAACGAGCTGACCGTGGCCTTCAATGGCTGCGACCTGGTGATTCACCTAGCCGGGAAAACCCGTGCGCCGAGCTTGAAGGACTATCTGCCCGCAAATGCGGGGGCAGCAGAACAAGTGGCGCTGGCGGCTCGGGCTAGCGGAGCTCGACTCGTCCATGTATCGAGTCAGGCCGCTGCCGGCACCGGAACTCTACAAAAGCCTCGGACCGAAACAGATATCCCTGACCCGATAACTGACTACGGCAAGAGTAAGCTGGCCGGTGAGCAGGCAGTCCGCAGAATCGACGGCCTCGCCTATACGATCCTGCGACCCAGCGCAGTATACGGTCCCGGCGATCGGGACTTTCTCTCTCTTTTCCGCTGCGCCTGGCGTGGCTTCTTCCCGGTGCTGGCCAAGCCTGACTCGGCGTTCTCATTCCTCTACATCAGCGATCTGGTTCGAGCTATCGAGATCGTCGGTTGTCACCCACAGGCCCTGTCGGAGGTGTTTTTTGTCGCTCACAACGAGCCACACACAGCCGACGACTTCCTAAGCGTGCTGGCACGGACCTGCCATAAAACCTACCGGCCAACTCGGGTGCCTCGAAACATTCTTTGGTTGGTCATGGCCCTTGGAGTACCCGCTGCGAAGCTCGGTCTCAACCCGTTGCTGACACCATCGAAGTATCGCGAGATCCTGTCGGAGGGGTTCGTGTGCAGCCCGAAGAAGCTACAAAAGGCCACGGATTTCACGGCGCAGGTGAATTTGAATGAAGGTCTTGGCAGAACCCATGCTTGGTATACTTGTGACCGCAACGCCCTCGAGGCGAGGTAGGTGGTTCGAATGGGGAGCATCGAGCCTAGCGACACTTCTCCCCTACATGCAGCTGAAAAGCGAGCCCAAGAGGCCGCCCCGCGTTGACCACTTCGTCCCCAGCTGATCAGAGCTCAGGTCCCTCGGAGAAGACCGCGCTCGCCTCGAAAGCCAGCATTCTCGTTGTCAGCAAAGCGGTCGGTGGGATCACGCGTATCGCTGGGATCGCTATTCTCGCCCGGTTGCTGCCCAAACCAGATTTTGGCCTGCTCAGCTTTGCTCTCCTGACTTATTTGGCAGTCACCTCTTTGGCCCAACTCGGTCTACCCGGTAGTGTCTTCTACTACCTCGGGATCGTGAAGGAGGATGCACATCGCGCTTTCGTTTTCTTGATCAGCAGGATCCTATTCTACATCGCGGTCGGTGGTGCTCTGCTGCTCTTGCTGATCGGCCTGATCGCTTCCTCACGGGGCTACGACGTTGTCGGGCTGATGATCCCGTTGGCCTTTCTGGTCATCATTGAGCTGCCCACCTATCCCATCCAAAACGTTCTGATCGCACTCGGAAAGACCAAGCAGGCGGCCCGAGTTACGATTTTGTTCAGTTTTGTGTTGTTTGCAGCCATGGTCGTTCCTGCTGCCCTAGGTCGGCCAATACAGACTGTCTGCTATGCACTCGTTGGTTATGGCGTCTTTCGGGTCATCGTGACCAGTATCTGTTTCTCGCATGAGCTCGAGAAGACAGGTGCAACTCTACCCGGCGATATGGTTTGGCAGGTCCTGGGCTACTCGGTGCCCCTTGGAATCGCAGACCTGCTTTGGAAGATCAACCAATTCATCGACAAGTACGTCGTAATGTTTCTGCTCCCGGTGGTCGTGTTTGCGGAATACTCAGTTGGGGCCTGGGAGATACCTCTCGTACCGATGATTGCCACCTCGGTCGCCTCGGTGATGATGATCCCTTTGGTCACCTCCTACTTGGAAGGCAACAAAGAGGAGCTTTTGTCACTTTGGACGAAGTCGATCACCAAGGTGAGCGTGATGGTCCTACCTCTGATGGTGATGTTCGTTCTGATTTCGCGGGAGCTCATCGTGCTGCTCTTTTCACGGGAGTACGAAGGCGCAGCAATCGTGTTCAGCATTTATTCTCTGACCCTCTTTCAGCGAGTGGCTGACTACAGTGCAGTCCTAAAAGCGATCAACAAGACTCGTGTCATTACGGCTTGGGCAGGACTATCAGCCGTCATAAATCTGATCTTGAGTGTGCCTTTTGTCCTCTGGCTGGGAATGGTCGGTGCCGCCATATCTACCTTGATCGCAACGTTCATAGCCTGGCTCTATGTCCTGCTTGCTCTCAGTCAAGTTCTAAACGTACCGCTGAGAGAGGTGTTCCCTTTTGGTTTCTACTGCCGCACACTCACGGTTGCCGCTCTGGCCAGCATCCCGGCACTGTTGGCGGCAAGAATGATCGATGCCTCGGCCGCCTTCGATCTTCTGATCAAGGTCGCGATTTATCTTCCGGTTTTCGCAACCCTGGCGACCCTGACCGGGCTCGCTGGACGAAAAGACTGGCGGTTCCTGGCAAGTCTTGTCGGGATCCGACGGGGGCGGGCTCGACCGCAGTGAGCCCGTCCTGTTCCAATCGCCAGGAATGATCGCATCGTGCCCGACGGCCTATCCCTTCTCGATCTCTCGATCATAGCCGCCTATATGGCCTTCGCCCTTGGTGCCGGGGTCTTCTTCTCAAAGCAAGCTGGCCGGAGTACCGAAAGCTTTTTTGTTGGCGATCGGAAACTCGCCTGGTGGGTCGCGGGCACCTCGATGGTCGCAACGACCTTCGCAGCTGACACGCCGCTGCTGGTTACCGGCATAGTTGCAACAGACGGAGTCAGCGGAAATTGGATCTGGTGGGCCGTCGCTATCGCTCATCTGACAGCGGCTTTTTTCTTCGCGCGAATGTGGCGTCGCTCCGGTGTCATTACAGATGCCGAGATAACCGAGATTCGCTACAGCGGAAGACCCGCGGCGGCACTTCGCATGATCAAAGCTCTGTACTTCGGTCTCTTCATCAACTGTCTGACCATGGCCTGGGTCATCGCCGCCATGGTAAAGATCAGTCGAGCCTTTTTCGAGGTCGAGCCCATCGTCGTCATCTCTATCTGTATTGCGGTTTCGGTGAGCTACACGCTGATGGGTGGATTCAGAAGTGTTGTGGTCACCGATCTCGTTCAGTTTGGACTCAGCGCCGTCGGAGCCATAGTTCTAGCGGTCTTGCTGGTCAGTCAATTCGGCGGTCTCGGTAATGCACCAACAGAAACAGAGGCACCCTCAGGCCTCTTGGGCGCAGTCGCTACAGCGGTCGAGACCACCGGCGATCGATCGCTGGCCGACGTTCTGGACCTGATACCGCCCTCGGATCACCCTACCCTTCCCCCGATATTTTTCTTGACTCTACTCATTGCGGGTTGGTGGCGATGGGCAGAAGGCGTCGGATACTTCGTACAGCGAATGGCAGCATGCCGCGACGAGGCTCAGGCCGAAGGCGCCATGATCTGGTTCGCGGTGGTGCACAACGCGTTCAGACCCTGGCCGTGGATCTTGATTGGACTGGGATCATTGATCTTGTTCCCCCAACTGCCCGGGAACCCCGATGCAAGACTGGAGATTCAAGGGCCCATCGATCCTGAGGGTACCCACACTGCCCTGGTTTCCCCATCGACCCTCGATCTCGCGACCGGTGGCACACTGGTCTTTCTTGGGCTACCTGACAACTGCGACGCGGATCTGGCAGGACAGAGCCGACCGCTCGAGAAAGTCGGCCCAGGCAAACACATGGCGTCCTTTCGCGGCTTCGATGACACCGGAGTCTTCGATCTTCGCCTTTCATGTCCGGGCCAGGATCCGGGAGTGCACTTCTCCGGCTTCCGCATCGAGTTGCTCGATCGCGAGATGGCCTACCCTCTCGTGATGAGAGAGGTGCTTCCGAGTGGCCTCCTCGGCCTTGTCGTGGCAAGTCTGTTGGCTGCCTTCATGAGCACCATTGACACGCATGTGAACTGGGGCGCCTCGTATCTCGTCCAGGACCTCTATCGTCGCTTTATTCGCCCGGATCAGAGTCAACAACACTACGTTTTTGTCTCGAGACTCAGCGTGCTCCTGATCGCGGTCATCGCAGGGCTGGTCGCACTGCAGATTCAAAATATCGCTTCCGTTTGGCGGTTTCTGGTCACGCTCGGTGCAGGGCTGGGTTCGGTGAGCGCCCTGAGATGGTTCTGGCCACGAGTGACTGCCTATGCCGAGCTCGCAGCCATGGGTGTCACGACGCTTCTTGGTGTGGGGCTCGAAGTCTTTGGCACCGAAACCCTGTTTGGAGGGCCCAATCCGTTCTTCGTAACCGCAGTGCCGGGATGGAGCAAGATCATGATGATCGCCGGAGTCAGTTTGGCCACATGGATTCCAGTCTCGCTTTTCGGCCCTCGAAACGACGACGCTACGCTGAGGCGATTTGCCACTCTGGTACGACCCCCTTCAAAGGCCTGGGCCCGTTGGAGTCCAACACCTCCCGAGTCGATGGCTGGTACTGCGTTGAGGTTTGGAGCCGCCCTCTTCGTCCTATTCGGTTCGCTGGCCGGCACAGGAGACCTGATCCTGGGCAGTCCGCGGCGCGGTGTGATGCTTTTGATTGGCGCCGCATCGATGCTGTTATGGATTCTTCGCCGCAAGCCCAAATCAGAGACACCGTCCAGCTGAACCTAAGACGCAAAGCCTCCAAATACGAGTATCAGCTGCGCTGTTCCCGCGAGCAAACCCAATACACCACCCATCAGGATCAGCTTCCACTCATCTTCCTGAAAGCAGGGTCTGAGCAGATCCTGGAACTCTTCGGGTGGCAAACTCGCCATGCGTTCGTTGAGAAGAGTCTCCAGGAGGCTCGCACGGTCCTCGATAAATCTCCAGTTCTTGAAGGGTTCGATCGATATCTCGACGGCCTTATCGCCCACATCTTCGCGAATACTTTCGAGTCTCTCGCTGCCGACCGTGAGCCGAGCTGCCGGGCGAAGAGCTCCCAACGCTTCGTCGGCGACACTTTGGATGTGGCGCCTGATCAGGGCTTGCGTCGCATCCGACCGAGGCCCGTACAGCATCGATTCGATGATCTGTCGAATTGTGACAATTTCCCTAGTTACGAGGCGACACCAGACTGCGGCGACTTCGGATTGGCGCTTGAGAAACAAACCCTGCACGGTCCATGGACCGATCTTCTTGGGATTCAAGGGACGGAAAATCAAGTTGATGGCGATCCAGTTCGTGAGGAATCCGACCAAGCCACCAAACAGTGGCAGAACCCACCAACCCTTGTAGATCCACCACACTGCAACCTGCACCAGACCAAACAGGAAACCGAAATATAGGCCTGACCTGATAATGAACTTGAACTCCTCACTGCCAGCCTCGAGAAACAACCGATTCAAAAGAGCTTTGTCTTCGACCAACTGCGTCACCAGCATATGCTTGAAATCCAACAGGTCATCGACCTGCTCATCGACATCGATCATCAGATCGTGCACCAGCTGTGGCATTTGAGCTCGGACTCGATCGAAGATTCGCCTTCGGACGATCTCAGGAAGTGCCCGCCAGATCGTTCCATTGCCGCCGTAGAAGAGAACCTCTTCGATATAGGCGTCCAGATGTGGGGAGATCTCCTCAGCGATATGGTCGGCGATGGCATCGGGATCCATTTGATGGAAGATCTCACTGAGGGTTCCGAGTCGGAACATGGTGGACTCAGCGAAGGTGGACGCCATCTTTTCGGCTTTGGAAGGAATGATCCCCTGCCAACCAAATATCGGTCGAATTCCCCTGAACTCCAAAGGAAGAAAAGTCAACTTGATGGCCACCCAGTTGGTGCTCCACCCGACCAGAGCAGCCACAAACGGGATGCTCAGGTGCTTCCAGAACTCAATACTGCTGAGTGTCTCTATCACGGTATTCGAGAAGTCGTCGAGATGACTCGATTCGATCGAGTCAGACCTCCTGGGTTGCAGCGAGTCGCAGCATGGCGCTGAACTCCTGGTGAAATCCAGCAACGATCGCTTCAGGATCTGGGACCAGACCCGTATCAGTGGCGATGCCGACGCGCACCTGACCGTCATAGCTCCCGATACTGATCCCGATACCAAATCTCCCGGGGACCCAAAACAAGAAGCTCCTGATGGGTTTACCGGCGAAGTACATGGTTTTCAGAGGACCCGGAACATTGGTAAGCACTGCGGTGGCCTTGGCGCCAAAATTTCTGATTGCCAATTCCCGAAGAGTGGGTGGGAGCGAGCCGATCAAGCCCAGGAGCTTGAGGGCTACAACCGGCTCGAAAGAGCGCTTCAGTCGATTCATACGACGACCCAGCTCTGCCAACCGCTCGCGGGGATCGGCTATACCCACGGGCAGCGATAGGAAAACCAGACCAAACTGATTCCCCAAAGATGCCATTCCCTCCACCGGCCTCAGACTCACCGGCACGACGGCCCTTATGTTCAGGCGATTTCTAAGACCACCGCGAGATTCGAGGTAGCGTCTCAAGCCACCAGCAACGGCATTGGTGAGGATGTCGTTGACTGTGCCGCCTAACGCCCCACGGATACGGTTGACATCGCTCAAAGGTATGGAATCGGACCAGACCGCACTTTTCTCGGCTCCGAGTTCGCCCTTGAAAAGAGTCTTCGAGTCTGGAGGTCTCAAAACGAGTCGACTCAGAGCAGGGACCGAGGCTCCGCCTTTTTTCCACCAGCTCAGGGTGCCAAGCTGCTCGGCCGGAGCCGTAAGGATTTTGGCTGCCGCAGGCATGACCTCTTGGAGAATCCCCTTTGCAGTTTCAGGACTGAGGGGCTCGGGACCAAAAAAACGCCGCAAGGGATTCGAATCCATGCTGGGTTGTCCATCTGGGGACGGCTCTGTCAGCGACAGGAGCACCAGCATGAGCGCCAGACCATCACCGATGCAGTGATGAAGTCGCCAAAGCAGCACTGCACCCTGTTGATAACCGTGTACCAGGTGAAGACGCCATAGCGGCTTCGATCGATCCAGAGACGTGCTCATCCAACCGCTGACCAGGTCCTGGAGATGGCGATCATCACCCGGTGCGTCGAGCTCATGCTCGACAAGGTGATAGCTCATGTCTGGCGACACAGACTCCCACTCGTGACCCGACCGTCCTGTGGCTGCGGTGACGCGATGCGAAAATCTCGACACGACGAGCAATCGTTCCTCCAGCACCGGCTGCACTTCCTCGCGGCTCAGCGACCGATCAAAAAAGAGGAGGCCGTTGATCATCATCAGGTTGGTCGGATGATCCATCCCCAACCACGCCCGATCGACCGACGACATACGCTCGCGAGCCATCTCTGATTGCTTCATCTCTAAAATTGATCTCTTGTCAGTTTGACTACCCGACTGAACCTGCCAGGTAGTTTATCGGAGTGAGTTTCCCTCGACAGCCCTGCTGCGCAAGAAACTCGAATCCTCCGGGTTTCATCTATCAGAAGCGTTGGAGTGACCTTATCAAGACAAAACTCAGACTCTCAGAACGTGAATACAAAGGAGACCAGGAAATGACCAAGAGATCAATCATCCTCGGAGCGATCGCCGCATTGATGATCGGCTGTGTTGCATACGTCCTATCGGCTCAGCCGCTCGACAGAGCTTTTGATCAAGAGTGGACCGGCGATTGGAACCACTCTCGGAGGCTCGAGAGAATTACTCAGTATCTGGAGCTTGACGCAATCCAAACCGAGCAATGGCTTCAGATCATCGATGACCAACAAAATCGTAGAACCTCGAGGCGGGATCAGATCATGGAACTGCGAGCTCGGTTCAAGGAGATAGCTGATCAAAGCTCTCCCGACCTGGAGGTTCTAGGACAGATAGCGCTCGATATCTACACTGAGCTCGAAGCCTCCCGACTGGAGAGAGACCAAGTCACGTCGGATCTCGACTCGATTCTGACCGCCGAACAGCGGGAGCGTTTCGAGGCCCTGCAGGCGGCTAGAGATTTCTCCGGCCCGAAACACCACAGAGGTAGCAAACCGCCTCGCATTGACCCAGGCGGTGGATAACGCCCTGAACATCCTCAGTATTTGCGGTACGCCCAGCCCGAGTGACTTCGGACCCGAAACCGAACCCAGCTGGGCGTATTTGGCTGTGTTAGCCTCGAAGCTCGAATTCGAGCCTTGTGCTCGCGAACCAAGCTCGAGCACGAGATGCGCGCCCCTCCGGATCCAATTCAAGAGTTTATTGACCTCTTCGAGAGGGCCCAACGACACGACGGTGCCGATGCAACGGTTGCTACCCTCGCGACCGCAAACACTGAAGCTCGACCTTCTGCACGAGCCGTTCTTCTAAAGCACGTAGACCATCGCGGTTTTGTCTTCTTCACCAACTTCGAGAGTCGAAAGGCCCGCGACATCGATGCCAACCCCCGTGCCGCGTTATGTATCTATTGGCCATGGATGGACACTCAGGTCAGAATCGAGGGAGGTATCGAGCGAGTCAGTGATGAGGAATCAGACGCATACTTCGATTCAAGACCACGCGGGAGTCAGGTCGCCGCTTGGACATCCAAACAGAGTCAGCCGTTGAGCTCCCGACAAGAATTGCTGGCTCGTTATCTCAAGATCAAGACCCGCTTTCTCAACAAAGCGATCCCCCGGCCTGAGTTCTGGGGCGGATACCGACTCGTACCGGAGAGGATGGAGGTTTGGCACAATCAACTACATCGGCTACACGATCGATTTCTATATAAAAAGGGCTGCGAGGGCTGGTCGGTTCAACGTCTTTATCCGTGATCGACACGATGCCACATCTAGCCACTCAACGCTCGACATCCAGCCGAGACGTGCCAAAACAGGCCTCGACTACCCTTGTCGGATCTGCTACCGTTCAAAAGTCTTTTGGCAAGCCGCTCGTGGCACAGCCAACCGATATTCCTAAGAATTGAACCCCAACAATCGAAAGTAGGTTCGCCTAGCTAGCAGGGTGTTTGTGAGCGAAGGGGGATTTGTAGATGGCGTTCGTCCCTCGAGCATCGCCCAGGAACGCCGATCAGCCGAAACCGTTGCTGCACGGCGGGCATGGGACCCGCCGAAGCGACAACGAACCCGAAGGAGCAGTAGTGTGACTATTTACGGAAGAGTCAAGTGGTTCAACGATGCAAAGGGCTTTGGATTCATCACGCCCGAGGAAGGTGATCAGGATTGCTTTGTGCATCACAGCTCGATCGTCTCGGAGGGTTTCCGGACCCTGGCCGAGGGTGAGCGGGTGCAGTTCGAGATCGTCCAAGCAGACAAGGGCCCGGCCGCAAGCAACGTGGTCCGGGTCGCCGACTGATCTCCAGGTCAGCACTTCAGTTCCACGGGCCATCCTTTTTGCGAAGGGTGGCCCTCTTCTCTTCTAGGAACCACCAAGACCTTCACCAACCAGGTCTACGGTGCTGGCTCTTGGCCCCGCATTGTGTCGAACAACCAGCCGAGCCCTCTTCGGTCCCGCAGTTGCTGGAGTCATCCGAACGCCAACCGCACAGCTACTTCCTGGCAGAAGCGATGGCGCCGCATGGCAGGTGGCCGGAATGATCTGAAAACTGCCGGCATCGTCCCCATCGACCAGGAAGTCTTCGAGTCGAAGTTGGCCTGTTCCGGCGCTATTTATCGTAACCGTCAGAATCGGGCTGCGTTCTCTGACGGGCTCAGGACCGAAATCCAACCGTCGCGTCGAGAGATAGATCTCAGGCGCTGGAGGAGGTAGCCCGGTACCTGACAAAGGAACAGACCTAGGTCCGGAAAAACCGTCATGCTGAATCTCGAGACGAGCTGTACTACGTCCTTTGGTCACCGGATCGAAACCAATTCTAACGGTGCAGCGCTGCCGCGGTGGAACCGTAGCCTGAGGGAAGCAAGTTCCACCCAAAATCCTGAAACTGCCGGCCGATTCACCCTCTATTGTGAAGCTGTCGAGCTGGAGCGGAGCAGTTCCAGGGTTGGACGCGGTCACGATCAGCTCTTGAAGAGTCGTGCGGTGAACCTGACCGAACTCGGCCATTTCGAGATCGAGAGTCAAACGAGGAGCTGCCGCCAACGCAGACAGAACGAATGTCTGGGGACTGATACCGGCAGCAGTATGGATGCGAACTTCTGCATGGTGCGGTCCCTCTCTATCACCAAGAAATGCAATTTCGACCAAGCATGAGCTTCCGGGCTCGATCGATTTCTCCGTGCAGGAATCACTCCCTTTTTTGAATTGCTTGGCATCTGCTCCTATGATCTCCACCTTGGACACCTTTGCCGCTGCACTTCCTTCGTTCGCCAGCTCGACTCCAAGCGGATCACTCTTAGAACCGACTCTTACTTGGCCAAGATCCAGAGCGTCCGTACTCAAAACCCATCGAGGTGCCACACCACGTCCTTCGACCTCGAGTCCCAGGAGTCCAAGACGATCATTACCGAGCTGCAACAAGCCGTTGAAATCACCTTCTTCTGGAGCGGCGAACCCGACCTGGATCACACAGCTTTCACCTGGATCAATCGACCGTCCCGAGCACGACTCCTTGGTCACGGAAAAACCGGCATTCTCTCCTACCAGCTCGACTTCAAGACCACGCAGGACTGAGCTTTGACGGTTTGTAACCACGACCTTCTGCCTCTCCAGACCTGATCCGACAATGTGATCTCCGAATTGGAGGCTCTTGGGATCGACAGCAAAGGCTGCGCCGGTCCATATCCCTTCACCCGAGATAGCCAAAGCCGGTGGAGGATGGAGCGCATCGCTACTGATCCTCAACTCCACTGATCGCGCACCCGCCGCCCGCGGGGCGAACGCAAACTGAACCGTACACTCTGACCCGGGCTGCAGCGTCTGTTTCGAGCATTTGTCGCTCCGGCGACGAAAGTCTCTGGCGCCGCCACCCTCGAGACTCAACCCCTCGATCTCGAGGGGCGCTGTCCCGGAGTTGCTCACCGTAATAGTCTTGGCACCCGATGTTGTACCAACATCCTGAGAGCCAAAAGACAGAGTCGACGGAGACAGCTCAACAAGCGGCGCAACCCCCTCTCCGGTAAGCTCGAGACGAGCGGGTGAGTCCGGCATCTCGGCATGGACTTCGAGAGCAGCGCCTCTGTCCCCCATCTCTCCCGGGCTAAAAACCACTGCGGCTACGCAGCTCTGCTGGGGTTCCAGCAGCCGATCGGTACAGGTGTCATTAACGAGCTCGAACTCGGTCCCGGGATCATCCGTGATTGTCACCAACGAGATCGCCATCGGTCGCTCACCGATATTGGATAGGGTGATCTCCTTCATGTCTCCACCTATGGACACTCGCTGAGGACCGGAGGAAAACGGTACTGGCGAGAAAGCAGCCTGTGGTGGCTTGGGCCAGAACACGAGATACGCTGCCGCGACTGCTAAGGCAACCAGCCCTACAATCAAGACCCGCTTCTTCTTGTTGACTGGGCGGCCGAGCCTTCTCCTGCCTCTCTGACGACCAGTTTTCCTGGTTCGAGCCCTTTGGGTCGTTGGCGCAGGTGGGAAGCCAGGGGGAGAGTCCTCCGACGATGACCCGGGACTCAGGGGAAGATCCAACATCGGGTCGCTTCGTCCAGAAACCCCAGACGAAGAAGGTGACGAACGATCGGATTCCTTGGAACTCAATGCACCAGATGCCACTCTGTCTGTCGGCCTGCGAGGTAGTCCACAGCCTCGCCGTTGAACACCGCGCTCTGTTCGAGCTTGATTTGAACCAGATGCCCGTCCCACTCGGGTACGCCCACCATCACATTGCCTTCGATAGCGTAGACAGTGCTCGGCAACAGCTTCCAATCGCCTCTATCTGCGACGGGTCCTTGGTTATCCCACATTCCGATCGTAGGGCCTGGAGCATGCCCAAACACTCCTAATGGATGGGAGTAGACTGCCGAGTGGATCCCTTCCGCCTCTGCCGAGCCCTTTGCCGCTGCCAAAATCTCGTTCCCGGTGCGGCCAGTGACGAACTCCCGGGTAAGTAGATCCTGCCATCGATTCCCTACGGCGAGGGCCTTTGCAAGCCCCTCCGGAACCGTGCTCTCCCCCAGACGCAACACATACCCCATCTCTTGAGTATCGGTGCACAGCCTCAGGTAGCAGATACCAACATCGGTGTGCAAGACGTCTCCCGGGCGAATCACCGTGTCTTGGATCCCACAAAAAGGCGAGTCCCGCTCACAGGCGATCGAGGATCGTTGCGCGTTGACATCTGGCATGAACCAAATCGGGAGATTCAGATCTGAAAAGCGTTGGCGGATATACCAAGCGACATCATCCGTGGTCGTAACGCCTGGCGTGATCACACTTCCAGAGAAGGCTTCGGAAATTACGCCTCTGGCGAGCTCGACAATGTGCGGATAACGCTGCAACTCGAGATCCGATCTGGACTCCAGCCAACGAATTACAAGATTTTCGCTGCTGACGAAACGAGACTCGATATCCGGACCCACAGCCTCTTCAAGCCGGACCCGTAGGCCGGCAGTCAGACCATCTGCTACCGGCCAATGACGACTGACATTGATACCGATCCTTTTCGGATCACGCTCGCGAATGATCTGCGCCAAACGATTCCACTGCTCCTCGAGATCTCCCCCTTCCCAGGCGGGTTGGTAAAGCTCCCCAAGAGGATATCGATTCACTGTGAGACGCTCGATCTCTTGCCCATCACCTCGATCGAAGAAAACCAGCATCGTTGTCCGGCGCGCCGCAAAGACCGGTGCCGGCACGAGACTGAAATAGACCGGATCCTCTGCGTACTCCCGGTTTACGACCAGCCACATGTCGATGCCGACCTCTCTCATCAGGACGGGCAGCAACGAGCTCAGCCGCTCGGCTAATGAGTCATTGACTACCTGAACCCTCTCTCTCCACGGAATGACTTGTCCAGGGCCCTTGATCACGCGACCCTGTCGGACGTCCTGGTCTTCGCCTCTCAACGATAGAGGAAACCCCGCGCTAGCGGCGCAAATAAGCAGCAAAGCAACAGAAACCCGTCTCGAACAGGAAATGGGCATGTCCGTCATCCAGGCGAATTTCATTGGCATCAGCCCTATTCCACCTCGACAATCATTTCGATCTCTACCGCAAACCCCCTTGGCAGAGACGCCATACCCACCGCCGCACGAGCATGGAGACCACGATCTCCGAAGATCTCTACCAGTAAATCCGAACAACCGTTTATCACCTTGGACTGATCTGTGAAATCGGGGGTCGAGTTGACCATCCCGGTCACCTTCACGATTCGCCGAACTCGGTTCAAATCACCAATCTCAGCCTTTAGCGATGAGAGAAGCGCAACAGCCGTCAGCCGAGCCGCGCCATAGCCCTGTTCAACATCCAAATTGCTCCCAAGCTTCCCGCTCAAATAGGTGCCATCGGCTTGCAATGGGCCGTGGCCGGCGGTAAAGACCAAATTGCCCGTACGCACGGTCCTGACGTAGTTCGCGATCGAAGGGGGAAGCTCAGGTAGGACGAGCCCCAGCTCCTCGATACGCCCCTCAGGGTCGTAGTCGTCACCGGAGGACTGGGCTACGGCGCCGACCGCAGGTGACCCGTACGCAGCCAGGATGAGCAGCACAAAAATCGTTCCACAAAGCTTCGATGCGGAATATCGAGTCATCTTGGTCGCCTCAACACTTCGTTTGTGGTTCTGAATATCTAGCCCGCCTTATTCATGAGCCCCGCGGCTCGTGAATCATGCGGGTCAAGTCGCGCGGCTGGCGAGTGCCGAGAGTAGCACGTCGGTGTTCGGTGCTAGACTGAACCCCGGCGCCGAGTTGCAGACCGGCCCAACCATTCAGCTATGTACCAGCAGTTTTACGGCTTCTACGAGTCGCCATTCAATATCACTCCCGATCCGCGCTTTCTTTTCTTCAGCGGACGTCACCAGGAGGCTTTTGATCACCTGGTTTTTGGCATCCGTGAGCGAAAGGGCTTTATCCAAATCACCGGTGAAGTTGGAACGGGAAAGACGACTCTGTGCAGGGCGCTGCTCGAAGAGCTCGGCGACGGTTATCGAACTGCGCTCATCCTCAACCCATGCATGACTGGACCTCAACTTTTGCGCTCGGTGCTGGCCGAATTCGGGCTGTCAGCCTCACGAAACGACCGCGTAGTTTGGCTCGAAACCCTGAATCGGTTCCTACTCGAGCAAGTCGAAGAGGAACACAATGTCGTCTTGCTGATAGACGAAGCACAAGATCTGAGCGTCGAGCTCATGGAGCAAGTGCGGCTTCTATCAAACCTGGAGACGGACCGGCAAAAACTACTCCAAATCGTATTGATCGGTCAGCCCGAGCTCCGCAGGATGCTTGACGACCGAGGGCTGCGCCAACTGCGCCAGCGCATCACGGTTCGCTACCACCTGACGCCACTAAACCTCACCGAGACAGAACAATACATCTGGCATCGTCTGCGAGTGGCCGGCGCTAACGGCAGACCCACCTTCAGCCGGTCTGCCCTCCGACGAATTCATCGCTACTCGGAGGGCGTTCCTCGGTTGATCAATGCCGTCTGTGACAAAGCTCTTCTCTGTGGATATGTCGAGGGCGAGGATCACCTGACCGCGCGACACCTTCGTCGGGCCATCAAGGAGCTGGAGGGACACTTCCGGTGAGCTTGATCAATGAGGCCCTGCAGCGAGCACGAGAGGAGGCGGTTCGACAAGAAGCGGCAAAGAAAGGTGTTCCCCTAGCGCCGGCTGCTCGACCCAAAGAGAAGAGTGTCTGGCTTTCACTCGCCGTATTGGTCCTGGCAGTCGCTCTTGCAGTCAGCGTGATCGCCCTGCTGGGTTTCGCCTGGCGACTACCTTCAGCTACTACCGAGAGTGCTCTCTTGGAGCCCTCCGACTCTGGATCCAATGACGCTCTAGGGTCTGGGGTTCAGCCTGGTATCGAAGCCTCGAGCCCAGCTATTGAAACCGGCGCAGCGACGACCGCGCAGACGGCAGATGTTTCGGGCAAAAGCACTAGTTCTCCGAAGGCGGCAACAGATACGGCCCCGACTCTGTCTCCCACGAACTCTGTCACTCGAAGCGACGTGGCCACCACCGAAAATGGCTCCGCCCGACCGAGGGAATTCAGTGGCGAAGACTCGACAGCACTCGGCGCACCTGAACCGACTTCCTATCAGGTCGACACGGATCCAATCACCGAGTCGTACATTCGATATGTCGATCTTGGCGGGAACGTCTCGATCGAACTCGGCGGCATCGCCTGGTCGGAGTCCGGACCTTTTGCGCTGCTAAACGGCCGTGTGGTTGGAATCGGCGAGTCGATCAGCGGATTCATGGTCCGCGAGATCGACCCGCAACAGGTAGTTCTCGAAAGACAAAACCGTCAGCTTGTCCTGCGTCTCAAATAAGAAAACCTTGTCAAATGGCAGTTTCGGCGTCAGTAGGCTTCGCCGTTGAGATATCCCTTGCCACGTAGGTAGCCGACCATCAACTCCCACAGCCGATCTTTTCGATCTACCAGTCGGTGGTCTCCATCGGCAAAAAGATGGAACTCGATATCTCGATACGGACATTCAGCAGCAAAGTCTTGAACTCGAGTCCAATCGACGCGATCGTCCTGCTGGCCTTGCAAAATCAAGCACGGGGTGCGATAGAGATCGAGGAGCTTATGATCGTGGTAGGAGCAGAGATCGAGCATGAAACTCCAATCCAGATCCCAGGAGCCATTTTCGTTCTCGACTTCGAGACTACCGTCGTCCTCCCATCGTCTCAGCCCCTCTTCTCCGGCCCAACCAGCCAGGCCCTCTTCGAGCCCGAGCGCCGGAGAAATATGAAGTCCGGCGACCAATTCCGTGGGGTGTAGGGCCGAATACCAGAGGCCAGTCAGAGCACCCATCGAAGATCCGAGAAGAACGATCCGACGATGCCCACGTGATCTCAGAACGGCATGGACTCGCCGCACGTCTTCGAGATTACGAGACAGCGTCAGTCCGTTCATCTCCCCACCTGAATCACCATGTCCCTGAAAATCAAAGGAACAGAAGGTGAGACCACTTTGAAGTGCCTTCTGCCGGAAGAAACCGGCCTTGTCGCCTTCCTGGCCCGAACCGAAGCCATGTAAAAACAGCAGTGCGACTGGCAGCTCGCTACCACCCTCTGGTTCAGCGATCCGCACTGCCAAATGAGAAATCTCTTTCCGTCCATTGCGAATCGAAATCTTGCATTTCTTGGTCATGGCCTGGGCTCTCAGTGACGCGGTCGGTCGGCTTGCTTGTCACGTTCTCAGAAGTGGGATGTTACTCGAAGTCCTCACCCAGGTCAGTGAAAGGCATCTCACCCACCCGTTTTGTCACATCACGGGCTCCGCGCCAGCTCTCGAGGCCTCGGTCTGCTAGATTTACACTCATAAATTGGAAAAAACCAGGCTCAAACTCGGGGTTCAAATGACAAAAACTGTGTTTTCGACCCTTTTCCTCTTCTGCCTCACCCTCCTGGTCTCGACTTCATGCTCGAAATCCGGGACCAGCGACTCGGACCGATCTTTGACCAAGCACCCCGAGTTGGTAGCCGACGGGGAGCTTCTCTCGATCGCAGACCTGGCCGGCGGCTCCAATCTACCCGTCGGTGAGGTCATGAAAACCTCCTGGGCGGGAGACTTCCCAGGGATGGTCGAACGACGGGTTATCCGGGCTCTGGTCACTCCCAACAAGATGTCGTACTTCTTGGATGGTGCCACTCAACGCGGAGTGACATACGAGCTGCTTACCCAGCTCGAGGAAGAGATCAACAAAAAGAGAAAGACAGGCAATCTAAAGATCTATGTACTCGTGATACCGACAACTCGCGATCGCGTGATACCCGATCTCGTGGCGGGCCGAGGCGATATTGCTGCCACAAATCTGACCCCGACACCGGAGAGAAAGCAGCACGTCGAATTCCTGGAACCTTTCCTAACCGACGTCAGCGAAGTCGTAGTGACCGGTCCTGGGGGTCCGGCGCTGGAGTCTCTCGAGGACCTGGCCGGGAAAACTGTTTATATCCGACGCTCGAGCAGCTACTGGGAACACCTCGTAGAGCTCAATGAGTCATTCTTTGAGAAATCAGGTCTGAAACCGGTCCGTCTGAAGCCAGCCGACGAGCTCCTCGAGACCGAAGACATTCTCGAGATGGTCAACGCCGGATTGGTTGATATAACAATAGCGGATAGCTATCTGGCAGATTTTTGGAAACAGGTTCTCGATAATATTCAGGTTCACCCCGGAATCACGATTCATTCCGGAGATCAGATCAGTTGGGCGATCCGTAAGGATAGTCCGGAGCTGAAACACCTGATGAACGACTTCGTAAAAGTACGAAAGAAGGGGACACTTCTAGGCAATATCCTCCTCAATCGTTACCTCAAAGATACCTCCTGGGTCGAAAACTCTCTGACACCAGAGAAAATGGCCCAATTCGACGAGACAATCGGGCTGTTTCAGAAATACGCCGACAGTTTTGGGTTTGACCACCTGATGATCACTGCCCAGGCCTACCAAGAATCGGGTCTAGACCAGAGCAAGCGGAGTCGTGCAGGCGCAATTGGAATCATGCAACTGCTAAGGAGCACTGCCTCCGATCCAAACGTCGGCGTCGAGGAGATCGACAAGATCGAGAATAATGTTCACGCAGGGGTCAAATACCTTAGGTTTCTCTCCGACCGCTACTTCTCCGACCCCGAGATCAACGAGGTGAATCGCACCCTGCTCGCCTTTGCGGCCTACAACGCAGGGCCGAGTCGAATCGCGAAAGTCAGAGCGAAAACCGCCAAGATGGGCCTGGATCCGAACAAATGGTTCCGCAATGTCGAGGTCGCAGCCGCCCATGACATCGGTCGCGAAACCGTGCAGTACGTCAGCAATATCTACAAGTACTACATTGCCTACCAGCGTGTCGTCACTCAAGAGGAGCTCAGGGCTACCGCAAAAGGGTGAACCCTGGAACTGCCACACAGCTTGAAATAATCACTCCCAGTGATCACACTGGCATCTTGGATTTCAAACTAGAGGACTCTGCACGCCATGACCGATCATCACAGTGACCCCGCTACGAACAAGGATCCTACGGCTCTCCAGACTCGGATCGAGGCCGCAAAGAAGACTCTCGACGAGCATGTACGAGAGATGATTCTTTGGCATTTCGGTCCGGAAACAGGTTGTCCCTTCTGGCTCGACTTTGCTGGCAAGCTAGATTTCGACCCTCGGGAAGTCATCCATAACTATGGCGATCTGAAGGTTCTGGGACACTTTCAAGACGAGTGGCTCCGTGGCGGTCCGATTCGAAGATGGGTGCCGAAGGCGTTGCAAGACGAGCCTCTCTATGTCTTCGAAACCGGTGGCTCGACCGGCCTTCCCAAGTCACGGATCAATATTCGGGACTTCCAAACCGACTATGAGATGTTCAGTGACACCCTCGACAGCACTACGTTCCCATCTGGCGCCGATTGGCTGATGCTAGGACCCACCGGACCAAGACGGCTGAGATTGGCGATCGAACATCTGGCTCAACATCGGGGTGGGGTTTCCTTTCATGTCGATCTCGACCCTCGTTGGGTAAACCGGTTGATCCGTTTGGGCCGTCATCAAGATCTCCAAGACTACAAGGACCATATCGTCGACCAGGGACTCAAGATTCTTAGATCCCATGAAAACGTCACTTGCATTTTCACGACTCCAAAGCTGCTTGAAGCTGTTTGCGAAAAAATCTCCCTCACCAAGATGGGAATTACCGGCATCTTCTGTGGCGGCACGGAGATGAACGCTCAATTCCACCGGTTTGCACGTGAAGAGCTGGTGCCAGGAGTAGATTTCATCCCTACCTACGGAAATACTCTTATGGGCTTGGCTTGTTGTAAGCCATTCGACCGCCATGATGACTACAAGATCACCTACTACCCGCCCTCGCCTCGAGCCGTCTTTGAATTGGTCGACCCTGAAGACACGGGCAAGACGGTCCCATATGGCCAGACCGGCCGCGTCATGCTGACAACTCTTACCAAAGAGTTTCTGATGCCTCGGTTTCTGGAGCGAGACGAGGGCGAGCGAGCCGAGCCGATCGAGCCCTACCCTTGGGACGGTGTCAGCAACTTGCGTCTCTTCTCCCGTTTTGAAGAATCGGTTGTGGTTGGAGTGTATTGATGATCCAGATCCCGCTGCTCAGAGCAGGCACCTCCTATACGAGCCTTGCGACCAACTCCCTGACAGACGTCCGAACGGGTGACGTCGTGGCTGAGGTCAGCATGGCCAATTCGGGCCTGATAGCTCGAGATCTCGGATCGACTCGATCCAACAGGCAGGCACTCGAAAGTCTCAGCGCAAGAGAGCTCCTGGAAATCTGCCGCAAAGCGGCAGGATTCTTCATGGACTCGGAGCTTCCAGTCGGCACATCGTCTCAATCACCCGATCTCTATGTCGAGCAGCTTTCTTCGACTACCGGCATGCCACAGGCGCTCGTCCGATCGAATATGGAGAAGATCCGTTTCGTGATGGCCGAGATGGAGACAGTCTTGGGTGGGCTGACGAGGGGGATCGAGCCAGAGGTCATAGATCAAGGGTGGACGCTACAGGAAGGCCGCTGTCTTTCCTTCCGTCGTGAAACGGACTCCCTCGGAGTCATTCTGCCAAGCAACTCACCGGGAGTTCACTCGCTCTGGATTCCAGCCATCCCGTTGAAAGTCCCATTGGTGCTCAAACCTGGCAGCCGTGAACCGTGGTCCCCGTTCCGGATAGCACAGTCGTTTCTAGCGGCCGGTTGCGCACCCGAAGCCATCAGTTTTTACCCGACAGACTACTCGGGGGTCGGTGAGATCCTTCTACGATGTGGTCGGTCGATGCTGTTCGGAGACCGAGCAACCGTAGAGCCGTGGGAAGGCGATCCGAGAGTCCAAATTCACGGCCCAGGCTGGAGCAAGGTGATCTTGGGAGAGGATGGAGCGGACCGTTGGCAGGAGTATCTCGATCTAACGGTTGATTCTGTGGCCAAGAACGGTGGTAGGTCGTGCATCAACGCGTCAGGTGTCTGGACCGCGAAGTCCGGCAGAGAGATAGCCGAAGCCCTGGCCGAGCGCCTGGTCCAAATCCAGGCCCTCCCCCTCGACGACCCCGACGCCCGGCTGGCGGCCTTTCCCGACGCCCGGATCGCCGATCGTTTGTCGGCTCAGATCGATTCGCAGCTGCGACAACCGGGAGCCGAGGACATTACCTCCAAGCTTCGCCGCGGAGATCGTGTCGCCCACGTAGATGGCTGCGCTTTCTTGCTGCCTACCGTGATCTATTGCAGCGACCCAGACCACCCCCTGGCCAAGGCCGAATACCTATTCCCTTTCGTCACAGTAGTCGAGATGAGACAGAGTGCCATCGTCGAAAACATGGGGTCGAGCTTGGTCGTAACCGCACTCACCGAGGACCCCCAATTCCGACAGGAGTTGATGACCGCACCGAACATCGAACGCTTGAACCTGGGCGCCTACTCGACCTGCGAAGTCGCCTGGGATCAGCCGCACGAAGGCAATCTGTTCGAGCATCTCTACCGTCAGAGAGCGCTTCAGGGACCCCATGAATCCAGCGGGTCGCCGACAAACGTCGGCGACTCAGCCGCGAGCGGCGGCGTCTGAGGCAATGAACAAACAACGACGAAACGGTCTCGATACCGATTCTGAGGCCGCGCGGAGCCGCTATCTCGGCACCGGTCCTCGGTACCACTGGGAAGCCGATGTGGGAGCTATCCGGGTTTTTTTTGGCGAGGGTCGCCTAGGCGAGCTAGGAACCATTGTCGAGGATCTCGCCGCCAAGAGGGTGCTGGTCGTTTCCGACCAGGGGGTGCACCAGGCTGGTCATGTACAAAGGGCACTCGAAACGCTCTCTACAGGCTCGATTGAAGTCCGTCTTTATGATGGTGCCACCGAGAATCCTACTACCGACCTGGTAGAAGCCGCTGCGAGACAGGTTGCGGACTTCGAGCCGGACTGCATTGTTGGACTGGGCGGCGGCAGTAGCATGGACTGCGCCAAAGCCATCAACTTCTTGCTCACCAATGGCGGATCCATAACCGACTATTGGGGCTATGGCCAGACCCATGCTTCAATGTTGCCTTCGATCGGAATTCCGACGACCGCCGGAACGGGCAGCGAAGCGCAGTCGTTTGCCCTGATCTCAGACTCCGAATCGGGGCGCAAAATGGCCTGCGGTGATCCGCAGGCCCTGTTCCGTACAGTGGTCCTCGATCCTGGATTGATCGCTTCCGCGCCCACTCGAGTGGCGGCCGCGGCCGGCATCGATGCCCTCAGCCATGCAATCGAAAGTCATGTCAGCACACGTAGAAACCCAATCTCGAGAGTCTGGTCGATGCGAGCCTGGGAGCTTCTCCATTCGAGCCTCCAATCGCCTCTGTCGAAAGAAGCCGACCTAGCAGATGTAGGAGAGATGCTCTTGGGGGCACACCTAGCGGGCGCCGCGATCGAGCAGTCGATGCTCGGCGCCGCGCATGCCTGCGCAAACCCATTGACTGCGACGTACGGAATTTCTCATGGACAGGCTATTGGTGTTCTATTGCCGCATGTCGTCCGCTTTAACAGCAGCGTGGTAGCCGACGACTACTCAACTCTAAACGACCTCGCCGGACTGAACCGAAAAGATGAACCTGGAGACACCCTGGCTACCTATATCGAGCAGCTTCGTCAGACTCTCGAGCTGCCGGACAGCCTGCACGATCTCGGTGTCTCGCGCGGGGATCTGGAAGCACTGGCTGAGGCGGCCGTCCTCGAGTGGACGGCACGATTTAATCCCAGACCCGTGAGCCAGGCGGAGCTTTTCGAGATCTATGAATCGGCATACTGACCTTCTCGAAACCTGTGGGCAA
The DNA here is from genome assembly GCA_964195975.1 of uncultured Polyangiaceae bacterium. Classification (GTDB taxonomy): domain Bacteria; phylum Acidobacteriota; class Thermoanaerobaculia; order Multivoradales; family JAHEKO01; genus CAXMQZ01. The sequence goes on along the minus strand of CAXMQZ010000037.1, from coordinate 48,485 downwards.
TACTTGCTCTCGAGGCAAAGCCTCAAGATGCTCACATTGGCTCTCATCATCCTTGGGGGTCCTGCCCACTCGGTGATTGCCGACGAGGCTCAGCACGGCAATGAAGGCGACTGGGCCAGTTTCCGCCACAACCCTCAGCTCAGCGGGTTTACCGAAAGCAACCTGCCTGAAGATCTCGCGCCTCGCTGGGTCTTTCACGATGAGTCCGGTTTCGAAGCCACAGTCGCAATCTCTGGCAACAGCGTCTACACCGGTGACATGGACGGAACGCTCTGGGCGTTGGATCTGCGCTCAGGCCGAGAGCGATGGCGATTCGAGAGCGATTCAGAAATCAAATCTTCACCCCTGGTGTCCGACGGCACCATCTTCTTTGGCAACGAATCAGGACTCCTCCACGCCCTGGACGCCACCTCAGGCACAAAAAAATGGGTTTTCGAGACCGACGCTGGAATTACCTCCTCGCCTAATCTCGGCAGCGGATGCCTGCTCTTTGGCTCCTATGACAACTACCTCTACTGCCTAGATCCCGAGTCGGGAGAGCTGCGCTGGAGGCTTGAAACCGAGGGCTATGTAAACGCGACCCCCGCAATCTGGCAACAGAACGCAATCTCGGCTGGGTGCGACGGATATCTTCGGGTCGTGCGGTTGAACGACGGTCAGGAGATCAAGCGAATATCTCTCGGCGGGTATGTAGGGGCTAGCTCAGCTGTTGTAGGAAATATCTCGGTAGTTGGCAACTTCGAGAGCCAGATTCTGGGGATCGATCTGGCGAAAGGCGAATTGGCCTGGACCTACGACAATCCCGAACGAGACTTTCCCTTCTACGCCTCGGCTGCAGTTACGCAGCAGCTGGCTGTCCTCGGTGGCCGCGACAAGAACGTGTACGCCCTGAACCCCAAGACCGGAGAGATCCGATGGACGTACACAACCGGCGACCGGATTGACTCTTCCCCCGTAATTGTAGGGGATCGAGTATTCATCGCAACCCAGGCCGGCCAGCTCCTGGCTCTAAACCTGGAGACCGGTTCCGTCGTATGGAACTTCGACACCGGCGAGTCAATGACCGCCTCGCCCAGCGTCGCGGCGGGATATCTGATAATAGGCACGGTCGATGGTACTCTCTTCGCTTTCGCAGAACCGGTACGTAAATTATGAGCCAACCAGAGTCAGCGACCACGCCACCTACCCACACCGAGACCGAGGTCGGCAGTGTCTTCGTGTCGAATTATCCTCCCTACTCCCATTGGCGCCATGATGGGCTGAATGTGGCCCTTGAAGCCCTTGATCGCGAACCAGAAACTGCAAGAGACTTCGGTCTCTATCTCCACATCCCGTTTTGCCGCAAACGCTGCAAATTCTGCTACTTCAAGGTCTTTACCGACAAGAGCTCCGACGAGATTGGTCGCTACCTGGATGCCCTGGCTACCGAAGTCGAGCTTTTCAGCACCCATACCGCGATTCGCGACAGACAACCCAAGTTTGTATATTTCGGAGGAGGAACTCCGTCGTTCATAAGCTCCACTCACCTCCGAGCCTTGGCAGCTCGACTCAAGGAAGCAATCCCCTGGACTGGCGTTGAAGAGGTGACTTTCGAGTGCGAACCGGGAACTCTGACTCGCTCCAAGCTGGAAGCAATTCGCGACATCGGTGTAACTCGCTTGAGTCTCGGGATCGAGAGCTTTGACGACTCCATATTGAGCGCCAATGGGCGTGCCCACGTCTCCAAGGAAATCGACCGATGCCTCCCCTGGATCGATGAGCTCGATTTCGATCAGCTCAATATCGATCTCATCGCGGGAATGGTGGGTGAAACCTGGGATACGTGGCGCCACTCGGTGGCCAGAACGGTCGACTTGGCACCGGACAGCGTCACCATCTACCAGTTGGAGCTGCCTTTCAACACCCGATACTCGCGCAATATCCTCGAGGGCTCATTCGATCAACCTCTGGCGGACTGGGATGACAAACGAGCCTGGCACGACTACGCCTTTCAGGAACTGGCGAAGGTCGGATACCAGGTCTCGAGCGCCTACACCATGGTGCGTGACCCTGCGCGAGCCCGCTTTGTTTATCGCGATTCGGTCTGGCATGGATGCGACTTGCTGGGCACAGGAGTAGCCTCGTTTTCGCACATCGGCGGAGTCCACTTTCAGAATGTCGACAGTTGGGGTGAATATCTGTCGCGGATCGACGTGCCTGAGTTGCCGATAGCACGGGCCTATTCGACCTCCGCAAGAGAGCAGCTTATTCGTGAGCTGATTCTGCAACTCAAGCTTGGTCGTGTGAACGCCGAATACTTCACTTCCAAGTTCGACGTCGATGTTGTCGATGCTTTCTCCGATCAGCTTCGCAGCTTTGAGAGCCGAGGGATGTTGTATGTCGACGGAGACCAGATTTGTCTGACTACAAAAGGGCTCCTCCGGGTCGATACGCTGCTGCCAGAGTTCTATGACCCAGAGCACCGCGGCGGAAGATACACCTAATCCACCACAACCACCGTACCTCCCGGGCTATTCAGCCGTTTGAAGAGAAAAATCATGAACCCAGAATCATCTCCGCAGAGTATTTACAGAGGACCAGGATCCCTGTTGAGGATTCTGGTTACCTGTACGCTAGTCGGCGTCCTTTTCGCCAACTCGGTTCTCGCAAGTGCCGTTGAGGCCGATGCGGCCGAGATCGCTCCCGAGAATCAGGATTCCGGGAACATCTCCGAGGACGAGCCCGTAGCGACTCAGAAGGAGACAGTGGTTGTGGAAGCGCCAATGCCGCTGATCCCTTCATCGAATACCATTTCGACCAAGCTTCCGATCGATCTGGTTTGGACACCATTCAACGTAGGTGCGGTCAGCAAAGCTCTGATGCAAGAGCAGAACTCGATCGTATTGGGAGATGCGCTAGAAAACATCAGTGGCGTGAACCCACAGACTGGTTCGGGCGTTTTCGACTTCTTCGTGGTTCGTGGATTCGACTCGCTGTCGAGTAGTCTGATTCTTACTGATGGAGCGCCCGAGCCAGAAGTCACCTTCTACCAGCTCTACAACACTGAACGAATCGAGATGCTCAAGGGGCCCGCTGGATTCTTGTACGGTCCGAACCCACTTGCTGCAGCGGTCAACATTGTGCGCAAACAGCCCGCCCTGGCCAACTTTGGAACTTTTTCAGGTTCGGCCGGAAGTTTTAGCACCTACGAGGGGGCTCTAGACATCAACCGTGCCTCGGAAAACGGCGAGTTCGCATTCCGGTTCAACGGTCTCTATCGAGACACCGACGGCTACCGAGACAACACCGAGGGCAGCACGGGGGCTCTCAATCCAGCTTTTTCGTGGAGACCGGGCCCGAACACGACTCTGAATGTGAATTACGAATACGTCGACTCCGACTACAGCCCAGACGCAGGCATTCCTGTCACCGCTCTGGATCGATCGGAGGTCGATCGAGAGACCTCCTATGGATCTCCCTTCGATTTCTCCCAACAAAAAATTCATCGGGGCCAAGTGGATGTCGAGCATCGCTTCTCGGAAACGTTCGCGATTCGAAACAAGACCTACTTCCGGCAGCTCGACTGGGATACCGATGGCACATTACTGGGCTTCGTGATTCCAGGCCAAGTGCCATCCGCAGACCTGGTCACACGGTCTCTGCTCCAGCTCGATGACAAGCAGGACTTTTTTGGCAATCAATTCGAGACCGTGCTCATGGCGCAAACAGGTCCAATTCGACACAGATTGCTGACTGGGATCGAGCTGTCGCGATTTGACGACATCTATGGGCTCGATGTGGCACTGCTGCCGCCGATATCGATAAACGATCCGATCGAGACAGCGATGGAGCCTCTCTTTCAGCTGCCGAATGTATCGGCGTCGGGGAACTCTCAGACTCGAGTTATCGCTCCCTACGCCATCGACGAGATGGCCTTCAACTCCAAATTCCAACTACTTCTGGGCGCCCGCTACGACTCGATCGATTTCGAGGACGACGTGACAGATACTTCACGTAACGACGGTCAGGTCAGTCCGATGTTCGGAGCGGTCTATCGACCCACCGAGAGGATCTCGCTGTACGGCAACTTTTCGCGCGCCTTCGCCCCACCTTCCCCCAGGGTCGTCGGAGAACGCAGCGCCGAAGAGAGTCAAGAGATCGAAGTCGGCATTCGGAACGAACTGTTCGACGGACGTGCTCGTCTGACAATCGCTTTGTATGAGCTCGAGCGCGAGAACATCGCGATCCCGGACGATAATGGATTTACTCAACAGTCTGGTGATCAACGGTCTCGAGGGATCGAGCTCGAGGTCACAGCGCATCTGAGCAGCGGCTTGACCGGCCTCTTTTCCTACGCCTACTCGGTCTCAGAGCTCACGAGATTTGCAGAGACTGTAGTGATCCCCACGTTTCCTCCAGCCTTTGTAACGGTGGATCGGTCAGGTAACAGAAGCACCTTTTCACCCGAGCATCTGGCCAAGCTCTGGATGACGCAGAAGTTTGACAGCGGACTCACCGTGGGCGGGGGTATTCGCTATGTCGGCAATCAATTTATTGCCGAGGACAACGAAACAGAGCTTGATGATTATGCGCTTCTGGACCTGGTTGCCGCCTATGTGCTTGGTGATTGGCGTCTGTCGCTGAATCTGGATAATGTCGCCGACACCGAGTACGAAACCAGAGGTTTCGGCGGCTTCTCCGTCATACCGGGCCGCCCCTTCTCCGCGATTCTCGGGCTACAGTACAAATTCTGACCATGGCCATCGAAGCACACGAAAACTATGACGTAATCGTTGTCGGAGGCGGTCCTGGAGGCGCCACGGTTGCAAATCTTGTTGCTCAGCAAGGCTACCGAGTTGTCGTATTGGAACGCTCTTCTCAGCCCACCTTTAGCATAGGTGAGTCTCTGATGCCGGCCTGTTATCAGATTTTTCAGAAGCTGGGAGTTCTCGAGACTATGAAAACGAGCTCATTTCCAGTCAAGGGTAGTGTCCAGTTCTTTGCCGGCAACGGCAAAGCAACGACACCGTTCTATTTCGAGGATCACGATCCGGTAGAGAGCTCACGGACCTGGCAAGTGTTGCGAAGCCGCTTCGACCAAATGCTTATCAATCAGGCAGCAACAAGAGGCGCAGAAATCCGACGAGGTTGTTGGGCGAAACGCTATCTGGAGAAGGATGATCGGATCACAGGTGTTCGCTTCGAAGACGAATTCGGGACCGTAGGAGAGCTCGACGCCCGAATCGTTGTAGATGCAACCGGTCAAAGAGCCCTCCTTGCTCGGCAGCTCGAGCTCCTGGTTCCAGATCCCACCCTACGCCATGCCGCCTACTACACTCATTTCGAAGGGGCGCAACGTGATTGCGGGCGCGATGCCGGGGCGACCCTCATTCTCCACACGACCGACCACAAGGCGTGGTTCTGGTTCATCCCACTACCCGACGATCGAGTCAGTGTAGGGGTGGTAGGCCCTGTCGACTACCTGGCACGAGGGGCCAACGGAGATCCACAGAGTGTTTTCCAACTCCAGCTGGAACGGTGCCCCGCCTTGAGTCCACGGCTCGAGGGTGCGCGACAGGCCCGACCCGTTTTGGTAGCCAAGGACTATTCCTACAGTGTCGAGTCCATGGTTGGTGACAGTTGGGTCCTAGTCGGCGACGCAGGGGGTTTTGTCGATCCCATATATTCCACGGGTGTGTTTCTCGCTCTCAAGTCAGGCGCGATGGCTGCCGAATGTATCTGCGCGGCTCTGTCCGAGCCCGAGATCGATATCGACAAGCTTCGTGCTTTCGAGCCTGAGCTCAGAAGAGGTGCCGAAGCGATGCGCAAGCTGGTATCCGCTTTCTACGATCCCGATTTCAGTTTTTCAAAATTCTTGAGACGCTACCCTGAGTGCAAGGGACAACTTGTCGATCTACTGATGGGGCATGTCTTCACCCGACCGGTGGACGACCTTCTCAAGGGGCTCGATGAGACCGTTTCGCCAACTTCCCAGATGGCAGCGGCGGAGACCACGTCTTGAATAGAAGTCTCACTGTTGCGTTCATGTTGGCGGTGCTCTACCTCCTTCACAACGATTTCTGGCTCTGGCGGAGATATGACACCGTACTAGGTGGAATCCCTGTCGGTCTCGCCTATCATATCGGCTACTGTCTTTTGATCTCCCTCGCCATGGCCTTTTTGGTCCGGCGCCTGGGTGCCACAGAACCGGCCGATCGATGACTCTCGCAGTTCTCGTTCTCTATCTCGTCCTCGTCTTGAGCGTCGGATTGCTCGGCCATCGTCTCTTCCGTGGCACCGGCGAGGACTACTTCCTGGCAAGTCGGACCATCGGTCCATTTGTGCTCCTGATGACTCTGTTTGGCACTCACATGACCGCCTTTGCCATGCTAGGAGCTTCGGGCGAGGCTTATCACCAGGGAATCGGAGTATTTAGCCTGATGGCCTCGAGCTCCGCCTTCGTCGTGCCAGTCGTGTTTATGTTTGTCGGTACGCGCCTGTGGGTACTCGGAAAACGTCACGGTTTCGTGACCCAAGTTCAGTTTTTTCGCGAGCGATGGGATTCTCCAAGCCTAGGGGTCGGACTCTTCGTACTGCTTGTCGCCCTCTTGGTTCCCTACCTCCTCATCGGTGTCATGGGAGCCGGTATTACCTTCGAAGCGATCACCGACGGTTTGGTGCCGCAATGGCTCGGCAGCCTGCTGATATGTCTTGTCGTAGCAATCTATGTCGTCGTTGGGGGTGTCCGATCGACCTCATGGGCCAACACACTCCAGGCACTGGTTTTCATGACTCTGGGTGCCGTTTCCGTTGTCATCATCTTTCGTCACCTGGGCGGTCTCGATGGCGCCCTGAAGAGCGTCGATCCAGCCTTGTTGATGCACGGCAGCAGGATCCCGGCCACTACATTGATCAGCTATACATTCATACCTCTGTCGATCGGAATGTTTCCCCACATTTTCATGCACTGGCTCACCGCCCAGCGAGTAGAAACGTTCAAGCTCGCGATCGTGGCCTACCCAATCTGCATCGCCATCGTTTGGGTGCCCAGCGTGCTTCTGGGCGTAGCCGGAAGCGCCGCAGTACCTGACCTACAAGGTCCAGCCTCCAATGCCGTTCTCTTGCGTATGATTTCGGAGTTCGCCCCAAAAGTGCTCGCGGGACTGCTCGGTGCAGGTGTTTTTGCAGCCGTGATGTCGTCATTGGACTCGCAAATCCTATCGCTCAGCACACTCTTCACTCAGGACATCGTGAAGAGACATGCTTCCACCGAGGGAGCGGAAGAACGAAGTGTCGTACGAACAGGCCGCTGGTTCGTGGTAGCGCTCCTGGTGGCTACCTACTTGCTTTCGCTCGTCTCAAACCGGAGTATTTTTCGTCTTGGTATTTGGTCGTTTACCGGTTTCGCCTCCCTCTTTCCGATCGTAGTCGCGGCCCTGTACTGGCGACGAAGCACCAAACAAGGAGCCTGGGCGGTCCTTTTGACCGTCGCAGTCCTCTGGACCTATTTCCTGTCCCAAGCCTGGGCCACTCCCGGCTACACCGTTGCGAGTACAGGGATTATGCCCGTGGCTGTCATACTCGCGGCCGCGATTGTCGCGATGATTGTGGGATCGCTTTTGAGCCCGAAGCCAGAACCTCGAGTGGTGAACAGGTTTTTCTCAGACGGATTGACTGAGACGAAGTCCAAATCGTGAAGATTGCCTACATAGCCGCCGGCGCGGCCGGTATGTATTGCGGGAGTTGTCTACATGACAACACTCTTGCCTCGGCCTTGATCGACAAAGGCCATGATGTCGCTCTCATCCCGACCTATACACCGATGAAAACTGATGAGAAGGACGTCAGCCTCGAACCGGTCTTCTACGGAGCGGTCAACGTCTATCTGCAACAGAAATCTTCACTATTCAGGCGGTCGCCTCGCTTTCTCGACAGGCTCCTCGACCGCCCAGGTTTACTCCGCTGGGTGTCTCGATTTGCCGGCTCGACCGATGCCGGGTTGCTCGGAGCCCTCACTCTATCGGTGCTACAAGCAGAGGATGGGTATCAGCAGAAGGAATTGCATCGGTTGCTCGAGTTTGTGGAGACTTTCAAACCGGATCTGGTTCAAATTACCAACGCCATGTTTCTTGGCATCGGCGGCGCAATTCGACAGGAGCTCGATGTTCCTGTGGTTTGTGGGCTTACCGGGGAAGATCTCTACCTCGCCGAATTGACCGACGATTTTCGTCGCGGAGTCCATCGCGAGATGGTTGCTCACGCAAATCAGATCGATGGCTTTGTCGCTACGAGTCGCTACTACGCCTCGGAAATGACGAGGCTACTCCAAGTGCCATCAGAACGGATTCAAGTCGTACCTCTGGGAATCCACCTGGACGACTTCGAAGTAGCCGAAGAGACCGAGACCGATCTCGACACGGTAACCATCGGGTACCTCGCTCGGCTGTGTCCGGAAAAAGGACTGCATCTTCTTTGCGATGCCTTCGACCAGATCAAGCGGGAACCCGGCGGCGAACGCTTCAAGCTCAAGCTGGCTGGCTATCTGAGCAGCAGAGACAAAGTCTATTTCGAGGAGCAGCTCAGCAAACTGTCTCCCTGGATCGCCGACGGTAGCGTCGAGAGTCTCGGCGAGGTCGACCGAGCCCAGAAGATTGCGATGCTGCACGATATCGATATTTTGTCCGTCCCGACGACCTACCGGGAGCCGAAGGGTCTGTTTGTCCTCGAAGCCTGGGCCGCTTCCACACCGGTGGTCCAGCCAAATCATGGCGCCTTCACCGAGCTGATCGAGAATTCGGGAGGTGGCCTCCTCGTTCAGCCAAATTCCAGCGAGGCCCTGGCCGAGACGATTCGCGAGCTCGGGGACAATCAATTCCAGAGGTTCGAGCTCGGGAAGCAGGGACGACGTGCAGTCGAGCAGATCTACAACGCTGAAGCGATGGCCCGCCGTACTCTCGCGGTCTACGAGCACATTCTCAGCCGTAGCAAGGAGGGGGCTATTCATGCCTGATTCCGATCGAGATGTCGTATTTCCTGTATCGGAGATCCACACGTCCCGTAGAGTCGAATTTGCCGACACCGACATGGGCGGGATCGTTCACTTCTCCCGTTTCTTCGTCTTCATGGAGACCGCCGAGCACGAGCTTCTCCGCGTCCTGGGTGCCGAAGTCCATATGGAGATCGATGGACTTCATATCGGGTGGCCTCGGGTGGAGGCCAAGTGTCAGTACTTCCGTCCGGCACGACTTGGCGACGTCCTGGAGATTCGGGTCCAGATACTCAAAGTAGGCCGCCGATCGATGAGCTACGAGATCACCTTCACAGTCGACGGGGAACTCATCGCGCGTGGTCAGACAGCATCGGTTTGCTGCGTCATGGACGATCCGGAGGGCCTACGCCCGATAGCGATCCCAACCTCTATTGCGGACAAAATCGTCGCGTCGGAAAACAGCAGCGAAACTGCTATCTGATCGATCTCGCCTACCAGCGCCGATATGCAGGATGACCAGGCCCTACCGTTACAAAATTCCCTGTACATGAGGCCGTTACCGTCTCGCCCGACAGCAGCTTGCACTCGACCCTCACCCGAGGACCATCGGATTCCACAGCCTGAGCTATGAGTCTGACCGGACGATCAGTTGGTGTTGGGCGTCTCAGCATGATGTGAAAATCCGCTGTGACCGTGTGAGGTGCCTTATCCAGATCGTCACGACACATCAAATGCCAGATAGCGGTCCAATTGCTATGGCAATCCATGAGCGTTCCGATGATGCCGCCATTGAGAATATTGTCGAATGCCTCGTAGCAGGGCCGAGGTGTCCATTCGGCGACGACTTCGCTGTGCGGAGAGCCCTCGATTGGAAAGCTGCGTATTCTCAAACCCTGCGCGTTTGAGGGGCCGCAGCCAAAACACTTGTTGTTTGGCGCATAGCGCTCTTGAAGCGACGGTTCTCGATTCTTGTCCAATTTCATCCTCAGTTGGCGACGATGTTGACCAGGCGCCCTGGAACCACGATGACCTTGCGAATGGTCTTTCCATCGGTAAACCGCAGGGCTCCTTCACTCTGAAGGGCCCTCTCCTTGGCTTCGTCGTCGGTTGCCGACACAGGCATGACGAGGCGATCTCGCACCTTTCCGTTTACTTGAACGACTAGAGTAATCTCGTCTTCGACGAGTGCGAGCTCATCGACCTCAGGCCAACTCTGGACATGAACCGACCCTGATTTTCCCAAACGTTGCCAGAGCTCCTCCGAGATGTGAGGAGTAATGGGAGCCATCATTCGAAGGTAGATGTCTACAGCTTCATCCCATGCTTCCTTATCTGCTCCACCCACCCTGCGGGCGCGAATCATCTCGTTCATCAGCTCCATCAGGGCAGCAACGATCGTGTTGAACTGATAGGACTCGAAGGCGTGGGTGACTTGGGCCAGAGTCTGATGGACCTTTCTCCGCAGCTGCCGGCTCGTCTCTGAATCGGCGGAAGATTCCTCGACCGGCTCCAGCACGAGGTTCCAGAATCGTTTGAGCCATCTCCAGGTGCCTTCAATGCCACAGCTGCTCCAAGGTCCGCCCTGATCCCAACGAGCAAAAAACATCAAGTAGCTGCGAACCGCATCCGCGCCATAGCGGTCGACGAGCTCATCAGGCGCGACGACATTGCCGCGGCTCTTCGACATCTTCTCGGAATCCTCGCCGAGCACCAGACCTTGATTGCGGAGCTGTTGCATCGGCTCATCGCCTTTGACGATACCCATGTCCCTACAAGCCTTATGAAAGAAACGGGTGTAGATCAGGTGCATCGTCGCGTGCTCGATCCCTCCTGTGTAGCTGTCCACCGGCATCCAATAGTCGTACTCCCGAGGATCAAATGGACCCTCCGAATACTGGGGGCTCAGATATCTCAGGTGATACCAAGACGAACAGACAAACGTGTCCATCGTGTCGGTTTCGCGCTCTGCCTCTTCGCCACATTTTGGGCAAGAGGTGAATCTCCAGCTTGGATGAAGCTTGAGTGGGCTCTCACCAGTGGGCAACCACTCGACATCCTCCGGAAGCTCTACAGGAAGCTCGTCTTCGGGCACCGCAACAGGTCCGCAGCTCTTGCAGTAGATGACCGGAATAGGAGTGCCCCAGTATCTCTGTCGTGAGATCAGCCAGTCCCGAAGTCGATAGCCCACTGCCCCGACTCCGGCTTCCTTCTCTTCCAAATACGTGATAGCGGCCTCCACGGCCTCGTTGGCTGGGGTGCCATCGAGAGGTCCAGAGTGAACCATGGTTCCATGGTGCGTCGTGGCAAATTCCATCTGATGCCCGTCGATGAGAGGTTCATCGACAGGTTGAATCACCGGTCGAATCTCCAGATCGTACTTTCGAGCAAATTCGAAATCTCTCTGATCGTGGGCCGGCACGGCCATGATCGCTCCGGTGCCATAGCTGGTCAGAACATAATCGGCGATCCAGATAGGAATGCGCTCATCGGTAACCGGGTTGATGGCATAGGATCCGGTAAAAATACCGGTCTTTTCCCGATCGGCCGACTCACGCTGAATAGCCGTCTGTCGACTCGCATCAAGGACATAGGTTTCGACAGCGTCGCGCTGATCCTCGGTGGTAAGACTGGGCACCAACGGATGTTCTGGTGCGAGCACCATGAAGGTTGCACCCCAGAGGGTGTCGGGTCGGGTGGTAAAGACCTCGATCTCGTCCTCGGTCTCAGTCTGGAAGACGACATTGGCACCCTCAGATCGACCGATCCAGTTTGTCTGTAGCACTCGCACTCTTTCCGGCCAGTCGATCTCCGAAAAATCCAGTAGCTCGTCGGCATATCGGGTAGTGCGAAAAAACCACTGCTCCAGCTCCTTGCGGATCACAGGCGTTCGACAGCGCTCACACCTCCGGTCGTCGCCCCAGACCTGTTCGCGAGCCAACGTCGTATTGCAGCTCGGACACCAGTCGACCGGAGCTTTCTGCCGGTAGACCAGGTCATGCTCCAACAGCTTCAAGAAGAACCACTGAGTCCAGCGGAAGTACTCTGGATCGGCCGACACTGCTTCGCGTCGCCAATCGATCATGGCTCCCATACGGCGAAATTGCTCCCGCATGCGGTCGATGTTCCCGTAGGTCCACTCTCGAGGGTGAATCTTTCTTTGGATCGCAGCGTTCTCCGCCGGCAGCCCAAAAGCATCGAAGCCCATCGGAAACATCACATTGAAACCCTGCATCCGCTTGAACCGCGCCCGAGCGTCTGGCGGAGTCACGGAGTACCAATGCCCGACATGAAGCTCACCTGACGGGTAGGGCAGCATCGTCAAAGCGTAGAACTTCGGACGATCTGGGTCGACATTCGCGTGATACAGACCCTGCTCTTCCCACCGCTGCTGCCATTTCGACTCGATCGAGGAAGGATCGTAGGGTTCAATCTCTTGCTGGGCGTTCATAATGGTTCCGTTTTTCGCTTCGAGATTTGGCGATAATGAGGGTTCCCCTAGTATGCCCGATATCTGTGGTACGGAAGTAGGGAATCTTATCGAAAAAGAATAGCCTGCGCGGTAGGCAACTCACGCACTCGAAACCCGTAGGTAGTCTCACAGCAGGGAGCTCTCATTGGCGTCACGGCCACAGAAATCGGATTGGCGTCTAGGCGATGGTGACTACAGGTCCAACTCGACGAGTGGAAAACATCCAACCCAGGCGATACGCTCTCTTTGACTCCCTGGCCGAAACAACTTTCGACCTCAGGATCTAAATAGTCCTATGGACACACAACCATCGAAAGAAAACCTTGGGCTTCGAATCTCGGAGCTCACAAAAACATTCGAGCTTGGATCTCAGAGGGTTGAAGTGCTCCGAGGAGTCACGTTCGATCTCGAAGCCGCCGGAAAGGTCGTACTGACCGGTCCTTCAGGATCGGGAAAAAGCACTCTGCTTCATATCATCGGGACTCTCGATACGGCGACCTCGGGTCGGGTTGAGATTGCAGGTCAAGACACCTCGGACCTGTCCGGTTACGATCTAGCCCACTTTCGAAACAGGACGGTTGGATTTGTATTCCAGGATTCTCATCTCCTGCCTCAGTACTCCGTTCTGGAAAACGTATTGATGCCCGCCCTCGCCTTCGGACGTTGTAGCAAGGAAGAGGACGACTGGGCGCGATCCCTTGTGGAACGGGTGGGTCTGTCGGATCGCCTGCATCACCGGCCCGCCGAGTTGTCCGGCGGAGAGCGCCAGAGAGTGGCCGTCGCCAGGGCCTTGATGACCCGACCCCGTTTGCTGCTCTGCGACGAACCCACTGGGAGCCTCGATAGCACCACAGCCGACTCGATCACGACCCTTCTGTTCGATCTCCACCGTCGGGAGTCCAACATGCTCCTTGTCGTGACCCACAGCATGGATCTAGCCAACCGATTCGATCGCCGAATGGAGCTCCAAGAAGGCCGGTGTTTAGAAATCTGATTTATTTCTGGCGGATGAATCTCGCAGTGATTGCCGGAGTGGCGATCACGACGGCGGTGGTAACTGGCGCTCTTCTGGTCGGCGATTCGATGCGTGAGAGTCTCCGCCGGCTTACTCTCGACAGGCTTGGGAACATAGACCAGGTTCTGCTCAATGATCGCTTCTTCGATGTGGCTCTGGTTGACCGAATTCTCGAGCAGCCGGATGTTTCGTCCCATTTGGAGACCGGATCGGTCGGGCGCTCGATCTTGCTTCGAGGATCGATCAAGAACCCGTCATCCGGGCGGCGTGCATCAGGCGTAGATCTCCTGGGGGTCGAAGAAGAATTTCTGCAGCTCTTCCCCGACTTCGGGTCCACCGCGAATTTCGTTTTAGAAAAGCAGCTGGATCAGATCTTCCCGTCGGTGGTGATCAACGCGCCTTTGCAGCGAGAGTTGGGGGTCGAGGTTGGCGATGATGTCCTTGTCTCCTTTGGACGCTCGAGCGACGTCCCCAGGGTCAGTCTGCTTGGAAGGCGAGAAGACGCCGACCTTTTGGACACGCTTCGTCTCACAGTTGCCGGAGTCATTCCAGCTCGTGGGCCCGGAAGATTTGGTCTAAGACCGCAGCAGACTCGACCTCTCAACGCATTTGTCGATCTCGCGCTGTTGCAGCGCCGGCTGGATCGACCCGACCAGATCAATGCTCTACTTCTTCCAGTCTCACAGTCTCGAGAGATCCACGCGGCTCTCGACGCCGCTCTGGAGAGAGTCCTGGAGGTAGGAGACCTGGGCCTCGAGATCACGAAACAGGATTCCTATCTGACCATCGAGAGTCGTGAGCTCGTGATCCGACCCGGTATTGCATCAGCGATCGATCGTCTCGCTGCCGAGGCCGAGGCGGATAGCTGGCCCGTTTTGACCTACCTGGCAAACCAGATCGAGTCACCCGGGCACACCCTGCCCTACTCCACCGTAACGGCGCTTTCCCTACCTGCGCCCAGCTCACTTGGCCTTTTTCGATACTCCGATGAAACCTCGCCTATAGTCCTGACCCCAGATCAGATCGTCCTCAACACGTGGGCAGCTGAGGATCTCGATGTTGATGTCGGTGACGAAATCCGCATGAGCTATTTTCTGGTGGGTGCCAAGGACGAGCTCGTTACCGAGTCCCGCACCTTTCAAGTAACGGCCATTGTCGAGCTCGAGGGTCTTGCAGCCGATTCAACTCTCACCCCCGACGTTCCTGGAGTCACTGGAGCGGACGATATGGCCTCATGGGATCCACCGTTTCCGGTCGATCTCGATCTTGTCCGACCTCAGGACGAAGAGTATTGGGACCTCTACGGTGCCACGCCCAAAGCCTTCGTGGATATCGACGTGGGGCAGGAACTCTGGAAGAGTCGATATGGCCAGATCACCTCGGTTCGCCTGCTGCCTCGAGACAGTGCCAAACTCGACGAGCTCGAACAAGTCCTACGACGGGACTTGCCGACTGACCTTTCGCCCATCGCGGCTGGATTCAGCTGGCTCCCAGTCCGCCAACAGGGCCTGGATGCAGCCTCTGGCACCTCCGACTTTGCCGGCCTCTTCTCTGGTTTCAGCCTGTTTCTGATCGTCGCTGCGGTTCTACTGGTTGTGTTGCTGTTCACCCTCTTGGTGGAACAGCGAGGTAGGGAGGCTGGCTTGCTGTTGGCTCTTGGTTATCAGCCCAGACAGCTGCAGCGAAAAATGATGCTCGAGGGAGGACTGTTGGCAACCATCGGGGCAGCGGGTGGCGCAATCCTAGCGCTCTTCTACGCCAGGCTGGTGCTCAGGGGCCTGGAAACCTGGTGGGCGCCCGTTGTCGAATCCACATTTCTCGAGATTCACGTGCGGCCCGTCACCATACTGATGGGAGCTTTGATATCCGTCGTGCTGGTCCTTGCGGCGATCCTCAAGGCCGTCCGCCGAATAAGTCGAGTTCCTGCCCGCCGTCTTCTGGCTGGAGAGGTCGAACTTGCCACGAAGACATCTGGCCAAACTCGCAGACCCCTGATCGTCACGGCTCTCAGCCTGGCTCTCGCCCTGGGTCTCTTTGTCACCTCCATCACGGCTGCTCAAGACTCCTCGCCAGCACTGTTTTTTGGCATCGGCGCGGCGCTGGTCGCAGCCGGAATAGCTGGCTTCTCCCTTTGGTGTAGGAGGTCGGGCCGAACCGAGACTCGTTTTTGTCGAACCTCCATGCTTCAGATTGCCGCTAGAAATAGCGCCCGACATTCTGGTCGCAGCCTATTGAGCGTGGCGCTCGTGGCTAGCGCTTCTTTTGTATTGGTCAGCGTCACCGCCAACCGCAAAAACCCTCTGGCAGGCGCGCTCGATCTTCACTCGGGGATCGGCGGACTCACTCTCGTTGCCGAAAGCGACATCTCGCTGCCCGTTCAGCTGACCACCTATCTCGAACAACTGGGGACAGGACTCGTTGCCGATGACCATTCTCAACAAAGTCCTGAGCCTCCACCCGAAGTCTTGAGCCTGAGACTACTCCGGGGCGAGGACGTAAGCTGCCTCAATCTCTACCAACCCGAGAAGCCCCGCATACTAGGTGTTCCCGAGGATTTTGTGGCTCGGGATGCATTCCGATTCCGCAGTTCACTGGAGGAGGTCGACAATCCATGGACCCTGCTCCAGACGACGTTCGAAGATGGGGCGATCCCCGCCGTAGGTGACTACAACTCAGTTCTTTGGATCCTCCATCTCGGCCTGGGCAAGGATCTCGTCATGCACGATGACAGCGGCACCGAGATTCATCTGCGTATCGTCGGTCTTCTCGATGCCAGCATCTTTCAGAGCGAGCTATTGATTTCTGAAGATAACTTCATAGAGCACTTCCCGGGCCAGGCCGGATATGGCTATTTCCTGGCTTCTCCACCGAACAGCGAGCTGTCGAGCAGCATCGATCATCTCGAAGAGCTTCTGACACCCTTTGGCTTCGATGCAGGATCTTCTTCTGAGCGACTGGCCAGCTACCAGGCTGTTGAGAACATGTATCTCGCAACCTTCGAAGCCCTTGGTGGTCTCGGTCTTATTCTGGGGACCCTGGGTCTTGCAGTTGTCCTGCTGCGAAATGTGATCGAACGTCAAGGAGAGCTGGCTACCCTGCGAGCCTTCGGATATCGCAAGGCGAGGATTGCTTCGATGGTCGTGGCAGAAAACGCTTTCTTACTAGCCGTCGGCCTACTTATCGGTGCAATCTCCGGCATTGTGGCCGTGGCGCCCCACTTGATCACAGGTCATATCACCGTACCCTGGCGGTCTCTCGCCGCCATCCTGACAACAGTGTTCGGAGTGGGTCTCCTGGCCAGTATCGGAGCCGTCCTCACTAGTCTCCGAATACCACTGTTGCCAGCCCTCAAAGCCGAGTAGAGATCGCCTGCAGATCAAGTTCTACAGAGCTGCCTGATTTGGTCGCCATAGAGCTCGATCCGCTTGGCACCCAATTGAGGCACAGCCTCGAGGTCGTCTGCACCCTCTCTTTGCAGATACTTCAGAGCCACGAGAGGTAACACAACTTGCAACGGAACCGTTCTGTGTTTGGCCTCTTGTCGACGCCATAGTTTCAATCGATCTCCACGCTTCTGCTGGCTTCGGCCCAACACGAGCCGTGGCGGCCGCGCTGGCAAGTCAGGTGGTTCGCGGCGGGCCTTGGCAATCCGATCGAGAAGCTCCGAAGACCACTTCGACGTTATCCTTCGCGGCAGACCCAGGCGTTTGAGCTCGGATGCGTTCGAAGGGGGATTTCGGGTCAGCGCCAGGATGAGCTCCGTGTGGAGTGCCCTCCCAGGAGGTAGGTTCAAACGACGACCAATGTCATCACGCCATCTGTACAGATCAAAAAGCAGCGGCTTTGAATCGCTTGGAATGTTGCCGGTCCCCTTGAGACTCCAGAAGCCGGCCGGCTGGTATCCACCGTTCCACGTTGCTTCTTCAACCGCTCGAAAGGCGATGTCGGTTTCTTCCTCCAAATCGGCTTCGAGAATCTCCTGCTGCAAGCTGTGACATACGCGAGGTAGAAACCGCACATCGTTGAGCGCATACTTGAGCACGTCGCCTTCAATCGGCCGCCGGCTCCAGTCGTAGTGTGCATGTTCCTTGGGCAGCTTCAGACCCAGGACTCTCTCGACAACCGCACCATAGCCGGTCTTTTCCCAGCCCAGATAGCTTGCCGCTTGTTGGGAATCCCATACGCCTCGCAGACCTATGTCGTAATCACGCTTGAAACATCCGACATCGAACTCACCACCATGGACATACACCCGGATCTTCGGATCCTCCATGATTGCTCGAAGGGGATCCAGGGCCTGTTGCCCTGCCGGTAGCGCGCGCAGATCGACAAGCCAAAGACTATCGGCTGCATTGATTTGGAGCAGGCAGAGCTTTTCTTCGTAGGCAAACCCGGAATTGGATTCGCTATCAAGAGCAAACTCCGTCAAGTCCCCGAGAATCTCGGCTAGACTCTCCAAGGCCTGTGGGCTGCTCACCCAGTCGAACGAAACCGGCCCGTCTGCCGGAAAGGTTGGCGCACGCTTCAAAGCGCCGCTGATAATAGCAGTGCTGCGGTGGTGATTATCGAGACTCGCCACAAGTCTCTCTGTTCGCCCTCGAAAGGTAGCAGGATCCCGCCTCCAGAACTGACAGCCTGTGGTCGACCTCTCTAAACATCTGGCGAGCCTCCGACAGGCCATGCGAGAGCGCGAAGATCCGATTCTCCGTACAATTCTCGGTAGCCTTGCGAATCAGTGTGATACCTCGCGACAGGTAAATCCGCGTTATCGAATCGGGTGCCGGTGGAGGTGCTCTAGCCACCAAGGCATCGACATCGGCTCGAAGTCGGCGGCAAGGCTCCTCGATCCGATTCTTGCCTCCTTGTCCAATCGCCAGGGCTACACCAGACCAGCTAGTCCTGATTTCCGATAGGACCGCCTCAGATTGACAGTACCAGCACTGCATTTTGCGTTTGAGAAGCTCGGATGGGCCTTTGCTCGTTGCCATGACGAGCCTCGGCTCCTCGACCGACACCTCCTCTTCTGGCTTTTGCGATTCGAATCCAAATAGAGCGATTGCCACGAAGACCGGCGACAGATAGATCCGAGTCCGCTCGATTCTTTTCGTACCCTGGGTCGTCCTCTGGGCTTTCCCCAGAGCCGTTTTTTCCCATCTCATGCATACTTAGACGTAGTCCGCTGGCGCAACCTGGCACTCCCATTGAGAGGTGCTTGGGTGTCGTTGCCCGATCGATCTGCTAGAATTCAAGGATCGGGAGGTCGAGCGAGGCCCGATTCGTCTCATCCATCCCTCAATCGCTAGAATTCGCCTCCGCCAGCCGTAACTCGGCTGGTTATGACTTATCATGGAGTTACTGTGACAAGAAGAATGCTTATCAATGCGCGGGTTCCAGAAGAGATCCGCATTGCAATTATCGAGGGATCGACCCTCGAGAACTACCAAGTTGAAGTCGCCGACCGTGGACTTACACGAGGCAATATCTATCGCGGCACGATTGTTTCGATTCAACCGAGCCTGAACGCAGCATTTATCGATTACGGCGCCGAGCGCCATGGATTCCTCGCCATTCAGGACGTCGTCCCGGCGGCCTACTATCGACAACCAAAGCCGTCGATACGTCCACGTATCGACGGTGTTCTCGAGCGCGGGCGCCCGATTGTCGTCCAGGCAACAAGAGAACCGGAGGGGAACAAGGGAGCCGCTCTGACTACCAACCTCAGTCTCGCTGGCCGTTACATGGTCCTGACGCCCTTCAATGATTCGCAAGGAGTCTCCCGGAAAGTGGAAGACGAGGAAACCCGTCGGCGTCTAAAGGACCTGGTCAATAAGCTCGACCGGCCCCAGGGTAGTGGCATCATTATTCGCACCAATGCACTTGGACAGAACAAGGCCGCCCTCAACAAAGACCTCAACGCGTTGCTTCGTCTCTGGAAGAGAATCAGCACCGAAGCTCGAACGGGGCAAGACATCCAGTTGCTCTATAGCGATCAGGACCTGATCCTTCGAGCGTTGCGGGACCACCTGGACAACTCGGTTCAAGAGCTCCTGACCGACACCGATGAGGCCTACACAAAGGCACAGGAGTATATGCGAGCCTTCATGCCGCGTACCAAGACTCGCTTGATCCGGTATTCCGATCGTAGACCTCTTTTTGCTCGATACGACCTCGACACACAGATCGAGAATATCTACGAGAGAAAGGTGGACCTGCCGAGCGGCGGATCGATCGTTATTGATCGAACCGAGGCGCTGACAGCAATCGACGTGAACTCTGGGCGCTCGACTCGTGCCTCCAGTCAAGAAGAGACGGCTCTGAACACGAATCTAGAAGCTGCTGCGGAGGTGGCCAGACAGCTTCGTTTGAGAGATCTGGGCGGCCTTCTTGTTGTCGACTTCATCGATATGGACAAGCGTGGCAACCGCAGTCGGGTCGAGAAATCGATGAAAGAGGCGATGAAGCCGGACAAGGCTCGGCACGCGATTAGTCGGATCAGCCTGAACGGTCTGCTAGAGATCAATCGCCAGCGAGTCCAACAGGCTCTATTACTCAGAACTCACAGATCCTGCCCGACCTGTGAAGGCACCGGTCGAATCGCCAGCCCTGAGCTGATTAGTCTTCGACTTCTTCGGCGAATCGATGCCCGAGCTGCTGAAGGCTTCAAGGGAATTGTTCGCATTTCACTTCACCCCGAGCTTGCCGATGCCTTTCAAAACACTCGTCGCCTCGAGCTTGTCTCCTTGGAAAGGGAGTTTGGTATCCGGATTGAGGTAATTGCCTCGACCAGTCTTCATCGCTCTCAAGAAGAGGTCGAGTGGATTGCAAAGGAATTCGAAAGCCCCGATCAACCCTCCACAGGCAAGCATCCTCAGCCTCTGACAATTGGAGACTCGGCGGGTTCAGGCAGTCGAACGCAGAAATCACAAATTCCTCGCAAATCGAGCGACCGTTCGGAGACCAAACCAAAACCTTCTGAAGCACCTCGATCGCGCCGTAGGTCCAGACGGGGGAAAAAGCCAGATGCGGTCAAATCCGACCCGGATCGACAGCCTGCAACCCCAGTCCCCGTTGAATCCTCTGAAGCATCGGCTACCCAGCGCCTCGACCCGGGTCCCGATTCGAGTTCGACACCAGAAAAGACACCAGAAAAGACACCAGAAAAGAAAGCGCAACCACGTCGACGAACTCGTCCACGCCGACCGCGGCGACCGTCGAAGACAGCGGCGGCGGATGCGACGCCAACAGGTTCAAAACCCGTGAGTAGCGACTAGTACTCCCGGCCGGGAGTACTAGGTTGTCTCGGATCGCTGCTGCCAAAGCACCGCACCGAACAAAGCGAGACCTACCAGGGCCATCCCTGAGAGCCCCGGGGCGATCTGAGCTTGCTGCGGCCCTGGGAACAGGATTGCAAGGGCGGCGACTAGTAGTAGAGCTCGGACACCCATTGTCAACGTTCCCTTCAGCCGACCAGCGATCGCGGCCGCAAATGGGAACAGTCCCAGTGCCGCGATGGCAAATGCCAGCACGATTCTCATCGGCGTAGCGGTCGCCCCTGTACTGTCGATCATCAGCAGCTCAGGACGATAAACAAAGATGTAGGGCAAGAGCATCCCTACGAAGGCAAAGCGAAACGCGGCAAAGCTGGTTTGAAGAAAATTCGAACCCGCCAGCGAGCTCGCAGCATAGGCCGCCAGCGCCACCGGTGGCGTTACCATCGACATCAGACCGAAGTAGAAGATGAATAGATGAGCGGCAAGCGGCGCCACCCCCAGCTTGCCCAGGACGGGTCCGACTATTGTGGCGAGAAGCAGGTAGCAAACCGCTGACGGCAGTCCCATTCCGAGAATAATCGAGGAAACCATCAACGCGCCCAAAGCCAACAGCAAATGGTGTTGCGCCAAGGGAAGAATCAGAGCCGGTAGTCGGGTTCCTATCCCTGTCAGAGTGACGACGCCGATGATTACACCGACACACGATGCAGCAGCTACAAGCGGTACTCCACCCCGCGAAGACTTCTTGAAGGCTTCGAGCAACTCCCCAGGACCTATTCGAGTCCTGTTGTTGACAGCGCTTGCAAGCAAGACCACTATCATCGCCAAAGAGACAGCTCTGAAGATGCTCTGGCCAGCAATAATGAATCCGACAAGACTACAAAGACCGAAAAAGAAGACGACTCCCTCCCACTGCCACCTCACAGGCTTCACCGGATCGTCGTTCGCGGTCAGACCCGCGACACCTCGGGTCTTGAAATGCACGATCAGAAAGATCGACAGGTAGTACAGCATCGCTGGAAGAAGCGCGGCACGAATGATCTGCAGATAGGTCACAGGAGGATCGATGATCTCGAGCATCATGTAAGCACCGGCACCCATGATCGGAGGCACCAGTGCGCCGCCAGAGCTGGCAGCGGCCTCCAGACCCGCTGCCTGATGAGCCGGGAAACCTGCACTCTTCATCATCGGAATCGTAAATGTTCCAGTCGTAGCGGTGTTGGCGACCGCGCTACCAGACAGCGAGCCCATGAGCCCACTGCTCAGCACGGCCACCTTGGCCGGTCCGCCTGCCGTGTTACGAAAAAGACGACCTGCGATGTCGATGATGTAGCGAGTGGCGCCGGTAGCCTCGAGAATCGCACCAAACAGGACGAATAGGAAGACGTAGGAGAACATCACCTTGAGCGCCACGCCCAAGACCCCCTGGCTGTGAAGGAACGTCTGGGAAACAATCCTCTCGATCGAATAGCCCCGATGTGGAAGCAACCAATTGGGTAGAAGCGAGCCCTGCCAGGCGTACATCAGAAAGAGACTCGACAGAATCGGCAAGGTCCATCCCATAACTCGCCGTGCAGCCTCGAGAACAACCACCAATCCGACCACCCCTATGGCAATGTCGACTGGGCCCTCTGCGCCAGCCCGGTTGCCTAGCGACTGGCCCTGAAACCACCAAGACGAAAACAACGGTTCATTTTGAACAACGATGTACCCACACGTCACGACGGAAGCGATTGCAAATATGACATCGACAGACCGCGACACGAGGCTTCGTTTCGGGCTGGAGTCCCCGCCGAGATAGATCAAGACAAAGCCCAATAGCGCAAAGAGAGCCAGTTGGGACTGTGGAGAAAGGTGGGGGTAATTCACCTCCACGAGCACAAAAATCGGCAAGACTACGGCACAAGCCGTCACGACGGCCTGCCGATTTGACCCCAGTCTCATTTTTGAATGGTGGGGAGCTCAGTCCTCGGGCCAGATGCCTATCTCTCGATAGAAACGTACCGCACCCGGATGAAACTCGACTCCTGTGTCACGAACGACCACCCCAGCTTGGATCGCACGCCCCGCAGCGTGCCTCTCGACCACTTCGTCGCGATGCTCCCAAATCGTTTTCGTGACTTGATAGACAACCTCTTCGCCAGCGTCTGCAGCGGTTATCAAGTGCATGGATCCGACGTTCATGCCGTCAAACGGTTGATCCTGACCGGTGTAGGTTTCCGCTGGTACCGTTACCCTGTCGAAGAACGGGTATTCGGCAACGAGTGAGTCGACCGCCTCAGAATCAAACGGTACAAAGAGAATGTCCTGAGTCGTCGAGGCTTGCGTAATCGATGCTGTGGGTACCGCTCCACCGAGGAAGGCCGCCGCCGCTGACCTGTCGGCCAACATGTCGACCGCGCCGGCCTGGGTATTATGTAGCGGGTTGAAATCCTCGTAGGACACCCCATGGGCCTCGAGAATGGGCCCGACAAAATATTCGAATCCTGCCCCGGCTGGACCCACCACGACTCGCTTTCCAGCCAGGTCGCCTATCCGCTCGATCCCGCTACCTTTCGGAGAGATAAAAAGAGCTACGTTCGGAGCCAGCGTCATCACAGTTTGGACTTTCTGCGGTGCACCCCAATCGCCCTCACCTCGAACCGCAAAGTACGTGATGGCCGCATTTGCCAATGCGAAGTCGAGCTCCCCAGAAGAGAGTCGTCGAATATTCTCTTTGGTTCCTTTGGTCGCCTCGGCGGTGACTTGCCATCCTTCGCCGGCCATGTTTTGTTGGACTACGTCGCTCAACGCTCCACCAACCACGAAGAAAGCTCCTCCGGGCGGCGCGGTTCCAACACTCAAGAACTGTCTAGAGGGAGTGGGAGCCTCTGAGGTGTCGCTCTCGCCGCAAGCCACTATTGAGAGTCCGAGTGCGGTAAGAGCAATGGTCCTAGCGAGGTTGAACATCGCGGCAGTGTAGCATGCCCATTTCAGCTCTCCCTGTGGGTTCTACCCCACCGAGGCTAGCTTCCGACGGACCGAGGCCGTAAACTCGCAGCGCATCCTCTGGGAAGAGATTTGCGGGTCCAAGGTTTGAAAGCAATCACATTTCAAGGCATCGAGAGGGTCTCTTTCCAAGGTGCCCCTGATCCGACCATCGAAGCGACTGGCGATGCGCTCGTCAAGGTGCATCTAGCAGGTGTCTGTGGCTCCGACCTACACGTCTACCACGGTAGAGAGACCGGCCTCGACCTCGAAACAATCATGGGGCATGAATTTGTCGGAGAGATTCTAGCTGTCGGTTCGGATGTGACCCGATTCAAACCGGGCGACAAGGTCGTTTGCCCTTTCACAACAAGTTGCGGCGAATGCTTCTTCTGCCAGCGAGGTCTTACCGCGCGATGCGTCCAGGGCGAGCTCTTTGGTTGGCGAGAACGAGGTCGCGGTCTTCATGGTGCACAGGCTGAGTTTGTTCGAGTGCCAATCGCGGATACGACCCTCGTGGCAATCCCCGAGAGCGTGACGCCTGAAGAAGCTCTACTGGCCGGAGACGTCTTCTCGACCGGCTACTATGGCGCAGCGGCTGGAGAGGTTGGTCCAGGCAAAATCGTCGTGGTTCTGGGGTGCGGTCCCGTGGGCCTGATGGCGGCGCTGGCGGCTCGACTCCTGGGAGCTGAACGGGTCATCGCTTTTGATCGCATCGCTGAGCGTCTCGCTCTAGCAGAGCTGTTCGGTGCTGAGGTCTACAATTTCGAGACCCATCTGCCCCACCAGATCGTTGCGGAGGCGACCGAAGCGCGAGGATCAGACGTCGTGCTCGAAGCAGTCGGCTCTCAAGCGGCTAGTCGACTGGCGGTCGACCTGGTGCGGCCAGGAGGAATCGTCTCTGTTGTCGGGGTGCATACCGAGCCGAGCTTCGCTTTTTCTCCGATTCTGGCGTACGACAAGAACCTGACTTTCAAAATAGGACGCTGTTCGGCTAGACACTTCCTGGACATCACCCTCGGATTGATCCCCAAAGAGAGCGTGCCGATCACCAAAATCATCTCGCATCGACTTCCATTGGCGGATGGATCGCGTGCCTATCGCATCTTTGCGGACAGAGCCGAAGGATGCACCAAAGCAGTCCTCATACCGTAGAATCGAGCTTCAACGACGAGTCGAAATCGAGCCAAGAGCCCACAAGGACGCTCTCCGAGCTCACGGCGTGTTGTCGGTCGGTATGTCCAAAGGCGCTGGGCTGCTCACGGAGACACTCGGCTGCGAATCGGGTTGATGAGCCCTTGGCGGGGGCTTGTACAGAGTCACAAGGCTACCGCCCAAAGCTGCAAGCACAATTCCGACGATGAACTGCCATCTCAAGGCTCCCCAGCCTCCCGCCGGCGGATGCACCGAGAGTGCCACGACCGCGTTGATGATCGGTGCCCCGGCGAAAATAATCGCCATCACCACGGCAGGGGACCCTCCAGCGCCAAAGGCCAGCAGCACACCAAAGGCCCCGATGGCGCCGACGGCTCCTGCCAGAAGTGACCACATGACACCGTTGCTGGGGAAATCCCAACTGGCGCCGTTGGCCGCCAGCAGCACGAGCGGAGCTACTACCGCCGTCAGGAAATAAGTCACACCGACAAACAGGAAGGCTTTGTATCGACCGTTGACGGGGTCCGCCATCGCTGTCACGCCTGAATGAAGAAGGATTCCATAAAGACCCCACGCAATCATCGTGAGCAAGGCAAAGACCTGCCAACTCATTCCACCCAGACCAGGATCTGCTCCGCTAGCCATCGCAATTCCTCCTCACACGTTCTACGTTTCTGATCACCCCGATATCGAACGGCTCGCGAGGTGAAAACTACCTCCTACGACTATGTCTCTCTCCTACCTCTCCCAGCAACCCGAGTCCAGCTCTCGACGAGTTGGATCTCGGCGGCATATCGCGCCAATCTGAGCGTCCACCTGCCCATCAGGTAGAGCTGTCCAATTAAAAAGGCAATGAACAAGACCGCGAGACTTCGCCACTCCGGTCCCGGCGAGACCCAAAGGTAGAACAGCTGAAGCACCAACAGCAGTGACGCCGAGAGAGCAAACAGTCCAAAGGTTTGCAGCGGATTGGCCAGAACTTGAAACAGGCCAGAGACGGCAGCCAGACTCGAGCTCCGGCGTCGATGCATAACAAGCGCGATCTTGGCGTAGTCCGAAACCAAGTGAACCAGCGACAGCAGGACCATGACCGTCAGAGCTCCAGCCAGATAAGAGGTCATCTCCAAGCGTTCCTCAGTGACATCCACCGCCATTCTCTCGATCCAGGGAAACAGACGCTTCCCAATCCGGTAGACGCAGTAGTATCCGGCACCCGTGAGTATGGACAAGCGAAGAAATCGACCAAAGTACTCGCCACTGGCTGCGAAAAATACTTTCAGTTGCAACTGACGTCGCCGCTCGATCAGATGTTCGACAACTCCGCCCTGAAGAAATACCCAAGCGAGCACAAAGAGAATCCCCCATGCGACCAGTCCCCGATGATCAGACGCCCAGTCGCCGGAGATCCATCTCTCGAGATTGTCAAAGACCGCAGCGGAGCTGAGTCGCACCGGCTGAATCGTCGAGATGAGACCATCTGACTCAGCTACCAATTCCTCCATCAGACCAAGGTCTACTGCTCCCCGCATCCCATCCAGTAGCCGACTGTGACCCATGGCCTCTCGCAGCTCGCTCTCGATCGCTACCCCACCTACCAACGCAAACGACATTGATACAAGCCAGACCAAGACAACCAGAGACGGCCGTCGAACGACTATCATCAACCCAAAAAACAGGGCCCTCACTACTCCGATCTTGGATTGCCTAGCCATAGAAAGCCAACATGCTCAGAAAGTCTTCGAACCAGAGCATCCAACGCGAAGCCCATTTGACTGGCGCCTGTTTCGTCTGTTGCTCGACAACCCAGGTGTTGTTGATGCGCCTGAGATCCAGAAGAAGGATCTCGTCCGGATCTACGGCCGCATAGTCGAGTTTGGCTGCTCTTTCTTCGACAAACAGTCTCCAGCGCGAAGCCCCATCCCATTGGTGCCGAATCTCCTCGCCATCTTCGAAGACGAGCAAAACGTCGACTGGGAAAATTCCACTACCATAACGTCGAACGACCACCTCGGTTCTGAAGACCTGCCCGATTTCGCCGGATGAATCCTTGTTGTCGGGAATGTCGGGAGGCGACCGATAGACCAATCCGTCCTCGCCCTCATGAAACCCTTCAGGATCCGCCGGAAAACTCACCGCCGAGCCCACCCCGTAGTCAAAGTGCTCTGAGCTTCTAAATACCTCATCGAAGAACCAACTCAGATCGCTACCTGTGACTTCGTTGATCGTGCGAAAGAAGTCTTCGGGTTTCGGGTGTGAGAACAGCTGCTGGCGAAAGAACTCGGCCATGGCAGGCTGTAGTCGATCCCAGCCGAGATACCTCTCGAGCGTCCCGAGCCAGAGCGCCGTCTTGCTGTAGCTTAGACCTCCTGCAGCCGATGGATAGTATTGAAACGACGGCGTATCCTGGCGATCGACTGTGGCGGTCGACCGATAGCTACCCAACCGGCTCCCATAGATTGAGCGGCTATACCGAAAGCCTTTTAGGAACACTGGGAAAAAACCGCGAACATTCGTCTCTGGTGGTACAAAAAAACGATAGGTGTAGATGCTGTCACCGTACTCGTCGTGCATCGCTCTGCCGGTCGAGAAAGTATTCAATCCCTCATCGAGCCAGGCGTCTTCGAATTCATTGTTCCCGATCAACCCATACCAAAACTGATGACCCGCCTCGTGAATCGTCACACCCTCTGGCGAACCACCTCCGAAGGGATTGAATAACCGCGTGCCCGCAGTGAACAGAGTCGGATACTCCATTCCGCCGGCACCACTGCCCCAAGCTGGGTCGATGATCGTCAGATGACCGTACGGATAGGGTCCGTACCACTGGCCATACCGATCGAGTGCTACCTTGGTGGCATGAAAATGTCGATCAGCCTGCTCGAGATGCTCGGGTTGGATCAAAAGTCTGAGATCGACATCAGGTAGGACCTCCGACTCGAATCGATCCTCCAGGGCGATGTAGTTCGGACTCGTCGTCCAGGTAAACGCATGCACATCTTCCTGGACATGTCGAACCGTGACGGATCCGTCAGAATTCTCCACCCTTTCGAGGAGTCGACCTGTAGCGCCAAGGACAAAGCCCTTTGGGAGCGTGATCGCAACGTCATAGACGCCGTAGTCCGAAAAGTACTCGGTGCTGGCGTGGTACTGGTGACAGTTCCACCCCGTACCCTGAAAAACCCCAAGCTTGGGAAACCAGTGGGCGATGAAAAAGAAATCACCTCGAAATCCGGTTCGTGCAAAGGTCCGCGGAATCTTGGCCCGCCAGGTGGTCTCGACTTGAATCGTCGAGCCCGGATTCACGGTCTGCGGCAGAGTCGCCACCACGACTGTGCGGTCGTTTGAATTCCCATCATCGGGTGCTGCAAACCGAAGCGACGAGGTCAGATCGGTGGTCTCGTTTCCTCCAGAGGCCAGCAGAACCATCTGGTCGATCTCGATCCAACCCCAGTCCCCCTCGGCGAGTTCTCCTTTCAAGTCGCTTCTTTCCCGAATTCGATCCTCCGACATCCAGGTGCTCTGGTTGTTCCTCCAGGCATTCCAATAGAGATGAAACCAAAGCTCGTCGGTGGGCTGGTCTTGAATGTTGCGCCAGGTAAGAATCTGGCGACCCGTAAGGGTTTTGGTCTCGGGGTCGAGTCGAACCTCGATGGAGTAATTCGCGTTGCGTGCCGATAGAGACCGCTCAGATGGGTCGACAGCTGGGTTCTCGACCTGCCCCAGGACCATCGCTTCTGACGTGAAGACCGCTATCGCCACAACAAGGACCGCGAGCGGGAATAGTCTAGGTAATAACATTACGATTCTGTTAGCCCGTTCGAGTAGGCCGCGCAATTCTAGCCGATATACTTCCTGGCTCCTGCCAGCCGGCATGAGTCACGAACCCCACGGTCATGAATAATGCAGGCTGACATTTAGAAGTAAGGGTGAGAAAAGGATGCCTAGTCGATGAACAACGGTTTCAGCTCTTGGGTGCAGACCGCCAGCGACTGGCTCTGGGGGCCACCGATGCTCAGCCTGGTTCTAGGTGTCGGGGTGTACCTTCTTTTTCGTCTACGAGTGATACAGGTGCGTTCTCTGGCTCGAGCCGTTAGAGACCTGAGCAAGGGTCACTCACCCGATTCCAGCGGCGACATTTCACCACTTGCGGCACTGATGACCTCGATTGGGGGTGTGGTTGGCAACGGAAATATCGCCGGTGTCGCTACGGCGATCACTGCCGGCGGACCTGGTGCCTTGTTTTGGATGTGGATCAGCGGCTTTGTGGGTATGGGGACCATGTTCGCGGAGTCTGCGCTCGGGCTACGGTACCGCCACCGAGGCTCAGACGGCCTGATGTTGGGTGGGCCGATGTACTACCTCCGAGATGCTCTCGGCTGGAGCTTCCTCGCCGCTCTGTTCGCGCTCGGCATGGCGGTCAAAACACTACTGGCCACCACTACCATCCAGAGCAATTCGATAGCCTTGATCGTCCAATCAGAGCTGGGACTGAGCCCCTGGCTAACGTGCAGTCTGTTATCGATTGTCACGGCATCTGTGGTGCTAGGCGGTGTCCGTTCGATCGCCAGTGTTTCAGAGATTCTCGCACCCGTAATGGGAGTGCTCTATCTGGTAGGAGCGATCGGCGTACTGATCGCATTCTCGGATCAGGTTCTGCCGGCCCTGAGACTCGTCGTCTCACACGCGTTCTCACCCATCGCAGCTACCGGAGGATTTCTTGGTGCCGGAGTGCGCCAGGCTTTTCGTTTTGGTATCGCTAGAGGCGTCTACTCGAACGAAGCTGGGACGGGTTCTGTACCCATTGCTCACGCTTCGGCGAAGTCCTCGAGCCCCGCGGAACAGGGTCGTATTTCGATGCTGGCCGTCTTCGTCGACACCCTGGTCATCTCATCGGCAACCGGCCTCGCGCTGCTGGTTAGCGGAACATGGACCTCGGGAGCCGACTCGACCGTACTGACGGCCCAGGCCTTTGGTGCTGGCCTCGGCCGACTGGGCGGACCGACGGTACTCGTGTCATCCCTGCTCTTCGGCCTCTCTACCCTATTCACCTGGGCCTTTTATGGAGAGCAGTGTGCGACCTATCTATTGGGCCCAAGAGCCCGAATTCCCTATCGGGTCCTCTATTGTCTGGCAATCATCGGGGGAGCGGCAGCCGGTACGCAGGCAATCTGGGCCTGGGCCGATCTACTGAACGGGTTGATGGCCATTCCAAATCTCATCGCTTTGCTCGTGCTTGGCGGACAGGTCGCAAGGCTTGCAAAACAGGCCTGATATATCCTTGCGATTCACCCCACAGTCATAGGTCGCGCTTTGAACCTGGAAAAAACTCAACAAGCCCTCGAGCAATCTCTCTCTTTTCTCGGCGACAACGTTGCGCTGAGAGCCGGCGTCCTGGTTCTCCTGGCGATCATTCTCGCGAAGATTACCGACTGGATCATCACTCGACTGCTCATGGTGTGGGCACGCCGAACCAAGACCTCGTTTGATGATCGACTCATCCAGATTTTGCATCGGCCGGTATTCCTCTCGGTCTTGCTGGTGGGTCTGTGGCTGGCGACCTTGCAGCTCGGTCTCAGTGAGCGACTCTACGGGTTCACGACCAGTATTCTCTTGACCATCGCAATTCTGACCTGGCTCATATTCGCATTCCGCGCCTGCACCATGCTGCTGGACATCTTCAGCGCACTCGAGAGTCGGTTCGAGATCGTCCAGCCCAGAACGGCCTCGATTTTCGACCAAACCACCAAGATCCTTCTCGTCGGCGGCTCGATCTACGCCCTATTCCTCACCTGGGGCATCGATGTCGCCGCTCTTCTCGCGGCCGGTGGCATTATCGGCATCGCGGTTGGATTTGCCGCCAAGGACTCGCTCGCGAATCTGTTCTCGGGAATCTTCATCCTGGCGGACGCGCCATACCAGGTCGGCGATTTCATCGTCTTGGACTCCAGCGAGAGGGGACAGGTTACCCAGATTGGCCTGCGCAGTACGAGGATATTGACCCGTGACGACATCGAAGTGACGGTGCCGAATGCCGTAATTGCGAACGCAAAGATCATCAACGAAAGTGGCGGCCCTTGGGAGAAGGCGCGAATCCGGGTCAAGGTAGGCGTGGCCTACGGCTCCGACATCGATCACGTTCGGGAGGTGCTGATGGGGGTGGCTCGAGACAACCCGGACCTCGACGAGAGCCCCGAGCCCCGAGTTCGGTTTCGTGCCTTTGGTGAGTCAAGCCTGGATTTCGAGCTCATGGGTTGGATCCGGCAGCCAGTTCTACGGGGACGTGTGTTGGATGCCCTCAACTCCGAGGTCTACAAACGTTTTCAGCAGGAGAATATCCAAATCCCGCTCCCCCAACGTGATGTCCACCTCTACCCTCGAGACAGCCGAACCGAAAAGTGATCGCCGATCGAACCATCTACTCGTCTCATACTGAGGCGCGAGTCTGGGTTCCAGTTTTGGCAAGGAAATCTACCTGTGTCTGATTTCAAATTCGATCCGCTCTCTTCGTATCGAGAACTGCCCCCGGAGGAGATGAGACGCCGAGTTTCTACCCTGCTCGAAAACATGCGAAGACGCCGCACCGTACGGGAGTACTCAGACCGCCCAGTGGATCGCGAAGTGATCGCGGACTGCATCAGAGTTGCCATGACCGCGCCAAGCGGGGCCAATATGCAACCGTGGCACTTCGTGGTGGTAGAGAGCCCAGAGAAAAAAAGGGAAATTCGGCAGGCCGCCGAAGAGGTAGAAAAGGATTTCTACGCCGGCCGAGCCTCAGACGAGTGGCTTGAAGCGCTAGCTCCCCTGGGAACCGACGAGAACAAATCATTTCTCGAGCAAGCACCCTACTTGATTGTGATCTTTGCTCAACTACACGGCAGGTCCGAGCTCAGCACACCGATCAAGCACTACTACGTGAACGAATCGGTGGGCATTGCCACGGGGTTTCTTATCTCGGCTGTGCATCAAGCCGGCCTGGTGTCGTTGACTCACACGCCTTCGCCAATGAGGTTCTTGAATAAGATTCTTGGGCGTCCATCAAACGAGCGCCCCTATCTGCTACTGGCGGTAGGCTACCCCGCTTCCGATGCCAAGGTACCTCGGATCAGCAAAAAGCATCTGAGCGAGAGTTGCGATTTTCTGTAGGAAATACCTGGTATTTTCAGAAGACGTCATGTTAGAATCGCCAACATCTTGAAGAGTTCTGGCAGCCACAAGGGCGGATGCAAGGTGAGCCGCATCGAATGTCTTCGAGCATTTACAAACTGAAGCAGAAGAAGATTCCATACGGTCGAATGACCAAGATCGGAAGAGTACATTGTTCAGCACCAGCAATTCTGCTGGAGGAATGTTGACCTGGAGGGATTCTCGATTGCGTGGGGCCCTTCCGAAACATCAATTTGAGGAGTACAGATGAACAAGACGGAAATGGCGGAGAAGCTCGCAAGAAAGTGTGATCTGTCTCAGGCCAAGGCAGGTGAGATCGTCGCGACGATTTTCGACACCAAGCCTGGCACTGGCATCATCGCAACCGAACTCGATTCAGGCGGCAAGGTTCAGGTTCCCGGATTTGGTACCTTTGGCACTAAGCATCGAGCCGGTCGACAGGGTCGAAATCCTGCAACTGGCGCAACGATCTTTATCCCCGCCAAGAAGTACCCATTCTTCAAGCCTGGCAAGGGTTTGAAGGATCGCGTGGCTGAGTAGCTCAAGCAGCCTGGTACTCGAAAGCTTGACCCCTGAGGGTGGCTCGCCGCCCCAGGGGTCTTTTCTTTAGAGCTCTCCATACTAAAGACCAAAGACGACGTAAAGAAACTGGGGCAGGAGCGCTTCAGTCTCAGGGCTGTCGCGAAATCGGTCTAGGGCTTCGTTTCGTTCTTCCGCTGACAAGACTCTTGAATACCCGTCCAGATAGTGCTCGAACCTCTGCCGATTCGTTAGAGCATCCAACTCTGGATGAAACTGGGTCGCCCAGATCGGCTGTCCCGGGATGCGAAATGCCTGGAAGCGATTGAGCCGACTCGAAGCAAGATGTATGACCCCTGGCGGCAGACGCTCAGCGCAGTCCTTGTGCCCAAGCTGGGCGGGGAACATCTTGGGGAGCACACCCATGAGCTCATCTGCCTCGCCCGCCTCTGTGAGGGTCATTTCGTAGGTTCCTACCTCCATCCGATCGGGGTCATAGACAATCGAGCCTCCCAGAGCCTCGACCAGCATTTGGAAGCCAAAGCAGGATGCATATAACGGGAACCCCATCTCTGCGACGTCGGCTACGAACTCCAAGTTGGCGCCAATGTGGGGCAAGCTCCTGTCGCTGAGGCTGAAGTCGCCGCTACCCCCGACCATGATCGCGTCGAAACATTTCAATCGAGCTGTATTCGGCGGACCAGCCAGAAGATCGTAGGTCTCGATCTGCTCCACTTCGAGGCCAGATTTCCGGGCGAAGGAACGCCTCTCCTCCTCTCGAACGCGATCGCTTTGGTCGCGCGCCTGTAGCAACAAAATCTTTATCGACACGTGAATACAGATCCTATTCCGTGACCCACTTCATAGGCTAGCGACCTCTGCTGAATAATGATGATCACCAAACAGCCGGCACTTGTTAGACTCAGCACGCCACTTTGAACAGACAAACTGAACGAGAGTCGAGGCTTTGTCAGGACCCGAGATCGGCAAGTCCATACAACACTACCGCGTAATCCGAAAAATCGGTGAGGGTGGTATGGGAGCTGTCTACCTCGCCGAGGACACAAAGCTGAACCGTCAGCTGGCCCTGAAATTTCTGCCCTCACAGATGGCTGGAAGCCATGAGCGTCTAAAGCGATTCGAACGCGAAGCCAAAACGGTCGCGGCACTGAATCATCCAAATATCGTCACGATCTACTCCGTGGAGGAGTTGGACGGTGTGCCGTTCATCGCCATGGAGTTGGTCGATGGTAGCCCATTGGGCCAGGTGATTCCTCCAGAGGGTCTTCCCATCGACCAGTTCTTCGATCTGGCGGTTCCCCTGGCGGACGCAGTGAGCGCTGCCCACGAGCGGGGCATCACACACCGTGATTTGAAACCCGCAAACATCATGGTGACAAACGAGGGGCGCATCAAGGTTCTCGATTTCGGGCTGGCCAAGCTTCTTCGAGAGCCTAGCGCCTCTGAACCGACCCAATTGTCGACACAATCGCTGACTCGAGATGGGAGCGCACTCGGCACTGTCAGTTATATGGCCCCTGAGCAACTAAAGGGCAAGGCTCCCGACCAACGAGCCGACATATTTGCGCTCGGAATCGTGCTCTACCAGATGTCTAGCGGTAAGAAACCCTTCGAAGGTGACACTTCGGCCGAGGTTATTTCGTCGATTCTTCGCGACGCTCCTGCGCCAGTCACCGATCTTCGACTCGAGTTACCGTCGCATCTCGGACGCATTGTCAAACGCTGTTTGGAGAAGAATCCAAATCGTCGCTATCAGACGGCTGGTGATCTTCACAGCGACTTGAAGGGATTGAAACGAGAAATCGACTCCGGCACCCTCTTCGAAGAGGACGCCAAGACCGCAATCATTCAAGTCCGCCGCAGCTCGCACCGGCGACAGGCTCTGCTGGCGTTTTTGGGTATCCTGGCAGTCGTCGCCATCGTCGCCGCTCTGTTCTTCGCCAGGCGTCCGGAGGGCACGACTGCGGAGATGGCACCTATAGCTCTAGAGAGCTTCGAAGTAGTGGCTGTCCTACCGATCACAAGCATCGGCCCATCCAATAACGAGTACTTCGCGGACGGAATCGGTGAGGAGCTTGCCACACGTCTAACGACACTCGACGGTGTTCAAGTCATCTCTCGACCGACTGCCGCTCGAGAAGCAGCTTCCGGGTTGTCCCCTCGCGAAATCGGAGAAAGCCTATCGGCTGACTACGTCGTTCTCGGCACCGTGCGATGGGCAAGCCCCGAAGAATCGAAATCTTCGACTACAAGAACTACGTTGCAGGTCGTCAGAGTTGCGGACGACATTCAAGTCTGGTCTGAGAGTTTCGATCGGACCCTCGATAACCCCCTTGATCTCCAGGCGGAGCTTGCACAGCATCTTGTCCGCGGCGTCGGGCAAGCGGTCCTGGGCCTATCCGAGAGCGAGCTTCCTCCTGAACCAATCGTCGTCTCTGAGATGAAAACCGAGACCGAGACTGTCGCCACACAACCCCCCCGAGCAGCAGGCCCGACCACGCCCCCTTCTCCAGGTTCGACTCAAACCGCCGCAACCGGTCGACCCAGCGAGCCTGACAATCAAGCCGTTGACGATGAGATGCTCAGCGAGCAGAGACCCGAAAACG
Organism: uncultured Polyangiaceae bacterium; assembly: GCA_964195975.1. GTDB lineage: Bacteria > Acidobacteriota > Thermoanaerobaculia > Multivoradales > JAHEKO01 > CAXMQZ01. The sequence continues at coordinate 13,330 of CAXMQZ010000037.1, read as the reverse complement.
TCGCGGTAGAGCAAGGACTATTGAATATCGAACTGATCAGCTTCGTGCCAGAGGGTCGGCTTTCAATCTTTGCCGACGATGTCGAGATTCTAAGCGAAGAGTTTCAATTCCCGAAAAAACGTCGAGTCTTTGGTGGCAAACAGCCTAGTGGAAAGCTTCTTCTTAGTCGCAATCTGCCGTTGGACACAGAGAATCTGAGAATCTATCTGCTGATTGGGAGTGAGACCCAACTCATCACTCTTGTCCCCGACTTCTCGGAGTCCTCCAGGAACAACCTGACGATTACAGTCACCAAGAAGGGACCGGCGGAGACGATCCTCGAGTAGTTTCAGACGACGCCTGCGTGCAACATTCTTATCGAGCGGTCAGATGCTCGCGAGCTTGGCAACCATCCGTCGGACCGATCGAACCGGCAGGGAAACACGAACCGCGACACCGTCGTCATCCACCTCTACCACCAGGTCACCGCGCTGTTTCTTGACCTTGACCCGCGACCTGTCGCTCTCGACTTCGACCAGAGTCACATCCGGGCAATCTTCGAGCTCCGCCAACATGGTCCGGACAAGAGGTACGAGCTCACCGAGCTGATCTCGATGAGCATCCATCTCCAAGCGGAAGTGATCCGAGTGTCCCCAGGCGGCCGTGCTTGCAGCCACTTCGACCAGGGCCATGGGAACTGGAATGAAAAGGTTGATCCCCTCATCGACATCCTTGACGCGAACGGTTGCAACGCCGGACCAAGCATAAACAGCACCAAGAAACACAACCCAGCTGAGTATCAAAACCGCGATGCCAGCGCTCGAGACCACCAAGAATTTTCTGAGATTCATCGGATTGCCCCCTCTACTCGCCGTCAGCTACCGAGTCGACCCAGATCCGAACATTCGTTTCGGTATCGCTGACAGCCACGATCTCGCCGTCACCAGAGTCGACGAGTGCCGTCACCGCGGCACCAAAATTCAATTCATCACCGTCGCCCGACAACAGGGCATCTACGACCTGAATCGGGACATGAACGTCTACGCTGTCTCCATCCATTCCTCGAACTTCGACCCTCAACTTGCCATGCTCTTTCCAAACCCTTACCGACTTGCCGACATCTTCAACCGTGACAAAAGTCATATCGGGGCTCTTGTTGAGCTCGGTCCACAACTCACGAAGCTCCTGAACTGAGAACTCTTGGTCGTCAATCTGAATTTTGCCGTCGCGAATATGATCGCCTGGCACCATCGCAATAGCCTTGTCGATCATCGAGACCGGTAGGTTCACCTTGACTTTGGCGCCCTCAGTCTCATCGACACGAACGTGAAGCCACAGAGACGATGTAGGAGTGGCGACTACTGCGCCAGCAGCCAGAATCGGGAGAACCAGGAACAGGGTAATAAGCTTTTTCATTTGAGCACCTCATTGCGTCGGATCGGCACCATTCGCCTACTGAGTACGACGTCTCGAGGACACCAAATGTTTCACTACGCCGCCGAATCAGTTCGCTGCGGGTGCACCCGGGGCCTGCCTCGCAGCGGGCGCCAGCCGCTCCAGCCGCCGACGGATGTTTGCTCGCGCATCCAAAACCAGGCTGAAAAGCGCCGGTACCAAGAACAGGGTGAAAACCGTGGAGACGATCAGCCCCCCAACCACCACACTGCCAAGCCCACGGTAGAGCTCTGAACCAGCTCCGCGGAAAAGAACGAGCGGCAGCATTCCGAAAACGCTTGTCGAGACGCTCATGAAAATCGGCCGAATGCGGTTACGCACCGACTCGGTGATCGCCTCGTTTGGTTTCATCCCTTCCTCGCGCATGTGGTTTAGCGATTGATGCACGATCAAAATCGCGTTGTTCACCACCGTACCGACAAGGATGATAAATCCAAGCATCGTAAGCACGTCGAGAGACTGATAGGTGAAGAGATTAACGATTCTCAGCCCCAGGAAACCGCCCAGGGCAGCTAGCGGCACGCTGAATAGAATGACAAAGGGGTAGAGAAAGCTCTCGAAGAGTGCGGCCATCAAGAGGTAGGTGATCACGATCGCCAGCAAGAAGTTCCAGGCCAGCGCGCGTCCCGTTTGGGTGAGTTTGTCGGCGGTTCCAGCCAGCCGAGCTCGATAGAGGTTGTCGATCTTTCCTTCCTCGCGCATAGGTTGAAGGATCTCAGCCTCGATCATGTCCATGGCCAATTGGAGTGGCATATCGGGCGATGGGCTAATCGCGATCGTAATAGCTCGCTGCCGCTCCTTGTGAGCGATCTCGGCCGGTCCGTTTTCCACCACCACCTCTGCGACCGAGCCAACCGTAATCAGCTCGCCCGAAGGCGAAGCCAACGGCATCTGTTCCACGCTCTGCGTATGAAGCTGATCGTCGCCAATGTCAGCCAGGACCACCAGATCGATCTCTCGGCCTTCGAGCTGATACTCGCTCGCCTTCGCTCCATCCACCAACACGCTGATCATCAGTCCGAGATCTCGATTGGAGATCCCAAGCTCTGCAGCGCGGCGGCGATCGGTCTTGACTAGCACCTCGGGGTTGCCTAGATCCAAACTCGGAATCGGGCGTGCTTGAGCCTCGGGAAGTACTTGCCTCGATCTCTGAAAGACTTCACCACCGAGGGCCACCAACCTGACGATGTCAGGTCCCGTCAACTCCACATCGATATTTCGACTCCGCCCCATTCCGCGCTGAAAGATACTTCTCTGGCTGATAAACGCAAATGCCCCGGGAAGCTGGCTGTTGACCTTTTGGAACTCCGGAAGCAGCTCGGCCACCCGCAGCGGATCACGCGACCTGACCCCAATAAAGACCTGATTCGTGAAAGCGACATAGAACATACCGTCTAGACCACCACCGGGCATGTCTTTGGTCTCCTCTGGCGAGAGCTCCCAGAGCGGAGACAGAGCTTCGACATAGTTGTCCAGATACTTCGAATTCTCCTCTATGCTGTGGCCCGGCGGAGGCAGAATGACTCCAAATAGCAGATTCTGATTCCCAGACGGCAGATATTCTGCTCGCGGCATCAACAACCAGCTCACGCCTATGGAGATCGCAGTCAAGCCGACCACAACCAAAAGGCGTCTGGGTGTGGTCGCAAGAACCCAACCTACCGTCGCCGTCACCCTCTCGGTCCAGAGTTGAGCGCGATCCACGAACCCCCACAGATTCTTGAACCCCCTCTCCTTGGATTCCTCGTCCGCAGTGCCGAGAATTTTCGAGGCGAGGCTCGGGATGACCGTAACGGATACGATGAGACTCAGACCTACTGCGCAACTGATTGCGATCGCGATATCTCTGAACAGCTGGCCCGCCTCTTCCTGGACGAAGAGAACGGGAAGAAATACCGCAATGGTGGTCAGCGTGCTCGCGAGCACCGCTCCCCAGACCTCGGTCGTACCGTCATAGGCTGCCTGAAACCGGCTCTTGCCCATCTGCCGGTGTCGGTAGATGTTCTCCAGCACAACGATCGAGTTGTCCACCACCATTCCCACCGCAAACGCCATCCCCGCGAGGCTGATTACGTTGAGTGAGCGCCCCAGCCAATTCATCATCAAGAAGGTTCCAATGACACTTATGGGAATCGCTATTGCCACCACCAACGTACTGGAACGACTGCGTAGGAAAACGAGCAGCACCGTGATGGCCAGGAAACCACCCACGAACAGACTCTGTTGCACCAAATCGATCGAGCTATAGATGTAGTCGGTCTCGTCGTAGCCCAACACCAGCTCCAAGCCCCGTGGCTCGAGAAGCTCGTGGTTCACAACCACCATCGCCTCTCGCAGACCTTCCATGACTTCGAGCACATTGGCGCCGGTCTCACGCACGACATTGAATGCGATCATGGGTCGGTCGAAATAGTAGGCAGCGGCGAACTTCTTCTGATAGCCCAATTCCACTGTCGCCACATCGCGAAGATAGACGGGTACGCCATCGCGAACAACGATCACGACATCTTCGATATCTCTAGATGAGGTGTACTCGCCGATCGTTCGAACAAGGTAACGGCGCTTACCCTCATCGAAGTCTCCACCAGAGTAGTTTCTGTTCTCTCGATCGATCGCGGAGACAAACTCGCTAACGGTGATTTGCCGGGCAGCCAGCGCGGCTGGATCCAGAATCACATGCATCTCCTGCTCGGTTCCGGCGAAAATATTGACCGCGCCAACACCAGGCACTCGCTCGAACTCTGGTTTTACATAGTCTTCCAAATAAGAGCGCAGGGTGTTGATGTCTCCTTCGAAGGGTGTCGGCCCGCCCGCGACAAACAGAAACCACGCCATCGGCGAGGCCTGTGCTCCCACCGGCCGAATCATCGGTTTCTCAGCGTCATCGGGATAACGTCGAACCTGCTCGAGGCGATTGGAAACCTTCAGGAGAGCCGAGTCCAGATCGGTTCCGGTGACGAAAGTCAGCGAGATCTGACCCAGTCCGTCGTAGCTCATGCTCTCCATCCTCAGCAGACCAGCAAGACTCTTGAGCTGCTCCTCCTGTTCGTCGATGATCTCTCGCTCGACTTCTTTCGGACTGGCACCAGGCCACAGCGTGCTGACCGAGATCTCCGGCTCTTCGATGGTCGGCGTGAGTTGGATGGGGATCCGGGTGAGCGCGATACTCCCAAACAGGACCAGCAGTATGGCCCCCACCGTGGTCTTTACCGGCGAGCGAATTGTCGCTTCGACAATCCTCATGGCAGGTCGTACTCCAGGCTCTCGGGTGCTACCGGTTGACCCGGGAATACTCGCTCATTGCCTCTTGTAATGACACGATCGCCGGCCTCGAGAGACCTACCGACAGCGATCCAAACACCGACCGGAGGACCAGGCACCACGTTGATCCGCTCAGTGGTGTCGTCTTCTTTGATTCTGTAGACAAACTTCTGGTTGCCCTGCTCTACGACGGCATCTTTCGGAACGATGATCGCCTCGGTGGATCCACCGATCGGCAGATAGACCCTGGCCAGCATTCCAACCGCAATCCTTCCGTCGAAGCTCGGTATCGAAATCTTGGCCGGAAATGTGCGAGCCCTAGAATCCGCCCGAGGTACCACCGTACGGACGATCCCTTCGACCTCGAGACCACCGAGCGAACCGATCACCACCCGAGCCTCGGTACCCGCCTCGAGACCTCCGAAGGACTTCTCGGGTACGTCGACTTTCACCTCCAGGTCGGTGTAGTCGATCATCTCGGCCACTGCCCCACCCTCACCAATCCACTCTCCTTCCGAAACTCTCTCTCGAACCACGACCCCCGAGAAAGGCGCGCGGACAGTGGTTCGGGCGAGATCGTCATCGAGACGCGCTTTCTCGGCCTGCAACTGAGCTACGCGACCCTGCCAGGCTTCATATTCAGAGCTGGCATCGTCGAGCAGCTGCTGACTGATGATGAGCTCTTCGTACAGACCCTGTGAGCGTTCCAAGCTGGTAAGTGCTAGGTTTTGCCGAGCCTCAGCCTCCTTGAGCTGCCCCTGGACTGCCTGAGCCCGAAGTTCGATGCTCTTTCGCCTGAGGCGAACCAGGGGTTGTCCTTTTTCGACCCGGTCCCCCTCTCGGGCGATCAGCTTCTCGACCAGTCCTTCCACTTCCGAAGCGACTACACTCTCACGTCTCGACTCGATCGAGCCGGTCAATGCAACGATCTGACGAACCTTGTGGAGTCTTGCTTGCGTATAACGAACTGGCGTGGCTGGCGGATCCTGGGCAGCCGCCACCAGAGCTGTCAGCACGCCAGCTATCAGAACCAACAAACTGCCCAGACGCTTCGTTCCCGACACATGTAGTTGTCGCATCTTTATGACTGCTCTTACGTTGAAAAACCCCTGATTGTTTAGTGATTGCCACCGGTAAGACAGCACCAAAACAAGACCAACCAGCCAACATTACCACCCTAGGAGCCCGTCCGAGTAAACCGATATAGTTAGCCGCTCAACTGCTCAGCGACCTACCGCACCGTGGCCGCTTGAATCGAGAGGATCAAATCAATGCGATGGAACTTTTCAACTACCGGACTTCTGGGCATCTTCGTACTGTCTTGTGCCACCCAGCAGGTCGCGACATCTCAACCCGAAACGTCCCCCGCCCCGCAAAGCTCGGAAGTAGTTGCCTCCTCGGGGGCTTCGGCAGTCGGTCTCGATGCCCGACTTTCAGTCGATCCAAAGGTGCGAATCGGAGAGCTGAGCAACGGACTCCGTTTCTACATTCGCGTCAACGAAAAACCAGAACAGAGAGCAGAGCTTCGCCTCGCCGTAAACGCAGGCTCGATGCAAGAGGACGAAGATCAACTCGGTCTGGCTCATTTTGTCGAGCATATGGCCTTCAACGGCACAACCAACTTCCAGAAGCAGGAGCTGATCGATTATCTGGAAGGCATCGGCATGAAGTTTGGCCCTGACATCAATGCCTACACAAGCTTCGATGAGACCGTCTACATGCTCCAGATTCCAACCGATGACGCGGAGACCGTAGATACCGCCTTTCAAATTCTCGAGGACTGGGCGCACAACTTGTCGTTTGAGGCAGAGGAGATAGACAAAGAGCGGGGCGTCGTAGTCGAGGAGTGGCGGCTGGGTCGGGGTGCCCAGGCCCGCATCCGAGACAAGCAATTCCCGGTTCTGTTCAAGGGCTCGCGCTATGCCGACCGTCTTCCAATCGGCGAAAAGAGCATCCTCGAACAAGCACCCTACGATGCACTACGCCGCTTCTACCGCGACTGGTATCGCCCCGATCTCATGGCAGTGATCGCGATCGGCGACTTCGACCCAGACAAGATCGAGGCTCAGATCCGAAAACACTTCGAGCCCCTCGTAGGGCCTTCCGATGAGCGCACACGTGACCTCTACCCTGTGCCTGATCACGAAGAGACTCTCTATGCCATCACAACCGACCCGGAAGCCACTTCCACAAGCGTCGGTGTTTACTACAAGCTCGAAAAACGGGGTTCCGCTACGGTCGGTGACTATCGGCGCTCCATCGCTGAAGAGCTCTACCATTCGATGGTCAATGCCAGGCTCAATGAGATCCGCCAGCAGGCAGAGCCACCGTTTATCTTTGCATTCTCGACATCAGCAGGATTTGTTCGCAGCCGCGATATCTATTTACAAGCCGCCGGTGTCCAGGAGGGAGAAGTGGATTCCGGCCTGGAGGCGCTCCTGGCAGAGATCGAGCGCGTAGATCGGTACGGCTTCACCCAGACTGAGCTGGATAGAACCAAAGCTAAGCTCTTGCGTCAATACGAGCAGGCCTACGCTGAGCGGAATAAACGTCGATCTGGAACCTACGCCAGCGAATACATAAGAGTTTTTCTCGAGGATGAGCCAACTCCCGGTATCGAAGCCGAGCTGGAGTTGGTTCAAGAGCTGTTACCGACAATCGGTCTCGATGAGCTCAACGAGTTCGCCTCCGACTGGATTACCGAGTCCAATCGAGTAGTACTCGTCAGCGCGCCAGAGAAACCTGGTTCTCCGGGCATCAGCGAAGAGCAGCTAGCCTCGATATTTCGCTCGGTCGAAGATAGCGAGCTCGCACCCTACCTCGACCGTATTCGAGACGCACCCTTGCTGGCAAAAACTCCAGATCCCGGGCCTGTAACCTCGGAATCGACTGTTGAGGAAATCGGGGTTACAGAATGGACGCTCGCCAACGGTGTCCGGGTGATTCTGAAGCCGACCGACTTCAAGAACGACGAGATTCTGATCTCCGCCTTCAGTCCCGGTGGAACTTCCTTGGCCACGGACGAGCAATTCCCTTCCGCCAGCTTTGCGACGACGTTGATCGGTGAGGGAGGCCTTGGAGATTTCGACCTGGTGGAGCTCGACAAAGCCATGGCCGGCAAGATTGCCGGCATCGATGCCTATATCTCCGAGCTCGAGGAAGGGGTGGAAGGAGGAGCATCACCTCAAGATCTCGAGACCATGTTTCAGCTGCTCTATTTGACCTTTACCGCGCCGAGGAGCGATCCCGACGCCTATCAGAGCTTCATGGCTCGGATTCGAAGCTTTGTAGAGAACCGAGACTCGCGCCCAGAGGCGGTGTTCGCTGACGAAATCCTACTTAAGCGCTTTGACGATCATCCCAGACGTCAGCCACTCACACTCGATTATCTGGACCTGATTCATCTGGACACAGCCTACGACCATTACCGAGGCAGATTTGCCGATGCAAGCGACTTCACTTTCTTACTGGTAGGCAACTTCGAGCCCGAGTCGATTCGACCCCTGGTCGAAACCTACCTGGGTGGCTTGCCCGCCACCGATCGAGAGGAGACCTGGCGCGACGTCAACGCCGATCCGGTTGAAGGTCACCAGCTTGTGGAGATGCGTAGAGGTCTCGAACCCAAAAGCCAAGTACGCCTGATCTGGACCGGCCCCGCAGAGTGGAGTCGGGAGAATCAGCACGATATCGCATCATTTGCCACAGCCTTTCGCATCCGCCTCAGAGAGATCCTGCGCGAAGACATGGGTGGCACCTACGGCGTGAGTGTCAGCGGTTCGATCTCCAGGCGTCCCAAGGAAAGGTTCTCTCTTTCTATCGGATTTGGTTGTGCTCCCGAGAATGTCGACGATCTTCTTCAGGCAATTCGAGAGGAGATCGCCGTAGTCAGGAAACATGGACTCGATGATTCCTATGCCGAGAAGGTCCGCGAGGGTCAACGACGCGGAAGAGAGACAAATCTAAAGGAGAACGGATTTTGGCTCGGTGTTCTGAAGACCTACTATTCTCTGGAGATGGACCCGCGGCTCATTCTCGATTACGAGAGTCTTGTCGAGCGGGTAACCCCTGAGAATCTGCAGCAATCTGCAGAGCGCTATACGACCCTCGGCAAGGCTTTTGAAGCCATCTTGTTCCCCGAGGGCTGGGAGGGCGAGTCGAGGTAGGGCTGGCGCTTCTCTAGTACAATCCGAAAATGCACCGCAGCGGAGCTCTCCTCGTAGTGGAGGCGATAGTTCTCTTGGCTGCGACATTCACCTTCTCCCTTTTCTGTTTCGCACCCCTGAAAGCAATTCCGGGCAACCCGGTGTTGCAGTCGGAGTTCGCAATAGAGCCATCCGACGGCCCTCCGCCTGACTGGATGCTTCCCTACGACGACTCGTATATCTTTATTCGCTACGCACAGCAGGCGCATCGGGGCCACCCGATGCAGTGGAACACCGGGGAGGCCTCTACCGGCGCTTCCTCCTTTCTCTACCCCTGGATTCTGCTGCCCGGACAATGGCTGTCTGACGACATCCAGGGGTGGTCGCGCTGGTCACGATCGGTCGGTTTTGTCGGGCTGTGGCTACTGGGCGTTGTAACGGCACTCTTCTTCAGGGCCCTCGGCTTTGGCGGGCCTTGGCCACTCGCTACGGCGCTAGCCGTGGTCTGGTCCGGCCCGGTCGCGTTTGGCGCTCTGGCTGGAATGGAGAGCGCTCTCAACGCCGCTTCCCTGCTCCTGGCGCTGTTGCTCTGGCTGAGGCTGTCGAAGCAGCCTACCGAAGGGGACCCGTTGTCGAACCGGGGTCGCCTGGTGCGAGCCACGGCTCTCGGTCTCGTCGTGTCACTGCTACCGCTCATGCGGCCCGAGAACCTTCTACTGACACTGCTCTGCGCGGCCGCGATACTGTTTCTTCCCCGGACTCCGCTACCGAGATGGACGGTTCCGATACTACTCGTCCCTAGTCTCGCTCTAGCCGCGACGAATTTCGCCCTCACAGGTCTTGCCCAACCGACTGCGGTGGTGACGAAGTCCTGGTTGGGAATTGCCTACCCGGAACTCGCTATCCTGACCAAGTTGTATCTCCTCGGCGCTTGGACCGAGATTCTTCCAGTCTATCTTGGAGCCCGTAGCAATCTTCTGTGGCCGCCCGTTGGTCTACTAGCACTTTTCACCACTGTGGCTGCGCTGTGGGCCCTATCCCGAGACGTTTTGACTGGCGCTCGCTCCAACTCCGCCGGATCATCGACGCTTCGAAACCTCCGGCCCCTGGCAGTGGTCTGGTTGGTTCTCGTTGCGCTCGCCCCCATGTCTAGCCTGCCTCTTTGGCAGTTCATGCGGCACCATCATTCCGCCCTTGTCTGTGCGTGGGTCCTGGCCTTCGCCGGTGCCGGATGCCTGGTCAATCGACTTGCCAAGAGATTTGGTATCAACACACGCGCAGCACAGGTTGTGTCACTTGTCCCCGCAGCCCTCCTACTTACACTCCTTTCAACATGGGGAGGGTTCTACGCCCGCTCAGCGATTGTAATCCATCATCGCCACGGTCCGGCCGCACAATGGCTGGAGAGAAACTCGCAGGACTCGGTGTTGCTGCTCAATGACGCCGGTTTTCTTTCGCTTGCCCATGATGGTCCAGCTATCGACGTCATGGGGCTTGGAACACCCGAGATGGCCAAGGCTTACCGTCACGGTGCGGGCTCGATGATCGAAGCGATAGCGCGAAGGCGGCCCCTGCCTACCATCGCCGCCGCCAATGTGGACGTCTTTCGAGTTCTAGATTTACTGTCGACACCCCTCGTCGCAGGCCTCGACCCAGAAAACCAGACTCTATTGACCAAGATCGACATCGCTCTTATAGAAAAGACCGCCCTAGCTGTGAACGGTATCGACTTCGCGGATCTCAAAAGCGAATCGCAAGCCAATTTGCGCTGGCGGCCGCCACCCAATCCCTATCTCGCCAGCTTCGCCCTCGACTTGCCTAGAACGGACGGCGAGAGGGAGCTCCAGGGGTGCAGACCGATTTCCCAAGGTCTCGGGATCGCGATCCCCACCGGGACCTCCTTACTCCGAGCCGTCGGGGCACCTCTTGGCGACTCGGACTCTGCCGTCGGTCTGAGCTTTGACGGACCCAGTCTCGGAGAAAAGGAGAGTGCTTTCGAGGTCGTGCTGAGACCCGGAGTTTGGAGCCACTTCGACACCTCGGTCCCCGAAGGAGCCACCTGGGTCTGGCTCGACGTCCCGCCCGGCGGTGTAGCTCTATGTCTCGAATCGATGGCTTTCGTCTAGCAACTTTGAATGAGTCAAGGTAGCGCCACCACCTGCGTGGTCGGGCCAATCAGCAATCCAGGGTCGATTCTGGCTCCATGCCACCGAATCCCGAAATGCAGGTGGGGTCCGGTAGCGCGACCGCTTTGGCCTACCTTTCCGATGGGTTGGCCACGCCTGATCTGCTCGTCATCGACGACCCCGATCTCGCTCAGATGAAAGTACATCGAGATCAGACCGTCGCCGTGATCGATGAAGACGCTCTTTCCTGGGAAAAAGAAGTCACCCGTCAGGGCTACCCGACCCTCCGCTACCGCCCTGACTTCAGCGCCCGCATCAGCTGCATAGTCGGCACCCGAATGAGGGCTGCGCGGCTGGTCATTGAAGTAGCGGCGGTGGCCAAATCGTCCACTAGCGGGTAAAGGATCCAACGGCGCTGCAAGCGGGATCTCGAACCTCCGAGCTGTGTTGCTCGACCACAGCCTTCCGATCGCTCTGTTTTCCTTTTGGACACGAGCCAGGTCGGCGGCGGACAGGTTTACCTGTGAGTCGTCCTTCAAGGAGATCCTCTGCACGGGATAGGGATAGTCGCCGACTTGGATAGCCGCTTCCTCGAGCACACCGTTGCGCCGACGAACAAGACGGACCGGGCCGGATGAAGCCAACAGATCGATCGGATACCAGCACCCATCCGGCAGAGGACTCCAATGACTCTCACCCAATCCACAGGACTCGATCTGGCTGCCGGGCCACCGCACTATCGTTCCAGGGGCAACCTCCACCGTCTGCGCTACGACGAAATCTACTCGTCCGACCAAAAACAAGCTGCAGACTACGATGGTCTTCAACCCCATGGCATCGCTTCTAGCCGGTCGAAATGCCTGCCGCTCGTGCCAATGCCCGGACTTTGGCCTGCAAGCGAATCAGGTTGTCGGATCCCAGGCGAAGAAACTGTTTGGCGACTGGGCTCAAGTCCTCCAGATTCTTATCGTGGTACTTGTAGGCCGCGATCTTGGCATCGACCACTATCGGTCCCTCGACCACGGGTACGGCGAGCAGTCTTTGAACGGCCCGACCGAGAGCTACGTCGAAGCTCTGCCCCGGGTATCCCAGGTCCTCATAAGCTTGTTGTAGCATTGGTTGTATCGCCCGGTAGAGTTTCCCGGCCCCCTCTGTATCGATCGATTCGATCACATCGACGACCCCATCAAAGCGATGATAGCTGGCCGGATCGATGGTCGTCTCACCTCCACTCTGGCGAACTCGGAACCCATCTTCAGGGGCCATGAACTCCAGATGGGCACTGGGTGGCGTTCCCTCGGCGACATTGTCCACAACGACCACGAACGCCCGGATCAGTTCTTCGGAGAGAAGCCACTGCGCCAGATCCGGGTGAGTCGAGAGCTGACGAGCTATCTCGCGCAGCCAACTGTCGCTCTCACCGATTGCAGGCACCTCACCGATAATCAGATCGGTCTCAGTCTCCTCCTCGACAAGGGGCGCAGATTCGGTTGGCTGCTCGATAGCCGGCTCGGAATCCGATCCCGTTTCATCGCCACGGCGCAGGAAAAAGATCACGCCGGCCACGATCAGGGCGACCACGATCAGATAGGGCCATATAGGCTTTTTCCCGCCTCCTGTTTCAACCCTAGTGTCGCTCTCGGATGACTTCAACTTGTAATCCTTTAGCTCGTCGTTCATAGCAGTCCTTTCTCAATGCGGGCTTGTGCTCCCGAGGCGATCCGGAGCAACCGAACTCCATTCTACTGTTCAACTCCACCGTTCAACCATCAAGCGATGGCCTCAGTTCCATCCAGGCCCTTCTGTAGTCAATACCGCGCGGTCACAATAATGCGGGCTGTACCTGTAGAATCTCACCCGCGAGGCTATTGATGAAGAAAATCCGACTCGGTCGTACGGATGTGGAAGTACCAACTGTTTCCGTTGGAACCTGGGGCTACAGTGGCCCCAAAAAGGTCGGTGGTCGTCCCGTAGGGTGGTCTGGAAGCGATGACACCGCTGCCTCAGAGGCCCTGCTGGCCGCCTACAAGGCCGGTATTACCCATTGGGACACCGCCGATGTATACGGAGATGGCCGGGCCGAGCGGCTGATCGGTTCTCTGTGGGAAAGGGTGCCGCGCGAGGACATCTTTCTTGCGTCAAAAGTCGGCTGGGATCCAGGCTCCTATGGGCACTTTTACCATCCTGACCAGATTCGCGATCAAATGGCTAGATCTCTAAGCGAGCTTCAAACCGACCATATCGATCTCTACTACCTGCACCACTGTGATTTTGGTCCGGACGACCGGTATCTAGACGACGCTGTCGAAGTCGTCCGAGGTTTTCAGCAAGAGGGCAAAATCCGTTATGTCGGACTCTCCGACTGGG
>CAXMQZ010000036.1:0-8543 GCA_964195975.1 uncultured Polyangiaceae bacterium | reverse complement strand
CTTGGCAACACCCTGCCCCACCTCACCGCCAGCGAGGATCTGGCGAGCTTTCTCAGTGGCGCTCGCGAGCATCTGCTCGGCGGGGCTCCCCTGCTGATCCAGATTCTCAACTACGACCGCATCTTCGAGCGTGGCGAACGTAGTCTGCCAATAAATTTCCGCCACGGCGATGAGGGCGAGACTGTCTTCTTGCGTCTGATGGACCTGCGCGAGGATGGGACGGTCGGTTTCTTCCCCACCGCCCTGCTGTTTCAGCCCGATGCCGATCCACCCTTGACGATCAAGGCCACAAAACGTGTCGAGTTACGGGGTTGGCGCTCGGCGGAGCTCGAAGCGGCGGTTCGAGCCGCGGGTTTCGAGACCGTCGAGACCTACGGTGCCTACGATGGCTCGCCATTTGTGGGCGACACTTCTCGCGACCTGATTGTGGTGGCGCGATAGAATCCGCAAACCCAAAAGGAGTTTGATATGAATCAGAAACGACGACTACACGACTCGATCGTAGGGATCCTCGTAACCGCCGGCGTCGCCCTTGGGTATTGGGTGAATCCTACCTGGCTCATTGTTCCGGGAGCGGTCGGTCTGCTCTTGATCCAAAGCGGCTTTACGGGGTTCTGTCCGGTTTACTTCACCCTCGACAAGCTGGGGGTAGCCGACTAGCAGGTCGGCCCCACGACGCCGACATGAAGCGGTTTCCCTCGGCTGGGGTTGCTGTGTCTCTACCGAACCTCCGATGGCTCTGGTACTCTTCGCAAACCCAAAAGGAGTTTGGGGGTCGTACAGATTAAGACTGGTACATGGGGACCCATTCATGAGAAGAACTACAAAACTGGTGAGCCCACGCTCGCGCGCCGTCCAAGAGCTGCCCGATCTCAACTTGGCCGCGCTCGGCTTGCCCATGCTCATCTTAACCGTGCTCAGCCTGATCGTGCTCCCTACTCTCATCGGTTGCGGCGGCCAGAGTACCCAAGAGGCAGAGGGCGATCAAAATACCCCCTTCGCCTCGACCTATGCCGCCCTACCCTCAGAGCCGACCCTGATTGTCGGGGCAACGGTGCTGACCGGCACCGGCAAGTTGATCGAAAACGGCTCGGTCCTGATGCAAGAGGGCCGGATCACCGCCGTGGGCTCGAATCTCTCGGCTCCCGAAGGCGCAAGGACGATAGACGCTGCCGGTAAATGGGTCACACCCGGAATCATCGATACCCACTCGCATCTTGGCGTCTACGCCTCGCCTGAGATCGCACCCCTCTCGGATGGTAACGAGGCCACCGACCCCAACACGGCCGAAGTCTGGGCCGAGCACTCGGTGTGGCCACAGGACCCCGGGTTCAATACCGCACGGGCGGGAGGGGTGACTTCACTGCAGATCCTGCCCGGTTCGGCCAACCTCTTTGGCGGCCGATCGGTGACGATCAAAAACGTTCCCTCCCGAACGGTCCAGGGGTTGAAGTTTCCGGGGGCACCCCACGGACTGAAGATGGCCTGTGGTGAGAATCCAAAGCGAGTCTATGGTGAGGGCCGCGACCAGGCGCCCTCTACCCGGATGGGCAATGTGGCCGGGTATCGAATGGCCTGGGCTCAAGCTGTCAGTTACCGCAATAAGTGGCATGACTATGAGTCTGGCAAAACCAGCATGACTCCGGAACGCAATCTTCAAATGGAGACCCTGCTTGGCGTCCTCGACGGAGAGATCCTGGTTCATAACCACTGTTACCGTGCCGATGAGATGGCGATCATGATCGACGTTGCCAAGGAGTTCGGCTACCGGATCGCCTCGTTTCATCACGCTGTCGAGGCCTACAAGATTGCCGATCTGTTGGCAGCAGAAGACATCTGCGCATCGGTCTGGGCCGACTGGTGGGGTTTCAAGATAGAAGCCTTCGACGCGGTACGTGAGAATGCGGCCCTGCTCGAGAAGGCGGGCGCCTGCGCCATCATCCACTCAGACGACGAACGTGAAATCCAGCGTCTCAACCAGGAGGCCGCCAAGGCGATGGCCGCCGGTCAACGGTCGGGAATCGAAGTCGATGAAGCTGTCGCGATCCGATGGATCACTCTCAACCCGGCCAAGGCCCTCGGTGTCGCCGACCAGACGGGATCGCTAGAGGTCGGGAAGATGGCCGACGTGGTGGTCTGGGACGGCAACCCTTTCAGCGTCTACAGCCACGCCGAACAGGTCTTTGTCGATGGCGCGCTGACCTATGACCGCAACGACCCGAGCTACCAAGCCAGGAGCGACTTCGAGCTCGGGATCATGGAACAGAAAGGGGTGATCCAGTGAAGATCGCCAGGAGCATCCTTCGACCCGTCTTGTTTTGCGCGCTTTTCTGCTTCGCCGGCATCCTGTCTATCTCACCGTTGACGGCCGAAGCCATAGCCATCATTGGTGCCAAGATCCATACGATGGGTCCGGCAGGCACCCTCGCCAACGGGACCGTCGTCTTGAACGATGGGCGGATTACCGCGGTCGGTACAGAGCTCGCTATTCCCACCGGGGCCAGAGTCATCGATGCCAACGGCAAGATCGTCACGCCGGGAATGTTCGACCCCTACAGTCAGATCGGCATCGTCGAGATCTCCCAGGTCCGACAGACCGTCGATGGCGTACAGTCCAACAAGCGCTATTCGGCTTCGTTCGAGGTTGCCGATGCGATCAATCCCCGTTCGACCCTCATACCGATCAACCGTATCGAAGGGGTCACTCGAGCCATGGTCGCCCCTTCTGGCAATGTCAACGGTGACGGCAGCAGCCCGATCTCGGGGCTGGGGTCGATCATTCACCTCGGCGCCACCGAGGGTTTTCTGGTCGAGCGCCATGCGGCTCTTTTTGTATCGCTTGGAGAGAGCGGAGCGGCTCTGTCGGGTGGAGCCCGTGGCAACACCTTGCTCCATCTGCGAGAAGCCCTCGAGGACGCCCGCGACTACAGGCAAAACCGGCAGCGCTACGAGGCCGGTAATCGAAGGCAGTACAGTCTGAGTCGCCCCGATCTGGAGGCGCTCCAGCCGGTGCTCTCGGGCCGGCGCCCGGTCGTCGCTCGAGTCCATCGGGCCAGTGACATCGAGGTTGCGCTGGCGCTTGCCGAGGACTTTGGATTGAGCCTGATCGTCGCGGGCGGTACCGAGGCCTGGATGGTAGCCGACAAGCTTGCGGCCGCACGGGTGCCAGTGATTTTGAATCCAATCGACAACCTGCCGGCTTCGTTCGAGCGACTCGGATCGACCCTCGAAAACGCTGCCAGGTTGCATCAGGTAGGTGTCGTCATCGCCTTTTCCACCGATGAGACCCACAACGCCCGCAACATGAAACAGCTGGCGGGCAACGCGGTGGCCAACGGTCTACCCTATGAGGCCGGTCTTGCCGCAATTACTCTCAACCCTGCCAAAATCTATGGACTCGACCAAAGCGTGGGTTCGATCGAAAGAGGCAAATCGGCCGATCTGGTGATCTGGGACGGTGATCCGCTCGAGCTCACTACATTTGCCGAGCAGGTATTTATCGGAGGGCGGCAGATTCCGATGGTGAGCCGATCCACCCTGCTCAGGGATCGCTACCTCGAGCTCGATCGAGCGATGCCGCCGGCATACGCCAACTGAGCCCGGGGCTAACTGAGCCCCTCACGCCGACGGAGCCGTGGTCGCAGGCCCGGTCGGCGCTTCGACCGCTGCCTACTCAAAGACTACTTTGAGGATCGCCCTCTCGGTGCCGACCAGGGTGTCGCTATGAATCTCGAGCCTTCCACTGATCGTCTGACCGTTGATCAGAGTCGGATGGATCTCAGAGAGATTACGAATAAATAGGTTGATGCCGTCAAAGTAGAGCTCGAACTGTTGGGCATCGACCCCCGGCTCGTCGACCAAGACGCAATCGCTGTCGGAGCGCTGTCCGACCACCGCAGTCCCCTTCACCATCACGGTGTATTGCTTGCCCTGACGGCTGCCGCGGACCACCACCAGACGGACCGCCTTGGAAGCCGCAGGCGCCCGCAACCTGCCGGAATCGGTCATCTTCTGGACCTGATCGGTCACGGACTGTTGGTCCGGCTCGGATGGGGCCTCGGTTCTGAGAGCACTGGGCATTGGGGGACTGGGCATCGAACTGGGCACCGGACCTGGCAAGTGTACGGCCGACCCTGGCGGCGGCAGTTCAGGATCGAGCGGCGATTGTGAATGCATGCCGTGCTCGGCCACTAGACGCACTGCTGCTTCGGCTCGCCGCTTGTTGGCCAGGCTGCGCCTGTAAACAAAAGCTGAAAAGACGAGTAGCGCGGCAGATCCGATCAGCAGCCAGAGACTGAGACTGCCGAGCGGCCACGACCCAACCGAGAATGCGTTGGTCTGCCCCGCTGGGGTGGAAACCGGAGACTTCTGTCCTTCGGCCGTTGTGGTGTCGGAGTCGGTGTTCGGCCCGGTCCCCGTGGGATCTGCGGCGGCAGTTTGTATCACCGGCAGCAGGCGAACGGGGCCCCCATCGGCCAGTACCTTGCCATCCAGATCGACCTGAACCTGCAACCGCTGCACGGTGCTATCGGGTTGACATCTGTCGCAGGTGAAGTCCGCAACCCACACGCCGCCGATGGATCCTCTTATGGCTGTGTAGGCATCGGCGAAACGGGTCTGCTGCACTTCGAACGACGCGCCACCTGACTGGGAAGCAAAACGATCGAGAAGGTTCAAAAAGGTCTGGCGCTCGGCCGGATCTCGTAGACGACTGTAGCCGAGAGCGTAGATCGGCGCCGGATCCTCCCTGAGTCGATTCAAGACATCCTCGGCCACCAGACTGCTCCCCTCGTCCTTGCCATCGCTGAAGATCACGATGGCCCGGCGGCCCGGCAGTTCGGGATCGAGGCGACGCGACAGCTCCAGTGCATCGATCAGAGCCTGGTGCAAGACGGTTTGATTGTCGGTCGGTCCGAGCGAGCGCAGCGCTGACTGAAGTACCTGAGGGTCAGCGGTGAAATCTGCCACCAAAACGCTCGAATCGCCAAAGGCAACGATGGCGGCGCGATCCAAGGGGGCCAGATCACCGATCCACTCCTCCAGGCTTGCAACCATCTGTCGAAACAGTTCACTGCTTAGAGACTTCGAGATGTCGACCAGGAAGACGTAGGCAACACCCTGCCGGGCGGAGTCGAAGGGCTCGAGCCCGGTCAGCGTCGCGGGCCATTGACCGAGGGTAGCCGAGAGGCTCTCGGGTGGCAGGTCGGCGATCGGTTGGCCTTCCGAGTCGAAAAGGTCGAGATAGGCGCGAACCGAAGGGGTTCCGATATCGAGCTGCTGCACCTGGCGCACCGCAAAGTGCTGCAAACCAGCGGCACCAGCACTGCCTCCCAGGCTACCGCCAAATAGTGCCAGGGTGCCGGTCAGGACCAGTAGGGCGACTGAGCATCTGTCGCGGATCACACCCAACAAACTACCGCAAAACCGGGGTCTTTGTCTCTCAATTGGGAAAGATTTCATCTTTTTTTCATAGACGAGCGAAGGATTTCAGCCGACCCGACATCCGATTCAATAGGAGCAGACCGCGGGACCTACTCCGAATCAGCTCTACTCCCGCACCAACTGGAACGGAGGACTCGAGATGAAACCACTCAAACTCACTCTCACAGTGGTAGCCCTTGCCATTCTGGTCGCGGGAGTTACCGTAACCGGTGTCTCGGCCAAGAAGCTCGACGAGGCTGAGATCTACATCGAGATCAACGACACCGACGGGGATGCCGGCATTCAAGTATTTCTGGACGGCGAGGGATGGGATTCGATGCAAGCGACAGGGCCTCGCGGCGCCGTCTTGTTCAGTGTGCTCGCCGAAGGCAGCGTCGGGATGCAAGGCATTACCGAGTTTTTCTTCGAGAGCGCCGAGCCTTCGTTTGAAGAGCAGTCGCTCGAAGAGCTGTTTGAGCTCTTTCCTGAAGGGAAGTACGTGTTCCGGGGTACGACCACCGACAACAAGCCACTCCGGGGTAGGGCACGTTTGACCCACCGTATTCCCGCAGCGCCGGTGCTGGTCTCTCCCGAGGATGGTGAGGAGGATGTGGACCCAGACGACACTGTTATCGAATGGATGCCCGTTCCCGAGATCGTTGGCTACCAAGTAATTGTCGAGACTGACGACGATCCCCTGATGGTCTTTTCCGCCGATGTGGGGCCCGGCGTCACCAGCATTACGGTCCCGCCCGAGTTCATGATGTCGGGTACCGCGTACAAGTACGAAGTACTGGCAATTGAGGGAAGCGGCAACCAGACGATCTCCGAAGCCGAATTCGAAACTGAGTAGTGCTCACTGACGGTAACGGAT
Source organism: uncultured Polyangiaceae bacterium (assembly GCA_964195975.1). GTDB lineage: Bacteria > Acidobacteriota > Thermoanaerobaculia > Multivoradales > JAHEKO01 > CAXMQZ01. The sequence goes on along the minus strand of CAXMQZ010000036.1, from coordinate 2,248 downwards.
CTTTCTAGACAGTCGCCCTTGGCAGGAGTAGTGTTAGAGGTGCCTCGACAAAGGCTCACCTGGGGTGACCCAGGGCCGCAAAGCTACGGATCTCTTCAAGCTTTGCCACCAAGTACCTGAAAAGATCGCCGGGCTGCCGAAGGGCCTGCAAGGACACGTTTTGCGCAGGGGTGCGCAACGTAGTCAGTAAGGAGTCACATATGCCTGCCACAAAGAAGATGGATTCTTCTACCACCAGAGAGCGCGAACAGCTTCCGATCGCTGGCCCGTTTCGTCGGATCAGCGAGCCCGGCTGCTTCGTGGTCAACCACACGGGTGACCTGATGAGGGTTCCAGACGATGCGGTCGAGCTCGGACGGAGCCCGACAATCGACATCGTCTCCAAGAACCCCTGGATGGTCACCAAGATCTCGAACGATCCCTATCTGCCGCTACGCTCAGCACGAATGCTAGCCGCGGATCTGGATCTCTTTATCAACTTCTAAATCGCCCACCACAGCGTCGATCGACGCTGTAACCAACACAGCGCACCCCTGCGTCACCTCTCCTTGAGAGTCGGCCAGTACCCCGGTCTATCAATCGGCATCTTCAGCAGCTTCCCTGGAGACAGGCCACTACCGGGGCCGGAACCCACAGGCTGCTGCAGTACAATCTCCGCGGCGCCCAGTTGTCGCCCAGTCATTGCCGAATCGTTGCCCAGTCGTCGCCCCAACATCAAGCATCATGCCTACAATCTTGAAAGCCGAGTCGCTCAGCCGAGCTCTTCCCGACGGCCGAGTCCTCCTGGATCGTGTCTCGCTGGAAATCGCCAGCGGTGACCGTGTCGCCATCCAGGGACCGGCCGGCTCAGGCAAGACGCTTCTGCTTCGAGCACTGGCGTTGCTTGATCCGACCAGCACCGGCACCGTTTTCTGGCTTGGGTCTCTCGTCCCGGATGCGCAGGTGCCGAGCTACCGCAGCCACGTTGCCTACCTGTCGCAGACTCCAGCGCTGGCCGATGGCACGGTCGAAACCAACCTCCGTCTGCCGTTCTCTCTCGGGATCTACAACACCGGTTCCTACGACCAGCCCCGAGTGCTCGCTCTGCTGGAACGGCTGGGACGGGATGAGTCGTTTCTAGCCCAGCCGGTCTCGGCTCTCTCTGGAGGGGAGCGTCAGATCGTTGCCCTGGTGCGACTCCTTCAGCTGGAGCCAGCGGTGCTACTACTGGATGAGCCGACCGCTGCTCTCGACCCCGAATCAACCCTCAGTGCGCAAGAGTTGATCGAGGGCTGGGCAGATGCCGACAGCCAACGCGCCTACGTCTGGGTGAGCCACGACGATCGACAAGCCCAGACGGTTTCCAAGCGCCGCATCCGGATGGAGGGAGGGAGGGTGCAGTGAGCACTTCATACCTCGAGCTCAGCTATTTCCAGGTCGCTCTGGCTGCCCTGCTAATTCTGATCAACGGGGCAGTCTCGGTAGCGCTTCGTTTGGGCCTCCACAAAAAACTTGCGCTGGCAGCGGTGCGCACGGTCGTTCAGCTGCTGCTGGTCGGCCTCGTGTTGCAGGGCATCTTTTCGCTCAGCAAATGGTATCTGGTGTTGGCGCTGATGCTTTTCATGGCGTTGGTGGCGGGCTATTCAGCTGTTCGTCGCACCGGGCGACGCTATCCGGGAATCTGGATCGACAGCATGCTGTCCATATGGGCGAGCTCTTGGCTCATCACCGGGATTGCGCTGTTTGGCATCGTCCAGGTCAAGCCCTGGTTTTCACCCCAATACGCCATCCCATTGCTCGGCATGATCCTCGGCAACACGCTGACGGGCATCTCGCTCGGCCTCGACCGACTCGGCCAGGAGCTAACCAGCCGGCGCAACGAAGTCGATGGTCTTCTGGCACTCGGTGCTACCCGGTGGGAGGCCGCCCAGGGACCGGTAGGATCCGCTGTTCAGACCGGCATGATCCCGATCTTGAATTCGATGATGGTGGTTGGGATCGTCAGTCTCCCGGGGATGATGACTGGCCAACTGCTGGCCGGGGTCGCCCCTGAACAAGCCGTCAAGTATCAGGTTGTGATCATGTTCCTGATCGCCTCGGCGACGGCGCTCGGAACGGTCAGCGTGGTACTGCTCGGCTATCACCGTCTTTTCAGCCCCCGCCACCAGTTTCTACACGATCTCCTGACCGACGTCGACACCTAGCAGTTTTGAGCATGTTGGGGACACGAGACCTAACTCCCTCTCAACCTCCCATAACTTCTACCTCG
>CAXMQZ010000035.1:0-44070 GCA_964195975.1 uncultured Polyangiaceae bacterium | reverse complement strand
TAGTCGCCAAGATCTGTCTCGACTCCTACTGCCTCAAGCCTTTTGATCTCCAAGAGGGTCTGGCTTTTGAGACCCGAGAAGGAAAAGTCAACGCTACCGTCACTGAACCTTGCGATCGAGAAGCGTTTCTCGTCCGCGATTCCCGTCTCGGCCAGGCGGTCGACTACGGGACCTTGAGGATAGGGCAGGTTCAATCGCTTCCCCACCTTGTCGAAGACCTCACCCATTGCATCGTCCCGGGTCTCCGCCAGGGTGACCATCGACCCCTTCGCAATTTGAAAGACCGATGTGTGTCCGCCGGAAACAACCAGGCCGACAAACTCCTCGGGCGGGATCTCGGCCCTCTCACCAGGACCCTTCAGAAAGGGTGAATAGAGGTGACCTTCGAGGTGATGTACGGCTTGAAAGCTCGTCCCGAGAGCGTAGGCGATCGACTTGCCCAAAGACAGCCCAACCAGAAGGGATCCGATAAGCCCTGGCCCCTTGGTTGCCGCCACGACGTTTACGTCTTGCAACTCGATTCCAGCCTCCTCGAGGGCAGCCTCGCTGACGGCCGGCCAATTCCTGAGGTGCTCTCTGGAGGCGATCTCGGGTACGACGCCGCCGTAGGGGCGGTGGGCGGCCAGTTGACTCGACACCAGCGAGGACAACACCTCCCCCTGGCCCGTCACGACCGCACAAGCCGTGTCGTCACAAGAGGTCTCGATACCAAGGGCCAGAATCTCTCGAGTGCTCATGATCTGTACTTTCGGCTGGACTCCATGAATCTCAGGCTGCTCAAGTGTAGCCCGCGTCGTCGTCATCAGGCGGGAGATCGCCAAAAGGCTGATACAATTCGACCCTCGCCCGAGCAGTACCAAGGAATTCAACGACACTTCATGCGTACTCGCTTCGCCATCAACGGCGTCGGCCGAATCGGCCGCGCACTCGTCAGAATCCTCAGAGACCGCCCCGGTCTGGAGTTGGTGGCCATCAACGATCTTGCTCCGATCGATCAGATCGCCGCGCTGATCTCCAGAGACACCCTGCATGGCAAGTTTCCGGGCACTGTCTCCATCGATGGCTCTAGCCTCGTTCTCGGTGGGCAGGCCGTCGCGACCTCCAGCGAGCCGAACCTGAACCTGATTCCATGGTTGACAGAGGAGCCACTTGTGGTGATCGACGCGACGGGCCAATGCAAGAGCGGCGATCTCGCACGCCTACACAAGCGAGGCTCGATCCAGAAGGTGGTGGTCTCGGCCAATGCGGCCAAGATGGATTTGACCCTCTGTATGGGTGTCAATCACCAGAAGTACGATCACGACCGTCATCACCTGCTGAGCGCCGCCTCGTGTACGACCAACTGTCTGGCCCCCATGGTTCATGTCCTGGACCGCGAGTTTGGCGTCGAGCACGGCCTATTCAACACTGTGCACAGCTACAACAACGATCAACATCTTCTGAGCTTCCCTCATCCAGACAGGCGACGCGCCCGCGCCGCCGCCCTGAACATGATTCCCACTACGACCAGCGCGAGCCATGCCATTCACCGGATCATTCCGGGTCTGGAGGGAAAACTGGACGGTCTTGCGATCCGGGTTCCGGCTCCCGATGTGTCTCTGGTAGACCTCGTGGCAGAGTTGAAAACGACCGCGACGGCGGCCGAGATCAACACCGCTTTTGTGGAGGCCTCGGAGGGCGACCTGAAGGGCATCGTGGCGGTGACCCACGAGGAGTTGGTCTCATCCGATTTTCTAGGCGACCCTCACTCTGCCATTATCGACCTACCATTGACCCAAGCACTCGACAACGGCCTGGTTCGTGTCGTAGCTTGGTATGACAACGAGTGGGGTCACGCAAGCCGACTCGCCGACATCCTCGAGTTCGTTGGCCTGGCGCTTAGTTGATTTGTAGGTTGATTTCTGGGTTGATTTTTGAGTCCGCATCATGAGTGAGGTTTCGATGTGCCAGATGTATACCCTTACCGATCTCGATCCTGAGAGCCTCTTTGGAGTGGCCACTCTGGTCCGGGTGGATTTCAATGTCCCTCTCGACGGGGACCGGGTCATGGATGACTCGCGAATTCGTGCCGCACTACCCACCATCAACGATTTAGTGGCGACCGGAGCGCGAGTCGTCCTGATGTCGCATTGCGGACGCCCAAAAGGAAAACCCGATCCCAGGTATTCGTTGCGCCCGATCGCCCATAGGTTGACAGAGGTGTTGGGTCGCACGGTGGATTTCGCTACAGACTGTGTCGGCGCACCCGCCCAGGCCGCGGTCGAAGAGCTCGAGCCGGGTCAGGTCTGTCTACTCGAAAACCTGCGATATCACGCCGGCGAGACTGACAACGATCCGGGTTTCGCCGATGCCCTGGCCGCGCTTGGTCAGGCCTATGTGGACGACGCGTTTGGTACATCCCATCGAGCGCACGCCTCGGTTGTCGGGATTCCGGAGCGCCTCGAGAGACGGGCAGCGGGGCATCTCATGGTTGGCGAAGTAGACGCTCTCGGCCGTCTTCTCCATGATCCAGAGCGACCCTTCGCAACAATCGTCGGCGGGGCCAAGATCGATAGCAAGGTGGGCGCGGTCAAGAATCTCCTGCCGAGACTCGACCTCCTCATTCTTGGCGGCGGGATGGCGAACACGTTCCTGGCTGCCCGCGGTCACAATCTCGCCAAGTCGCTGGTCCAAGAAGACAAAATCGGCATGGCCGATGAGGTCCTCTCCGAAGCTGCCGAGCGCGGCGTTCAGGTGCTGCTACCGACCGATCTGGTGGTCACCGACACTCTCGACAAGGCCGGTTCGGTGGAGACGGTCCAAGTCGATTCCATCCCGGCGGGTGCCATGGCCGTCGATATCGGCCCAACCACCCGAAACATCGCCGCCCAGGCGATTGCGCAGTGCCGAACCGTTTTCTGGAATGGCCCGATGGGTGTATTCGAGCATCCGCCGTTTGACGCCGGAACAGTTGCTATCGCTGGAGCTCTGGCCGAATGTAAGGGCTTTACGGTGATCGGGGGCGGTGAGACCGTTGCTGCCGCACGACGTGCCGGGGTCATCGACAAGCTCGGCCATGTCTCTACTGGAGGCGGTGCGTCTCTGGAGTTTCTAGCCGGAAAGACTCTACCCGGGGTCGCTGTGCTGGAGAAAGACGTATGACCCGATCGAACCGGCGACCACTTATCGGCGGCAACTGGAAGATGAATATGCTTCAGGCCGAAGCTGAGGAACTCTGTCAGCAGCTTGTGGCTGGAATCGGCGATCTCGAGCCCGAGACGGTGATTTTCCCGCCATTTCCTCTTCTCGGTCTCGTATCCAGCGCTCTCGATGGAAGTCCGATCGCCTGTGGTGCCCAGGATCTTCACACCGAGGAAAAGGGGGCGCATACAGGCGACGTCTCTGGGCCTCAGATCGTCGACGCCGGGTGCACATGGGTACTCTGCGGCCACAGCGAACGCCGGCAAGATCATGATGAGGATGATGCGGTGGTGGGCGAAAAGGCCGTTGCCGCCAACAGGGACGGACTGATCCCGCTGATCTGCGTCGGTGAGACCCTCGAAGAGCGGAAGCTGAATCGAACATTCGATGTTTTGGATCGTCAGCTCACCGCAGCCCTGCGAGCCAGGCCGGAGCCGTTTGCTCTCGCCTACGAACCTGTTTGGGCAATCGGTACCGGAGAGACCGCTACCGAGGAGATCGCTCAAGAGGCGCACAAATTTCTTCGCGACCTCCTCGCAGATTTGGTTGGAGAGGAGACCGCTGCGGTCAAACGGATCCTCTACGGAGGATCCGCAAACCCCGACAACGCGGCATCACTTTTCGCGGAACCGGACATCGACGGCTTCCTCGTCGGGGGCGCAAGCCTTGACGCGAACAAATTCCTCGCTATTATTCGCAGCTGCAGCTCAGCTTAATGAGTCTGGAGGAACCAGATCTTGATATACGTTCTATACACAATCCACATCGCTGTTTGTCTCTTCTTGATACTCGTCGTCCTACTGCAACAGGGTAAAGGCGCCGACCTGTCGGTTTTTGGCGGCGGCACCACCCAGGCCGCTTTTGGCGCCCGAGGGGCCGCAACGCTGCTTCACAAGATGACCGTCATGGGCTTTGTCGCTTTCATCCTTACGACGACCGGCATCGGATTTCTACAAACCAGCGGTAGTCAGGACTCCGTGATGAGTACCGTGACCGAAGAGGCAGTCGTGATAGAAGAAGAGGCTGCCGTGATAGATGAGGTCGAGTCGATTGAGACTCTCGAGGATGTCCTCGCGACCGAGCTCTCGACGACAGAAGAATCTCCTGAAGTCGCTATTGAAGAGAGCAGCGAACCGGATCAATAGATCCGAATTCAAGGGTAGGAGAGCTGTTTTTATTGTTTCACGCGCCGAAGTGGCGGAATTGGTAGACGCGCACGCTTGAGGGGCGTGTGGGGTAACCCGTGCCGGTTCGAGTCCGGCCTTCGGCACCAGATCTCATTCCAAAACCCGACCTCGGAGCCCACGACATGAGCGACGATCCGAAGGCCCCCGAATCGACAGAAGGTGATACGGCAGCGAAGCCCACTGCGGCTCCGGCACCAACGCGTGATCTACCTTCACAGGATGATATTAGCGCCTGGATTGGCGGTCAGGACCTTCCCTCGTTGAGCTATCTGTTCGATCAGCTCAACCTCAAGCGCATGGATGCCCTGATCATGCAGATTCGCAAAGAGGAGCTGCTTCCACAACATTGGCAAGTTGTCAGCCAGCGCGAGATTGCCGACGACACCTCGTTCGACCGACTGGCCGCGGTGACTCGACTCAGATCCAGGCTAGCCGACCCGGAGGCGCCAGACCCGCGCGCAGTCGCCCTCAAAATTGCCTGGCGTGAACTGGCGGGCAAACAGCCTTCGCTATGGACCGTAGCCGATTTGATGGTTGCCATACGGCGGATCATCGATCGTGAGATCGAAATCGACTTTCACGATCTGCTCTCCGCCGTACGGGATGTCTGGACCGGCATGACCCTGCCGCACGGCCAGACACAGCTCGACCAGCTTCGAGCCGTGCTCTCCTTTATCCGTCAAAAAACAAGAAAATAGTGGGGCTTGGGCCGAGCTAGCCTGCGTTTCTCACCGGCCTCGTTGCGAGACGCCGTAGATGCTTGGAGATGCAAGGCTTGCGAGAAAGGAGCCCGCAAGCGTACTCGAAGTACGCTGAGGAGGTCCGAGCGAGCGAAACGCTGCAGATGCAAGCAGATACGGCGGCGTAGTAGAGGATTGGTGAGAAATGCAGGCTAAACCTTGCCTCGCCGCTTTGCCTCGATGATGATTACCGGCTCGCTCGGCACATCTCGAAAGCTTCCCTTGCTGGATGTTTTGACGCTTTCAATGTCGTCCACGACGTCCATCCCCTCGACGACCTTTCCAAAAACCGTATAGCCCCACTCCTGCGCGGTCTTACCCTTGTGATCGAGGGCTTTGTTGTCGGCTGTGTTGATAAAGAACTGGGCAGTTGCGCTATGCGGATCTCCCGTGCGCGCCATTGCGACCGTGCCCCGCGCGTTGGAGAGGCCGTTGTCTGCCTCGTTTGGGACACCTCCTCGGGTCTTCTTCTTGGTCATGTCCTCGGTAAATCCTCCTCCCTGGATCATGAATTGATTGATCACGCGGTGAAAGATCGTGCCGTCATAAAAGCCCTCGTCGACATATTTCAGGAAGTTTTCCACCGACGCGGTCGCCTTGTCCGGTTCGAACTCGATGACAATCTCGCCCATGGTGGTAACCAGAATCACGGTCGGCACCTTTGCTTCCTGGGCCCAGACCTGGGACGGGACCTGAACTGTTATCGCCAAAATCGCTACGAAAACCCAAAGGAATGCTCTCATCGTCTACTCCTCATGTCAGTCAGAGTCTTGGTGTTCGACCGCAATTCGTCTCAGAAAATCAAACCGATAGATTCCTGTGTCGTGGCCATCGGACCACTGAATCGAGATCGCATAGTTTCCTACGGGGCGAATCGATAGAGGTTCCACGGGGCCGGCGGGCTGCTGGAACTCGATTTCACCGGTTCCGTGCCCCTGGCATCCAGCACACGGACAAAATCCTCGAACCGTCTCATAATCGACTTCGGTCGAGAAACCATCTTCCCAGGTCAGCCGCAATCGACCCTCTTTGGGAAGACGCTTGACCTCGGTCATTTGAAATTGGCTCATCGCGAACTGTTCCCCTACCGAATCGGGATGGTACCTCAGGAGCAAATGTGCATGCTAGGGTAACCCCAACCCACCCAACCGCGCAGACTCCCGCTACTGAACAACCTCATGGGAATCCACACCTAGGGTGGGTCGAGGGTTCCTTCGGGTGTCCAGGGTCCGCAGCGTGCAACTCGACTAGCCGTCTTCCATACCCCGACAAGCGCGCCCCGCTTTGAGATCACCTCTGCCGCATAGTGGCTACAGGTCGGCTGAAAGCGACATCGGACACCGGCATGCTCGAGAACCGGTGAGCCCGCGACTTGATACAGGTCGATTGCGCCTAGAAGAAAGGTGGCCGACCACTGATCCGAAGGTTCACGACTGAGATCCCAGCTCAGACCTAGTACCCCTAGGGTCAACGCTCCCCCGATAAGCGCCACTAGGATCATCGACACCGTCGCCCCGCCAATATCAAAGGCCTGGCGCTGATGAGTGGTGTCACTCAAACGCCTGCCCGGTCGAAGTGGGTCCAGCTCAAAAACACAGGTGCAATCAGAATTTATCGGCGTACTTACTGATGCCTGGGACCACGAACCGCTCACCATTGATGCCCTTGACAATACAGACGATGCGGATCACCGTAAACCCCACAAAAAGGAAGGGGATGAAGATCGCGAAGATACACCCGATGCCCGTTGCCACTATGATATTCAGAAACACAAACAGCATGATCTCGGCCACGGTCAGAACGAGACCGTTCTTCGCATGCCACTGAACTTCCGGGTCGTCCTTGTCGACGAGGAGCGGCACGAGAAACAAGATCCACAGATACGACAGCACAATCATCAGGGTCCGATTACTGGATTCCTCTCCTGAGGGCTTGTCCTGTGCAGGCGGCGGTGTTGCCGGTGACGGATCAGGTTCGCTCGGCGTGGCGCTGTCCTGTGGCGTTTCCTGGTCGCTCATTTCGCCCCTCTCTTTCTGCTGAAGGATCGACAAGCCCGGCTGTTCCGGGCTCCTCTCATGATTTCTTTTAGTCTATCTTCCGGATCCCTCGAGCGCTAGCCTAGGAGGCCGTTCTTCTCACCACCACTACGCCCAGCTCGGCCAGGACCTTCTCGAGGTCCGAGACGCGCGACTCATGCACGCTCAGGGTGATTCTGACCTGTTCGCCGTAGGTCTGATCGACGAGCTCGATCTCGGGAGGGTGAATCAGCCGTTTGATTCCACCCACTCGCTCGTAAGGCAACGTAAGGTGAAGTCGACTCCTGGGTACCCGTTCGGTCAACACCAGTTCGTCCACCGCGAGCCGAACTGCTTCGGCATACGCTCTCGCCAAGCCGCCCTTGCCTAGCTTGACACCGCCGAACCACCGGGCCACGACCGCAACCACATCTGAGATCTCTCGCCCTTTTAGTACCTGCAGCATCGGAACCCCCGCCGTGCCGCTCGGCTCGCCAGCATCGGCGGACCTCTCGCGAGGTGGCATCCCGAGCCGCCACACCCAACAGACATGAGTCGCCGCAGAATATTGCTTTCGGGTCGACTCGACGAGTACCTTGGCCCCTTGCTCGTCGGCAGTGGGTGCGACTATCGATAAAAAACGAGAACCCTTCTCGCGCAGCTCCGCCGTAGCTTCGGCCGTTGGTGCGAAATAGGCTGTCTCCACCTCGATCCTCAGCTGTCAGATCTCAGCTCTCCAATACGAGCCGATAGATGCGTCGGTAGCGCTCTACGATCATGCCCTCGTCGAATTGATCGATCGCCCAGGCGCGACCAGCTGCGCCAAGTCTTCGGCGTAGGTCATCGTTGCGCAAGATCTTGATCGAGGCGTCAGCCATGGATTCGATATCCCCCACCGGGAGCAGAAATCCACCCTCTCCATCACGAACCACCTCGGGAAGACCGCCCACGTCGGTCGCAATCACCGGTACTTCGCATGAGAGCGCCTCGAGGGCCGCCAGCCCGAACGACTCCGTCTCTGACGGCAGGAGAAACAGATCGGCACCCACAAGGGCTTCTTCGACCAAGGGCACGTTGCCGATGAAAGTGATGGCGCCGCAAACGCCGAGGTCGCGACAGCGCTGCTCCACCTTGGGTCGATCGGGTCCGTCGCCGATCATGAGAAGGCGAGAGGGCACCTGTTGGTGTACTCGATGAAAAATGTCCACAACATCGAGTACACGCTTTACCGGTCTGAAGTTCGAGATGTGGACCAGAAGTTTTTCGTTCTCGGCCTTCCAGCGCTGACCATCCTCTCGAAGCTTGGCCTGCTCGTAGCGATCGGGATCGATGAAGTTGGGAATGACTTCGATATGGGTGTTGATGCCAAGCTGCTTCTGAGTCGCCGTGCGAAGGGATTGTGAGACCGCGGTTACTGCGTCGCTCCTCTCGATCCCGAATCGCGTGGTTTCACGGTAATTGGGATCATTGCCTACGAGGGTGATGTCGGTTCCATGAAGGGTGGTCACCACTTTGAGCGGTTGTGGGGAGAGAATTTCCCGCGCCAGAACCGCCGACACGGCATTGGGCACCGCATAGTGAACGTGGATCAGGTCCAGTTTCTGATGCCGGGCCACCTCTACCATTTGAGTCGCTAGGGCCAACGAGTACGGTGGGTACTCGAACAAGGGATAGTGCGGCACGTCTACCTCGTGGTAGAAGAGGTTGGCGTTGATAAAGCTCAGCCTGGAAGGCAACGCGTAGCTGATGACGTGCACCTCGTCCCCGCCGGCGGCCAAAGCCATCGCCAGCTCGGTCGCAACGATGCCCGAACCTCCAAATTTGGGGTAGCAACTGATTCCGATTTTCATCGCAGACCTCGAGGGAGCAACATCCAGGGATCAGAGACTGCCAGAGGGAGCCGGCTCCAGAACGGCTCGCCATATGCCGCCCCGATCAGGAGTCCATAGTGCTGAGCCCGACCTACGACCGCTTTTCGAAACTCGGGGGATGAAACCTTGGTCGCTGGCTCGTTCCGGTCGCTATCACCCTGATGTAATTGACTCTGGAAGGCCTCGAGAGACTGTAGCTTCACGTCCCAGGTCGAGCTGACATCAACAATAAAACGCGGCTCAAACGGGTCATGCTGCATGTATGAGAAGACCGCCGCAGGCCGATGGGGCTTGCCTGTTCCTCGTCTGGCCAGGCCAGAGTAGTAACACGCGTCGGCGACCAATCTGTGCGCCCGGCCGTGATCGGGATGACGATCCGACGGGGCCGGACCCAGGACCAGCTCGGGTCGCAGGCGCCGCAACGCCGAGATTAGTTGGTCTTCCTCCGCCGGCCCGGTACGAAGACCGCCGTCGCCGCAATCGAGAAAGTCCGCCGTCGAAGCACCGAGAACCGACGCGGCCTTTTCCGCTTCCCTGCGACGCTCCTCGGTTGTACCTCGGGTCCCCGACTCGCCCTGTGTCAGGTGGAGGACACCCACAACCAGACCTCTTCTTGCCAGCAACGCGACCGTCCCGCCACACCCGAGCTCTACGTCGTCCGGATGGGCACCGATGGCCAAAACGTCTAATTTCATCGACATCTCCTTGATACTAAGGCTGAATGACTCTCAGGTACCTGGGACCAAGCTCGAGCTGATCAAACAAAGCCTCGACAAATCGCTCGCCATGCTTACCCGGAAAGTGGGCCGATGCGATCACTCTCTCCTGGCCCTTGCCAAGCGGCAGACATGTCTGCCGCAGCGATTCGGCCCTGAGTCGGACTGCCTCGTCGCGCCGACTTGCTGCCGCGGTGACCCGGTTGGAAAAAGCTTGTAGCGCCCGTTGCATCTGATCGCGAGTTTTGGTCCACGCTTTCTCGAGGCTGACATCAATCTCGAGGGCCTCTCGCAGCAACGGGTCGAGTAGACTCTCGAGGCCCTCGCCGGCGAATTCTAGAAACTCCGTCTCTTCGCTGTCAGCCAGGGCCTTATCGAGATTCAAAGCAGTACTCGTGAACTCTTCCAGGCTGATGCCCGACTTCTCGAGCTTGTCGGTCTGATGGCCCTCTAGAACAATCGCTTGCGGTCGCAAAACGACGGTGGGTGGCGAGATCTCGAAAAGCTCGTACAGCGGAATCGCTTGGGGTAGATAAGACAGCTCGCCTGGTCCAAGAATCAACAGGTCGGTTCCAAACAGGGCATCTTGGATCGCCACTCGGGCTCGAGCACCTGGGCTGACCCTCAACGGCTCGGTTTCTATCGTCTCGAGCAGCCACTCCACCGGTTCATCAAAAGATTCGACACCCCTCAACCCTACTCGGCCATCGGGTTTCCAGACGACTCGTCGCCGCTGATTCTCATGCAGCACAAACAGCGGGCTGGTTCCCTGTTGGGGTCGGATTTGGAGTGCATGCCCTCGCTGCTCAAGCACTTTGTCACGTTCGCCAAATGCGGCGGAGATCTCTGAGCGCTGTTGGACCATCTTCCGAAACAGCGGTTTCTGAGCCTGTTTGAGCTCTGGGAGCATCGCATCGATCAGCAGCGGAGATCGCTCACCAAGCAGATGTGTCATAAGTTGGGCGAAGGCGTCCCCAAAGGTCTCGTCGGGTCGATACCAGGCCCTGAGAGTCTGCAGCCAGTCTGCAAACCGCTGTCCCGGAACAGCGTCGGCGAGCTCCTCGAATACCCGGTCGATCTCGGGGCCGAGCTGGCGAAGACCTACCGGGACAAGAGGCTCCTGATCCTGACCGAGCGAAACCTCGACGGGGCCTGTGGGGGTGAAGAACCCTGCCCCTGCACTCTCTTTGAAGTCGTGATCCTCGGTTGCCATCCAGAACAGGGCGACCGCCGGCTGCCCCTGGCTTTCGAGATTCTCTGCCCATAGCTGTGCCGCCACCGCCTTGGACAGCGTGTACAACGGTCCTCCAAACAGGCCCGGTTGCTGACCCGTGATTACGATCCGGGTTTCCGGCTGAGCCATTTTCGCCGCCAGCTCCTCTGCCCTCGGGTGGCCGAAACGCGCATTCTCTCTGTTCAATGCCCTGGCCAGGCTTTCCCGATCCGAGCCGAAAGCTGGAGAGGCCGACAGGCTCACCTCCTTGGCCGTTGCAAACCGTAGCGGTTCCAAAAGGTCGAGATCCTGGCCTTCCAGAAACGCCGTCACCAAGCTCGGCAGCCTTCCTGTCGTCAGCAGGTCGACCGTTGGCAGCTCAGGCGGGCTTGGTTCCGACCAGGATGAGTCGTTCGCTATCTCGGTTATAGCTCTCTCCTTGAAAGTTTCCATAAAGCTCATTGACTTCGAGTCCGGCCCATCGCAAACCCATCTCGACCTCTTCACGGCGGTAGGCGCGCACACTCTCTACAAAGGTCTGAACCTTGCGGCCCGGTGCATGGACCCGCATCCGTTTGTTGACGCGCTGTGTTCTCGGATCAAACCAGCGCTCGATGTCGACGTCATAGCCCTTTCTGCTTTGGCGCTCCCGAGGCACAAGCGTCGACAAGACATGATCGCGGTTGAACAGGTCGATCAGAAAGCGGCCCTTGGGCGTCAGAACCCGAGCGATCTCCGAGACGACTTCGAAGTTCTCTTTTTCGGTCTCGAAGTACCCAAACGAAGTAAAGAAGTTCAGCACCCAGTCGAATGTCTTGTTCGAAAAGGGCAGACAACACATGTCGCCTGCTACGGCTGGCTGGCGTGGTGGTTGCACCAGAAGGACGATCGACAGATCGACACCGAGTGCCCGGTAACCCCGTCGCCGCAGACTCTCGGTATGTCGACCCGCCCCACACGCGAGATCCAAAACCGCATTGGGCTTTGAATCCCCCAGAACCTGACTTACAAAGTCGATGTGGGTTTCGGCTTCGCCCTGGTCCCGATGGGAATAGAGTTCGAGGTACTCGGTGCCAAACCACTCTTTGTACCAAGCCACATCGCGATCATAACTGCTTCAGACCCGACGCTACTCCCGACACGACCAAAAGAGTACCGTCCGGCCGCTTTGTCAGGTTCCGGCTCGCACCCGTCACGAGCTGCTGGCAACAGCGTGACTCTGCTGTAGACGTTAAGATCGGTAGGTTGTGCTGAATATCGGGCCTGTCAAGGTCGATCCACCGCTTCTTCTAGCCCCCATGGCCGGGGTCACCGACCGCGACTTTCGTTTGATCGTGCGCCGGATCGGTGGCGTCGGCGTCGTGGCTATGGAGTTTGTCTCCTCCAGGGCCATCGTTGGTGGACACAAGGCCGTCCGTGACCTCATGTCGTTCACCGAGGAGGAGAGGCCTCTTGCGATCCAGATCTATGGCTCCGATGTCGAGACCATGGCCGAAGCCGCAGAGATCGTCGAGGGGTTGGGTGCTGACATCTGTGACATCAACATGGGCTGTCCCGCCAACAAGGTCCTTAAAGGCTGTGCTGGTGCGGCTCTGATGGCTGATCTGCCTCTGGCCGAAAAGATGATCACCGCCGTCGAGCGTCGCCTGTCCATTCCCCTGACCGTGAAGTTTCGACTCGGGCTCCACGACAACTCCCAAACCCATATCGAGCTAGGAAAGCTCTGCGAAGATCGTGGTGTAGCCGCAGTCGCAATGCACGCCCGGACCGCGAAACAGATGTTCAGGGGCGAGGCCGATTGGTCGAGCATCACACGTCTCAAAGAGACTCTTTCCATTCCGGTAATCGGCAACGGCGACGTATCCGAGCCCGAGGACGCTCTCGCGATGATGTCCCAGACCGGGTGTGACGGTGTGATGATAGGGCGAGCAGCTACCAAAAACCCGTGGCTCTTCAAGCAGATCGAGGCCAGACTGTCTGGTGGCAGAATCCCCGAGCCCACGCTCGAGGATCGTCGCGATCTCATCCTGCGTCATTTTCGAATGGTGGCGGATCGTGACAAGGAAAAGCACGCCCTGCACAAGCTGCGAAAGTTCACCGGTTGGTATACCCACGGTCTGCCGCATGGTCGAAAGCTCCGACAGCAGATCAACCAACTGCCCAACGTCGAGGCCTTTCTCGCAGCAGTAGAAGGCTTTTTCGAGACCCTTCTGGAGGAGCAGGCTGCGTGAGCGCCGCTTGCTCGAGATGTTGAGCATTGAACAGTTTCGGTTATCCGAACGGTCGAATTCGCGAGCGCCGGTGATTCTTGCTGGTTGCCTTACAAGAGGAGCATTCATGAAAGCCTTTTTTTTGCTGGCGGCTGTACTCTTCAATTTCATTGCCTCGGCTGATGCTCAGACCTCAGTACCGCTAACGCCCGAGGGACAGGCACTGGTCGAGGCCGCCTTCGAAGGGAACTTGAAGGTAGTCCAAGGCCTGCTGTCGGCGGGAGTCCCTGCCGACGTGACCACTCCCGAGAAACAAACACCGCTGATGTGGGCAGCCTTCAACGGCCACACTCCGGTTGTCTCTTTACTCCTCGAGAAGGGCGCCTCCCTGGACGCGCTGGAAGCAAACTCTCGAACAGCTCTCATGTACGCATCCAGTGGCCCCTTCCCTGAGACCGTTGAGTTGCTCCTCGAGAAGGGCGCTGATGTCAACGTACAAGGTAGCCTGGAGGGCTTCACGGCTTTGATGACGGCCGCGGCAGAGGGCCACCTTGAAGTTGTCCGGTTGCTTCTCGTTTATGGGGCCGATCCCGCTCTTCGGGACAAGGACGACGATACTGCGGAGAGCTTTGCAACCCAGAATGGCCATTCAGATGTGGTCACGTTGCTTCGCAATCCGCCTCCTGCGTCCTCCGCTACCCAATGAGCTTGGAATACGAAAAGCAACTCGACAAGTCGCTCGACGACATTCTCGCTTCCGTAAGCGATGCAGCGGAATCTTGGGGAGCAATCTGGGAGCCTGAGGGATCAGGCGGTATTCTAAGACTTCCCGTTTCTCACGGACTTCGCCAAAGTCTGCTCGAAGGGCCGCTGTCGGTTGAAAAGGACCCGGCGCGGCCTGGTTCAACTCTTCGATTCCTCGCTGAGAGAACCCAGACGAAAATCAATTGGGCTGCTTCTCTGGTGCTGCTTCTAGGTGCCGTGGGTGGCGTCGTGGCCATGCTCTGGCCCTTTTTCCCCAATCTTTTGCGTTTGGCGCCTGCCGGAATCGTCTTGGCAATCGCTGCATGGTTGCTGGTAGCATCCCGGCTTCGAACGGCCGACGTCGACGATTTTCTGCGACTCGTCGCAGAATCTCGGCCAAACCAGGCTCAGACGGGAATCCTAGACGGCGACCCGTTGTTATAGGTATCGAAGTCGTTCTTTGCAAATATGGGGGCGTTCCTGGATTCGACGGGGAACAGAGCGGTCTTTGGACTGCGTGCCGACTCTCCTCTGCGTAACAGAGGATTTATATCTGCCAACGATAACTTGGCTCTGGCTGCTTAAGCAGTCACGTCCCGGCTAGAGCGCTGATCCATCGCGCTTGTCGAGGACGCCGCAAAAGTGGATCAAAGGAATCGAGCTGCCTCGTGACGATTCCGGATTTAAAGCGAGGCTGGCCAGGCACGTCGGTTGTCTTTGTCCGTAGCGTGTCTGGCGAGAACAAAAAGCAAAGACTACGCACGTAGAGGTCTCTAGAACGCGTTCTTCGGACGTGGGTTCGATTCCCACCGCCTCCACCATTCTGCACTTTGACACCACAGACTAGCGCCTGCAGCCTGCTTCGCCCGCTCCTAGGTGGGAGTCGAACCCGGAGCGCCGGAGGCGCGACCCAACAAACAACTCTCGTTGCGAAGCTCCTGAAGCGAAGCGAAAGGGGCTTCGCTTCCCACCGCCTCCACCATTCTGCACTTGGACAACAACGCTCGTCACGAAGTCTCTTCTGCCTCGGTAGGAAGCTCGCCCAGGGGCTCACTCGGGGGTGGAACCAGGCTTTTCTCGATGAGAAATTCTAGAATCGCATCTGCTGCCAGTCGATGCGCTAGCTCACTGGGGTGGGCATCGGTGAACGGAATCGTCGCTAGGCGGCGGCCATCCACACCTCGATAGGTATCGAACAGGTCGAGAACCGGGATGCCAAGGGTGTCCCCCGTAGCTCTGACCTTCGCATGGAGGTCGAGATAAGGGTAGGTGTTGTCCATTTGACCCTGAAACAGCGGGAATACAACCAGCGCCATTGGAATGTCTCTTTCGTAGGCGGCGGCACGAATCCTTCGCAGGGCCCATCGGCAGTCAACCCAGGTCTGACCCTCGAAGAGCTCGTGATAGTAGCTGTTCATCGCCCTGCGGAGTCTTCGGTTCTCGAGCCCGGTCAACAGCAGGCCAAAGATACGGCTGTGACGAAAAAGGAATCCACTCAGACCTTCCTCTGGAATTCTCGTTTCCAACGTTTGCCAGTTTTCCTCCCGGACTCTGCTTTGGGCCGGTTCCGGATCGTTGAGCACGAATGACAACACCAACAGATCTGGCGAGAGACGGTCGAGCTCTTTGATCAGAGAGCGCATTTGGTGAATAGTGCTCCAGCCTGGGTGGCTCCAGTTGACGACCTCGAAGTCTCTCGACATCGAGAGTTGATTGATCTGACTCTCGAGGCGAAAAGGGAAGGCATCCTCGGTGTAAACGCCGTCGCCCCAAGCAAACGAGTCCCCTACCACGACGATGCGGAATGCTTCTCCTTTTGGCTCGATAGCGTTTCGGGGCTCCCTCAGATCGGGAATTTTCATGTTTGTACGCGAGATCGTCTCGAGTCTCGTCGATCTGAAGCTCTCCGCCCGAAGGACCCCTACCCGCAACACGACCTCGAGTAGAACCAAAGAGAGGGCGAGTGAGGCTGCGGTCAGCGCCAGTCCGATTCCGATTTGTCGTCTCATGAGGGGGTGCGCTTATTTCACGGCGGAAAGTGCTTGATACTACCAGGGCAATCTCGCCGCTTTTCAACCAACAGACAACCCCGCCACGGGGCGAGTAAACTCGGACGCTGCGGTTCCACTTTCGCCTGACGATCGTATGCGTTTTTCACTATTCCATCCCACTCGACGCGAGATCATCACCAGCCTCGGTCTGGTGGGCGGGGCTGCGCTTGCATCTTGTAAGCCGCGGGGGGCTGGCTACTCAGGAAGTGACTCTCAACAGCAATTCCGGACTGGTCTGGAGCGGTTGGTCTTCGACACTCCGTTTGTCGACACCCACGAGCACCTTCCCGACGAACGGGATCGACTCCGAGGCGTTGGTATTCCCTGTGACGACTGGGCGGTTCTGTTTTCGCAATATCTCTCGACCGAGCTTCTCGCGGCCGGGATGCCCGCCAACAAGCTCAAAACACTTCTTTCTCCTGGAGTTGCGACAAGGGTGAAATGGCGAGCCCTCAAACGCTATTGGCCCACCGTAAAGGAGACCGGATATGGTCAGGCCATTCAGATCACCCTGCGGGATCTTTACGGCATCGACGAGCTCAACAGGGAAACCGTTGATCAACTACAGTCGGCCTACGAAACGATCAGAAAGCCCGGTTTCTATCGCGAAATTCTCGTTGACAGGGCAAATATCAGCTCATGCCAGGTCAACGGCTTGGGGCAGCCTTTTCACGAAAGCAGTCAACCCACCCTATTGATGCAGGATCTCGACATCTCGAATCTACAGGCGCCGAGCCGGATCGATCGGCTGGCTGGGCCGACCGGCATCACCGTGACCGGGCTCAGCGACTGGCATGGGGTGATCCGCTGGTGGTTCGATCGGTATGGCCGCTACGCTGTTGCGGTGAAGAGTCAGCGTGCCTATCAGCGTGGGCTCGACTATGCCAAGGTGGGCACCCGACAAGCCGCCCCGCTTTTCGCAAAGCTGCTGCAGCAGGGACTCCTAAACGCAACCAACGCCAAGCATCTCGAGGACCATCTGTTCTGGTTTTGTGTCGATCAAGCAAACGCGCTCGACCTACCGGTCAAGCTGCACACCGGCATTCTTTGGAAACCGGGAAAACACTCGGAGGCGGAGGTGGACCGACACCCGGAGCAGCTGCAAGTGCTTTGTCACACCTCTCCCGAAACACGATTCGTTCTCTTGCACAGCGGTCACTCCAACTGGCAGGAGATGATCCGGCTGGCCGAGAATCAACCCAATGCTTATCTCGAGATGAGCTGGTCCTGGATCCTCGATCCCTCGATCAGCAAAGAGTTTCTCAAGAGCTATCTTCAGCGAGCCTCTCCTGAACGGATCCTCACCTTTGGCGGCGACTACGTTGCTGTCGAGCCGGTTCTCGGCCAAGCGACCCTGGCACGTCGCGGCATTGCCGGAGCGCTTGCCGAGTTGGTCGAACAGGGATCTCTCGCACCGTCTGCCGCACTCGATCTCGTGGTCCCGCTGATGCATGGCAATGCAGACCGCCTCTTCGATCTCGACAGCAAGACTGCGTTGCTCGAGCGAGCACCGTGGTCCAGGGGATCCCCCTGATAAAGAAGGTCCCTTGTCAGGTCAGGTACCGAGATAGTTTTGGTGGATGGATGACCGGAGATGAATATGCGTAATCTACTGACGCCCCTGACTCGCAATCCGATAAGCCTTGTGGGCACAGCGCTGATGCTGATCAGCGCCATACTCTTTGCCAGCCTGTTGGCCATCGAGTTGCTGGGTGGCACCGGGAACCCATATACCGGCATCATCACCTATCTCATTTTGCCGGCGGTTGGCGCGTTCGGCTTTGTCCTGGTGCTTTTCGGGATTCGGCGAGAACGCAAGCGGGCGCCTGGTGCACCGTTTCCGGTAGTCGATCTCAATGTCGACTCCGTTCGAAACCGTCTGATCCTCTTTGTCATCTTCGTGTCCGTGGGTGCTGTCATTCTCGCGGCAGCCACTTATGAAGGATTTCATCTCATGGAGAGCGAATCCTTCTGTGGTGAAACCTGTCATTCGGTGATGGGACCAGAGTTTGCTGCTTACCAACGCTCACCGCATGCGCGGGTGGCCTGCGTCGAGTGCCATATCGGCTCCGGGACCAAATGGATGGTCAAAATGAAGCTCAACGGTGCCTGGCAGATGATTTCTACGATCCTCGACCTCTACGAGCGTCCGATACCGACACCGGTGCACAACCTGCGACCCTCCAGAGGCACCTGCGAGGAGTGCCACTGGCCGGAGAAGTTCTATGGCGTGAACGCCAAGCTGATTACTCACTACTCACCAGATGCGGCGAATACCGAGCTCAAGACCATCCTGCTGATGAAAACCGGCGGCAACGATTTCAGCGGCAGTCACGGGATTCACTGGCACATGGATCCAGAAATCCAGATTCGATATCGAGCGGATGAAAAACGCCAAACCATGTTCGAGGTGGAGTTGACCGAAGCGGACGGAACGATCAAAACCTACTTGAAACAAAACATCAAGGACAGAGCCGGGGAGCCCGAGGACTGGCGGGTCATGGACTGCATCGACTGTCACAATCGTCCAACCCACCAGTTCTTTCGAGCTGACGAAGCGGTCGACCTCGCCTTGAAGAGAAACTTCATCGCCCAGGACCTCCCTTTCATCCGCCGAGAGGGTGAAAAGGCCCTTCGGGCTGAATACGAGACACAGGAGGCGGCCAAGGAGGGGATCGCCGCCCACACCGCCGAGTTCTATCAGCGCGAGTATCCACAGCTAGCGACAACACGCAAGGAAGACATCCTCGAGGCAGGCCGAGTCCTGAGCGCTTTCTATACGAACAATGTGTATCCCGACATGAAGATCGAATGGGGCTCCTATCCGGATCATAGCGGCCATCACTTTTCACCAGGCTGCAATCGTTGTCATGCCGGCGATCATGAGGCGGAAAACGGAGAGGTCATCTCAGCGGACTGCTCCGTCTGCCACACCATTGTCGCGTGGGAAGAGGCAAGTCCCGAAATCCTGGCGCTGATACCACGCGATTGATTGAGCGGCGACACCGCCACCGTCAATGGAAGAGGGAGGAACGCGGGTTACAGCCGGTTTCACCGCTCAACTGTTACGGACACAACTGCTCAATGCCGACTCGGCGCCCAGAATGTAGATAAGGTGCCATTTTGGACCTGGGTTGTAGCGCCTGTGGCGAACGAGCCCGGGCCAATGGCGCATCGGCCGAATATCGATAGGGAGCACGTCATGAATCGGTGGTCACCTGCCCTAACCGCACCCACTCTCGTTCTGATCATGGCCGCCTTGGGTCCGGTCAGCGCACCCGCTCAGTTCGAACTTGGCGATCTCTTGGTTGTCGACGATAGCTCAAACGCCTGTCCTCACTTCCGTGGTGCCGTTTTCAAGGTCGACTTGGTTTCAAACGACCTGACCCTGTTCGCATGTCCGAGTGATGGTTCTCCAGACGCCATCGCAATCAACCCAGATGGTCGGATCTTCATAAACGGAGCCGGAAACTCTCCGTGCGGTCTTGGCGAGATGCCTCTATTTGAAATCAACCCTGACAACAGTGCTGTATCGATAGCGACCTGTGCGCAAACAAACTGGGATGAGCTGGCTGTCGATGGGTTCGGCAAGCTTCTTGTCATTGATGGCAGCCACGACGCTTGCGGACCACTCAAAGGAGCCGTTTTGGAGTTCAGCGTAAACGGTTTCAGTCTTACAGGGGGCCCCTGGTGTAGGGCTGACTGGTTCTCACCTCACTCCCTATCGGTCGACGTAGATGGAACCGTTCTGGTCTCGACGACGGTGCAGGGTGGCACGGCGAAGCTCTACAGGATCGACCGCTCGACCGGCGTTGTAGCGCTGGAGGGTGATATGACCGGTACATCCATAGCGGGCCATCTGACGGTGGCTGGCGATGGTCGTATCTTCTTGACGGACTGGTCAGGACCGCCAGGTTGCTTTCGAGGCGATGTCAAAACAGTCGACGGTGAATCGGGGGCAACGACATCGTTTGGCTGCAGCGGAGATTTCTGGTTCCCCAACGGCATTACTCAGGGCCCCGGTGGCGATCTGTTCATAGCGGATCGCGACTCTCAGATCTGTCAGGTCGGCACCGGCACAGTCTGGCGGATGGATTCAGGGTCGGGAGCCATACTGGATAACTATTGCCACTCCGAGACCTTCAACCCCGCAGAGATAGCGGCCTGGTTCGACCCGACAAGCATCTTTGCCGACGGTTTCGAGTCGGGGGACCCCTCGGCTTGGAGCGCTGTCGCACCCTAGTCGGTGACTACCCTGTTTACACCAGACCCGGCAGGGAGCACTTTGTGCGCCGGGGCCGCGGAGTCCTCTACCGGTGATGTCGTCATAGAGTGATGTCGTCATAGAATCGGGTCGCTCCACTTAAACCGACCATGGCTACGTATGCCGAGCTGTCAAGGACCGTCGCCCCTGCTGAGCGACTCCACCTGCGATTGGGAGGACATCATGGACCAGAGTGACCTGCGCCAAGTGGACCGAGACACCGAGGCCCTAGGTACTGTTCTCTCGGTGAATGTTGGCGGGATTCGTCAATTCGACTACCGCGGGCGCCCGGCGCTCAGCGCGATCTGGAAGTCACCTGTACTGGGGCGGGTCGCAGCTCGCGGCGTGAACCTCGAGGGAGATGACCAGGCCGATCGCGAGGTTCACGGGGGGCCGGACAAGGCTGTGTACGCCTATGCGGTTGAGGACGCCCGGTGGTGGGCCGAGGAGCTCGGCCGCTCACTGGAACACGGCGAGCTTGGCGAGAATCTGACGACGGAGGGAATCGACGTCACCGATGCTCTCGTCGGGGAGCGGTGGGAGATCGGTAGCACGGTGCTCGAGGTGTCCGAGCCCCGAGTGCCCTGCTGGCGGCTGGCGGTGCGCATGGAGGACAACGGCTTTCCACGCCGATTCACGAAAGCGGGTCGACCTGGCACCTACTTGAGGATAGCCGTCGAGGGCCACCTCGGCAGTGGGGACGAAATCCGCGTCCTCGAGCGGCCAAATCACGACTTAACGATCGGCGACGTTTTTCGAATCTTTACTCATGACCGCGAGGAAGCGGGAAGAATGCTCGAAGTTCCGCAGCTGTCGTCGAGCTGGAGGCAATGGGCGAAGCAGCACCTGCCGAAGTAGAAAGATCGACCGGCCAGTTCAACGGCTCCCCCGTCTACATGATGCCCGGGACGAAACGCTTCGTGTGTTCGGCGTAGGCATCGTACTCGAGGCCAAACTCTTCACGCGCCTGGCGCTCCTCGAAGAGCGCCAGCCATACATAGGCCGCTGTCAGTACGGGCCAGAGAATCAGCGTGACCACCGATGGCCAGTGGAGAATCCAACCCAGGGTGAAAAGAAAGATACCCGTGTACTGAGGGTGCCGGATATAGCGATAGATGCCGGTCGTCACCAGGCCTTCCGCTCGATGAATCCGGTGCCACCCAACGGCAATGAGGGCGATGCCTAGAAAGCTCAGAGCTGTTCCGACGCGGGCCGGCCAGTGACCGAGCGCATCGAAGTAGGCGGGTGCGATCCGCGGAATGTCCACGATGGGCGCCAGTAGAAACAGCACCAGCGGCCAACCGAACATCTCGGTCATCAGTGCGATCACAAAAGCGATGAACGCCCCTTTGGATTTCCAGGTGCCCTTGGTGTGGCGTCGATAGGGCAGCAGGGCGAGAAAGGCTGTGACAATCAGGATGTTGATTGCTATAAGACCGCCCTTGCCGAGGTGTTGATCGATCCAGGCCAGGGTGGCTGGCCGGCCGTGATGGGGCAGCAGCTCGATCGCATAGATCGCCACAAACAGGGCAATAGCGGCCCAGCCCAGAATCGTCCAGAGGCTCGAACGTGGGCCTTTTGTAGTGTCGTTACCGTTATTCATGCCCAACCTGACTCGGGAGAGTCCTTTTCCCGACGCGAGCTTATGCTCCCTCGAGACAGAATGAAACCTCCTAAAGTTCCACGGCCTTCAACCGGGGCTCTACGTCCGGCGTAGCCGGCCAGATCCGGGGCCAGCTCCAAAGCCAACTCCAAGAACAGCCGCACGCTACGGAGCCATCTCACCGAGATTGGCCAGGAACCTATATAATCGAGGCAACAGCCCCGTCCATCGACCTGTGCATCTTTCCACGCCACTGCCGCTCCTGCCCGCGGTACTGATTCTGGCCACTTGGCTCGGCTTGTATGCATCGCTCCGAGCTACCGGGCGATCCACTCTCGAGTCGATGTCGATTGCAAGTGTCGGATGGGGTGCATGCCACTGGTTTCTAGCGGAGCTGCTTAGCCGTACTGGACATCTGACCCCTGGCGGCGCTGTTGTGGGTTGGAGCATTGCCTCTCTGGTGACGCTGCTCACTGCCTGGGCCCTATGGAGACGCTCGGCTCGGGAGCTGACCTCGGAGTCGGAAGACACCTCCCAAAAACAGCCTCTCTCGACTACGGATCGGGTCGTGATTGCACTTCTAGTCGTCTTGGTGGGAGCTATAGGCGTAGTGGGCCTGGCGACTCCAATCATGTCCTGGGATGCGCAGCACTATCACATTCCCCGGATCCTCTATTGGGTCCAGAACGGTAGTGTCGAACATTACCCCACTGCGAATGCGCGACAGCTGTTCATGGGCCCGTGGTCTGCTTTCGTCCAGCTGCACGTCTACCTGCTAGCCGGATCCGACCGCCTGGCTCATCTTCTGCAGTGGCTCTGCATGGTGGGCTCAGTGGTATTAGGCGCAGGGGTAGCACGGCAACTCGGTGGTCGACGCGCAGCTGCGCTAACCGCAGCTGCTCTGATAGCAACTCTGCCTATGGGAATCTTGCTGGCAAGCACCGCTCTCGTGGACTACGTGGCCGCCTTCTGGTTGCTCGTACTCGTCTTTTTGGGGCTGCGCACTTTGTCGCTGGATCGGATCGGGTGGCTGGATCGGTTGGCGCTCGGCGGCGCCCTGGGTCTGGCAGTCTTGACCAAAGGTACCGCAGTACCGATTGCTGCCCCGTTTGTTGCAGTATGGATCGGTGCGAGATTGCGTCGCAGTCTAGGAACAACCTGGCAAACCGTGGCACTCGCCTCGCTCGTCGCCCTGGCTCTGAATACCAATCAGTTTCGGCGAAACCTAGCGGTCTTTGACCACTTCTCAGGACCCGAAGATCATCGCAGACTGGTTCTCAACGAGTCGTATGATCCAAGATTCCTTGTTTCCAACCTGGTCCGTCACACTCTGGCACACATCGGAACCGCCGATCCCGATCAGGCCGGATTACAGCTTGCATTCTCGGACTCCGTACACCGACTCATCGGAGTGGTTGACGGAGATCCACGCAACAGCCTGGCTGGACAGACCCTTCATATCGAACCCTTTAGGCGCGTTGACTACCTGGCCGGCAATCCAGTGCATCTGCTGCTCTATCTGGCATGCGGCGTGTGGCTGATCATCACCCGGTCTCGCCACGCGACAGTCAGACTGCTACTTTACGGCACCTGCCTGCTCGGGGCCGCTGTCTTGTTTGTCGTCTTGTTCAAGTATCAACATACGGTCTCTCGGCTGCACTTGCCTCTATTCGTGCTTGCGGCGCCCTGGTGCGCAACGATTGTGGCCAACCATTGGCCAAAAAAGTGGGCGCTCACGATCACCTTGTTCTTCCTGCTGACGTCGGTTCCCTGGGTGTTTTTCGCCGAACGGCGCCCTCTGTTCGGCAGCCAGAGCGTCCTGAGGCTCCCGCGGGAGGATTTGCTCTACAAAGACAATGGAACCTACAGGCTGCCTGCGCGGGGCATCGCGAGGGAAGTCCATCGGCGCGAGTTGCCGGTGCTCGGCCTACTTACCCACGGTTCGTCTCTCGAGTACTTCCTTTGGCACGAGCTAAGCCAATACGACCCGATGCCGACGATCGTCAACCTCGTGCCACCCCCAGGGCTGGCGCCCAAACCAGACATCGAACCGAAAATCAAGAGGCCGCCCAGATATGTGGCCTGGCTGAGGCCCCCAAAAGAGGCTCCCGTCTCGGTCCAGCTTCACGGTCGCAGCTACCACCGACGACGCCATTGGCGATGGGGCCCTGAGTCCCTCTACAAGAAGAACAAGAAGCAGCAACGGAGCCGATAGAGCTTGTAGGTCTCACCGGTGAGGCTGCAGAGCCAGGTCTGGCAAATCCGGCTCCAACAGCCAGACATGGCGGTCTCGAAAGGATCTCAGCAGCCGTTTGTTGTTGGACTCTCCCTTCTCGCGCGCCCAGACGACCGGAGCATCGTCGATATTCGCCTCGTTGTAAACCCATTCCTCGTGCACGCTGTGCCGCGGGCCATAACGCACCACGATCAGGTGCTTTTCTCCGGTTTCTTCCAGTCGACGCAGGATATCCGCGCGTTGAAGATGCCAGCTTGGATCAGGCGGTGGCCACAGATCCTGTGGGTCGACTAGGGAATAGACCAACGAACCCAGACTGCCCACCAACAGGACCGAGGGGATGATCTTTCCGAGCCGCCATCGCTGCGATTCGTACGCAACTTGGGTGCCTCGAGCCACCAGATAGAAGACCAGGCCGGTCAGCGGAGCCGCATAGTGCGGCATGCTCGCAATGATCAGTGAGGCAACCGCAAAATAGAGAAGAAGAACTCCGAGTGCAAAGAGCAGCCAGCGGTCTCCGCGGACTGCCGGTAGCAGCAGCAGTGGTAAAGACAGTGTCAGTCCCAGGTAGAACTTCCAATACACCACCAGATTGCGTCCATTGGCGCTCGACCAACCGGTCAGAGTCTGTAGCTGATCGAACCACTGGCGTTCCGTACGAGTATGGAACTTCTGCATGACGTTGTGGGTGGATCGCGATGGGGCACGGAGCTCTCCAGTCAACAAGTACGGTACGGTCATATAGGTCTGGGCATACAGGTCATGTGGCAGCTGTCGGGCGTCGCCGGTGACCGAGTGGTTGTAGACAGCCATCCAAATCGCGCCCAAGAGCAGCACGAAACAGATTGGTACAACGATCAGTCTCAGACTCTCGAGGCTCTGTTGTGGATGCCTTCTGAACAACAGGACCAGCAGGACGACAGCGCAGGGGAGGGCCAGCACGAGACCCTCCAGGGGGCGGCTGTTGGCAAGAAGAACGAGACCCATTGCTAGAACAATGGAGGTGCTGAGGCGAGGCTTGTCAACCGTGCGGCGAAGCCCGCCCAAAAGTAGCGCCCCCGCGGCTGCAGCGATCCACCCACCGAAAAAACTCTGAGACCAGTATCCCGTCAGACCCAGCCGGAGCAGCGCCAGCACACTACCGAACAGGGCCCATGGCGGCGCCAGCCAGGCGCGCAGCATCCAGCAGACAGCACCACAACCGAGAGCCGCGCCGAGCCAGAGTCCAACTGCCGGATGACCGAGAAGCTGACCCAGCGCCAGCGACATTCCCTGCGCCGGGGGATACCGCGAGGCGTAGCTTGGTTGCTGCAGGATGTGAATGCTCTCGAAATGAATCCACCTCGGGTGTGGCTGATTGGTGAGTCGGCCATGGGCAAATGTGTCAGCTGCGAGTAGATAGCTGAACTCGTCGTGGACCCGGGGTTGCGGGAAGCGCCACAGCAAGCTGACTGCGGCACTGCCGAAGAGCGCAGTCAGGGCGATTGCCAAACAAAGCCATGGTTGGTCGACTCGCACACGGGTCGCAGTGCGACCCAACGTGAGAGCCAAAAGCGTTGCGACCACCACCGCAATCACAAGCAGGATCGGATCGGCCGCTGGATGAAACTGTGCCCACATGCCAAACTACTCACTCGAATGGCTTCGGTGCGGAGCCTCCTACTAAATTGTGAACCTCGATGCTAGCAGGAAAGGAGGTGAGCTGGGCGAGGCGTCTGTACCTGCATTGGCAATGAACTCCCTCTCGGGTGGGCCCTCTGGTCAAAGTCCACCTGGGCGCCGAGAAACGGCTTGAGTCGCAGCCCTTATTCCACTCGACCGCCAGTCAGATCGCGAGTCGCGAGATCCTGCTCCACTTCAACGAAACGTCGAGACCAGCCTAGACCTCTTTCTGCTCGACCCGGGCAAAGGCCTCTCGGATCGACTCCTCGTAAGGAGCCTCGAGGACGCCGGCGTCGGTGATGATGGCCGAGATCAACTCGTTCGGGGTGACATCGAAGGCAAAATTGGCCGCGTCCGCGCCTTCCGGTGCTACTTGCGTTCCGAAAACCTCCGTCACTTCGGCTGGATCGCGTTCCTCGATTGGAATCTGATCTCCCGAGGCTGTCGAGCGATCGATCGTCGACAGGGGCGCCGCCACATAAAAGGGCACATCGTGGCGATCTGCCAACACTGCCAGGGGGTAGGTTCCTATCTTGTTGGCGGCATCACCGTTTGCAGCAATCCGATCCGCACCGACGACAATTCGGTCCACCAGACCTCGCGACAGCAGGGAGCCGGCGCTCGAATCGGTCACCAAGCGAAACGGTATGCCCAATCGCTGCAACTCCCAGGTCGTCAAACGCGCACCCTGGAGCAGCGGCCTCGTTTCATCCACCCAAACCATCCCCAGCTTGCCCGCGGACCAGGAAGTCTGGATCACCCCCAGGGCCGTACCGATACCTGCAGTAGCCAGCGCCCCGGTGTTGCAATGGGTCAACACCCGGTCCTCGGCTTCGAACAACTCGGCGCCATTGAGACCCATCTGGCGATTGGCTTCGATATCCGCAGCGTGAACATCGTGAGCCCAACTCAAAAGATCAGCGATGCGAGCTTCGTCGCTTTCGCCGGAGCTGTTTTGAAAGACGGTGCGCCCGATGTCGAGCGCCCAGTGCAGATTCACGGCCGTCGGTCGGGTGCCGCCGAGAAGCTCGGAGACCTCTTCAAAGCGCTGGTCGAAGTCCTGACCTTCTCTGCACGAGCTCAATCCGACCACAAGGCCATATGCAGCAGTCACACCAATAGCCGGTGCGCCCCGCACCGACAGTCTCTTGATCGCGCCCGCCACCTCTTCTGGAGTGCGGCATTCGAGCCAGATCTCCTCTCTGGGGAGCTGGGTCTGGTCGAGAAGTTGCAGGTGGTCGTCCACCCACCGTATCGGGGTAAATACTTCGCTGGTTGTGCTCATGGGGCCTATGTTAATACCGCTTGGCCCGAAATCCACGCTTGGCGACGCTGGCCGGGTTACAATCCCGCCGGTCGTCTGTTCGCCGCCCTGAACGAGGCCATCGACCTAGCTTCGACGCCTCAATGTCAACCAGGAGGTTTTTGTGAAAGGTAATCCAAAAGATCTGGGGTTTTCGACTCGAGCCATCCATGCCGGCCAACCACCCGACCCGACAACCGGGTCGGTCACGGTTCCGATCTATCAGACCTCGACCTATGTCATGGACGAGCTGGGCAAGCACAAGGGCTATGAATACGCTCGGGTGCAGAATCCTACTCGTGAGGCACTCGAAGCCAACGTGGCATCGTTAGAGGGTGGCATTGCAGGCCATGCGTACGCCTCCGGCATGAGCGCCATCTCGACTCTTCTTACAAGCTTGAACGCCGGCGATCACGTGGTTTGTTCGCAGAACGTCTACGGCGGAACTTACCGCTTCTTCCATCAGATCCTCGAGAAATACGATCTCAGGTTTTCTTGGGTTGATTCGACCGATCTCGACAATATCGCTGCGGCGATCACTGCGGATACTCGGTTGATCTATGTCGAAACACCCACCAACCCGATGATGGAAGTGACCGATATTGCGGGTGCTGCCGAGCTCGCACACGCGAACAACGCGATCCTGGCAGTCGACAATACGTTTATGTCACCGTACTTTCAGCGGCCTTTGGAGTTGGGGGCCGACGTCATCGTTCACTCCACTACGAAATTCATGAATGGGCACAGCGACTCCATCGGTGGGGTCTTGATCTCCAACCGGGAGCAAGACGCCGAGTGGTTCGCTTTTGTCCAGAAGTCGGTCGGGGCGGTACTGGCGCCGCTAGATTGTTTTCTGGTGCTACGAGGTCTCAAGACCCTGGGGGTTCGAATGCCACAACACGAAGCCAGCGGGCGGGCAGTCGCCGAATTTCTCGACCAGCATCCCAAGGTCGATTCGGTTCTTTATCCCGGGCTACCGAACCATCCGGGCCACAAGCTCCAGATGCGCCAATCCGACGGTTTTGGCGCCCTGATTACATTTGATGTCGGAAGCTATGATGCGGCCAAAGTTTTTCTCGATCGACTACAGGTGATGAGCCTCGCCGAGAGTCTGGGTGGCGTAGAGACTTTGATCTCGCATCCCGCGAGCATGACTCATGCCTCCGTGCCCGCGGAACGAAGACAACAGCTCGGGATCACCGATGGGATGGTCCGGGTTTCGGTGGGGCTCGAAGATCTCGACGACTTGATCGCCGATCTTGATCAGGCCCTGGGTTCAAGCTGATCTAGCGGACCTCAGGCTTCCTCGGGTCGGGCGCTGCTGTTGGCACACGACATGATCCACTGGAGAAACCCTTCCTCGCCGCGGCTGACATCGAAGCAGAGAATCTCCGGCAAGTCGTAGCTATGGAGCTCCTTGATCGAGCTTTCGATCGCTTCGTACTCTTCTGCTCGCGACTTGATGATCAGCATGAACTCGCTGTCGGTGCAGATCTCACCCTGCCACCGGTAGATCGATCGATGAACGGGGATGATGTTCACGCAGCATGAGTGGCGGCGCTCGACCAGTTCTTGCGCCAGAAGATTAGCCTGGTCTTCGGTTCCGGTGGTTGTGATTACAATGATTGCTTGCACGAGAAAGGACGTTACTCCAGCCGCCGGGCTTCGTCAACGATGCTGATGTGATTCCTCTGGCCGCAACAGCACCCGCTCCGCCCAGCTCAGCGCAGAGATTTCTTCAACAGCCCTTTGAAGGCGGGAATGTCGATCTCCCAGCAGATCGATGCATTTGGGCCACGCTCCAACAAAGCACCCCAGACAGCTTGGTTGTGGTCCCAGTCGCTCACGCCCAACTCGTCCACAACCGTCATGCCTCGGGTCAGATCGCTCTCGGTCTCGATCTCTACATAGTGCTTTTTGCTCCGGTTACAGATCTCCGGTTCAAGGGCTATCGCCATAGCAACTGGGTCGGGTAGATCGATCCCCAAGTCGCCACTCAACCCTTTGTTGAACTCGAGAAGGGTCCGATTGCAATCGAGAGCAAAGTCGGCCAGCTCATTCTGATAGCCGCGGACCTCCTCGATCTCTTCCAGCTTCAGGTTGGCCTCGCCGCGACTCAACTCCCACCCAACCATCTCGATTGGAAGCCCCGAATGAAGAACCGTCTTGGCGGCTTCAGGGTCGACCCAGACGTTGAATTCGGCAGCCGGCGTGATGTTTCCAACCGTGCAAGCGACCCCTCCCATGATCACACAACGGCTCACCTGCGATGCGATAGCGGGCTCTTTCTCCAGTGCCAGGGCAATGTTGGTCAGTGGCCCCAGGGTCACAAGCACCAAGCCCGGATTGGCTTGGATGGTGTCGACGATGACATCGGGTCCGAAACCTTCCGCTTGGACGCTCTTCGGCGGAGGATAGTTCATGTCTCCGAAACCATCTTGGCCATGAACCCGATGAGCGTAGACAGGTTCGCGGCGTAACGGTCGCGAGGCACCACGATAGACCGGCACATTCGAGTCACACATTTCGACCGTGAACAGTGCGTTGCGCACACCCTTGTCGATCTCGATATTGCCTGCGACCACTGTGATCGCCGCGACTTCGATGCCTGGATGCCTTAGAGCCATGATCAGGGCAACAGCATCGTCCGAGGCGGTGTCGGTGTCGATGAGAAACTTGCGCTGGGTCAAATCTTCCGAGCTCCTCTTTCTGTGTTTGCCGAGTTTCTGGATTTATCGGTTTCGAGGCTTCTGAATCTAGTGATCAAACAAGTCTCTTGTGAGGCCGCAGGAATACTAGCGCAAGCGCTTCTTTCGATGGGTCAGGAATCGGGGTTCCGATAGTGCGAGTATTCGTAGAGGTTGTGTTTTCGGATGTTTCTCATCCCGAGACGAATGTCAGAGCGGATCTCGAACCTGCTCGGAAGCCACAGGTTCTCTTCGATCGCTTCTGCTTCGATACGAACTTTCAAGTACTTCAACTTCGTTACGCCTGTCGAAACCGGTTGGGCGGTCTCCATCTCGGCAGCAACCAGATGGTCCCCCGCCACTGAAAAGCAGGCCTCTCCTTTGAGCACGTATGCCAGGCGTGCTCGGGCGGGAAGCTTTGCTGGCGGGTGTTACTTCGAAGAGATACTCCGCCGACCAGGTTACTTCTCCATGTTGGTCGAACTTCTGACGCATTACATGTCGTTGAAAAGCATAGGCCCGCCATGCTTTGTAGTCTTGTTCCAGAACGGCCTCGGCGCCTTCGAGAAGCGCTCTTACATCGATCGGTCTCTGGCCGGCAAGCCTTGGCCGAAAAACAAAAGTGCCAACGCCGTGGCGTATCCGATCTTGTACATCCCACACCTGAGCCTATTCCTGTTTGAGAGTCTGCCTCAAGTGGATCGCTTCGTGCCCGTCCGGTTCTCCAACAACAACTACTCCCAGGTCTCTGTTTCAATGTCGTAGCGAATCACTTTGACCTTCCCGGTGCGGCCGAAAAGCCGCACCGCCGACAGGTGATGCTGCCCGTCGGTGATGTAGAGAGAGCCCGGGGTCGAGGAGCCGAGATGGTTGAATGAGGCAATATCGGAGCGATTGAACCGTATCGGGTCGTCGAGCCGGCTGAGTCGCCGCCGCGGATCTCCGGGGTCTCGAGGAGAGACGCCCACCGGAAACCCAAAGCGGATCTGGCGGCCTATGTGGGCCAGCTCCTGAGGAAGACTCAGGGGTGGATCAATCCCTGCGTCGATATCCCGAGTCAAGACGCCGTCCCCATCCCCGTCACGGTACATCCTGAATGTGGTCCGGTCTCCTGGTCCTGGCCGAAACTTCACCCCAACTTTGGTGCTATGTCGTATTGCAGCCGATCGGGCGAGCCGCAGAACGCCTACGAGCTCGTCGGCCGCAAGGCTTACCCTCAAGCCCCGTGACCAGCGATCAATCGGTGGAATCGCCGCCACGCTCAAGGCGACTATCAGCGTCAGGACAAGAAGCGTCTCGAGCAGGTTGAAACCGTCCCATCGCCGGTTTCGACGCGGCTCCAACAACCTCGATCCTTCGGGGTGGACACCCAGCGACGAGCTTGATGTCCACCCCGCAACGACTCTTTTGCTTCGGGTCAAGGTCCCTCGGAATTCTTCTTCGGCACCTGCACCTTCTCGGTCAGGGTCGTCTCCCCGCTGATGGAAATGTGTGGCTCGATCAGAGTGAACGTCACCTCGCCGATTCCACGCACCAGCATCAGATCCTCTTTGGATTTGAATTGGCCGTTCTTGTCTCGGTGGTCGACGATTCTCTGGGCCACTGATGGGCCGACCCTCGGAAGCAACATAAGCTGATCTGGACCGGCCTTGTTGATGTTGACAACACCCCGACCGTCTGCGGCCTGCGCCGAGATGGCCATACTCGCGATCATGATGCACAAGAGAGCTACTGCGGATTGGGTCACTTTCATTGCGATCTCCTTCATTCACAAAGACCGGCGTCATTGCCGATCTGTCGTTTGGAAATGCTCGGGGCTCTTGACGAGCCCCGAGACTTGCCGCTCGTTTTTGACAACAGCTCTTCGAGCCGATCACACCTCCTTTCTCCCGTTTTCTGACATCTCCTCTCGGCTTGATATCAAGTTGCCTGCCAAAACGACTGGCCTGTTGTAAACCCAACAAACAAAACCGCTTAGGCCCGTAGTCCTCCCCTGAAATCGTCGCGGTGCTGTTAAGGCAATAGGCGCCGTCGAGGTCTCTTCGACGACGGAGGCAATGACCCTGAGAAGGTTTTTCGGGGCGTTTGGGCGCTAGTGGCCGCTAGTCAAAAACACTTGACGGTTGCCCAATCTCTTGCCGCTGTCTCTATTTGTTGCGGGCGCCAATGTTGCTGGTTTGCTGGCAGAGACACTCCGATTGCATTAGATTAGGTCGCCTATGTCGAAGCGGAGCCCATTTCGAGAATACCTGGAGGCGTTGATCATCGCCGGCATATTTCTCGGCTTTACCAACACGTTTGTGGTGAAGACGTTCTTTATCCCGAGCGCTTCGATGGAAGAGACGCTGCTGGTCGGCGATCACCTCTTTGTAAATCGGTTTATCTACGGCGCCAAGGCGACCGAGATCGAAAAATCTCTCTTTCCCCTACGACAGGTGGAGCGAGGCGATATCGTGATCTTTCGTTCGCCGGAGCGCCCCCTCGTTGACATGGTAAAACGCTGCGTCGCACTTCCCGGTGACGAGGTCAAGGTCATGAACAAAGATCTCTTTATCAATGGCGACCGTGTCGATGATGATTCCTACACCTGGCATCGTGATTCGAGAATCTTCGAAGACATTCCAACGGTTCCCGAGTCCGCTCGCCGCCGCGACAACTTTGGTCCGTATGTTGTGCCTGAGGGGCATTATTTTTGCCTTGGCGACAATCGTGACCAGTCGTACGATTCCCGCTTTTGGGGCCCCGTCCCAAGTCGCTTCGTCAAAGGGCGAGCCTTTCTTATCTACTGGTCGTTTGGCGGTGAGACTTCAGATGGAGTTTGGCGAGGCTGGCGGCACAAGCTGAAACAGTTGGCTGGAACTGCAGTCGGTTTCTTTCACCGAACCCGGTGGGAGAGAACGTTTCGTATCATTCGCTGAGCTGCCATGGAATCGTCGAAGTCGCTTCTGCGCGAGTATTTCGAGGCGCTGCTAATTGCGGTGATCTTTGCCACCTTCGCTCGAACCTACGTTATTCAAGCCTTCAAGATTCCGACCGGCTCGATGGAACAAAACCTTCTTGTCGGCGATCACATCTTGGTGAATAAGTTTGTTTTCGGGGGTGTCCACTCGAAGATCGAGCGCCTTCTTCTTCCCTATCACGGGTTGCGGCGGGGCGACGTCGCCGTGTTCAAATTCCCCAAGGATCCGACTCGCGATTTCATCAAGCGATGCATTGGTCTTCCCGGCGACGAAATTGAGATCGTGGACAAAGAGATATTTATCAACGGCATCAAGGTCGATGACTCGACCTACACCTACCGCACCGACCCTCGAATTTACCCGAGATCCGTCTTCTTGGACGAGACCTACAAGAATCGAGACAATCTCAGGCCTGTGAAGATTCCCGCAGACGAATACTTCTTTATGGGCGATAATCGCGACAACTCGAACGATTCTCGCTTTTGGGGGCCCGTTCCCACTGAGTACATAAAGGGCCGGGCCTATGTCATCTACTGGTCGTTCGAGGCAGAAGGGGTTTCTGTGGACTGGCCAGGATATCTCGGAAAGGCACGACAGCTAGGGGATGTCCTCGCCAGGTTCTTCACTCACACCCGGTGGGAGCGTACTTTTCGGGTTGTGCGCTAAGATTGGTTCTCGGCAGTCTAATTTCACTCAGGGAGAGCGCTTCATGGCACGATTTCACCCTCGATACGGAGATAGCAAACTCGGCTGCATCCTCTGGGTGGCCATTCTCCTCGCGTTTGTAGGAGCTGCTTGGAAGATCATTCCGGTCAAACTCAACAGTGCCGAGCTCTACGACTTCATGGAAGAGCAAGCAATGTTTGCCGGCCGTTCCAAGGCCGAGACGATAAAGAAGAGAATTGTCACCCGGGCAGAGGAGCTGGATTTACCGGTGAAGATAAAGGATATTGTGGTAAAGCGCACCGGCGGAAGAATTCGCATGAAGGTCACCTATACGGTGCCCATCGAGTTTCCAGGTTACACCCACCAGTGGCATTTCGAGCACGTCGTGGACCGTCCTGTCTTTGTCGTCTGAACCGGTCAGGACCCCGACAAGGCTAGAGCGAGCTGATCTCCGCCGCGATTTCGTCGAGAGCCCGCGCCGGATCGGGTGATCCGGTTATTGGGCGGCCAATGACCAAAAGGTCCGCCCCGGAGCGTAGGGCCTCGGACGGTGTCGCAGTTCGCCTCTGATCGTCCCCTTCGATCGAAGCCCGCCGAATCCCAGGCGTAACCAGCAAAAAGGGAGGTGGGTTCTCTGCCCTCAACTCCGCCACCTCGAGAGGTGAGCAAATAACTCCAGCGCAGCCCGACCGTTTCGCCAGGTCCGCCCACCGCTTGACTCTCAGAGTGCTGTCACCGGGCAAATCGAGCGCCATAAGGGTACCCCGGTCCATGTGGGTCAAAACGGTAACCCCCAGCAAGCGAATCTTGCCATCTGCGGCATCTGTGGCAGCCTCCATCATCGGTTGACCACCCGAGACATGGAGAGTCAAGAAATCTGCGCCTTGCTCCCGAGCCGCGATCACTGCCCCTCGTACTGTATTTGGAATGTCGTGGAGCTTGAAATCGAGAAAGAGGGTCCGGCTGTCGCGTCGCGCCACCTCGATGGCCCGCAGACCCCACCGCCCAAAAGCCTCGAATCCGACCTTCAAGACTCCTACTCGAGGCCCGAAGAAACGGCACCAACGCACAAATGTCGGCCAGTCGTTTGTGTCCAAAGCCAGGGCAACTCTGTCGAGTGGTGATTTCATCGGCTGAATAGAGGCTTTTGACGGAATAAGAATTTCCCAAATGTGGACTTATTGCGGCGTTTATGGTTTCCGTTCGTCTTGCTAGTGGAGTTATCCCACCATAATCTCGCCAACAAAAGACCCCGAGTGGGCTTTTCTGAGCCTTCCTTATTTATCAAGATCGCTGCCAATTATCTCATCAACGGATCTGGCCCCACATTCGTCGAGATGCTGAGCGATGCCACGAACGACCTCTGAGACCAGACCGGGACCGCCGTAGACCAACCCCGTGTAGATTTGAACCAGAGAGGCTCCGGCCCGGAGCCTTTTAATGGCCTCGGTGGCTGAGTCTATGCCACCGACACTAATCAGGACACATCGACCGAAAAGCTCCGCCGCAACGGCACGCAAAAGCTCGTAGCTTCTCTGGCGCAGAACGCGCCCACTGAGACCTCCCGGCGGCGAGGCCCCCTCGAGAATTGTGTAGTCGGTGGTCGTGTTGGTCAGGATGATGCCTGAGGCTCCGGCCCCGACAGCTGCCACACTCAGCTCGACTATCGCTTGGTCGTCGAGATCGGGCGATAGCTTTACCAGCAGAGGACGGGTCGTTTTCTTGGCACATTCCGAAACCAGCTCCTTAACAGTGTCTTTCTGCTGCAGGTCTCGAAGACCCGGCGTATTGGGTGAAGAGATGTTGACCACAAAAAAGCTGCAGCGATCTTGAAGTCGATCCACCAGGAAGACATAATCCTCGATCGCTCGATCGACCGGGGTCGTGCGGTTTTTGCCTATGTTGACTCCGACCGGAACCGAGATCCCTCGAAGGCCGCCCAGACGCCGACTGATCTCCTCTGCGCCAAGGTTGTTGAAGCCCAGAGAGTTCTGAAGCGACCGCTCGGCCGGAAAACGGAGCATTCGTGGCCTTGGGTTGCCGCGCTGCGGCATCGGGGTCACCGTGCCCGCTTCCAAGAAACCAAACCCGAGTGCCTGCAATGCCCCGAGAGCCTGACCGTTCTTGTCAAACCCTGCCGCCAGGCCTACGGGGTTTCTGAACCCCTGGTGCCAAATCTCTTGGCTGAGACGATCGTCTTCAACTCGGTAGTGTCGCGAAATCAATCCGAGCGGGGCTCGCATCGACTGGGCCAATCGCATGCTGCGAATAGCCATGTCATGCGCAGCCTCCGGATCCATTCGGAGAAGTTGTCTGTGGAGTTTTTCTAGACCCAGCACGCCAAGATTCAATACACTCTAGCAAAGCCCCCGAGGTGTCTCCAAGAAAAATGAAATCCGCCAACGGTTCTGATTCCCGGTTTCGTACCGCTCTGAGCAGCGGTCTCTGGCGAACTTTTGCGCTGAGCCTGCTGCCCGGATTCCTGGCTGGCGCTCATCTCGCCAATCTCCTCTTTTTTTTGAATCCCGAGCTTCCTTTCTCTCCTTCTACCTTTCTTCAGGCGGTTCTGCTCTATGGATCTCTTCTAGCGGGGGCTTCTGCGATCCTGCTCACCTTGCTCTGCCGCGGCTCTGTCGATCGCGTCAGACGATGGCTGCCATGGACAATTACGCTGGTTTTGGCCGCAATAGCGATTCTGGACTATGTGTGCGCGTCGAGATACTCCTTTTTTCTCCCTCCGGGCATCAATATTCGTTTGATCAAGGCTGCCGTATGGCTGTCGATCCTATCTCTGGTTTGTTTCTATGTAGCCTTGCTTCATACCCTGGACCGCCGTCCTTATGGTCGCCGCGCTCGATGGGGTCTTATCGTCCTGGCGGTTGGCTCAGTGTATTTGATGGCCGAGCGAAGAGAGGCTTTCAAACCGCGGCTCCGTCCGGCTCCGAGGCCCTCTCGAGTCGAGCTCGGTCAACGACCGAAGCTCTACGTGGTGGGCCTTGACGGAGCCTCGCTAGATGCAATCCTGCCCCTGGCGCGCCAAGGAAGACTTCCTTTCTTTGCGCGACTGCTCGAGGAGGGCGTCTATGCTCGACCACGGAGCCTGGCCCCGGTGCAGGAAGAGGCGCTGTGGACAACTCTTGCGACCGGCAAATTGCCCTACAAGCATGGTGTGGTCAGCGATCAAGTCTTCCAAGCCGGATTTCTAGCCGACGACGCCTGGCTTAGCCTATTTCCCACCCGTTTTGGCCCTCTTGCTTGGCGATTCATTTCCTCTCCCGTTCCGGTCGATTCTCGTTTTCGCCGCGCGCTAGCGATCTGGGACGTCCTCGAGCGTTTGCGCTTCGCGCCCGGTATCGTGGGCTGGCCCGTTACCGACCCGGTTTCGAAGGAGGCTGCTTTCGCGTTTTCGAATCGGTATTTTCAGGGTGTCTTCGATGCAACAACGGCTCAACCTGGTGACCTCGCCGAGCAGGGACTTCTCTTCCGGGTCGAACCGCAGGAAGTCGGACCTCCCCTGCTAGACGAACTGGACAACCGCGCGCCCTTTCGATTCCTACGCGCCCTTTCCGCTGATCTGTGGAGGGAATCCCTGGGAACGCTTCTTCTCGATCAGCGTCCGGAGGTGCAAGCTACCTTTATTATGCTTCCGGGACTCGCGGCGGTGTCGCGACGCAACTTTGGCGGCTTCGCGGCGGTTCAATTCGCCGGCGTGCAGCGAGCTCCCTACCTCCAGGCCTCCCAACTCGTCACTGCCTACTATCGCCATCTCGACCGTTATCTTGCAGATCTCTGGGATCGAGACTCCGGCCCCCGTGTTTTGGCACTCGTTTCCGCCTACGGTTTCGAGGCCCCGGAGGGGTGGCGCAAACTCTGGTCTCAGGCAAGCGGCCGGGCCGTCAAGGGACGCTCTCAGCGCGCCCCTGACGGAATCTTCTTGATGGCTGGCGAAGGCGTGCGGGCGGGACAGTTTCTAGAGGGTGTCGACCTGGTCGACATCATGCCTACACTTCTCTATGCACTGGGCTTTCCCATCGCGCGCGATCTTGATGGCAGTGTGTTGACCGGGGCCTTCTCAGGTGCGTATCTCGACCAACACCCTCTTACCGTCGTGCCCTCTTACGAAACCCTAGCGCCACACGACCTGGAATCAGCGCCCTAGCGTTGCTGCCGGCGCCGTTGTCGGGGTCGACGGTCGTTCGGGCCGACTCTCCTCTGCTCGTCGCCCCATGGTGCAGCCTCCACTGAAGTGCGCACCCTCCTCGACAACCAGTACGGGGGTGTCGACATCTGCTTCGACGCGAGCTCCCGCGGCGATCTCGACGCGCCCTGTTGCCTGAACCGATCCAAGCACGGTTCCCGAGACAAATAGCTGTCCGACCACGGTTTCCCCCTCGACCTGGCCCTTCTCACCGACGATCAAGTCACCTTTGGAGGTCGTCTTGCCGTGAAGATGCCCATCGATTCGAAAGGTGTCTTCAAATCGAAGCTCTCCCCTGATCTCGCTTCCCTCATCCAGAAATCCGTTCAACTCGCCAGAGCCCTTGGCCTTCGTCATCACGAACCACCCTCTCCATCGACCAAGACCTCGTACAACCGCATCAACCCCTCTTCGTCGTGGAAGTGAATCCGGACCTCGCCACCCCTGCCTCGTCGTCTGATCTCGACCTTGGTCTGAAGCTTCTGGGTCAGCCTGTCGGCAGCTGCCACCGTATCCGGGTCTTGCTTCGACGCACTCTTGGGTCGACGCCTTTTCTTGTCGCCGCGTACAATCGCCTCGATCTGCCTGGCGGTCAGGCCTTCACGAATCGCCCTCTCGGCCAGTTCGAGCCGCTCATCAGGGTTTTCAAGAGCGAGCAACGGTCTCGCCTGGCCAGCGCTCAAGCGTCGCTCGCGCAGCATCTCGAGGATCTCGGGCGGCAAGCTCAAAAGTCTCAATATGTGGCTGACGCTAGCGCGGCTCTTACCCACCTTGTGACCGATGTCTTCTTGAGAGAATCCAAAACCGTTTTGCAACGAACGATAGGCCTGGGCCTCCTCAATCGGGTTTAAGTCCGCTCTCTGAAGATTCTCCACGAGCGCCATCTCGAGCTGCTGATGCTCGCTCTCGAGCTCTCGAACCACAACTGGCACTTGCGACAAGCCCGCTCGACGGGCAGCTCTCCACCGACGCTCGCCTGCTACGATCGAAAAGCCTTCAGCCCCTTTTTCGGTGACGATAATCGGCTGAACGATTCCCTGCTGCCGAATCGACTCCGCCAACTCCTCCAACGCGGCGTCTGCAAAGTCGCTCCGCGGCTGATACCGATTAGGAGTCAATCGGTCCAGCGGTACCGACAGTATGCCCGGCTCGCTAGGTTCCAAAAGGGCATCCAGGCCCCGTCCCAAACCGCTTCGTTTCTTTATCATGCTGCTCTCCTCATCACTTCGCGGGCCAGGGCGAGGTAGGCTTCGGCACCCCGGCTCTTTATGTCATAGGCCAGAACAGGCATGCCGTAGCTCGGCGCCTCGGCCAGGCGTACATTTCTAGGCACCACCGTTTCGTAGACCCGGTCCTCGAAATGCTTTCGCACTTCCTTGGCAACATCCTTGGATAGATTGGTGCGTTCGTCGTGCATGGTCAACACAATGCCCGCGATGGAAAGACCTGGGTTGATCGCTCGCCGCACCCGGCTAATAGTCGAGACAAGAGCGCTGATTCCCTCGAGGGCGAAGTACTCGCACTGCAGCGGCACTACGACGCCATCGGCCGCCGCGAGTGCGTTTACGGTCAGATGGCCGAGTGAAGGTGGGCAGTCGAGTAAGATGATATCGTATTCCGCTTTGACCGGATCAAGCGCCGACGCCAGAAGGGTCTCCCACCCCTCGAGCCCCACAAACTCGACCTCGACACCGACCAGATCACGCGCGGCGGGCACGACATCGAGGTGCGGAAAGCCCGTGCTGCGGGTCGCTATCTCGAACGAAGCACTGCCGGTCAGCACGTGATAGAGATGTGGATCCGCTGGCTCCACCCCCAGACCACGGCTGGCATTGCCCTGAGGATCGCAGTCGACCAGCAAAACCCGCTTTTCCATAGCGGCCAATGCCGCCCCCAGGTTGATGGCGGTCGTCGTTTTTCCGACTCCACCCTTCTGGTTCGCGATGGCGAGAACACGTGCCCCAGGCTTCTTGGAGAGCTTTATCGCGGGCTCAGCTTGAGAATCCGGCGCGCCTGGCTCCCCGGCAGGGGCACTTCCTGCTTCACGATGAAGTTCTTCGGTGTCTCTGGAATGCTCTCTCCCACCCATAACAGCAACGATCCGCGCGAAGACAGCCGAGGCAACAGGGTATTCAGATTGAGGTCTGAATCACTCACCGCCCGGGAAGTAATGACATCAATCTGGGGCGGCAAACCCTCGGCTGGTGTGGCTCCGACTCTAGCATTGAGGCACCTACAGGGCAAAGACATCTTGCGACTGGCGGTCATCAAGAAGGACCATTTCTTCTGGTTTGCCTCGACCAGTGTCACCGACAGATCGCCTCGGGCTGCAGCCAAAACCAAGGCCGGGAAACCAGCCCCCGAGCCAATGTCAACCACCTCTCGCTCGTTGCCGTCGAGCAGGCTCAGCCCCGCAAGTGACTCTGCGTAGTGTCGTTGCAAAACCTCAGTCGCGGTCCCGGGGCCAACGAGCGAAGTCATCCGGTTCCACCGCCGTAGCTCTCGGTAATGGAGGAAGAGACGATTCACGACTCCTTGTCCAAGCCCCAACCCGGCCAACTCTTCCAATTGTTGCTCGAAACTCTCCCGCTCTATCCACGGCAACTCTGCGCTCACAAAGAGATTCTCCTCTAAAA
This sequence comes from uncultured Polyangiaceae bacterium, assembly GCA_964195975.1. GTDB lineage: Bacteria > Acidobacteriota > Thermoanaerobaculia > Multivoradales > JAHEKO01 > CAXMQZ01. Next base: position 3,928 of record CAXMQZ010000035.1, on the reverse strand, counting down.
GTGACAAACTTGACCAGCAGCGCGCGTATTAACCCCAGAGGTGCCTGCGCACAGCGGTGTGGAATATGTTACACGTGACACCTGACGGTGAAACAAGTTGATATAATTAAAGGGTTAAGCATGAGAAGACGCATAATAAAACAACGTCTCGACCCTCATTGTTCCCTGTCGGGCAGGCTAAATGTCGCCAATGTTCACCCACTTGGGTCAGATGGGTGTGGGTCGAGATGGCGTGTGGACACTGCTTTGTTCAGCGGGGTTCCAAAATAGTGCAGCCGCGGTGGAGCGACTTCGAGATTGGGCTGCTGGTCGGCCTGCTGGTGGGAGAGGGACACTTCGGGGGCGACGGCAAGCAACCACAGATTACGCTAAGGATGCACACCGACCACGCACTTCTCTTTGAATGGCTGCAAAAGACCTTCGAGGGCAGCAAGCTCTACGGCCCCTATCACCACGGTGGACGGAGCTACTATCAATGGATGGCACGCGGCCAGTTTCTTCGCGAGGTGCTTGTACCGCTTCTAGACGAGTACCTGCCACCAGATCTCGACGGCAAGGCTTCCTCTCGCTATCAAGAGATGAAAGAGCGCTATCGGCTATAGCGATCAAATCCGCGGGGTCGAATCCTTACGGGGCGGATCGTTACCCGTTTGTAGAACCCCTTGCCCTGGCTCTCGGTGTCGATGTCGGAGGCGTCGGCCAACGTGACATGAATAATGCGCCTCTCGGCCGGGTTCATGGGGTGAAGTGTCCGAGCCTCCAGACGGCTCCGGACCTCGCTTGCCACCCTGTTCGCCAGATCCTGTAATTCGCTTTCTTGGCTGGCATGAAAATCGTCGGCGTCGACCCGGCACGGGGCCGAGCGACCACACAAGCCTCGAATCAACCGCGGCACCAGATGCTGAATCGCCAACAGCTGGCTGCCCCTGTCCTCGAGAAGGAGGTCTTTGTCGTCTCCCCAGAGCTCGATCTCCAACCGCCCGTCTCCGGGGGAGACCTCGAATTCCAGGTTGAGTCCTGAAACCTCCAACACCTCCTCGAGCGCGTTGCCGGCCGCTTCGAGCAACTCGTCGTCCAGCACGACGGCTCGCGAGTGAGGCTCGTGCTCTTGCGCGGGTTCATGCGTGTCGGAACCCATCGTTGGTTCGATCTCTTCGCCTTCCTCCGCCACCGCCTCGGCCTCTTGCGGCTCCACACTAGAGACTGCTTCGACCACCAGCGGCGGCTCCTGTGCAGCGGGCTCTGATATTTCGCCGGCGGGCGATACCGGTCCTTCTGGATCGACTTCGATGATTACCCCACGGCGCTTGCGAAGAAAGCCGTGCTTCTTCTCCAATTGTTTGTACGCCAACTCGTCGGGCCGAACCCCGAAGTGGCTAGCTGCCTGCATCAGGGCCTGGTCTAGGGTGTTTCCTGAGAAATACCTGCGCTCGTTTTCACTCATTCGCTCGATCCTTTTTTGCCGCCTCTTCGAGACTTCTCCGCCACTTTCTTACTCGTGCCCCCGCTCGCCTTGGCTTCTTTCATCCGCTTGTAGAAGTATTGCTGGCCGATACCAAGAACGTTGTTGGTTAACCAGTAGAGAACCAACCCGCTTGGAAAACCGAGAAAGAGAATTGTGAAAAAGACGGGCATCAAGGCAAACATCTTCCGCTGCATGGGGTCGCCGGCGGAGGGCGTCATTTTCTGCTGTATGAACTGGGTCGCGCCCATGATGATTGGCAACACGTAGTAGGGATCCTTCGCCGACAGGTCCTGAATCCACAGAATCCAGGGTGCGTGACGAAGCTCGATGGACGTCGATAAGAGGCTGTAGAACGCGAACAGGACTGGGATCTGCAGCAGCATGGGCAGACAACCACCGGCCGGGTTGACCCCCTCTGTCTTGTAGAGAGCCATCGTCTCCTCGTTCATCTTGCGCTGCATCTCGGGATTCGGGCGTCCCTGCTTGTCCTTGAGCTTGCTGCGATATTTCTGTCGAATCGCCTGCACCTTGGGGTTGACCTCTTGCATCTTCTGCATCGAGACCGTGCTCTTGTGGGTCAGAGGAAAGAGCACCAGGCGGATAAGGATCGTCATCATGATGATCGCCCAGCCGTAGTTGGCAACTACGTTCTGGTAGATCCAGCGCAAACCCGCGAGCAGTGGAAGCGACAAGAATCTGAACCAACCAAGCTGGATCGAATCTTCCAGACCATAGGGGAAGCTTGCCAGCAGGTTGTACTGTTTGGGCCCGAGATATGCCGTCGCGGCGAGGTGGCCGTTATCGGGTCTGAACCAGAGGTATAGCTCGCGCTTTAGGTCACTTTCCTCTCCCGTCAACTGACCCCGGTCGCGAAATATCTTGAAACTTTCCGGCCCACCAGATGTGCCCGGAATCACAACCGCGGGTTCGATGACAATTTCCTCCAAGCCCTCACTCGGAATGATTGCGGTCAAGAAATAGTTGTCCTGCAGACCCACCCATTTGACTCCGGTGGCAGGTACGATCTCCGGGCCTTCGACCTTGTTCGGATCAAGTCTGTCCAGGCCGTCGACTCGGCTGATCGCGGCGGAGCGACGAGAAAACCGGTTGTCCGTCTCTTCTGCGCCAGGGTTTCGCAGACCGGGCCCAAACACAACGGCCCAGCTTCTTTCACCTCTCAAGCGCACCTCGACATCCAGCAGGCCGTCTGAGCGAAATACGAATTGCTTTTCGGCCTCTCCCTCTGGACCTCGGTAGCGGTATGTGACCACCGGCTCACCTGCGGCGCTCACGGTTTGATCCGACTCGAACAGGACCTCGTTGAGCGGAGAGCTGTTGCCAACCGAGTCGACCACTCCGAATGGATAGGGCGACGATGTGCGCGCCCGGACCAGGTCGACCGGGCCACCCTCTGAATTTTCATGGTCAAGCAGTTGGAAAGAGACGAGTTGCGCACCCTGGTTTGTCAGCACAGCCCTGTAGCCGTCTGCCTCGATGATTTTTGGCTCCTCTCGAGAGGCGCCGATCTGCGTCTCCGCTTGCTCGTCTTCTCCAAAGAGGGCCTCTTGCGGCAGCACCCTTTCTGGTACTGTTTCTTGCTCCGGGAGGGGAGCTTCCGCGTCTGGAATCGGCCGCTCGGGCTCAGGGCGCTCAACGCCTTGCGGCTCCTCCGGTAGTGGTTGCCGTTGCGGTTCGGGTGGGGGGAACAGGTATCCCCAGGCGACCATCACCGCCAGGGACAGAACCGCAGCCAGAAGTAGTTTCTTGGTCTCCAATGTTTTCGTATCCTCTAGGGCTAGCCTTCAATGCGAAGGGCTACGGAAAATCGATTCCACCCGGGTGCCAAGGATGGCATCTAAGAACCCTCCCAACCGCTCGCGCGCCTCCGCGCCACACTCCGTATTTCAAGATCGCCAATCGCGCGTACTCAGAGCAGCTGGGCGTAAACCGGCATGCCGGGGGTAACAATGGCGATATCCAACGCTTGTAGGCCGCCAGAATTGCTGCTAGCGCTCGGCTCGCTGATCCCGGCGATTGCCCTCCATCAACTGTGACAGCAGTTGGATCAACTCCTTCTGTAGGGTCGCGAAATCCGCCTCGCCCGCCTGGGGCCTCAGATGCACCAGGATGTCGCTTGGCGGGAGTTGGTTCCGCTGACTCCATCGGCGGTAAATTTCCTTGACCCTGCGCTTGATGCGGTGCCGTATGACCGAGTTGCCTACTTTGCGTGTCACCGTAATACCGAGCCTTGGGCCCGTAGCGCCCGGTTCCCTTTCAACAACAAACAAAGTCACCAGCCGGCCACGCCGGCGGCGCCCCTGTTCGTAGCAGCGCAGATAGTCCGTTCGCCTGCGTAATCTGTCTTCACGTAGCAGAGACTCCCTTTGTTTCGAGGGGGCCTCCTGTGCCCGCATCGACTAGACGCTCAGGCGTTTGCGCCCTTTGGCACGACGCCTGTTGATG
>CAXMQZ010000034.1:0-18002 GCA_964195975.1 uncultured Polyangiaceae bacterium | reverse complement strand
AAGCGATGGCGTGGACCGTTGTGCACACCCCACAAATTCGCTGGGTAAAGGCCCAGGCATCACGTGGATCTCGACCTTTCAGGATGATCTCGATGCCACGGAACATGGTCGAGGAGGACCATGCATTGCTGACGGCTCCATCTTCAACCTCGGCCTCGATACGAAGGTGTCCCTCGATGCGGGTGACCGGATCGACCACGATATGGGTCATGATGGATCTCCTTTCGTGCTCTCAGTCGTGTTCTCAGCAACGGTCTTGGCCCTCGAGGCTTCCTCTTCCTTCAAGGCTTCCTCTTCGTGTTTGTGATGCAGATGCCGTTTGCCCAGTTGAACAAACCCATGCGCTGCGAAAGCCGCAGCCACTCCGGCGGTAGCGAGAATTCCTACCCGATCCAGTTTCGAGTGGAGACCGAACCCGGGAAATCCGGCGAGATGAGAGTAGAAGGGAGTCATCTTGTCCCAGAACTCCGGCTCGGCACAGCCGATACAGGGATGACCACACCCGATCGGCCAATTGGTACCTTCATTCCAGCCGATATTGGGACAGTTCTGAAAGGTGACGGGTCCCTTGCAGCCCATCTTGTAGAGGCAATACCCGGTGCGATGACCCTCGTCGCCCCAGTCTTCGACATATTGGCCGGCGTCGTAATGTGCGCGTCGTTCACAGTTGTCGTGAATCGATTTTCCGTAGGCAAACATGGGCCGCCGGTAGTGATCGAGGGCCGGAAATCGATTGAAGGTGAGGTAGTAGAGCACCACGCCCACCAAGTTCTCGGCGTTGGCGGGGCAGGCGGGCAGATTGATCAGATTCTGGATGCCGGGTACCGCGTCGGCGACGCTGAGCGCCCCTGTTGGGTTGGGCGCAGCCGCAGGTAGCCCACCAAAAGCCGCACAGGTGCCGATAGCGATGGTAGCTGCCGCGCCGCCACAGACTTCACGAGCGATATCGATCGCTGCCCTTCCACCGATTGTGCAGTAGGCACCGTTTGCGCCGGTCGGAATCGAGCCTTCGACTACGACGACGTACCCACCTGGCTTCTGCTCGACCACCTGGGAAAGGATCTCCTCCGCCTGATGGCCGGCTGCGGCCATGATGGTCTCCTGGTAATCGATCGATAGCGTATCGAGGATGATATCCGCCACGGTCGGACGTCCGCTGCGCAGAAACGCCTCGGTGTTTCCGGCGCAATCCTGAAACTCCAGCCAGACAAGGGTGGGTTTCTCCTTGGATTCAATCGCCGCGGCGATTCTGGCGCCGGCTGAGCGAGGTAGGGCGAGAACGGTCGTCATGACCCCACAGAATCCCAGGAAGTCTCGGCGGGAGACGCCACGTCTCTCCAGTTCGCTCAGAAACCAGTCGCGCGAATCGGTCATAGGCCACCTCCGATACAGAGCGGCCATTGTGGCCGCAGTCTGGGCAATTAATCTCAACAAAGCTATCTAAGCGTCTTGAGAGTTGTCGACGCCCTGCTAGGTGGTTTGGCGCTGCGTGCCCGGGTGGGCCGAGGCCCATCCTTTCGGGTAGGTAGCCCGGAGCTTCAAGAGGTCAGATTAATTTGCCGGCGTTCGCTCCCGGATGGGTTGGTGGTCCGTCCTAGTTCATTCAGATCCCCCCCACCGAATTCATCTCAGGTAATCTCCTTTCGGTATGAGTTCTCTCGAAAAGCGATCGGAGGGTCGTGTCAGCCTCCTGTTATTGCTTTTCTTTCTCTCCGGCGTCGCCGCCCTGATCTACGAAGTCCTTTGGCTCAAGGAGCTTGGGATTCTCTTCGGAGTCACTGCCTATGCGGCGGCCACGACACTAGCGGTCTTCTTCCTGGGTCTGTCGTTCGGCAGCCTGGTATGGGGCCGCCGGACCGAGCACGATCCAAATCCTCTTCGCACCTATGGGTATCTGGAAATTGGTATCGCAGTCAGTGCGTTGCTCTATTTCCTCCTGTCAACCCTCTATCTGAGGCTCTATCCAAGCCTGTTTGCCACTTTCGCTGATCACGCGGCCATCTTTCTGGCTGTCAAGGTGGTGATGGCGGCGGGAGTCCTGGGTCTGCCGGCATTTTTCATGGGTGGAACCCTACCGGTGATGGGCCAGTATCTGACTCGTCGATCTGACGAGTTGGGTCGTGTGGTGACGGCTCTGTATGCGATCAACACGTTTGGAGCTGCTCTGGGGGCTTTGGCAGCGGGATTCTATCTACCACTTGTTGTCGGCTTTCGTCGCTCGTATCTCATCGCCATCGGTCTGAATCTCTTGATTGCCGCCGTCGCAATCTGGTGGAGTCGAACCGAGCCAGCCGAGCCAGCCGTGCGTCCCGCTTCATCGACTGTTGAGGACACCCCTTCAGAAACCTCGAAAGAAGGGGTGTCTATTCGGCCGGCCTTGCTCTGGATGCTGGCCTTTGCCTCGGGCTTTCTGGCGCTGGCACTCGAGGTCTTGTGGACTCGGATGTTTGCTCAAGTGCTTCAAAACTCGGTCTACACGTTTGCTGTGATTCTGACGGTGTTTCTGACTTCGCTGGCCCTGGGATCGGCGGTCGCGAATCTTCTCTGTCGGACGAAACTTGCTCCCACCGAAGTGCTACCAGGACTGCTCATCGTCGCTGGTTTGTTGGTCGCAACGACTCCTTGGATCTTCTACCGGTTTACCTCCGGACTCGAGTTTGTGGCCGCAGGGAAGGGCTGGTCTGGATATGTGATGGCGGTGTTTGCTTCGACTTCTGCGGTGCTGCTGGTCCCCGGGGTCGCGATCGGAACCGTTTTTCCCTACCTGATGAAGCTGGCCGAAAACCAGAAGACCCGCGACCCGAAGACCAGCGTCGGTCACACCATCGGCCGTTTGGCATCGATCAACACCTTTGCAGCCATTGTCGGGTCTCTCGCGGCGGGTTTCGTGATGCTCGATGCCTTCGGTCTCTGGTCGAGTCTGCGCTTGATCGGTGCCCTCTATCTCTTCTTGGCCCTGATGCTGTCATTCAAGCTGGAAGGTCGGCGTCGGTGGTTGATCTCCTCGCTGGCGCTCATCGGTCTAGTTGTTGTGGGTTGGGTTTTGAACTACGAGCGGTTTGGTCTCGTCAGTCTGGACTCATCCGCCAACGAGGAGCTCGTCGATCTACGAGAGGGTGCTCACGGCACAGTGGCGGTGATTCGCAGAGGCGAGGATCTGCGTCTCAAGGTAAACAACTCCTATCTCCTGGGAACGAGTCTTTCGACACCCAACCTGCGACTCCAATCGTGGATCCCGCTGGTGTTGCACCCCGAACCCCGGTCGGTTTTCTTCCTCGGCATGGGTACAGGGATCACTGCGGGTGGAGCTCTCGATTTCCCGGTCGAATCGATCGTGGTCACCGAGCTCAATCCAGATGTCGTCGCGGCGTCGCGGCGTTTTTTTGGTCCCTTTGCAAACGGGCTCTTCGAAGATCCTCGGGTCGAGATTCTCGAGGTGGACGGTCGCAACCATCTCACCGGCTCACCGCAAGCTTACGATGTCATCATCGCGGATATCTTTCTGACCTATCGAGCAGGCACAGGCAGTCTGTTTACCCGTGAGCACTTCGAGACCGTGCGCTCGAGGCTGGCTCCGGGTGGGCTGTTTGCACAATGGCTGCCGATGTTCGAGCTGTCGCGAGCCGAGTTCGGGATCATCTCTCGCACGATGCTAGAAGTCTTTCCGCAGGTGACTCTCTGGCGCCGGGGTTTCTCGCCGAGGTTCCCGATCTTTGCGCTGGTGGGGCAGATGGAGGTGGGGCCGCTGGATTTCAAGATGCTCGATCGTAACCTCGAGAACCTACGGGCTCGCACCTCGATCTCGGACGATCTCTGGTTGTGGAATATTCCGATGGCTGCTTACGCGGGTAATCTGACCGCTAGTAGATCCCTCTTCGACTCCTCGGCGATCGCCACCGACGATCGGCCATCCATCGAGTATCTGTCGGCTAGAACCAACCGGGAGAACTGGGGTGCGGGCAAAGCAACAGCTTTGGCTTGGGCGAATCTCGGAGTACTTTGCCAGGAAGTTTTGGAGGGTTGTCTGCCGGCAAACGACCCCTATTTGGTCGGGTCTCCCGAGTCGGCACGCAACCAGGTAGCAGCCGGTTTGGAGCTATACCATGGCGAGACCCTACGCCGTCTGGGCAGGGAGAGCGAGGCGCGCCCACACTTCGAAAGGTATCGGAAATTGGTAGAATCACAGCTAGAATCATCGAATTCCAACCCATGACAGCGGGTTTACAAACCATCCATTCCGACAACGACAGAATGCAAATCCTCTCTCCGCTCGGTCCGAGAAGGCCCATTTTCGGGTCAGCAGTCCTATTGATGATGCTATCGCCATCGCTTGCGCAGGCGTTTCATGAACAGGGGACCGGTGACTGCGAGAGCTGTCACGTAGCGCACAACAGCCAGGACGGATTTCCGATCGTCCCCGGTGGAGGGTTCGATACTCCTCTGTTGAGGGCCGAATCCGCCACCGATCTCTGTCTATCCTGCCACGCCGACGATTTGGGGAGCGCGCTTTCTGGACCTGGCCAGGATCCGCTAAACCCGGCGTCCGAAAGGGGGGCAGGGAATTTCGTATTTCTTTTCGAGGACAATCTCAATGATGGCCCCGACGGTAGGCTAAACCCGATATCGGGCGATGCGGCGGGCCATAATGTTGTTGCAATAGGGTACGGACTGGTAGCCGACAGCCGCCATACCGTGGCGCCAGGCGGTACGTTTCAAAGCTCTGAGCTCGGATGTACCAGCTGTCACGATCCGCACGGGAATGAGAATTTTCGACTTCTCTACGGCGTGGGTGATGTCCAGGGAGGTCTAGCCCGATTCACCTACCCGGCGCCCGAGGCGGACGGAATCCCTCTCGCAGGAGCGCCCGAAAGCCAGACCCACCACGTCGCCTACAAACGGGGCTGGAGTGATTGGTGTGCAAACTGCCACGGCCAGTACCACGATAACGGTCTGGGGGCGTTTGATCACGATGTCAAACGCGGTTTGGGGAGGCGGATCAGTGGGCGCTATAACGAATACGATGGAGACGCCAATCCTGTGGGCGGGGTTGCGGCGACCGCCTACCTGGCCGAGGTCCCTTTCGAAGACCCCGCGGCCACGATCTCTTCAAACGCTGGTCCGACCGGCGGTAGCTGGATCATGTGTCTTACCTGTCATCGAGCTCACGCCAGCTCGTCACCATCTGCTGGAAGGTGGGACTTTCGTGTCGGTCTCTTGATCCAGGATGGACAAGTCTCGGGCTCCTTCCGGATCCCGTCTCCCTACCTTGACCCGGACCAGGGCTCACTGTGTGCCAAATGCCACGCCGACTTTGGTCAGGACGCAGAACAGGGTCCCAGCCAGCCGTTCTGAGCCGCGATGGTACTTGCGGCCTTTCGCGACGAAGTTTGTGAGAAGTTCAGGCTAGTCAGGGCTCGGTACTGTCGGAAGGTTCCGGTCCTGCATCGACACGAGCGGCAGGGACCATCCCATCGTACATCTGAATTCGGCCTTCGAAACCCTGGCTCACAAATGCCTGGCCCAGGGCGTCCAAGGCCAGGTCGTCGGGCTGATAGAACGCTCCCGGAGCGTTGCCAAAACCGAAGTGCTCACCTAAACATCTGTTTCCCTTCGGATTCCAGCGCATGAACATCGCCCGCTGTTTGTCCAGAATCACCACTGTGCCGTCCGCATCCAGCGCGGCAGCAACCGGGAAAGCCGTCATGCAGGTTGCCGTACCCTTGAATCCGACCGAGCCTTTGCGGTTACCGCTGTGATCGAAGAGATGGATGAGGCCATCTGAGGGTACGGCGACCAGCACGGTGTCCTGATACGCGTCGACGTGAGCGAATATCTGGTCTCTGATCTCGTCCTCCGTGAGGCCTTCGGTGAAGTCGACGCCGCCAAGTATCTGCCCGTCTCTATCGGCGATCCACAGCCAGTGATTAGCTTTGTCTACGGCGAATATTCGGGTTCCGTCCGGTGTCAAGGCGACCGATAGGAGGTCGGGCGGATCCAATCCCTCCGGAAGACCCTGAAGCGGTATCGGTCCGAGTAAAAGACCGTCAAAATCAAGCGCTATCAACCCCTTGACCCCCTCGTGCACGCCGAGCACCAGTAGATACCCCTCCGGATCGACAGCCAGATCGATCGGCGCTCGAAAGACTCCTCCACCAAGGAGCTCGTGTTGGAACAGACCATCCTTGTCGAAGATCGCGATGCGGTGATTCTGGGTGTCGCAGACAAAGATCTCATTGGCGTGCAGATCAGCGACTACCGAGCGGGGCTGGCGGAACGAGTCACCTCGGACTGGAGGGATGAGGCGACGGACATAGGTCGGTTGGTCGGTCGCTCCTACTGTGCTGGAAAGCGTGACAATCCCAATCACGACCGCAACGAGCCATCTCTTGCGGCAGCTCATGGGCCGGCGTCTTGACGAAGCTGGGAGAAGATTTGAACCCTGCCGTTGCCCTGGTCGGCCACCGCAATCCGACCGTCGGGAAATCGGCTGATGTCGGCCGGACGAAGCAGGAGCCCAGCGTCCCAGCCCTGGCGTGCACCGATTCCGACCAGCTTGCCACCGGCGTCCAAGATCAAGATTTGGCCCGTGTGCCGATCTGCGATGATCAGATCACCGCCTGCGTCGGCATCGAGCCCGACCGGCCATGCCGGCGCCGCTGCTATGCTGGGTACCGGCCAAGAATTTGTCATTTCTCCGTTGGTGCCGAAACGGCGAATCTCGGGCGGGGTTGCGATCGCCGCCAGAAAGCCACCACTGGCGTCGAAGGCCACCGCGGTGACATAGCCGTCGATCGGCACCTGTAGGAGGTTTTGGTCGTCGGGACTGAAACGTATGAGTCGGTTCCCCGCCGAATCGAAAAGCAGATAGCCGACCTCGGGTTTGGCGGCGATGGCTCCGGGTGATACATCGGGTGGGAGGGAAATCCTTCGAATCTCGAGCTCTGGACGCTCGATGGCGACGAGCGCTCCTGTCCCTCGCAGGGTTACCAGATACCGATCGCCATCGAAGGCGAGCCCGCTGGGCGGGGCGGGCAGTTCCACGGGTTGTTTCGGTTTCCAGCCCCGCGTGCCTTCATCTTTGAACACCAAGAATCGGGCCTTCCAAGCATCGAGAACTCCGAATTCCAGATCCGACGCCGTGGCGATAGCGATCGGCCAGCGGAGCAAAATCTCTGGCTCTTTGTCACCCTTGATTGACTCCTGCCAGGCAAATGCGACTGGGGCGCCAGGCTGTGCCGAGACGGTGCTGGGCAGAAAGTAGGCTAAACCGACGAAAGCCATCGTCTGAACCTGGAGCAGACGAAATTGTGTGCGGCTCACGGTTGACTTCCTTTTTGCTTGTGACAGCCGACGCATAGATCCCTTTCACCATCTCGGTGCAGATATTTTGGAGCCGGAGCTCGATGGATTCCATGGCAGGAGAGGCAGTCGATCGGCTGATCATTTCTGGGGTCGAGCCATTCCTCACCCATCGGGTGGGCGACGGCGTGTTGGTGCGAGTGGCATTCGCCGCAAAGCTCGATCGGATCGGCAACCAACAGTAGAGGGCGGTCACCGCCATGAGCACGGTGGCAGGTCTCGCAAGTGACTGCTCCGTCGGCATGGCTCAGGAACGAGCCTTCCTCGCCAGACTTTGCACCCCCGGGGTTGTGACAGGTCAGACAGGTGGAGCTCAGGTCCTGTCTCAACAGACTTTGATCGGTCCCCGTGTGTGGGTTGTGACAGGCCGAACAATTGGATCCTCCACCGGCTACATGCGGGAAGACGGCTGAGCGGGCCTCCGCAACTTGCTCGGAGTGACACTCGCCGCAAAGGGCGGCTTCCGTTGTGCGCAATGCAAATGGACTGTCGGCACCCGAGCCCTGGTGACATGACGAGCAGGGGTTACTTGCAAACGGGGGGTGGATGACGGAGTTGAGTAGCTGACGACTGTCGGAGGCATGTGGATCGTGACACTGCTGGCAATCGGCTCTTTCTACCGGATAGCCGCTATGGCGGTTTCGGAAGGCATCCGTTTTCGAATGGCAGCCGAAGCATCCTGTACCCGATGGTTTAGCCAAGAGGCCTGGATACTCGGCTCCGTGAGGATCGTGGCAGGTGGAACACTGATCACGCGCGAAGGGCTGATGTTGCACCGGCCGCTTTGTCCAAGCGTCCACCTGTTGGTGGCACTCTGAGCACATTTCGAGCCCCGGCTGGCGCAGTAGGCCTTGGTTTTGTCCACCATGCGGTGTGTGGCAGGCGCCGCATTTGCCCTCTGCCGCGGGTGCGTGGGGGCTGGATCGGTCCAATGCTCGAGTCACGTCGGGATGGCAGCTGGCACAGAGAATTGCCGGGCGCTCCAGCAAGAGACTCTCGTGGCGTGCGGCGTGGGGGTTGTGACAAGCCGAGCAGTCTCCTTCCACGACCGGAGCATGCTTGACGGGCGCCGCCAGTTGGTCTGCCAGGTCATCGTGGCACTGGAGGCAGAGCTCGCGCTGGTCCAGAGCTATCTTGGCCTGACCCAAGGCACTCGGACCCAAGCCAAGCAACCCGAGTACTGCCAGGCCAGTAATCTGGAATACCGGTCTGGAGGTCATGGGCTCTCTCCTTCGATCTCTTCATGGCACAAAGAGCAGTCGCCTTCGGCGAAGGGGTCATGCACCATCGGCTGCAGCATACCGGCGAACTGCGAAGCATGAGGATCGTGGCAGCCACGGCAATCGATCGCCTCGGCGGTCAGTCCGAGATGCCGTTGCCTGAACTCGTCAGAAGTGCCGTCGTGACAGGTAGTACAGGTGGTCTGGATATCCTCCTTGAGGAGGCTCGGGTGGCTGCTGGCATGGGGTCCATGGCAGGTCAGACAACCATCATCTTCTGCGGCGGGCGCGTGGGAGGTCTGGCCGGTAAGCTGGGCTTCGATCTCGATATGACAGCTTGTGCACAGTGGGCGGGGAGTGGCTCTCATGAACGCGTTCAGCTTGCTCGCGTGAGGTTGATGACAGGCAGTGCATTCACCTCTAACTACGGGCTGGTGGACCGATCCACCTGCTGGCGCTTTTACTTCGACATCGTGGCAGTCCGCACACAGAGCGCCCTCGTTGGTGACCAGCAGTGCCTCCGTCTCGGAAGCGTGGGGGACGTGACAGTCGTCGCACTCGCCCTCCGCGAAGGGCATATGCTGCTCGAGACCCTCGGCTTGATTGATCACGCTTTGATGACACTGGCTGCAAAGCTCAGCGCCCTGTGCTTTGAGCAGCTTCTCAGGCCCGTTGTGGGGTGTATGACACGAGGAACAGCTACCTACCGCCACCGGGGAGTGCACCACCGGTAGCCCTGAGCGACTCCCTACGCCTGGGTGACAGTCCCCACAAAGCTCGTCTTGAGACGACACCAACAGGGCTGTGCGTCCCGTGCCGTGTGGTTCGTGACAATCGATGCAATCGCCCAGTACCGGCTCGTGGAGCACCGCGCTGCCCTGGGCCTCGGGGTCGTCGTGGCACTGCAGACAGAGAGAACGTGAGTCGGCGGTCAATAGAAGCTCGTGGTCGGTCTGGTGGCCGCCGTGACACGACGTGCACTCCTCGTTGGCGGGGGCATGGCTGTGGGGTAAACCCAGCGCTTCTTCGATCTCGGAGTGACAGCTCGTGCAGAGCTCTTTCTGGCTGGCAATGAGAAGAGGGCTGAAATCGGATGCGTGGGGACCATGACATTCCAGACATTCGCCCTCAGCCGCCGGATAATGAGTGGTCTTGCCTTCGGCTTCCTGCGGTGCTTCGTGACAGTCCAGACAGAGTGACGATCCAGCGCTGGTGGGTTTGGAGCTGCCGGTTTCGTGACAGAAGGAACAGTCGAGGTCCGGATGAATCGATGCCCGAAGAAGATTCTCGTTGGTCGCCGAGTGCGGCCTGTGACACTCGGCGCAGCTCGAGTCCCCGACGGGTGAGCCCTGGTGACTGGCGGCGAAATCGCCGGCTCCTGCATCGTGACAATCGCTGCAAAGGTCGAGCTGTGGTTTCGCGAGCAGCCGAGCTTGGGTGCCCCCATGGGGCTCGTGACAGTCCATACAGCCCTCGACGGCTGGTGCGTGGGGGATCTTCTGGTTGAACTCCCCCTGCTCGTGACAAGTCAAACAAAGATCTCGTTGGCTTTGCCTCAACATCCCGGGGTGACTGGAACCGTGTGGATTGTGACAGCTCGAGCAGTTGTCGACGCCGGGGTGTTGGTGCTCGGCACCGATGCCCAGGTCCGCACCGCCATGGCAGTCCAGACAGAGATCCGGCTGATCCTTTTGTAGTCTCAGCGCGCCGACCAGGCCGTGAGATTTGTGACAGCTGGTGCAATCACCTCCGGTGAGCGGTGCATGAGGGAACTGAGCACCCTGGCCGATCTCCTGGTGACACTCGACGCACGTGCCGCTCTTCTGAAATCGGGAGCCACGCTCGAGCTGGGCCTCTCCCGGCTCGGCAAAAAACATCAGGGTGCCGACGACGGCGGCCAAGATCAGAAGTAGGGGTGGGGAGCTCCTAGTGACCATGGCCCGCCTCTGCTGCTGGGTCTTTCTCCTGCGATCCGGTGACGCTGAGTGAAGCCACCACGTCTTCGTAAATTTGGATTTCAGAGCGACTCCTGAGCTTCTTGATCAAATCGTCCAAGGCTTGTCGAAAACTCATGTCGAAAACCGAATCACGAATGTTGCCTGAAACTTCGTCAAAATCGTAGATGCCCTGATCCTGTCTCTCGAGCACCTGCAGAACGATCCACTGATCGAGCCCACTGAAGGGCTCGAGCACGGACCCGGTCGGGGCCTCGAAAAGTCGCTGATCGAAACCATCTCCGCCGGGTTTGGGCACATACCAGCCGCGCATACCGCCCTTTTCCTTGAAACCGTCGAGCGATCTCTGCTCGGCAATCCAGGCGAGATCGGCGCCGTTGCGCAGATCCTTCGCGACCCGAGCTCCCTCCTCTTCGGTTGCGACCGTGACCTGGCCAAGCCGAACCCGTGGCGGGCGGTGGAATTCTTCACGGTGTTGCTCGTAGTAGCTCTTTTTGTCCTGCTCGGTTACCGAGATAGATTCGGCTAGGATCTCCTGCAGGTAACGCTGTAGAAGCAACTCGGTCTCGTAGGCATGTACGACCCGCTCGATTTTGGGCAACTTCTCGTAGCCTCGGGCCAGAGCTTCGGCCACCATCAGCTTGTTTTCGATCAGCCCGTCGAGAACGATCGGAGCGGCAGCTCTGGCGGCCTCGATGTTGCGCACCCCCTTCCAGCGCGCGGTTAACGCATCGGCGTACTCCTGAGCCGTAACGTCCTGGACATCACCAAGTCGCACGAGGATGGTCTCGGGCGCCGGGTTCATCGGCATCAGACGTGAGTCGGGAAGCCGCTCGGGCTCTAAAAGTGCTACTGCGTCTTCGTCGATCGTGGCCGGGTACTTGCGGCGCAGCTCTTCGGCTAGAAGGGCTCGTGCCTCGTTGCCTTTGCGTTGTCGGATCAACCCCTTTAAAGTGGGTTCCAGACTCTCCAGGCGCTCGGGGTCGGCGGGTTCAAACGAGTCGACCCGAACCAGCGACCAGCCCAGATCGGTCTGTATGATCGAGGAAAGCTCACCGGGTGAGAGCGAGAATACGACCTCGCCGATACTCCGCTGGAGGTCGATCCTCGCAATGTTGTTCACCAGACCTCCGCGCAAACGATAGGGATCGACCGACTTCTCTTCTGCCAAGCTTGCGATGTCGGCACCGCCTCTTAGTGTGGCGGCAAGCTCTTCGGCACCCTGGAGGTCGTAGGCAGTCACGACCCTGAATGTGACACGCCGGTACTGCTTCTGAAACAAGCTCTCTACCTCCTCGTCGGTCGGTTGCGATCGGGGCAGGATCTCTACCGCTTCGAGTTTTTTCAGCGCCAGATCCTGTTTCATTTCCTCGATCCTCTCGGGAATCGGGGGCTCTTGGTCCAGACCGAGGGCTCGCGCCTCCTGGGCGAGTAACACATCGTTGACGACCCGAAACATCAACTGGTCGAGATCGGGAGCACTTCTTGCGCCCTCCATGACCGCACCGTGGAGTCGGCTGAGGCTGCGCTCCGCCAACTCCGCGGTAACAGGTTCGTTGTTGACCTCTGCTATGACGGTTGCCTCGCTGGTCAGGGGATCGGATGCGCCAAGAGGCGCCACCAAGACAGGCAACACGAGGGTGGCAGCGAGCCAGAACCGAAACCCAAAGATAAGAGTAGAGTCTATGAGCCCCAGAGAAGCGTGGTTTGATCTCAAGATCGTTGTCACGGTTGTAGTCTCCCGCGGGAATCGGCAAGATCAGCTATCAGGGATCGAGTCATCTCGTGGGTCATCTGGCCACTCGACCAGATTCTGGTGCGATCGAACAAACGTCGGCTGTCGGTTCCTTGTCGCTCCAACCCGTTGCTCCAAACAATCTGACCTGTCTCTGCGTCGATGAGGCGGGCTGAGAACGCCACCCACGGGTTGGGCGCGATCCCGACGCCTTCTTTATAGGTCTCCAAGGTGCCGGTAAGGATCCAATCGACCTGGCTCTGGTCGTGGAGCGCCCGCCATCCCTCGCCATCGATCTCTCCGAGCAGAAGTCTTCCTTGGCTGGCCAGGTTTTTGCGCACTTGACCCGGAAACAAGACACGGAACCCACGTTCCTGAAGTGTCGCCAGCGTTGCGCTGGTCACGACCTCTGCCGCAAGATTGGGGTTGAAGTCAGACACGCTGTCAAATGGAATTATAGCTATCTTCTGTCCCGGATGCGGCTGTTCACCGGGACTGCTGAATCCTCCTTTTGCCTTGCCGAATCGGAGCTTGGGCGAACGATATTCCGCCCCGGCCAGCAAGCTCTCGAACAACTCGGCGACAAGTGTGTCGGTGAGATCGAAGATGTCATCTCCGAGACCTCGCCCTAGCCAATGGACGCTGTCGCGACTGGTTCCTGCGGCGAACCCGTTCCAACTCAGCTCGGTCGCTCCGGGTACGAATAGCTCGGCCGAGATCGCAAGTTGGGCGACAGGGGTGCGAACCACCTCGTGTAGCGTGATGGTAAGCAACCATGAGACGCCGAGTCGCTCCCCGAGAGCCGCGAGTAGCTCCGGATTGCCGAGGTTCACCTGCCTGAGACGCAGACGTCTCATCTCATCACGTAGAGGCGTGGTGTCGATCAGCTTGGTCTCGAACACGAGGGCAACGTAGACCGCCTGCTCGAGCGCACGGCCGATCTCAGCGTCGCTCGTTCGGTTTTGCACCGGTAGCACCATGCCTGGGCCCTCGGGGATGAAACCGGGCCCTGCCAAGGCCGACTCGGTTCCCACGATCGCTCCCCCGGCTGAGAGGACGACTAGGACTGGCAGCCAGCGAAGTACCGCGACACGACTCCGTGTCAGGTAGCTCAGTTGAGCAGTGAGTCTAAGAGTTGGCGTATGCATTTTCGAGTCGTATCCGAGATCGGCTGGCCGCCGGTACCGAGCAGCTTGGCACTCACACCCGAACCCTTTTCGGTGTGGGTTGCGGCCCACACCGAAACACCGGTTTCGGTCTCCAACATATGCAGATCGATCGTAACCACGGGGTACGTGACGGTTCCGGACCTGAGGACTTCGCTTTGAGTGATTGAACCCACGATAAGAGCCTGAGTCCCTAGAGTTGCTCCGATGTTGATCACCTGCTCGGTCGAGGGTGGGTTTGTCAGGCCCGGTATCCGGTCGAGCGCCGCCCGAACCTCGCCTTGTTCGACAACATCGACCGCGCCGGAGGCCAAAAGCCCGGTTACCAGAATTCGTGTGGCGCGTTGAGCTGCTTGTGAATCATTTGAGAGGTTCTCCAGCGGCAGTACGGCCGCCCGCTCCACAAACCCGAAATCAAACTGGGGATTTGTAAAGCTGGTGGTGTCGAGAGTGCTCGAGCAACCGGTAACAAGAGCGGCTAGAACCAGTAGTGAATTTGTCGTGATTCGCATTGCTTTCTCGATTCCCGCTTCTAGAAGATCAGATTGAGACCCAGGCGAAAGGTCTTGGTTTCCGAAGAGGTGAGTCCGGTGATGTCCGTGGTCGCCTTTGAAGTGTTGGACCAGAGTGTAACCCACCGGTTGAGCCGGTAGTTGATACTGGCAGTGATGGTTTGGGTGGACGCGCTGTCAGCGGTTTCAGTTCCCTGAAAACTGAGAGATGTCGAGAGCTTCCGACCCGGTGACCAGCCAACCGCATAGCGCTGGGTGAGTGAGTTTCGCAGATTGTCGTCCGAGATCGTCCAGTCGCCGCTCAACGTCAGGTAGCTCGTCGGCAGCCAGGTCGTGTAGATCTGAGCGTTGGTTCTTTGGGTGAGCGTTATGACCCCGGTGGAGTCGTAGGTGGCGTAGGAGATGTTCGCACCCAGGATCCAGCTCTCGCGCGGGCGGGTGTCCAGACCCACGAGCCAGCGATTGACATCCTGCTCGAACCCTGAGAAAGGGTCGTCGATGGCACTAAATGACCATTCGATCGTGGTTCGCAAATCGGGTAGGAGCTCTGTGGCGGCACGCAGGAGAATGGTGTCACTGGAGCGAATCAGATCACTGTCCTCGGTCTCGTCGCGTCGTGAAGCCTGTGCCAGCACATTGACCGTGGGCAAGGGTCTCCACTCGAGAGCGACGTTGCTTTGGGTCTCATCACGCAAAAGAGTGGGTTCGAGAGCCTCCTCGATCTCTGTCTGTCGATATCCGAGACGAAAGTCGAGATTTCTCGCTAGCCTGAATAGAGCCTGCCCGTGCAGATCGACCGTGTCGCGGTCACGTCCCAAGCCGCCGACACCCAAGGTCAGATCCTTGCGAGTGCTTGCCAGAAATGAGAGCTCCATCCGGCGGTGCGGCTGCAGGCTGGTGAAGAAATCGACCCAATATTCGTTCCCATCGGACTGGCTATCTTCGATATTCTCGGCGTCGACCAGGGCTCGAATCTCGGTGACAAGAACTTCCGAGATGCCGTTGACCGATAGATTGACGGCTTTGAAGAAGCGATTGCTGGTCTCCGGAAGAAAAAGTGTATAACGGAGAAACCCCGCATCCCAGGCAGATCGAATCCCTCCGATCGGCGCCCAGTTGAGATTGTCCGGACTCTGGTAGATCTCCCAGAGCAGCGCTGGGCCCGACGGCCGGTCGACCGAGATCTCCAACCGGGTGATCGGGCGATTGATCCCCAAGTCGACGCCAATATTGCGAAAGGAATTAGCGCCGCCAATATCGATCGGTGGCGTCGTGGGAGTGTCGAAGTCGCCGTCGATCAGACCTGGCACGGGTGCCAGATCGCCGACTGCGGGCGAGGTGTCGACGGCGAAGAGCCCTTGGCGCACCGGTATCGGTTGGGCGATGGAGGTGCCGAGCGGGATCTGCTGGTCCTGCTCCAGTCGAGCAACCCGACCGTCGAGAGACACATACAAGCGGTCTTGCCACCACCGTTTGCCAAACGTGCCCCGAAGCTCGTGGGTGCCCTGGTCGAGCTTGAACCCGGTGGTCTTGTTGTCGGTTTTCGAGAGCTGATAGCGGTAGCGTGCGGACCAGAGTTGGCGATCGTAGAGGATTGCGAAATCGAGAAATTGGGCGTCGGTCTCCCGGCCAAAGATCTGCGGATCGACTACGTTGTTGCTGTCCTGGATACGTAACGAGAATCGCGGTCCCCATCTTGGACGCCAGTCGAGCTCGGCCTGAAGCGAGCGGACATCGAGATCCTGGCTCGAGTTGGTGGTGCGTATGGCCCGATCGAAGCCGGTGAAGCGGGCGCTGAAGGTCGGCCGATCGTAGAAAAGACCAAACAGGGGCTCTCTGCTCGAGCGCTCGAAGGTTGGACCAAGGTCGAAATCGGTACGAAAATCGGTGTAGGCGTATCCGGCGAACACCGTCAGCCAGGGCGAGAGCTGTTGCGACAGTCGCAGCCGATAGCGTTGATCGACTTGATCCTGTTGGAGAAAGTCGGTCTTTACCGGGCCGGCCCAAAGCCGGGCACTGCCGGTGAGATCGAGTGCCCTGGCCGGTGTGAGGCTCGTCAAGGTGCCAACGATCGAGAGGCCCACAACGACAAGTGCGAGGAAGATCGGATTTGTACCAGTCTTCGTCATCTAGGAGTGAGCTCGCTCCGTTCCCGTTGGATTTATCTCTCTTCCAGTCCTCGACACCGGCTTTGATATTGAGGCGAGACTGCGGCTAGGCCTGACCGAGTGATCGTAGAATGTCATCTGCCCCCCCCGATCGTCTATCTGTCTAGGTATGGGTGCCTTCGTCGCAGTTGGGTAGTGGACTCCCGTTCTTTCGGGTAGTTTGAGGCGACCCTATTGTCATGGCACCAGATCGCTGCGGATCTTTCAACAAACAGTTCAAGGCTCTCACTGAGAACAAGCACATAGAGAAAAGCCCGGGGCAAGCCCCGGGCGAAGAGACTAGGTCAAAACAGGAGACGCTTAGTTTCCGATGACAGGTCGATTGGACCCACCGGACTGCCCGCCATCCACGCCGGCGCCGGCTGCTGAGAAATCAATCAGAGCGTCGAACTCGTCTTTCTTGTGGCACTTGTTGCACAGCGAACGCTGGCTGACGTCATACGGATTCGGAAGCTTGTACGAGCCCGATTCGTGTCCGTCCTCCTCCAGACCGGTCACATTGAAGTCCCACCGACCGGAATCCATCGCCGAGTTGGCGTGGGCCCGGTGACAGGAGATGCAAGAGACCTGGCTAGAAGCCGAAGGTCCAGCGGTTCCTGTTACGGTGTTGGCTGGATCTTCGAACGCTACTTGAGCGAGGTAGGCTGTGGCCTGGGCGCCGCCTGAAATATCCGAGCTGCCATTGTAGAGGTTGTAGGTGTTGGCGATCGAAGCACCCATCGTGGTTCCACTCTGATGGATCAGCTGGGTGTTGTTGTTATGGAAGTCTCCATGGCAATTGCCGCACCAGCCACTCATGCCGCTCTGGTAGGCGGTATGGTTGGAGTTCGACTCAGAGCCAAAGAAAATGCTCAACCCCTCCGCGATTGGAGCGTCGTTGGTGAACGAGTAGAAGTCGTTGACCAACCGACCTGAGCTGTAAAGGATACGAAATGCCGTGGTGCCATGTGGATCGTGGCAGCTGGTGCAACCGAGCACGGAGGCCGGAAAGATACCCCCCGGAGCCTGGGTCAGAGTCGCGTCTGGCGCCAGGTTGTGGCCTGGGGCATTAAGGTTGTGACCGGCCGCGTCGCCGTTGACCGGGTTGGCCCCTCCAGCGTGAGCGTCGTTGATGTTGTCTTCATACAAGAAGACAAAGTTGCCGGCGCCTTTTTCCGGCGCGGGCGCCAAGGGATCGAAGCCGGGTCCGGACAGGACTGCGCCCAAACCTGAGGCGTGGCACTCCAGGCAAGCGTCGCTTGGGCTAGCGTCGATGAGAAGCCAGGGATTGCCGTTGGGGCTGTCAGGGTCGACCAGTTGGCCATCCTGACTGTTGTGCATCGTATGACAGCCGTTACAGTGCGCCACACCTTCATCATGAAACGCCAATGCAGGGGCGCTCACTACGACGACCGCCAGGGCTGCCAGGAGCAACATTCGGTTGAGTTTCATTTTTCTTCTCCTTTGAATTTAGCCGGTTGACCGGATTTATTATCGAATTTGGTCTCTTCTATCAAACGCCAACTAAGTCTAGAGCAATGCGTATGCCACATTGTCGGATCGGCCTCGAGATAGGCGTGAATACCGGATTTGCTGCCGTGAATCTATCATCACTGGCGGCAGGTCGTTTGCTTTTCACGGATATGGTCAGTAAATCAGTAGGCTGAGCGGTCGACGAAGCTTCCAGGCAAGCTTCGAGGGAAACTTCCAGGCAAGCTCCCAGGAAAGGCTCCCAGAGCCTTTGAATAGGCATAAGCACCGAACGATCGGTTCCAAGCTGCGGAATATTCCCCACCCTTTGGCTGAGATCGGGGATGAGTCCGCACAGATATAGGCATCAAGCCATATCTCCATGAAACCCAGCTCCCTGAAGCTCCCTGGCCATGAGGCGAGCGAGGCCCGGCTCTG
>CAXMQZ010000033.1:0-7255 GCA_964195975.1 uncultured Polyangiaceae bacterium | reverse complement strand
GAGTCCTGCGGGTCGAACTCCAGTCGGACGATGTAGTTGACGACGCCGTTTTGAAGCTCGGCCTTGGGGTTGATGGCCGTGACTCTCGCCGCGAACTCGGCGTCGGGATAGGTGTCGACGGAGAATGCTGCCGTCTGGCCGACAAAGATCCGGCCGATGTCGGTCTCGTCCACATAGGCCTGGACCTCGAGGCGGTCCAGGTCGACGATGGTCACGAAGGTTGGAGCGGCGAAGCTGGCCGCGACGGTCTCGCCTTCTCGAGTCGTCACGTCGGCAATCACGCCGCGGACTGGAGCTCGAATCTCGGTATAGCCCAGTCTTATCGTTGCCGAATTGAGCCGGGCTTGCTCGAGGTCAATCCGGGCTCTGGCAACTTCTAGATCCCGGGAGGCGGCCTCCAACTCGATCTCGGAGACGATGCCGTCTGCGGCTAGCGCCGCAGCCCGTTTGTGTGAGCTCAACGCCATCGCCAGCTGGGCCTCGGCCAGAGCCAGGTCGGCACGGGCCTGGGCCATCTCCGCCTGGAACTCGGTCGGGTCGATCACCGCCAATAGATCGTTTCGATCCACGGGCTCACCGATCTTGACCGGGATGCTGCGTACGATTCCGGAGACTCGGGAACCGACATCGATCTCGGCACCGACCATGGGCCGAATGACGCCGGTGGCCAAGACCGTGCGGTCGAGGGTCTCGCGGATAACACGAACCGTCTGTGGATCCGGTTCGGTCGATGCGACCCCGGCACGGAGCCAGAAATAGCCGCCGACCAGCGAGGCCACCATGACCAGGCTGAGGATCCGGGGAGTCGAGCTTTTCTTTCGCTGTTTCATGATATTGCCTCTAGACCGCCGCTCAGGAAGCAGGAGCCAGTTCGACCTGTGTCAGCTGGTGGATGGAAAACTCGCCCTGGGGCAGGTCGGAAACGCCATCCGCTTTCTGTTCCATCGACATCGAGAGCAGTCGGCCCTCGGTGGCATCGAATCTCCAGCGTAGGGTCCGCTTCAGGGCACCGGAGTAGGCCCTCTCGCCTTCGACGGGTCCGAGGCTCGCCTCAGCCTCGGTAGCCACGGTGACGACGGTGTGGGAGTCTTGGTTATCGACGGCGGTGACTCGGTGGCGGCTGACCAACTGGCCGCTTGCCCATGCCCAACCTTCCAGGGAACGAATCGGGCGCTCGGTGGTCCAGGTGGCTCCGATTGCGACTGTTTGTTCCGGTAGCACCGGCAGGATATCGGCCAGAAGGTCGGCAACCGAAAAGCCGCTCGAAGGGATTGGTCCGAGGTCGATCGACGGCGCGTCGGACGGCCTGGCCGGTTCCAACTGTCGTCCGTCGTCCGCTATCGACAACTGGAAGCTTTGGCCGGTGAGGTGGCGAGTGCCGAGTCGCTGCGACATGCCATGCGCCACGTAGGTCGCCTTGGCCTGATCGATGGTGACCGTGACAGCTTCTGCTGGACGATCGGCGGTCAGCGCCAGGCCGAACGAGAAGTCGCGGCTGGCAAACGACGGATTCTCGCTGACGCCGATGTCATGGCTTACGGTCAGCGACATCTGGGCGGAGACGTCGCGGTAGCGGACGCGAAGTCCTTCGTCGGCGTGCGATGTGCTCGCTGCCAACAGGGTCGTGGTGAGGAGGAAAATTATCTGTTTCATGGCTGGAACTGTAATGACCAGCCATCACACAGGTATGTCTCAACTGTCACAATTTGTAACAGGGGGAATGCTCTCGTGGCTGGCGCATTCTCGCCGTAGGGCCACAGGATTCAGCGTTCAGGTGTCAGGCTCTTGGTGTAGGTGCCAGGCTCCCGGTGTAGCCACTCGGGTGTAACCATTTGGCGCCAGCGCAGTCTGTATTTGTGGGAGGTCACAGTGCATAAAGGGCGAGCGACCAAGGAGTGCAATGGTGTAGGGAGCATTTGCAGACCGGCGCTAGCACCGCCATGGGTGGTGGCGGTTTTGTTGGCCATATGGTCCGTGGCGGGCTGGGCTGTGGCGGGTAGCACGCGCGGAGAGAGCTCGCCGTCGGGCGCTGAGGCGGGCGAGGCAGGACCGGCCGGTTCAGGTCAAGCGTACAAGGCGGGCGGGGTGCTCGAACTGGCGCCGGTGGATTTTCTCGAAGCTCGGCCCGTGATCGACGGGCTTCTCGACCCATCGCTGCGTAGCCTTCCCAGGCGGGAGTTCAACATCGAGGAGAAGTCGTCTCCCACCAACTCGACAACACGGGCAAGCTACAGAATTGCCTACGGCACCGAGTTCTTCTACCTCTATCTGGAGACTGAAGGGGATTCGTTCGCATTTCGGGACCGGGCCTTTCAATACGGGGACGGATTCAATCTACTGATGGCGTTGGTCGAGGGCGCGGAGTCGCGCTCGGATGAGTTCTTTGTTCTGGCTGGGGGTGCGGTGGATCGGCCCGAGCTCGATTGGACACGTAGCATCTTCTGGGTTCACAACGTGGATACGCTTTTCAAAAAGACTAGCGAAGCCACGGAGGTGAGCTTCCGGGCGCACGAGGGGCGCCTCTCCTTCGAGGTGTACCTGCCCTGGAAGGAGGTCTACCCGTACCACCCGTGGATCTCGGAGGGACTCGGCTTCAATCTACGGCTCAACAAGGCCATCGGCAGCGGGCAGGAGCGCAATCAACTCACTGTGCTGGATGATTCGATCGCAAAGGCCGGCCAGGATAAAGTCTTTATCCCGCTCTCCTTCGCGGAGCCCAAGGTGGTTTTGCCCCAGGCCTACGCGATTCTCGAGCGTAACAACGTGACGCTTGGAGACCCGGTCGGTTTGAAGATGGCCACGGTCGCCCCAGAGGACACCGAGCTCGTGACGTATGTTGAGACGATCTCGGAGGGTGGTGACAGCCTCTCGTTGGCTCGGCTGCGCTCGTCGGTGCCGGCGGGGGTCAAGCGGCAAACGCTGTTGATTCCCGAGAGTGAGTCGACTCCGATTGGTAGCTACGAGCTCCGCTGGGAGCGCCACTGGGGGTTCGACACTGGTGTCGTCACGAGGGGTGTTATCAGGGCCGGTGCTGTCACGAATGGGGCGACCGCCGCGGGAGATGCTAATCCAGGGGACGCGACCGCAGGGTATTCCAACTCCCGGTATTCCAACTCCAACATATCGCGGTTCAGCGTGTTGGATCGCTTCGATCGGAAGGCGCTGGCCAGCCGTCTCGAGGATCTCCGCGGCCTCCTCCAGCTAGCGAGTTACGAGACGATCTTGTTCTTAATCGATGAGCTCGAAGGCGACCTCGCCGCGATGCGCTCCTACGATGAGGGCGCAGGGCAGATCACAGCCATGGCGAGCCTGGCTCGCATTCTCGATGGCGCGTCTGAGGGAACCGATGTCCTTGCCGAGGCGAGAGGGCTCTCGCGCAAGGCTTTTCAATCTCGGGTCGACGACACGCTTCAGCCCTACAGTGTGTTCGTACCCGAAAACTACGATCCGGCAAGAAAGTACCCGCTCGTCGTTTATCTGCACGGCTCGGATTCGTCCGAGATGGACCTGGCCGGAGTCGAGTTCGTGGCGTCCGACTGCTGTATCGGTGTGGGTCCGTTTGCCCGCGGGAGGACGAATTTCTATCTGGGAGAGGGGCCGCAGACCGACATCCAGGAGGCGATCGATGCGGTGGCGTCGAGCTACTCGGTCGACACCGACCGCATCGTGGTGGTGGGCTTCTCGATGGGGGGTTGGGGCTCGTACCTGACCTACCACACGAGGCCCGATCGTTTTTTGGGTCTCGCGGCCTTCAGCGGAATCCCCTTCATCCCCGGCATGGACGATTCGGAGAGTGTGCCGGATTTCAGGCGAGACGAGTTCCTCGGTCATCTCGGTGGCGCCCAGGTTTTTGTCTCCCATGGGCGCCAGGACAACGTCGGCACCATCGAGGTCATTGATGCATTTGTCGAAAAGCTGCGCTCGAAGGGCGCCAACGTGGTCTATGTGGTCGATGACGAGCGCGGACACTCTCGGCCCACCCAACCCGAGATCGAGCGCTACCAGCAGTGGCTTCTGGGACTCGTCGATGGATGAGGTGATTCCGGACCTACCCGAGTGGGTGGCAGACCATTTCTAGGTTTTTGATATACGTAGGCGTACCTAGAAAAGCGGGAGTGCCTGGGAGATGCCTCGGCCAGGTGGGCTATGTAACGTCTCAGGCGTCGCAAGGATTGACCGACGTGAGGATTGTGATGAAGCGAGTTGCGATAGTCGCGTGCTTGTTGCTAACAGTTCAGGCCTTGGTTGCTCAGACGGTCTATGACGAAGCCAGATTGGCCATTGAAGGCACCAAGAAGCTTTTGAAGGGAAGCGTACGATTCGAGGAGAACCACCTCACTTTTACTCCAAAGAATGAACTGAAGGCTGATCCGGTTGCGGTTCTCTACAACGATGTCGTCTCCATGCGCCTCGGTCTGAGAAAAAAGAAGTACGGCGGGGCGACGGCAGCCACAACTGTTCTTGCGGGCCCAGTAGGCCTGGTTATGCTCGTGGCGAATAAGAAGTTCACCATGGTCTCGATCGAGTTGAAGGATGCGTCGGCGGATGAGCTGGGGGATGAGCCGGGGGATGAGTTTGTGACCATTGGGGTCCGAAAACGAATCGGGTTGGAATTCGTCAGACGGCTAGAGAAGGTCACGGGTCTGCCAGTCGAGGGTGAGGTGGAAGAGGTGGAGGCAGAAAAGCCGGAGCCAGAGGAGCCGAAGACAGAAGACAACTAGGCCGGCTTCCTAGTGTTCCTTTTGACCAATTCCCAAAGTGCCCACGCACCCCATGATGCGATGGCCACGCAGACAATCCAGTAAGGCATCTCGCTCGAGAGGTTCCACCCGGCGGCGTCACGCGCTTTGACCAGCGCCGCTAGACACACGATTGGCCAATAGACGGTAATCCCCATCGCTGCCGCCAACACAGACCTGCCCCAGGGCGCGTCGCGCAAATGACCGATCAAACCCAAGGCTAGAAGCGGGATGTAAATCAACAGATCACCAACTGCAAAGCCGTACCAGAACGCAGCTCCTACTTCCGTGATCGCGCTTGCCGGTTCCTGTGTGCCCATCGCGACGCCCCGTTCATAACCAAAAGCCGTTATGCCCTGGGCATAAACGAGGTAAACCAGCAAGAGCCAGCCGGTGCATTGCAATACCCAGAATCCGCGGTCGTGTCGAGTCATGGTGTGCCGATCAATACTTGACTATCCCTCGAGCTGCGATTGCTCAGCGGGTTGGAGAGCTTTTACTGGCGGAGCTGAGCAAGATGCGCCGATAGGAGCTCAAAGAGATGCAGCAACATGCATATTGTGATCGCACCCAAATACGTAATGACAGATTGGGATCACATCGTGGAAGGTACAGGAAGCTGCCAAAGTGAGAATAATAAGAGAGAGCACCACGATGATCAGTTTGTGGTGTCTTTCGACTGACTCGGAAAATGTGGCCATGATTCGATCTCCTTACGGGTTTGGAATCCGCGACTTTCTATGGGCAACCCAAACGTCTTGCCTGGCATAAGGTGAGGACCCTTGTTTCTATCCGCTCAGCCTTTCGGCTGGCATACCCTTGTCGACGTAACTTCAAGCTGTATCACGTGTTGCGCTGTGGCGCGCCACCCGATTGGGTGGCGGTGACAACCGAGTTCTAGAGCAAGGGAGATTTTATTCTGGGGTCGCACCAATGCCTTGTCGACCCCAAACTGTAAATAGTAAGGAGATCATCTGCCGGTTTCCCGTCTCTGTTGTTGCGGCTGAAGCAGAATTTGCAGTTGAGGTGATTTGGATGATATCATTGATATCACTGCGGAGATTGTATGGCTCAGTTGATTGTCCGAAATCTCGAGGATGACGTCGTACGCGAGCTCAAGCTCAGGGCGGCGCAACACGACCAGTCGGCTGAAGAAGAGCATCGCGAGATCCTGCGCAAAGCGTTGACAGGTGAAAACGCCGGTATGCCCCTCAAAGAACTGCTGCGGCAGATCCCGAATGTCGGCGAGGATCGCGACTTCGAACGCTCGACAGACCGCGGCCGTCCCGTCGAGCTATGAGTTATCTTCTCGACACCAACGTCATCTCGGAGCTTCGCAAAGGTGATCGCGCCGATCCCAATCTCCTCGCATGGTTTTCCGGCCTGGAGGAGGAAGAAATCCTGTTGAGCGTCCTGACGGTGGGTGAGATTCGCCGTGGTGTCGAGAGCATTCGGCTTCGGGACCGGGATGCGGCGGCGGCTCTGGATGGCTGGCTACACCAGTTGATTGCGCAACACAAAGATCGCATCCTGCCGATCGATCAGCCGGTCGCCGATGAATGGGGTCGACTCAACGTCCCCGATCCCATTCCGGTCGTGGATGGGCTCCTGTTCGCAACCGCAAAGGTCGGCGGGCTGACTCTCGCCACCCGCAACGTCAGGGACATCGAACAGACTGGCGTTCGCTTCGTAAATCCGTTCGATTCTCCGGTCTAGCAGTGGAGCAGTGAGCGGCGCCTTTCATGACTGATCACTTGACTGTCAAGGCAACTCATTTTGCGCTATACATGTATTGTTATACCGCTTTACACTAAGCGCTAAACGGTATAGGATGATCGAGTGATCAAGACGACAAAAGACAGGGAGACATCGAAGGTACTGGCTCGTCAACGATCACGAAAATTGCCTGTCGACATCCAGCAGGTGGCCTATCGGAAGCTGCGGTATTTGAACAATGCTCGCACTTTGCAGGACCTGCGGGTACCGCCAGCAAATAGGTTGGAGAAGCTAAAGGGGGCTCGCGTCGGTCAGCATAGCGTCCGGATCAACGATCAGTGGCGAATATGCTTCCGCTGGAAGGGAAACGATGCCTACGATGTCGAGATTGTGGACTACCACTAGCGAGGTATGAGATGACGAAGGACGAAAAACTACGGCCCGTTCACCCCGGCGAAGTATTGCTGGAAGAATTTCTCGAGCCGATGGGATTGAGCCAGAGTCGCGTTGCGCTGGCGATTGGTGTGCATCCCAGGCGAATCAACGAGATCGTCTTGGGCAAGCGAGGTATCACTGCAGATACAGCTCTCCGTTTGGCCAAGTTCTTTGGCGTTTCAGCAGAACTGTGGCTTGGATTGCAGAAGGACTACGAACTGGATGTCGCCACAGACGAAGTGGGCGACTTGATCGACCAGGAAGTTCGGCCTCTGGCCTCGATCAAGGTGAGGTAGCCTGCCTCGATTCTTGCCAGGCGCCTAGTTTGTTTTCGTCTGGTGCCTCTCCAGCAGCTCCTGGAAGCG
>CAXMQZ010000032.1:0-8107 GCA_964195975.1 uncultured Polyangiaceae bacterium | reverse complement strand
TCACTCGAGAAGCTCGATCTCAGATTTCGGATGCCGACGGCGAGTGTCGTGGTCGAGATCGGAGCCTCGGTCGGCCCGGTTGTCAGGACAGGTGCCAAAGCGGGTGAAAGTCGCGACCCCACTCAGCTCCACAAATTAATCGAGCAGTTCCTGGCGATTCCGCCAACCCAGATCGTTCGTGAGCACGGCTCAATCGAACTGGCGAGTCAACTGTTCACCGACACCCTCAATGGCGGCGACCCGGAAGTTTTCATGCCGCCCCACTGGGTGCGTCTGAGCATCGTCGACCCAGACTCCAGGCAGCAAGTCGCGGAAGGCGAGCCCGGCAATCTCCACGTCTTTGATCTCGCGAACCTCGGCTCGGCGATTCACATCGACACAAATATGCGCGGGACAGCTCAAGCGGGCGGATTCCGTCCGCTAGCCTGATTGACTAGACAGATCTACTGACTAGACGGACCTACTGACTGGACAGATCTACGAAGTCGGGCTGCCGTTGCTGACGATGAGGTTGTTGATGGCCAGCTCGGGTACCTTCCATCCTGATCCCGAGATGCGACCGATCTCTTTGCCGTCCAGAAAGATCACACCCGTCGGAACCGCCTTGATCCCTGCCTTCGTAGCCACAGGATCGGGAGTGCTAAAGGGCGGCATGCCGTAGAAGTCGAAGGTGATCTTCGAGCCTTCGAGCTGCTCGGCGACCTTCATGATGCGAGGCACCATCTGCTTGCAGTGACTGCACCAGGATCCGAAATAGACTTGGACCTTGACATCGTCGGTCTGATCGCGCAGCTTGGCGACAATGGGATCCGAGGGGGTATAGGCGTCTGCGGTAACGCGATACTCGGGGCTGTGCTCCTCGAGCCCGGCGACGTCCTGATGACCCAGAAGGGGCGGTCTCTCCCTGAGAAGCCCTTTTTTGTCATCGACGCTGAACTCCAGACCGGTCCGATCGGCCGTGATTTTGAACGGCGGTTGAAGCGCCATCTCCGCCCCGGGCAGAAGTTCGATGGTGCCCTCGCTGGTGCGGTTGACCTTCATCAGATTCACGGTCTCGACTCGAGCTTCACGCAACTTGATCACAACCGGAGCCGGCAACGCCGACGAGATGATCAGAAACGTCCCGGTCGATCGAGATTGGAAGACCTCGGCATCACGAATCTCTTCACCGTCGACCTCGATCTCATAGCCCACCGGTGTAAAGTCCGATACCGCGACTTCTTGCGCTGCCACGATCGATGCCATCGAAAGGACCCCTAGAAGAGTCCCGAAAATGCGGGTCGTTAGCGAATGGGTGTCTTGAATTGTATTCATGGTGTTTTCCTCAGCTCGTATTCGTAGCATAGCCTGCCCTAATTCTCGGTTTCAGGCAAACCGCGAGTTGGCGGCAAGCCACTAATCGTCTCGATCACGACCCCGTCCTCGACCAGAAACGACCGTGGAAGCCGTCGATGCAGGGGTCCTACCAGCGCCGGTGGCGCCTCGCGCACCTCGAACGCAGGGGCCTGGGTCCATCCAAACGAGGCCACAACCTCTGGGACGGCGGTCGTCACCACCCAGAGTCCCGGATCACCACTGGACACCGCTGCGGCATTCAGCTCGGGCATCGCCGTCAGAAAGCTCTCTTCCTCCAAACCCGACAAGATGACCCAGTGTCTGCCTGTTTCGATCTCGCTGACTACGGTGTCGAGACAAAGCCTCTCCACACTGCCCTCGGCGCCGGCACAAATATCGGCGATCTCGACCCCGGGCCGAAGCCGGGTTGCCAGATTGTCCAGCGGCAACGACGGTGCCTTGATTGTGAAAATCAGACCGGCGATCGTCACCGCCACCACGACCGCAACTCGCTTCGTTGGAAAGGACTCCTTTTGAAACGAGTAGGTTGGAGACGACGGGGTTTTGGACGACTGGGCGCCACCAGGTCGGCCCACAAATGCCAGTATGGCCGGAATCCCGAGCAGAAACAGGTCCTGCCAGAACGCCTGCGCCGGCGTCCGATCGACCAGATTTCCAAAACAGCCACAGCTCTCTGACTCGTCGATCAGGCCATGTTCGAACCGCCAATAGGTGCGCCCGGTGAGAAACAGAAAAAAGAGCACCAGCAAAACGGTAGGAATCAACACCCACCGGCGGCGAATTCCCAGCGTCAGGGCCGTGCCCAGGGCGATCTCAATCACTATGGCGGCGTAGGCAACCAACTCGGCGAGGCCAAAAAAGTCCAGACCCTCGATCCGAATCTGCTCTACAAAGGACTCCGGATCGACCGCCTTGGCCCAGGCCGCCACCAGCAAGATAAGACCCAACAGCACTGCTGCTGCAGTACCTACAGTCCTCGCCCAGGCGGGCGTGGAGGATCGGGTCGCCACGCTAGTTTCCATCACCGTCGGGCATAGTAGCGTTGCAATCTTGGTGCCGCAACTCATCACTCCACTTCAAGAATTCCCTCAACTCGGACGCGGTTGGCGTTTCCGCGGTATCCAGAAACGACTCGAGAGGCCCCGCAAACAGGAGCTTGCCCCCGTGGACGCCGCGACCGGGCCCGAGATCGATGATCCAATCAGCCCGGGCAATCAGATCGAGGCTGTGCTCCACCACCACGACACCGTCACCCTGATGCACCAGCTTTCTCAGCGTCTGATAGAGCAGGTCGATATCCGACATATGCAGCCCCGTCGTGGGCTCGTCAAATAGAAACAGGCGCGGCTTCTTGGCCGGTGGGCGATCCAGAAAGCTCGCCAGTTTCAGACGCTGAGCCTCTCCACCCGACAGGGTCGAGGTCGCCTGGCCAAGACGTAGATACCCCAGACCGCAAGCCGCCAAGCTCAGCAACTTGCGAACCAGCCGCTTTTGATCGGCAAAATGTTTCAGCGCCCGGTCGACCGTGAGCTCCAGCGTCTCAGCGATGTTGAGACCCTTGTAGACCACCGTCAGGACCTGGGGCTTGAACCGATGCCCCTGGCATGCATCGCAGGTGACGATGATCGGCGCCATGAACTGCATGTCGACCTCTTGAACACCCGTGCCCCTGCACTCGGGACACCGACCAGCCTCGAGATTGAAGGAGAAGTGACCTGCCTTGATCCCCTTCTTTCTTGCCATCGGGGTTGCCGCAAAGACCTTGCGAATATCATCGTAGGCTTTGAGATAGGTGACCGGATTCGATCGGGTCGATCGACCCAGCGGCTGCTGATCGATAAGAACCACATCAGAGAGTTGATCCAGACCTTCTAGCGAATCGCACTCCCCGGGCTCGACATCCACCACTCCGCGGCTTCTCTGGTAGGTGCCCCAGAGCACATTCTCGATCAGGGTCGACTTGCCCGAGCCCGAGACACCGGTCACGGCCACCAGCGAGCCGAGGGCGATGTCCACATCGATGCCCTGTAGATTGTGCGACCGAGCCCCCTGCACCGAGACTCTTGGTTTGCCCGCAATCTCCTCGGCCAACGACTCCTGACCCCGCTCGCGGCGAAACCGGTTCAAATGCTGCCGCGCCGGAGTGGATGGCCGGTCACGCAGATAGGCACCGGTCAGTGATTCCTCCGTCGCCATCACCTTCTGCAGATCACCCTCTACGACCACCTCACCACCGTTTTCACCGGCGGCCGGCCCCAGATCGATGAGATGGTCGGCTCCCTGAATCAGGGTTCGATCGTGCTCGACGACCAACACGGTATTTCCCCGATTTGCCAGGTCATGAAGAATACTCAGGAGCCGGTCGCTGTCACGGGGATGCAGACCGATCGTTGGCTCATCGAGAACATAGAGCGTGCTGGTCAGACCGGAGCCCAGAGCTGCTGAGAGATGGATTCGCTGCGCCTCGCCACCTGAAAGCGTCCGCGCCTGCCGGTCGAGAGTCAGATAGTCGAGCCCAACCCGATACAGAAACTCGACTCGTTCGGTGAGCTCTTCGAGCAGGTGACCCGCCAGCTCGCGCTGTCTCGGCGACCACTTCTTGTGTCGGAGCCAATGGCGTAACAGCTCGATGCTCATGCGGTTCAACTCGGGCAGCGTTATGTCGTCGATCTGCACCGATAGCGCCTCGGGCTGAAGCCGAGTGCCACCACAGTCGTCACAGGGGTCGTAGGCCCGGTACCGGGCCAGCATCACCCGTACATGGACCTTGTACGAGCGGCGCTCGAGCCAGGCAAAAAAATCCTCCAGGTTGACGAATTCGCCCTTGCCACGCCAGATGAAATCGCGCGCCTCTTCGGAGAGATCCTGCACCGAGACGTCGAGCGGAATCCCCTCGGCTTCACACGCCGCCAAGAGACCGTCATAGAGCTCTTCATAGGCCGGAGAGTTCCACGGGGCGATCGGACGCTCTCTGAGCGTCCAGACTGGATCCGGAATCACTCGACCTCGGTCGATCCCGATCACCCGGCCAAACCCCTGACAGGTCGGGCAGGCGCCGAGCGGCGAGTTGAACGAGAACAGTGCCGGCACCGGCTTGCGCAAAGATCGGCCGCAAACCGCGCATCCCAACCCCGGACTGTAGATGCGGCTGGCTTCGTCTCCCCGTTCTCCAATGCCCAGCGCCTTGAGCTGGTCTCCCCGTAGTCGATAAGCCTCTTCAATTGCGGTGGCAAGCTGATCGGTCACCTCACCCCGGGCCTTGAACCGACCCAGAACCAGAGGCATCGGATCGTGCTTTTTGAGCCATCGCACCTTCGAGCCCATCCGCACCAACTCATCGCCCTCGAGCCGGCGAGCAAACCCCTGGCGCACCAGCTCACGAAGAGCGAGATCCGCATTCTTTTTCGGTCTTGGGATCTCGGCGATCAGCATGAACGACTCACCCACCGCGCCCGCCGCCAACTCCTCGGCCACCTCTTGTTGGGTGTAGGCATGACCCGGTCCGTGCCCTTCGGGACAATAGACCTCGCCCAGATGGGTGAACAGCAAGCGCAAGACGTCGTAGATCTCCGAGATCGTGCCCACCGTAGAGCGCGCGTTTCGCACCGAGTTACGGGCTTCGAGCGCCACCGCGGGCAGGATGTGCGAAATCTCGTCGACCGGCGGTCGTTCCATCTGATTGAGAAACTGCCGTGCGTAAGTCGACATCGATTCGACAAACCGACGCTGCCCCTCGGCGAAGATCGTATCGAAGGCAAGAGACGACTTGCCGGCGCCGGAAGGCCCGGTGACCACCGTCACCTTGCCGTGGGGCACGCGGCAATCCACCCCACGCAGGTTGTGGGTGCGGGCCCCGCGAACTTCGATCGAGACTGGTCGAGTGGTCATGATGGCGGACACCTCAGCCGATCGCAGGTCCCGGTCGCAGTCGCGGCATCTAGGGTTAGGAACCGGCCTCAGGCGGCCTGAGGGTAGCCTCGTAGCATATCGCGCCAGCAGCCCTTTTTAGACGAATGTCGCTGCGGCGACTAGCGCGACCCATTTGCATATGGCGATTTCGGAGGTGACGAGCAGGCCGCTCTTCGGTGACAATGCCGTTTCGGTTATGAGTATCCAAGCCCAACTTGCACCCGTAGCACGGCTCGACTTTGTGGCCAGAGGCTCCACTGAGCCTGGTTGGTACATCCGCTATGAAATCGACGGCCGACCAAGGAGCGAGCGCCTCGCTATCGAGATCGGCGCCGATGCGTTCGGAGCCATCGGTGAAGCCGCTGAGTACCTGGGCTGCGGCATCGACCAGATCGAGTTCGGTGGACCGGTCTGGCCCAAGCCCCTGGACGGAATGGTCGATGAGAAGGGAACCCTAGAGTACGTTACCGAACTGTTGCCGAGGATCGACGAAGGCGACGGCGAATGGCGAACCCTCACCCTCGAAGACCCCGAAAAAGATCCCGACGCACGCCGATTCGAGCGCCGTGAGGTCGAGGGCGTTTTGCTCTACGGCCCCGTCTATGGCCGGATCCTGAACTGGAGCGAATCGGGCATGGGCATCGAGATCGGGCAACCGTTGCGGCTCGAGGCCCGCGAGCTATTCGTGGCCAAGGGCAAGCGATCCAAGATCGAGCTCTACGGCGAAGTTCGATGGTGCCGCAAGGTGGAAGCCAAGTCCTTCGACGAGCTGCCAGCCTATTTCGCCGGCGTTGCCCTCGTCGCTTGAAAAAAGAGGGCTAGAGCTCGGCCAGGAGGCGAAGCTTGTCCTCGATCTCTTTAAGGATCGTATCGGGGAGAGGGGATAGGGCTCGAACGATTCGTCGACTGTCTATGGCGCGGCTCTGATCGATCATGACCTCACAGTCTTGATCGTTGCCGGCGATGCCCCCGGGCAACGGCGTGCGAAGCAGATTCTCTCCGACGAGCCGTGTTGTACAGGGAAGAACCCAGGTCGATGGGTGGTTCACTTCGTTGAGAAGGTCGCTCTGAATAACTACGATCGGCCGGACCTTGCCGGGTTCGATGCCGCGTCGAGGGTTGAGATCGGCAAGATAGAGAGTTCCGCGGCGAATCTTCACGAATCGGGCAGCCCTTCGTTGACCAGGGAATCGAGCTCGGCGATCTCTTGCTCAGTCGAACCACGCACCGCGGCGGAAGCTTGGCTGTAGGATCTACGTAGGCTCTCTCTGTCGGTCACTTCCTTTAGAAGTTTCAATCCACGGCGAACCACTTCGACCTTGGTCTTGGCGTTGAGCTGGGTTTGAAGCTCGAGGACCAGCGCAAGCTCTTTTGGTGGCAGCGTGATGCTCGACTTGGTATTAGATTTCATATCAAGATGATACCTGCGTTCATTTTCGATAGCAACCAGGTAAACCGTCTACTTCCCTCGGAAGTTGGTCTCAAAGACAGCCCGAACGTTACAGCGATGCCAGACTGATAGAATTTCGAAGAGATGGAGTCAACCAGAGCCGCCCCTGCAGATTGGTACAGTGCCGCTTTGCGCCGCCGTGAACGCCAGCTGGAGCGCTACTGTGAGCTCGAGCGTGGCCTGCCTTCGTCCGATAACCCCGAACAGGCGATTGCTGGGATTGGATGGCTCTACGACCTGCTTCCGGAGGCCTCTCGCGCACGTCCCATAGATCCCTCCGGCGTCCAGGAGCTCCATCGCTGTCTCGCAGTCCTCGGGTCGAAAAAATGAGGACATGATCTGCGCCGGGACACGATCCCGAACTCCTCCGGAGTTAGGGTCATGTCCCCTTTTCGGGTTCGTGTCCCCTTTTTTGCCTACGGCTTGGCGGCCCGAATGACGATCGGCTCACCCGCCCCACAGCTCATCGTCGCCTCTGCGCTGTCATAGCTGCGACCGATCGTAAGGGTGCCGGTGGCATTCACGACTGCGAACCACTCGCCGTCGTTGACATCCATCATGGTGTCGCCGACGAACGCCTCTGCCGTAGCTTCGCCTACCTGGACACTCAAGGTGTCGCCGACGGCAACTCCCAGCCCCTCGAGATCGGCTTCGACCAAATTCGTGATCAGGTTTCCGTAACGGTCGATGGAAACAATCGCGCCGCGCGCGCTATCGCCATCGAACACCGCGACTGAGTCCGCCCGTGTGCGCTCGGGCGCGTGGCTCCAGGGTGGCACGACGCCCGCGCCTCTGGCGTAGGCAATAGACTGGCCGAGATGCTCGTGAGCATGAGCGACAAGGAGAAGCAGGTAGTTTCTCTTGGTGTCACGGAATCCCAGAGGGGCGATGATCTCATCCAGGTCAGTGATCTCCGGTACCGCGCTCGCAGCGTATTCGAAGGACCTCTTCAACCGATCGATCACGGCGGGCTTGTCTCGGATCTCCTCTTCCCAACCCTTTTTCTGCATCCTCCGGTCGTAAGGGCGTTCTGGTATGTCCATTCCGTCGGGAGGATTGGCGCCCAAGATGGCCGGAATCTGAAAGTTGTTGCCCACCACATGCATATAGACCTGGCTGATCGAGCGCACGCCTTCGGCGGGTCGCCAGGAGAACTGCTCGGCGGGCGTGGCCTCGGCAAGAGCGATCATCTTGCGGCCGGCGATATCGAGGCTACCGACCAAAGACTGTTCGAACGCCTCGTCCGAAGATTCGGCCAGAGCCCCGACCGATAGACAGATGCACAGGATTCCCAGGACACCTGTAGGCCGCCTCATGGCAATTCGCTTCATGGTCATTGCGTCTCTCCCTGGCTCGGGGCTTCCTGGTACGGGGCTCCTTGGCGAAGGCATT
>CAXMQZ010000031.1:0-62404 GCA_964195975.1 uncultured Polyangiaceae bacterium | reverse complement strand
GTCTCGCAGCGGCGACTTTGATCTCGTCGTCTACGGACACACTCACAAAGGCGACTATCACAAGGACGGAACGCTGCTTCTCAACCCGGGAGAAGTAGGCGGGTGGCTTACGGGTATCTCTACTGTAGCGATCGTGGAACTCGAAACCTTGGAGCTCGAGATCCTGGAGATCTAAGGCCGGACCAGAGGACGCCGGCTCCTAGCCGACAGAAAACCCTTGCTCTCTTTGAGTCGTACTGTAGTCAGTCAGTTGGGTCACCCCAGGTTCTGAGCTCTGTCAATGAACGAAACCTCCAGGAGCAGTCAGCGTAGTCGCCAACCGGGCCGAGCCAACAGGATCCCGGTCGGTGTGCTCCTGATTTGGAGCTGGATCTCCCTGGTCCCAGGTATCGAGCTCGTAGAGAGCGCTTCGCTTGATGCAACTATCTCTCGGGACCCATTCCACCGCGGAGTTATCGTGTCCTGCCCTCGAGCTGGCCAGATCTGGGGCTCGCCTCAGATGGCAGAAAGCCTCCAAGAGCTGCGAACCCTGGGAGTGAACTGGATCTCGATCCATCCCTACGCGGGGGTTCGATCGGACGGCACCATCCGGTTCAGACCGACAGCGGAAACCGGCTACCTCGCCAAGGCCGTCGACTTGGCGAGCAGCGCCGGAATGAAGCTCTTCTGGAAGCCACATCTGGCCTACTGGGGGAGCTTTCAATGGCGCGGTGCAATCGATTTTGGAGACGACCAGCAGGCATGGCGACGATTCTTCGATGGCTACCGGAGTTTCATTGTCGATCAGGCTCGCTTTGCCGAGCGATCGGAAGTGGAACTGCTGTCCGTCGGTGTCGAGTATGAGAAAACCACTCGATTCGAGACCGAGTGGCGCCAGATCATTGCTGCGGTCCGGGAGGTATACACCGGCAAGATCACCTACGCCGCGAACTGGGATAGCCTGGCCGCCGTGCCATTCTGGGATGCCGTCGATCTGATCGGGGTCCATGCGTATTTCCCCCTGAGCGATCAACTGTCTCCGAACCGAGACGAGCTGTGGCGGGCCTGGGAAGGGCCGCTCGAGCAGCTCGAGTCATTGTCTCGTGCTCACAAAAACAAACCGGTCCTGTTTGCGGAGATCGGGTACTCCAGATCGCCCGAGGCCGCCCTCAAGCCCTGGGTTCCCGAGAACCGAGATACGCCGGCTGTACGAGCCCTGAGACAAGACCTGATCGATGTTGCGCTTCGCAGAATCGAGACGACGCCCTTCGTGGCCGGAATGTTTTGGTGGAAGTGGATCCCGGGCAACGACCGGTGGGACCGCGACTTCTCGATGAAGGACTCGGAGGCCCGCGCACCCCTGAGCGAACACTGGGCTAGTCCAGGACCGCTACTCACTCAATAGGGCAATTGCCGCATTGATGATCTGATCGGATTTGGGCAGGAAATCGTGCTCCAGAGGAGGGGCGTACGGCGCCGGTGTATCGGGCGCGGCTACTCGCCGAATGGGTGCGTCAAGATGAAAAAAGAACCGGTCGCTCACGACAGCGGCAAGCTCTCCTCCGAAACCACCTCGCAGAGCGGCCTCATGCACGATCAGTACGCGGTTGGTTTTCTTGATCGAGCACCCGATCGCCTCCTCATCGAGCGGTACCAAGGTTCGCAAATCGACAACCTCCGCACTTACCCCCTGCGCTTCCAACCTTGTCGCAGCATCGAGTGCTGTCCAGACCATGGCCCCATAGGTCAAAACCGTAAGGTCATCACCGGGGTGTGCAATCGAGGCTTTACCCAGAGGTACCTCGAAAGAGGCCCCCAAGGGCACCTCCTGGCGGAGATCAGGACGAAAGAATCCGTACAGACCCTTGGCCTCGAGGAAGATCACTGGATTGTCGTCACGAATCGCTGCCGCCATCAAGCCCTTTGCATCGACAGGGTTCGAAGGGGCGACGATCTTCCATCCAGGGGAGCTGACAAACCAGGACTCGGGGCATTGGCTGTGGTAGGGACCCCCACCCAGAAGCATGTTCATTGTGCCGGTAGCCCCCCCGTAAGGAAGACGGACCACCATTGGGACCGGTCTACCCCATCGCCAATAGATCTTTGCTGCGTTGTTGACCAGAGCATTGAAGGCTGGCGCCAGAAAGTCGGCAAATTGCATCTCGGCGATCGGGCGTAGCCCCATCAGCGCGGCGCCTACTGCGCAGCCGATAATCGCCGACTCGGCGAGTGGCGTGTTGAAGCAGCGCTGACCACCAAACTGCTTGACCAGTCCTCGGGTGACGCCGAAGGCCCCGCCATAGCGCCCACCAACATCTTCACCCAGGACAAAAACCTCTTCGGCCTCTGACATGAGCTCGGAGATTCCTGTCCGGATCGCCTCGTCATACGACATCAATCTGGTCGACTCGTCCGTTGTCTCGGATGGACCAGGAAGAGTTCTCGGAGCGTAGACGCCAGTTCGGTAGTTCACCGGCGAGGGCCAGGGCGCTGCCGCAACCTTGGAAGCCGCTTTTACGACCTCGTCTTCGGCTTCTCTACGAAGTTCTTCCCTGTCGTCTTTCGAAATGACACCCTCGAGCTCGAGCTTGCCTTCATACAACCCGATCGGATCCAGCTTCTCCCATTCCCGACGTTCATCCTCGTATTCGTAGCCCGGGATCTTGGCCTCGCGGCTGCCGTGGAAGCGATCGTCGTCGTGATGTGCGTGACCCGGCCTTCGGTAGGAAACCAGCTCTACGAGAGTAGGGCCGTGCCCTTGCCGGGCTCGATCAGTGGCCCATGTCACGCCTGCAGCGACTTCATCGGGATCGTTTCCAAACAGCGTCACACCCGGAATTCCGTAGCCTTGAGCCTTCAGGGCAAATCGTCGCGCAGCCGTCTGCTCACTTACGTGGGTGCCCAGCGCCCACTGATTGTTTTCGATCACAAATACCATGTTGAGACGCTCGACCGCCGCAAGATTGATCGCCTCGTGCCACTCCCCGAGGCTCGACCCGCCATCACCGATAAAACTCACGCAAACCCGGTCTTCTTTGCGCAGCTTGAACGAATAGGCGATGCCGAGAAGCGTCTGAGTCGCAATCGCCAGCGGCGCGGCCGGCGGAAGCACTCCACGGTCAAAGTCTCCGGTGTGTAAATCGCGTCCTGCAACCGGGGTTCCCTCTTTTCCAGCCTGGACAAGCATCGGGTGGAGCGGATCGGGCATGAACATCAGCAGCGCACCCAGATCCCGAATCAACGGACTGATGAAGTCCCCCCGATAGGTTTCTCCCTGCCCGAACTCGGGGAATTTTCGTAGACGCAGAGCTGCGCCGACGATCGCCTCCTGCCCTGTCGATCGAAATCCCTTCTGGGGTGACGGGTAACCCTCCCAGGCGATCTCCTTTTTGTCGAAGGCCCGCTTCAGATAGTCGTCTATTGCTCTCGTCAACAGCATGGTCCGGTACATCAAACGCCGTTCCTGTGCCGAGAAGGATTTCTTGATCCGACGCCGGTCGAAGAAACCACGAACCAAGAGCTCTAGATCTTCGCGGCTACCACTTACCGCTGCGTGATGGGACAAACCGGGGAACAGGGTCTCGTCACCGAAGTCGGTGCCGGTGCGGCTTCGCGCTTCGATTCTCTCGAGCAGCGCGATCTCGAGCTCGTCTTCAGTCGAGACCTGAGGCAGATCTCGAATCAAAAAGGGAGCATCGAGGCTCAAGAAGGCATGCAACTCTTGCAACAGCGCTTTTGACAACACTGTCGACGAGGACTCGTCGGACTCGCTCATGCGGCCGGTAGTATATCGCTCACAAGCACTACCAAGAGACTTCGGTCCTCGTTGCCAGGGATGCCGGGACCGTCCGCGGGGCTTTTCACTCGAACCGAGTGTCTTCAAATGACGATAGATCCGATCGCTGCCGATCTAGCGGGCCGTGAACCAGGGATTTAGGGGATGGCCAGCAGACTGCAGCGATCGGATCTATCGTCGTTCAAGACTCCCTGTCAATGAGTCGTCGGTGCGGGATTTGCCTCGGCCGGAACGGGTTCTACCTCAGATGAGGCCGTTTTCAGACTCACGGTCGAGGCCCGCCAAATCCCGCGCAACCAATTCGCCACACCCTCGACGCCGAGACTGACGAAAGGCAGGACCAATAGCGTCAATATCGCCGATGACATCAAGCCACCCATGACCGTTCGGGCTAGAGGGTAGTAGAAGATCCCGGCGGTGTTCGGACCACGCAGTGCCAACGGCAGGAGCCCGATGATCGTAGTCGCCGCAGTCATCAGAATCGGTCGCAATCGATCCCGACCCGCCTGCATGATCGCTTCGTCGCGTGGCATGCCGCTGCGCCGTAGATGGTTCGTGTGATCGAGCAAGACAATGCCGTTGTTGACCACGATCCCCATGAGAATCAGGATGCCGATCTGCCCCATCAGATTGAACGGAGTTCCAGTCGCTGCCAACATCCAAGCGACGCCAGGCAGGGCAAAGGGAATCGAAAACAGAATCGCAAAAGGCTGCGTCAGCGACTCGAAAAGCGAGGCCATGACGAGATATACCAGAACCAGGGCGAGTAAGAAATTGATCGCCATCTGACTGTCCTGGTCTTGCTGTTCGATAATACGGTCTCCCCAGCTCCATGAATAACCAGGCGGGAGATCGAAGGAATCCATCAGACCGGCAATTTCCTCCTTGCCCTCTTCCCAGTCTTCTCCCTCGTAAGTGCCTCGGACGGCGACGCGTACTTTTCGGTTCTCGCGAACGATCTCTCGTGGACGGGCAACGATCTCGAAGGTGGCGATATCGCCAAGCTGAAATGGGGGGCCATTCTCACCTCCACCGATCTGGATTTTCTTCAAGTCGTCGAGATTCTCCCGATCCTCGATACGCAGTGCTAGCCAGGTCTCGACCTCACGCTCGCCCGTGTTGAACCGGGGAAGACGCATCGATCCCAAAGTAAACGAGAAAATGTCGGCGATGTCCTGGGCAGTCAGACCGAGTCGCTGAGCCTTTTCCCGGTCGACAGTCACACGGATTTCTCCTTGGGAGTCTCTAAAGGAAGTCCGCACATCCTGGACTTGCTCAACCGTCTCGATTCGACGCATCGCCTCTTCACCGAGCCGCTCGAGCGTGGTCGTATCCTGACCAAAAAGCTTCACTGCAAAATAGGTGCTGTCTCCGCCGTCTTCAGTGTCATTGTCAAAGTAAACCCTTGCACCGGCGATCTCGGGGAGAGCATCTCGAATCTCTTCGCGCAGCTCTTTGGTCTCTTCATCCGTGAAGTCCTCGCGTGCAAGATTGAGGACTGTGGCGGCCTCGTTCTCCATGTAGTAGCTGTAGATGGAACCGATCGCAAATCGCTTTCGATTCTGATCGAGATAGGCTTCGATCACGTCCACCGCATCTTCGGCCTCGGACTTATAGGTAAAATCGCTGAACTCGTATCTCATAAAGAGACGCTTGTTCACTGTGCCCGAGAAGATCGGCGTCTCGACCATTCCCGTAAAGAACGGTAGGAGTCCGACCGCCATGATCACAATCAGAATGCCAAGAGTTTTGACCCGGTGCCCCAGCGTCCAAGCCAACATATCGGCGTAGCGATTCTCCATCCATTCAATCGACTTCACTGGCTTGGGCCGTTTCCTGCCAAGAAAGTGAGCTGACATCAGAGGGATCAGAGTAAGAGATGAGAACAGAGAGCAACCCATCGCGATGGCTATTGCCAAGCCGATCTCTCCCAGCCAAGTGGTCAGCTCGACTTTTGCACCTACGATGAGGGGCAGAAAGACGATCAGCGTCGTCAAGGTGGAGGCGGAGACCGCCACGGCAACTTGACGGGCGCCAATCAGTGCTGCTTTCTCTCGGTCCTTTTCAACGCGGTGGGTGCGATCGATAGACTCCAGCACCACCACCGCGTTGTCGACCAACATTCCGACCGCCAGCATCAGCCCCATCATCGACAGGATATTGAGGCTTTTGCCCATGAAGAAGAGAACACAACAGGCTGCGATGATCGAGAACGGTATCGACAGCGCCACGATGATGGTGGAGTCGAGTCGACGTAGAAAAAAATACAGACTGAGCACCGCCAGGAGGCCACCGATCAGGCCGGCCTTGAGCAGCCCATTCAGTCCGCCTGTGATCTCATCGGCCTGATTCTCCCAGACAAACAGTGTGATGCCCTGGAGTAGTGGATCGGAGTTGATGTCATTCTCCATTACCGACAACACCTGGCGCACTACATCAACGGTGTTCGCCGTCGACTCCTTGAACACTTCCACGGCAATCGCAAACTTCAGATCGAGATGTCGTCCATGTGGATAGACCGGCTCTTCGTAGGCCAGCTCGGCGACATCGACCAGTCTTAGACCCTGTCTGTTGATCTGAAGCTCTCCGATCTCTGCCACTGACTTGAATTCACCGAGGCTCCGGGCCGAGAAGCGCAGTCCGCCATCTCCGATCTGCCCCAGGACGAGATTGGTCGAAGCCCCCTGAAGATTCTCGATCAGGGCTCCTACGTCTACGTTGTGAGCCTTGACCCGGTCGAGAATCAGATCGATCCGAACCTCACGCGGCGCCACACCATCGAGATCGACTCTTGCGACTCCGGGGATCCGTCGAATCCGATTCAAGATCCTGGCCTCGATCAGATCGTAGCTCTCCGACAGGTCGACACCTTGAGCCGAAACCCTTGCCTGAACAACGGGAATATCGTTGGTGTTGAACGAGAAAATCACAATCTCGCCGATACCCGGCGGCAACTCCGACTTGACCTGGTCCATCTTCTCGCTCACCTGCA
Source organism: uncultured Polyangiaceae bacterium (assembly GCA_964195975.1). Taxonomy (GTDB): domain Bacteria; phylum Acidobacteriota; class Thermoanaerobaculia; order Multivoradales; family JAHEKO01; genus CAXMQZ01. The sequence goes on along the minus strand of CAXMQZ010000031.1, from coordinate 55,637 downwards.
TGCGAACGATGTCCAACTCCTCGCCCCAATCGAACTCGAGCCGGAATGTGGCCATGTCGGACGTCGCCGTGCCGTTGAGAGTCTTGACGCCGCTGAGAGTGGACAACACCTCCTCGACCGGTTTCACGATCTCGCGCTCGACCTCTTTTGGGTTCGAGCTCGGATAGGGAATCTCGATACCGATAAAAGGAACATCGACTTCGGGGAGATAGGCCAGGGGGAGGCGGTTGATCGCCATTGCTCCCAAAACCAGAACGGTGATCAGGAGCATCGCCGTGGTGATCGGCCTGGTCACAGCCAGTCGGGGAAGGTTCATCAACCGGCCTCACGCAGTGGCTCGATCGTCACAGAGTCTGCCTGCTTGCTGGGCTGATGCAGGTCGAGGGCATTTTCAACCGTCTCTGGTTTCCGATCCACCAACGAGTAGACAACCGGGATGATCACAAGGGTCAGCAGTGTCGCCACTGACAGACCGCCGATCACGGTAATTGCTAGAGGAGCCCTTAGCTCCGCTCCCTCTCCCAGACCCATTGCCATCGGAAGCAGTCCGAGAATTGTTGTCGCGGAGGTCATCAGAATCGGTCGTAGACGATCACTCCCAGCCACGATCAGTGCCTCGGTGCGACCCATCCCTGCTCGTCGGCGATGGTTGATCGCATCGACCAGCACGATAGCGTTGTTGACTACGATACCTGCCAGCATCACAGCTCCGATCATCGCTACGATATTGATGGTCCCACCTGTCAGAGCGAGTGCCAGGACTACCCCAATGGCTCCGAGGGGCAACGTAAACATGATGACGAAGGGGTGGAGAAATGATTCGAACTGCGAAGCCATGACGAGATAGACCAGAAAAACAGCCAAAGCCAGAGCCATACCCAGCGATCTGATCGCCTCGGCACGCTCTTCTTCCTGGCCGCTCAAAGCCGCGGTTACACCCGCTGGGTAGATCTGATCCGCCAACACGGCTTTGACATCGGAGGCGACCGCACCCATGTCGCGTCCTGCGATATTGGCCGAGATCACCGCTGTTCGCTTCTGGCCTATGCGTCGAATTTCGCTCGGACCTTCAGCAAGAACCACATCGGCAACCGATTTGAGGTAGATCGGAACATTTGCGTTCTGGCCGACGATGAAATCCTCGACGTCGTCGACCGAGGCGCTTCCGATCTCCACGGAACGCACGACAATGTCGATCTCACGGTCACCTTCGGTCAATCGGGTGGCAACCTCACCCTGGACCTTGTTGCGCAGGGTGTCGGATACATCACCGAGATTGAGCCCCAGCTGAGCCAGTTGGTTGCGATCGAAGATGATCTGTAGCTCAGGGTTGCCCAGTTCGGCTGTGGACTTCACGTCGACGAGTCCAGCTATCGTCTCGATTCTTTCCTTGAGCGCTCCCGCGACCTCATGGAGCTCGTCGAGATTGTCACTGTAGACCTCCACCTCGATGGGTGTACGAAAGCTGAAGAAAGTCGGACGCTCGAATTTGAACCGAGCCAGATCGGAAGTCGCCAATCGCTCTCTCAGCAACTGGATGACTTCGGTCTCCTGCTCCGTGGTCGAGTCCGCGGCCATTTGAACCGAGATGCGACCCGCGTTCTCACCTTCTGTACCGGTGTTTGTAAGCGCCAGACCACTTCCGCCAGCGATCGTCGATCTCGACTTGACCAGGTCGTTATCCTCGAGTACAGCGTCGACGTCAGCCAGATATCGGTCGGTTACTTCGATCGGAGTACCCTCGGGCAACTCGACCAGAAAGCTGAATTCGCCCTGCGAAAACTGTGGAATCAGATCGAAACCGAGCCTTGGTATCAACCAGATCGATCCAGCAAACATGGCTACGGCCAGTGCCAGTACGGCAAGTCGTGCCCGTAGCGCTGCTCGAATAATCGCCGGATAGGAAGCAGAAACGACTCCCATCATTCGATCGAATCCCGCCGTCAAGGGCTTTGTGACCACCGCCACGCCCTTCCCGATCCACCGGACAATCCAACGCAGACCCCGCAGAGTGCCGGTGGGGATGCCGACAAAGAGAAGTCTAAAGAATCGCCTTGTTTTCCCCTCAGAGGGATCCGGAGTCGCAATAGACCGACTGATGTCGGTCGCACCTTCTGCAATTGCCGCCATCATCGGGATCAGGGTCAAGGCGACTCCCAGAGAGGCAAGCAGGGCGAAGGACACGGTCAAAGCCATGTCACGAAACAGCTGAGCCGCGATCCCCTGAAGAAAAACAACCGGAAGAAAAACGGCGACCGTGGTGAGCGTCGAAGCTGCGACAGCCCGTCCCACCTCGGAGGCCCCTTTGAGCGCCGACTGAAAGGCCGATTCTCCCGCTTCGCGATACTTGAAGATCGACTCCAGAACGACGATCGCATTGTCGACTAGCATGCCTACACCAAGAGCGAGTCCTCCGAGCGACATGATGTTGAGCGTCGTCCCGGTGCGATACATCAAAAAGAACGTGGTTACAATCGAGATCGGGATCGAAATGCCGATAATCAGCGTGCTGCGTAGATCCTTGAGAAAGAAAAGCAATACGACGATTGCAATCGCGCCACCGAGGATGGCATTCTTCATCACTTCGCGAATCGAAGCCTGGATGAATTCCGACTGATCTACCCCAGTGACAACCGAGACACCTTCGGGCAATTCCTCTGAGATCGATTCCAAGCGCCTCTCGATAGCCTTGGCTACCTGAACGGTATTGGCATCGCCTTCCTTGTATAGAGCGAGCTCGACGGCCTCGTCGCCTCCATACCGCGTGATGACTTCCAGTAGCTTGTGACCTCGCGTTACATCCGCAATATCCGCGATTCGAACCGTCCGGCCATCCAGAGTGAGAAGCGCGGTCTCTCGAATGTCATCTAGATCCAGAAATTCATTATTGGACCTCACCAGGTAGCGGGCCTCTTCTTCGTAAAGACTTCCGCCGGCCTGATTGACGTTCTCGCGAAGGAGTCGATTATTGACCTGCTGGATGCTCAGACCCAGAAGAGCCAGTTTTCCTTCGTCGACTTTGACCTGAATCTCCTCCTCGAAACCTCCATTCACCTTGATGGCAGCAACACCCTCAGTTGATTCGAGATCCTTCTTGAGAATCTCCTCAGCCGTATATCGGAGCTGGTAGAGGTCCTCGCCACCGGTCAAGTAGAGCCTCATAATCGGATCATTGGCTGGATCGAACCGTAGCAAGACCGGCTTGGTGGCTTCCTTCGGCAGCCGAACGAGATCGAGCTTTTGACGTACATCCAGAGAGGCGAAATCCATGTTTCGACCCCACTCGAACTCGAGAGTCACCTGAGAAAGACCCGGCCGCGAGACCGATGTCATTCGTTTCACACCCGAAACCACCCCGACAACCTCTTCGACCGGTCTCGAAACCAGAGATTCCATCTCAGCAGGCGCGGCACCTGGTACCTTGGTCTCTACCGTGAGACTCGGGTAGGAGAGATCTGGCAGCAGATTGACGGATAGTCGGCCAAAAGCCACGATGCCGAACAAGACGAGGGCTACAGCGGCCATGGACACGGTCACGCGTCGGCGTAGTGAGAACTCAATCAGTCGCATCGGTACTCGCCTCGCCTATCCTGCGCTCTGTGAGGGGTTGAGAATTTTGACAGGAGAGCCATCTTTGAGACCACCCTGGCCCGCAACGATCACCGACTCGCCCTCTTCGACTCCACTGACAGCCTCGATAAAGTCGCCTTCTTCGAGACCCAGTCGAATCGCCCGCTTCTGAGCCGCACCTTCGTCGGCGACAAATACGTGAGCCTTCTGCAGCTCACGAATCACGGCTTCTCGAGGCAACAACAAAACAGCGTTGCGAGTCTCACGCACGATGTCGACGGTGACGAAGCTTCCCGGCCGCACCCCCGAGGGCGGCGCTACCGCTTCGATCGTGACCTTTACGGTGCCGGTCGCCGTATCGACGACGGGGCTGATCTGGCGAATCCGTCCAGAGAAGTCGACCTCTTGATCGGCGTTGAGTCTCATCCCCACTTCACGACCCTCAGTCAGACCCAAAACATCCCTCTCAGGTAGGAAGATTCGGGCGATGAGTGGATCGAAATCGGTTATCTGAAAGAGCTCGTCTCCGGGTCGTACGTGCTGGCCGACCTGGGTCATTCGGGCCGTTACACGACCGTCGAAGGGAGCCCGGAAGGTTGTCTTCTCCATCGCCCACTGAGCTTCGGCGAGCTCTTGCGTGGCGATTCCGTGATTGATGTGCAGGGTGTCGTACTCCTCCTGGCTGATGAGCTCTTTTTCGACCAAATCCTTGGCCCGCTCATCGGCTGATCTGGCATTCGACTCTTTGAGCTCGGCCTTTTTGAGACCAATCTGCTCATCATCGCGAACCAACGTCGCGAGTACCTGACCCTTCCTTACGAAGTCGCCCTCATCGACCTTGAGGGTCCGAACTCGACCCTCGACCTCGGAGAGGACTTTCACCTCGAACTCAGCCACCAGATTTGCGGTCGAGTTGATGTACGCGGAGACGGCACCCGACTCTATGCGGACGACTTCGACCGGAATTGGAGCCTTCTTGTCAGAATCTTCATCCTTCGAAGAATCCTTCTCGTTATCGGTCTCTTTTGCGCCCGTCGATCCACTCGACTGATCCTGACTCGAAGCGCCGTTCGCCTTGGATGCACTTAGATTCATCACCACCAAAGCGCCCCCAATAAGAAGAAAAGCCCCAGCAATGATCGAAACGAGTCGGAGTCTCCGACTGCGCAACCCAGACTTGCTTGACTTTGATTCGTGATCCTGCATGTCACTCTCCCTCGCGGAACCAACTCGTAAGTGATAAGAAATCTTCGACCTTTCGCCTATACCTACGATCCATGTTCGCGGTTTGTTTCACTACCCTGAATGCCAATTTTCCATCAATTCCTTGTCCTCCTGAGTAAGGATTGATTGACTCGGGAGCCCACGATGCAGCATCCTTTTCGAATGCGACTCCTTGTTGCCTGCCCAGAGTGCAAACGTCAGTACGACGCAAGCAAGTTGGAAGTCGACTCGCTGTTTCGCTGTCTATGCAGCCGGACTCTCAAAGTGCCCCGTCCAGAACCGCACGACGCCGCTGTGGTGCGCTGCGTTTCGTGTGGCGGACCGCGACAAGAGAACGCGCATTCTTGTGGTTTTTGTGGCGGCGATTTCACTTTGCATGAACGAGATCTCCACACCATCTGTCCCAGCTGCATGACGAGGGTCAGCGATCGAGCCAGATATTGCCACCATTGCGCTTGCCCGCTTCTCCCTGCCGAGGAAGCCGGGGAGCCGACGGAGTATCTGTGCCCAAGCTGTGGCGATGGGATGCCACTCACAAGTCGGCGGGTCGAGTCCGCCGACATCGGCCTCCTGGAATGTCCCCGGTGTGCCGGTCTCTGGGTTAATGGTGATGAGTTTTCACTACTCAAGGATCGTTCAAGATCAGTTTCGTCGCCAATGGATCCGGAGGACCAGACTCGCGAAACAACTGACAGTCGTTCCCGAGCAGAGACACAGACAGGGCCGCTCTACCGGCCCTGCCCGATCTGTAGCGGGCTGATGAATCGTCGCAACTATGGACGACGGAGCGGCGTCATCATCGACAGTTGTCGAGATCATGGAATCTGGTTCGATGCTCGAGAGCTCGATAGCGTTTTGCACTGGATACGGAGTGGAGGGGAAGCATCCGCCCACCGCAGGGAGAAGGGAGAGCGGGCCGAAGAAAAACGTCAGGCCGCCTTGAAGCGTTTGCATGAGCCTCTCGATCAGGGATGGGCACATTCCTCCAGAGGAGCCAACACATTGGCCGAGCTCCTGAGATGGCTCACTGGGGCCCTTGTTATCTAGGGAAACATCAGCAGAAGCGAGGAATCCGTTTGTGCCTGCGTGCTAGGATCGGATAGGCCCCACCAATTAGAAGCCTCAGCGTGTGTTCGAGACCGCAGTTGGCTTCCCGGATGTCGACTCTAATACCTTTCTGATGATCGAGGCGCCTGCACTTCTTCGATCCTACGTTCAGGGAATTCGTCAACTGAGCGGCGCGATCTCTACGACTCTGTATGTTCCCGCATTGCCCGGTGGATTGTTCCGGCCCCTGTTGATCCACGATGGAGCCGCACCCGCCGTTCCAGAGCTCGCCGACCTCGATTCCGCGGAGCTCTTCGACCGAAGCTTCAATCGAGCTAGCACCAACGAAACCAATGCATCCGAGCCATTGGCGTTTGTCCCCAGCGACACGCCGGACTGCGGGTTGATTCCTTTGCGAGGCGTACCAGCCCCCTGGGAGAGTAGGCTTTCGGGTCCCCAAGCCGAGGCACGCAGACGGGGTGACACCGAGCCCAATCTGGAGCCGGCAGCGATGACGGCTTGGATCGGTCTCCGATTCCAACCCGGAAAAGGGTCTGTGTTGGAGCATCTGGAGCGCATTAACCTGCCCACTCGACTCGAGCATGCTAGTGATCCGGTTCAGTGGTGGAGCTGGCTCTTCGCTCTTGGCGGAGCCCTTGCCAGCCACACTAGTCAAGTCTCCACGATCCTCAGGGATTCAGTCACGGGTCTACCCGATCGCAAGGCATTCGAAGCGGTTCTCTCCGACCAGCTGGACCGAGCTGCCGCGACCCACCAACCGCTATCTCTTCTCCTCGTGAACCCCGATCAGTTTTCCACCGTCAACGAGCAGTTGGGCCGAGAGGCGGGTGACCGGTGCGTTCAAGAGATCAGCGAGCGACTGAGACCGGCACTGAGAAGCACCGATCTGGTGGCTCGATATGGTGGTGTCGTGTTTGCCGCAATCTTGGTGGACACTCCCCTGGACGAGGCTGAAGATGTAGCCCAACGAGTCATGAGAGACCTCCCGACCAAGCCTTTTCTGGATGGTGACATCGAGCTCGATTTCAGCATCGGCCTCAGCACAGTCGAAGCCGGTGCCGCCGATGTGGCTCGCTCTCTCGATTTGGTGCGTCAAACCGATCAAGCACTCAACGCTGCGAAGCGGGCGGGCGGTGCAACCGTGGTCACGTGGCGAGAGGAGCTGAGCCAGGAAGTTGCTGCCGGCCGCGATCGTCTGAGCGGCATCTTCACCGGCAACATGTCGAAGGACTACCGCAACATGGCGTTGTTGCGAGATGCGATTGACATCGTCGCCATGCACAGCGACTTCGCAGAGCTCGCGAAGCGTGTCGTCGACAAGCTCTGCGAAGCTTTCAATGCCGAGCGAGTAGGGCTATTTCGACGCACCGAAAGGGGTGAGCTCGAAGTGATCTACGGTCTTACTCGTCGCAGCACAACCGGCAGCCAGCAATCGAGAATGGAAACCGTAGAGCTTGAAACCTCGGAAGTCGAAACGATTTTGAAGTCGATCGCAGAGCAGCAGATCGAGGAGATCACGACCAGCTTTTCCGGCGACCTCGAGGAGTCTAGACAGTCGGCTGGGCGGGTCGGTTTCGCTGCCCCACTGCGAGCGGGCCGACAATCTCTTGGATGCCTGTTTATTGAAGGAAAAACCAGTGTGTTGTCTCTCGACTCGGCGGACAAGTTTTTCCTCGAGTCTCTGGCTGTGCAGATATCCGTGGCGTTGGATCGTTCTCGTCTGGCGGAAGCCGAAAAAAGCCGCCAAGACAACGAACATCGTCGGCTACGCGCCGAGCTGAGCGACCTGCGCCAAGCGCTGCAACAGGTCAAGATGGTGTATCGCTCACCTCAAATGGAAGAGTTGGTGGCAACAGTGCGTCGTGTTGCGCCGACCGATGCCACAGTCCTGATCATGGGCGAGAGCGGCACTGGCAAGGAGTTGCTCTCCAGAACACTTCATGAGTTGAGTCCACGCAAGGGCCGGTCTTTGGTCATCGTAGATTGTGGAGCGATCGCATCGACACTAATCGAAAGCGAGCTCTTTGGACACGAGCGGGGAGCCTACACAGGTGCCCAGCGGCGCCGTTCCGGACGGCTCGTGGAGGCCCGAGATGGCACGGTGCTGCTCGATGAGATCGGTGAGCTGCCGCTCGAGGTTCAGAGCAAGCTTTTGAGGTTCGTGCAGGACAAGCAATTTACGACCGTCGGCGGATCAAAACCGCAGAGCGTCGACGTTCGGATTATCGCCGCAACCAACCGCGACCTAGCGACCGAAGTGACGGCGGGTCGCTTTCGCGAGGATCTCTATCATCGACTCAACGTGGTCTGCCTGAAGATACCCCCTCTTCGCGACAGACCTGACGACATCTTGTATCTGTCACGTCATTTCCTGGAGCTTTTTGCGGTTCAGTACCAAAAAGCTGTGCGCCAGCTGACCGCTGAAGCCGAAGATGCGCTTCTTGGCCACTCGTGGCCCGGCAATGTCAGAGAGCTACACAATCGAATTCTCCAAAGCGTGATCCTCAGTGACTCAACCGAGATCCATCCCATCAATCTGGGCTTGTCGGTCCCTGGAGATTCGACTTCGGTTCGAGCGATATCCACCTTGCATGCACCTATGCAACAAGACTCGAGTACCAAACAGTTGGAGTCCGAAGGGGCACCTCTTTCAACCGACACCGATCTCTGGTTCACGCTCAGGCGGTTCCTGGGCGAGCAGATCGACCTCGCGAGCCAGGGACCGGCCTCGCTCAAGTTTCCCCTGGGAAGCTGGCTTCGTGACGACTTGCTGGTCGAAACCGACATAGCAGTCTCTCGAGTCGCGCGAAAGGCCGCCGCCATAGTTGGTATGCCTGAGAGTACGTTTCGTCGGCGGCTTCGACGGGCCCTCGATCAGGAACAGAGCGGTCTGGCGACAAGGTCTGAGAGCTGGCCGGAAGTCAGAGAAGTGCTCAATCGCCTCGCGGTGTTGGCAAAAGAGGGCGAGGAAGGGTTGTTGCACCGAACTCAATCGGTATTGTTGCAGGAGATTCTTGAACGCTTTTCAGGTGATGTCCGATCCGGATCTCAGCTGCTCGGGGTTAGCCCACCCACCTTCCGACGTAGAGTCGAAGAACAACAGTTACCTGGTTGAAGGCTCGGGTCACCGATCTAGCCCGCATTATTCACGACCCCGCGGGCAGAATGTTGCAAGCACCCGTCAGATCGGGCCGCACGTAGGGCTGAGCACCGCAGGCATACTTGCAGTATGTCGAGGAGCGAAGACCGAGTACGGTCTGAGATGGTGGGTGATCGCAGCATAATGCTGTGGGGCTCATGAATAATGCGGGCTAGGAGTCTGCGCGGTAGGAACGCCCGTCGGGCTGGGGAACCTTTTCTACCCAAAGGCGTTAAATAGGTGGAGACATGATGAACGGCGCTCTAGCGATCAGTGACGGGGAGCTCTTTGTGCGCGCGCGCGATGGAGATCAGACCGCTTTTGGAGAGCTGATCGATCGGCACAAAGACAACTTGGTGAGCTATCTGACCTACCTCTGCGGGGATTTTGATCGAGCCGAGGACCTGGCCCAGGATGCGTTTATTCGTCTCTACGAACGGGGCGCCGGCTACCGTGATCAAGGAAAGCTACAGGCCTATCTATTCCGAATCGCAACAAATTTGTTCCGCAGCGAGATTCGGAGGGACCGAAGGCGGTCTCAGCTGCGTCAGATCTTTCTGTCCCCGAGCCAGCAGCAGTACGAAATCGGTCAGGATCAGCGCTTGCTTTCGAGCGAACTCGGTAACCAATTGGCAGCTGCCCTGACTCAGCTGCCGCTGCATTTCCGCACACCGCTGATTCTGGCCTATGTCGAGGGCTGGTCGCATCGCGAGATAGCCCGAGTCATCGGTTGCAGGCAAGGCACGGTCAAGACCCGAATCCATCGTGGTCGCCGGCTCTTGAGGCAGCAGTTGGAAACCTACCAGAAGGGAAGTAGGTGATGAATCGACTCGACGAAACACGTTTGACCGAGAGCCTCGGGCGCCTGCCTCGATATCAGGCTTCTGCGGACTTCGCAGACACAGTCATGCTCAGACTCGAGGATCGTTCGGCAAGAGGATTCTTCGGCAGCTCTGCGCTCAGATGGGTGATGGCGACAGTGATAGCTCTCGCAATCGGCATTTGGGTAAGTACGACGGTTCGAGATCATCAACGCGAGCAACTCGCCTACAAACGGAAGGTCGATGCGATTCGCAGTCAATATCAGCAGATTCAAACAGATGTGAGGAGCCTTCGGCGCGAGGCCGCCACCTCACCGACTGTTGTCTACCTTGGAGGAAACGAAAGATTTGATCTGGTGTTGGATCTGGCAGATCTAGCTGCCTATGAATCGGCCGCCCGGAGAGTCCAGACAAGAGTCCCGAGAAACGCTCAGGCACAACCCGCCAGCTACGAGCCATAGATGAAGTGAGGTTCATAAACCATGAAAATTCAAGCAGATAGGCAAAACCACCTGTTACCGATTCTCCTCATACTGGGAGCTGCGATCTCTCCAGGAACTCATTCACCCGCCCTGGCCGAGGAGTTGTTTATTGCCTCCGAAACCGATAGCAGTGAAAAGAAAGTCATCGTCCAGAAACAGGTACGGATACACGAACAACCTGCTTGGGCCGTCGTCGGCAACCGCACCTATCTCGGAATCGAGATGATAGGTCTGACCTCTGAGCTTCGGGAGCATTTTGGCGTTCCGCCCAACATAGGAGTCATGGTTTCCAAGGTCCAGCGGGAAAGCCCTGCCCACGAAGCTGGCATCGAGGTCGGCGATATTGTGACCACCATCGATACGGCTTCGATCGAGGCACCCGCAGACCTCGCTATGGAGGTGGCCCACCGAAATGAAGGGGATTCGGTGAATCTCGAAGTATGGAGAGAAGGCCGTGTCGAGACCTTTCAGGCCACTCTGGAAGAGCGCGAGCGGCCCATGATCGACATTCGGCGCTTTCATATCGCCGATCACACACTGGACTTGGATGTCATCGAGCTAGAAGTGCCCGAAGCTCTTGGAGATCTGACGATTTTTCCGACTCAGGTGGACCTCGACCCTGAGCTTCTGAGTGAGGCACTGGAGCGCCTGAACGAAGAGCTCTCGAATCCAGAGTGGCACCAGCGGGTAATGAGGTTCAGCGAGCACGAGCACGGACTACAAGAGCGAATCGACGCCTTGGAAGAGAGACTGAGGGAGTTGGAGACAGAACTCGAATCGCTACTCGACGGTAGCTAGTATCGGCCGCTAGGAGCCCGTCCGGATAGTCCGGGCAGCTACGCAGGTTACTCGGACGAACTCCTGGTTTTTCCCGATCGCCGCTCTAGAGCCGCAGCGACCTCGCCTCCGATCAAGATCGACATAGCCGTCAAGTACAGCCAGATCAGGAAGGCTGCCATTCCTCCGACAATGCCATAGACCGACGAAAACCGGCTCGAGTACGACAGAAAGAGTCGAAATACGACTGTGACCACGACCCATAGAGTGGTACCGACCACGGCGCCGAACAGAATCCATCGTTTCGATCGACTCTGATCGTGATTGGGAAGCAGGTAATAGATCAACCACATCATCGCGATAGCCAGGACTAGGGTCAGGGGCCATTGAAGTCGGCCCTGGAACGCATCGATCTGAAGCGCTCTTTCTATCGAAGGACCCGCAATCAGCAAAAACGAGGCACCGGTCAAGGCTATTCCCAGCAACAGGAGAAGACCCAGCGCCAATGCTCTCCGCTCCCACCATCTGTGACGTCGGCTGGCCCTATACGCCTTGTTCAGACCGTCTGCGAGCGCAGCGAAAACATTCGACGCAACCCAGAACGAAAGCAAGAGGCCGATCGATAGGGCTCCAGCACTGCTCGAGCTTGTAATCCCACTTGCGGCCGCGTCGATCGCATCTGCCGCCTCGGGCGGCAACGCGACCAGCAGCTCGTCCATGATCCAATCGAAGGTCACCTCACTGCCAATCAGCCCGGTCGTGGCAAACATGGTCAATAGCAGAGGAAAGAAAGCCAGAAAAAAGTAGTAGGCGATGCTGGCCGACTCCGCGTTGAGCCGATGCTCGTAGCAGTCCCGCGCGACTTCGCCCACCAGCGCCAGAAGCCCATCTCGACCACCTCTCGATCCGATCTTCTGGTCACTGGTTTCAACCGGTTCGAATCCAGCCGTCGGGCCCCCCCGGTCTCGTGGTGTCGGTTCGCTCATCAGTAACCAGCCCGGTTCAAGGCAACTCTCACCTCAGCCACTGTCGCCGCACTCCACGCGACGATTCCCCACGCTTGAACCTCATCAAGATAGCACCCTGGAGAGAGCTCGGTGTAGCCCGAGCGGAGAAAGAACTGTAGAGTCGCTCATTGCTGACCGTGTACACGCCGCAGCAGACCTGTGGTGAGGCCACGAAATGCCCCTCTCGTATCTGGATAGAATGGCCCTCTGAGCGCGATGAAACTCTCATCTTTTTGTGGCACCCGTTTCGATGCAGACCCCACCACCGCCGGGCGTCGAGCGGCTCCTCCGTATGACCAAATCGACCCTTCGCTCAGGGACGAGCTGCATCAACAGGAATACCAGTTTGCGCATCTGAGTCGACCGACTCCCCAGGACAACGATCCTCACAAAACAGCAACCGAGATCTACCATTCGTGGCAGAAAAGAGGCGTGATTCAGACCGACCCGTCACCGGCAATCTATCCCTATGAGATCGAGATGCCCGATGGGCGAATGCGACTTGGGATTTGCGGCTTGATCAGTCTCGAGAGCCCTGAATCAAAAATCATCAGACCCCACGAGGAGACGGTAGCCAAAACCGTGGATGAGCGGCTATCGCTGCTTCGCCGGATGAGGGTCGATATCGAACCGATTCTTCTCATCGCCGATGACGGGAGCGGCCTCAATCCAATACTGCAAGCCGACATCGCCAGCGAACCTCTATTGGCCAGCCACACAGACTCGTTTGGCGCTCATCATCGCCTTTACAAGATCGATTCTCAAGAACGAATTGCCGACTACCAGACGTTGCTATCGACAGCCAGCGGAGTCATCGCAGACGGCCACCATCGCTATACCGTAGCGCGCAGATTCGCGGAAGAGACACAACCCGATCCAGGATCGCCCGCGGCGATGAAGCTCATGGTGGTGACCAGTCTGGGTTCGGACGGCCTTTCGATCGACCCCGTCCACCGGGGTCTCTCACAAGCCATCGACCTCTCCAAAGCCCGAACACTGGCAGCGCACACGAGTACGATCTCGACTTCGAATAGTGCCGAGATCGTGGATCGTCTGGCGAGTACGGATCAGCCAGCTCTTGTTGTAGGTCCGATTGGCGACCACCTCGAGGTGTGGCAGTTCGAACCCAGGGAGAGCTCGGCTTCACTCGATGACAATCTGAAAGCCCTTGCTGTCGGCTGGTTGCATCAGGGGATACTGCCCCAACTCGGCTTCAATCCTGGCGCGGATACGGATGGTACTGTCGTCTATCGCTCCGACCCCGATCGACTGCTTGTCGAGATCCAGTCGGGCCAACTCTCAGTCGGTTTCTGGCTTCCCCCGATGAGTGGAGAATCATTTTCCCTTGCCACGGCCAATGGCGAGATTCTGCCTCCAAAATCGACCCGATTCCTACCCAAGCTCGTCTCCGGACTGGTATGGGCATCGCACGACTGCAGCGTCGCCTGACCAGCAGCAGCCCTCACTCGAAATGCCTACTTACTACCGAGACGACGGCAAACCGGTGGTCCAATTCGATCCACAAATCGAGATCGCGCCGTTCACCCTCTTTCGTCACCTGCGTGAAGGTCGGGGCCCGATTCTGGTAGATATTCGAACCGAGCCATCCAGCCTTACTCTCGAGGGAGCCATAGGCCTGCCTGATCCCGATTGGGAGCCCGACGAAGAAGCCGACATTGTTCTTTTCGACGACGATGGGGAGGAATCGGTGGATTTTGCCCGACGACTTCAAGAGGCAGGTTTCCCTCGCGTCAAGGCTTTATTCGGGGGTCTTCAGCTGTACCTGTTTGCACTCGATCCCGAAGCGCTCGGACAGAAGACCTTTTTGCTCCGGCTAGCCGAATAAAACTGACCCGGTTTGCTCACCAGCCATCGTAGCGCGCCGATGTTCCACATCGACTCCTCTTCGCTCCTGGACCTCACTCACAACTGCCATTCGCAAACGTTCCGGTATTTCCGGCCGGGAGTACTAGTCTTCGGATTCTTCTGAGGGATGCTCGAGTTGCCAGGGCGGTGGCTCGCCCTCTGGTCCCTGAAGGTAGTGATCCATCCACCGCATCAGCCGCATGCTGTAGTCGAGTCGGCTGGCAGCCTTGCGATTGCCATGGCCTTCGCCGGGATAGAGCACCAGTCGAACGGGTACATTCCCAAGGGTCTTGAGATATCGAAACAGGATCATCGACTGACTCGGGTGGACCCGGGTATCCTGTTTGCCGTGGAGGATCAGGATCGGCGTCTCGGCTTGAGGCGTGTAATAGACGGGACTCCGCTCACGAAACCAGTCCCAGTAGTCCCAGGGCCACCTTCGAGCATGGACCTCGTACATCTCGATCGGGATGTCGGTCGTGCCGAATTTCGAGATCTGATCGCTGATCCCTACGTTCATCACCGCAGCCGAAAAATGCTCGGTAAGGGCGGTGGCGCACCAGGCAGAGGCGAACCCCCCATAGCTGCCACCTGTCACTCCAATTCGGTCCTCATCTACCAGACCGATCTCGACGAGATACTTCACACCGTCGACGAGGTCCTCGAACTCGGCGCCAGCGTAGTCGGCCTGATCCAATTTCGAGTATTCGACACCCCGCCCGGTACTACCTCGATAGTTGGGATAAAAAACCGCATACCCCGCCGCAGCGCCGAACTGACCGGGTGAGCCGTAGCGCGTTATCCAACCGTTGGAATAGTGCGATTCGGGGCCACCATGAACGACCAAAATGAGTGGGTATCGTTGGCCCTCTCGCTCACCTAGCGGTCGAATCAAAACACCTTCGACTTGCAACCCATCTCGAGCGGAATAGGTGACGGTCTCCTGCTTGGCCAACTTCACTTCCGCCAGCCAGGGATTGCTGTCAGTGAGGCGGGTCGGTGACGATCTATCTGTCGCCCAAGCGAATACCTCGGCAGGGTGCTGTGGAGAGTCGGCTCGTAGAGCTGCCGCCTCACCCTCACGATCGATCGAGATCCATCTCCAAATCGGTCCTCCTGGCTCGATGAGAGTTCGATTGCCGCTGCCATCGACACCGATTTCGGCGATATAGCTTTCAACCCCTTTGTGGACAATGTAGACAAGCGTGTCTTTGTTTCGAAAAGCAAAGCTGATGATATGACTCTCGAGATTCGGGACGAGATTTCTCAACTCCCCTCCCGCAGCATCGGCGACCATCAAGCGACCTTCCTTGGGGTCGTTCAGATCCTGCGCCGAGATCATGGCCAGATGCTCTCCATCAGGCGACCATCCGACCTCACCCAGTTTCCCGGGGCTATCGATGATTCCCACAACCGAACCGTCATCGACGTTGACTACATGCACCTTGCGCCGCATGTAGTGGTCATCGATCAAGGGTGTCGGGGCCAGTGCTACGGCCAGGCGGTCTCCAACCGGCGCCCAATGGAGCTCTGACGCAGAGCCTTCCAGATCGAGCAACGTGGCATCCGCTGCGAAACCTTCGGCGGAAAGTGTGGTGATCCAAACTCGAACAGGGTGAAAATCCTCT
The DNA here is from genome assembly GCA_964195975.1 of uncultured Polyangiaceae bacterium. Lineage (GTDB taxonomy): Bacteria > Acidobacteriota > Thermoanaerobaculia > Multivoradales > JAHEKO01 > CAXMQZ01. The sequence goes on along the minus strand of CAXMQZ010000031.1, from coordinate 40,055 downwards.
TCGTATACCTCGGCTGAGAAGCCCTTCTCTTGGAGTGCAATGCGGTCGGGATCCTTTTTCTCGATGGCCAGGAAGGCCACTCGAGCTCCATCAGGACTCCACGAGTACGATGAAATATCACTTCCGTGCTGCACGATCTTCCGGGCTTCTCCACCGTCGACCGAAATCAGATATAGGGTCTTGAATTCGTCCTCGCCTCTCTTGGCCAGAAAGGAAATGGCCCGACCATCGGGGGTCCATTCGACTCTCGAGACATTGATCTCTCCGCTCAGAAACGGACGAGTACTACTCGCCTGGGTACCCACAACATGCAACTGGGTCCAAGCCGGCCCATCTTCATCATCGTAGGGATTTCTGGGCACATTTAGCGAATATGCAATGTGGCGACCGTCCGGCGAAATCCGGGCAGACAGCACAGTTCTTCTCTTCGCAGCGTCTTCAATTGAATAACCGTTGGATTCCGCTTGCACCGCGACGTTCGGCGCGGTCGCCAAGCCTAGGAAGATGGTTAGCAGAAGCGCTGATCGGCGAAAGCCACGCCTCATGAGCGGTGACCCGCGCCTGGCGTAATTCCGCCATCCTCGTCGACTGTCCAGAGCTCACCCGAGTAAATCAACTCTTCAAGAGAACCCGGTCCCTGCACATCGATCTGGTGCTCGATTTGATCGATGACACTGTTCTCGTAGGCCGGCAATTCGACCGATCGCAGCACACCGAGCGGAGTCGGAAAGGCTGGAAACGTCATATGTGCAGCCATAAAGGCAATGGTCGGATTGGGGTCGGTTTCATCCCACACAAGGCAATCTTCCGGCCCGACACCGTCGCTGAATTCGATGACTTCGAGACGGGTACCATTGATTCGAATGCCCCGATCTTTTTCCTTGCCGAATACGAGCGGCTGGTCGTGCTCGAGGTATATGGCGTTGTCAGGTCGTAGATTCTTGTCGGTAATGGGTGCGAAGGCTTTATCGTTGAAAATATTGCAATTTTGATAAATCTCGACAAAAGCCGTCCCCTCGTGCTCCGCGGCTCGCTTGAGAGTCTCGCGGAGGTGCTTTTGAAAGATATCCACGCTTCGGGCCACAAATGAAGCGCCGGCCCCAAGCGCCAGAGCCAACGGGTTGAACGGTATGTCGATCGAACCAAACGGGCTGGACTTGGTCTTCTTTCCTACTTCGCTGGTCGGAGAATATTGACCCTTGGTCAGACCATAGATCCGATTGTTGAACATCAAGATCTTGACGCCCACGTTGCGGCGCAGTAAGTGGATGAGATGGTTGCCGCCGATCGACATGGCGTCGCCGTCACCGGTTACAACCCAGACCGAGAGGTCGGGTCTGGCGACTTTGAGACCCGTCGCAAAACCCGGTGCCCTGCCGTGAATGGAGTGGAATCCAAACGTATCCATGTAGTACGGAAAGCGACTGGAACAGCCAATCCCAGATATGACGACAAACTTCTCCTTCGGAATTCCGAGCTCGGGTAGCACGCCTTGCACCGCTGAGAGGATCGCGTAGTCACCACACCCAGGACACCACCGGACTTCCTGGTCGGATTGAAAATCTTTCTTGGTTAGGACCGGAGAATCTGTGCTCATTCGTTAAGACCCCAATATCTCTTTGATCTTGTTCAAGATTTCGAATCGATAAAACGGCTTTCCCTGCACCTTGCTGAAACTGATCACTTCACGATTGAATACGCCCTGAACGAGCAGGGCCAGCTGACCCATATTCATCTCTGGAATCAGAACCCTGTCAAATCGGTTGAGGATCTCCTCCAAGTTCTTTGGAAATGGATTGAGGTAACAAAGGTGCGTACGGCCGACCTTCAGTCCTTCGTCATTCGCCGCCCTCACGGCCCCGGTAATCGCGCCGAGAGTACTGCCCCATCCCAACACGAGAAGATCTCCCGATTCATCACCCTCCACGGCAAGGTCGGGTATGTCTTCGGCAATCCTCGCAACCTTTTCGGCCCTCAGATGGGTCATCAACTCGTGGTTGATCGGATCGTAGGAAACGTTGCCGGAGAGATTCTCTTTCTCGATACCACCCAGTCGATGCTCGAGGCCTGCGGTTCCAGGAATCGCCCAGGGTCGGGCCAGGGTTTTCTTATCCCGTGAATAGGGCTGAAAGTTATCCGGGTCGGTCCAGAAGTCGATCCGAAGATCGGGCAAGCTCTCTGGATCGGGTAGGAGCCAGGGTTCGGATCCGTTCGCCAGATAGCCATCAGTCAGTAGCAGTACCGGCACCATGTGATGGATGGCAATTCGACACGCTTCCATAGCCATGGCAAAGCAATCTCCTGGAGACGAAGCCGCCAGAACCGGGATGGGCGAGTCACCATTGCGGCCGAACATGGCCTGGAGCAAATCGGATTGTTCTGTCTTGGTCGGAAGCCCTGTCGACGGGCCACCCCGCTGGACATTGCAGATGACCAGGGGAAGCTCGACCATGATCGCCAAGTTGATCGCTTCGGACTTTAGTGCCAGGCCGGGCCCGCTTGTCGCGGTCACTGCTAGCGCTCCACCAAACGACGCTCCAATAGAAGCGCATACAGCGGCGATTTCATCCTCTGCTTGAAAGGTCGTCACGCCATAGTTCTTGAACCGTGACAGCTCATGCAAAATGTCACTCGCCGGAGTGATCGGATAAGAGCCCAAGAAGAGCGGCAGTCCACTCCTTCGACTGGCTGCGACAAGACCTAGCGACAGAGCGGTGTTGCCCATGATGTTGCGGTAGACACCAGGAGCAAGTTTGGCAGGCTCGACCTCATATCGGACTTGGAAGGCCTCTGTGATGTCACAGTAGTTGTATCCCGCCCGCATCACCTTGATGTTGGCTTCAGCGATCTCGGGCCGTCGGGAGAACTTCTGTTTCAACCACCCTGCCGAATTCTCCAGGTCCCTGCTGAATAACCAATACACCATTCCGAGCGCGAAGAAATTCTTGCACCGATCTTGAGTCTTGGCGTCGAGCCCGCTCTCGTCGAGCGTTCGCCGAGTCATGGTGGTGATGTCGACTGGATGCAGCCGATACCCTTCTAGGCTGCCGTCTTCCAGCGGATTGACCTCGTAGCCCGCTTTCTTCAAATTACGACTATTGAACTCATCGGTATTGGTGATGACGATTCCATTGGCCTTGAGATCGGGCAAGGATCGCTTCAGCGCTGCCGGGTTCATGGCGATCAAGACGTCGGGCGCGTCTCCCGGTGTATGAATGTCGTAATCGGCGATTCTGACCTGGAAAGCCGAAACTCCAGGCAGCGTCCCGGCTGGCGCCCGAATCTCTGCGGGGAAGTCTGGAAAAGTCGCCAGGTCGTTCCCAGCTAGGGCTGACGTGTTGGTGAACTGGGTGCCGGTGAGCTGCATGCCATCGCCGGAGTCACCTGCGAAGCGAATGACGACTTCATCCATCTTCTCCATTTCGACTTCGCGCGACTGTCGATTGGTTTCGTCGTTGATCTGCGTAGTCATAATGCCTCGAAGATTGGTTTCCTAGAAGAAGGACCTAGCCTCGAGGCTAGGTCCGATTGCTGTGCCCATAGGGTCGAAATGGTCCTGGGTTCGGGGTGATGAGTCCTTGATCGCTTCATCACCGGAGAAGTCGAATTGTAGCAGATAGTTCGAGCAGTCAATACCGTTTTGAGGCTAAGATGACAGGGTCCAGATGTCGTCACAGGAACTTTTGGCAGAAGTAGTCGTAGGGAACCCAACAGGGTCACACACTTCCAGCTACCCATGCGCAATTCCTCATCTTTAATCCGAGTCGCGTGGATACTGGCCTTTCTGGCCGGCTCGATCCTGCTGGCCACGATGGCGGGCTGGATCTCCGGGTTTCCGCTGTGGGGAACCATCGTCAAGGCTCTTCTGTTGGGCGCAGCGATTTTTATCGCGCTCTGGCTCCTATGGAAGCTGCTCCGAATCTTTCTCTGGCGAGTTGGGAGAAGGCTCACCTTTTCATACTTTCTCATGGGGATCCTGCCGATCCCGATGGTGACCCTTTTTGCTCTGCTGGTGCTCTACCTGCTAAGTGGCTATTTTCTCGGCCACCTCTATCGCGACGCCTCGAGTAGCCTGCAGCAAGAGCTCGAGGTCGGCGCGACAGCACGGCTCAGAGAGCTCCAACGATCAGCCTCCAAGCTGCCTCCGAGACTGGCGGGGCACATCTACGCATACTACAAGGATGGCACCCGTGTCGGAGGTAGCCCGAAGTTGCCTCGGAGGTGGCCTGGCTGGATAAGCGAGGCGTCTACTGCCAAGGAGCGGTCAAACGAGCGCGAAGATCTCGTATCGTATGTGTCGATCGGCGACGGCCCACCGACGATTGCAGCCGCCAAGCAGAGAGGGCGTTGGGGCGTTCTGGCGATCTTCGAGGGCGCAGTCGACATCGAGCTGGCCGAGCGAAGTGGTGTCTGGGTGTTGCTGGAAAGAGCTTCGGACCGCGAAGAGAGTCTGGTCAGAATCAATCTACGTGACAAAGACTATTTCTTCCGCAAGATTCAAGCAAACCCCGACGACCCTTCGAGACAGGAGTTCTTTGGTCTCGAGGACGAAGAGTCGCAAGCCCAGAAAAGGCATTGGTGGCGGCAACCCTTTATTTGGTGGGGCGAGTTAGCCCCGCCACTGCTGCGGCTGAGCGATGGCGACGAGATCTCCCCATATGTCACCGCCAATCTGAACGCCACACCCTCGACGATTTATCGGCATCTGCTGTCGGCTTCGGGTGAAGTCGATACCGCGGTCTGGGGTGGTCTTATTGCCGTCGCTGGTGTGTTGTTCAGCGTCTACTCCGTCGCAATCGGAATGGCTTTTTTCATGATCTTTACTCTGAGCCGAGCCGTGAATCAGCTCAGCAAGGCTACTGACTCTGTTCGGTCAGGCGACTTTTCAGTCCGAATTCCGGTTCGCAGACATGACCAGATCGGCGAGCTGCACGAATCTTTCAACGAGATGGCCGCAGGTCTGGAACGGTCCGTTGCGACAGTAGCTCAGAAGGAGATCCTCGAAAAGGAGTTGCAAATCGCCAGAGAGCTGCAGCAGAGACTCCTACCGCGAGACATCCCAACCTCGGATGCGGTCGAATTTGCCACCCTGTTCGAGCCCAGCGCCGCCATCGGCGGAGATTACTTCGACATTCTGCGCATCGACGATCATCGACTCATCGTGGTCATCGCCGACGTGTCCGGGCATGGTCTTCCCACGGGGTTGCGGATGGCTATGCTGAAGGCTGCACTCGTGATCTTGGTCGAAGACGGCAAGAGTCCGATCGAGATCTTCGACCGCTTGAGCTGGATGGTGCGAGCCGAGCAAGAGCGACGTTTCTTTGTCACCTGCACACTCGCTGTTGTCGACTTCCAGAACAACACTCTCAGTCTGACGAACGCTGGCCATCCTCCTACCTATCTGCTTCGTCACGCCGAGGTCATCGAGCTAGTTCTGGAGGGCAATCCTCTCGGAGCACTGGGCGAGACCTTCGGCCAGAGAGAAATTGGCCTCGAGGATGGTGATGTCCTGGTTTGGCTATCTGATGGTCTGATCGAGGCAACCAACCGCGAAGGTGATCCGTTTGGCTATGAGCGGCTTCAGAAAGCCCTGGAGGGCCCGGCTGAGACAGCTGCCGGAGTCAACAGAAGGCTCATCGCTGCCGTGGAGAGCTTTAGCGAGGGGGAAGTCGCCGAAGATGACAAGACGCTGGTTTCGATGCGCTACTCGATTCCAGAGCTCTCCGAAGCGACTGCAAATGCTGAGTAGACACGTCGAATGTAGGTCTGAGTCTCGCGAAAGGGTGGTACGCCTTGATATCGATCCACGTTGACTTCACCGGCGTTGTACCCGGCGAGCACCAGGGTGGTACTTCCATCGAATCGCTTTCTCAACCAACTCATATACCGCACACCGGCATCCAGGTTTCTCCTCGGATCGAACAGATCTTCGACGGACAACCCGAACCGTCGAGCAGTCGCCGGCATAAGCTGTAGCAGACCAGATGCTCCCTTGCTGGAGACGGCACTGGGGTCGAAAGACGACTCGGCGCGCACCACCGCAGCTACCAGGTGTGGATTGATGCCATGGCGTCGGGCGGTCTCGTAGATCAATCCACCGAAGGGAGTGTCAGGAACCCCCTGAGATTCGAGGAATCCAAGCTCGATCTCGATAGTTCCGAGTGATCCGTCTCCCTTGCTGGCGTCATCGATCTCATCCTCCACGACTCGTTCGATACGCATCAGAGATAGCTCCAGACGTCCCCCTGAAGGCAGGAGCAAGAAAACCCGATCGCCCTCCCGTCGGTACTCTTCAACCTTGATCACGCTCCCCTCGACCAGGACCACCAACTCGGCATCGACAGGTTTGGCCCAAAGACCGATCAACAGCAAAGTGACCATCGCGAGGACTACACTCGTCGTAGTGATTCTGGACGCTTGAATAGGCATCAGGGGATCGGAATTTCGGTGAGTCCTCAACTCGAACGGGTGCTTCTGGGGTGGAAGCGGTGGTTCAAGCGATAGGACCAATGGTTGTTCACTTTCTCGAAGCCTCTGAAACTTGTGGATGCACTCGTGGATGCAAACAGCATGGATTCTGGTCGTCGATGAAGCTGTCTAACCGGCTCGAAACCCACCAGATACCCGGGGGGTGAACTCCCATTGTACGGGTCCCATGCTATATACCCAAGGTAACCCCACACACGTCCTGCCCCAAAATCTTTCAGAATTTTTTTCGGGATCTCAATCGAGACTCTCGTGTAACAAGTTCGATTACTCCCGACCAGAGATCGGTCCTTCACCACGCCGCTAGGCCCCTTGCCCCACCCCAGCATCAGAGGACTCAGGGCCCTTTGGATAGGAACGGTGGTCATATCCCGGCCACCCTGGCGCCTTGGCTCTAACGTCTCGTAGAGTAGAATCTCTACAAGATTGTTCTAGGAAAGCCTTGAGTGCGAGATCCGTGGCAGTGCTGAAGCGGATCGGGCCTGACGGCTGGAGTCCGGTATCGATGCGCGGATTCCTGCATTCGCATAGAGGAGATTCGAAGATGAGTGTTGTCGGAACAGTAGAAAGCTTATGGCGCTATCCCGTCAAAAGTATGCGTGGTGAGGAGCTTGAGAATGCCTTTGTTGGATTCTCTGGAATTTATGGTGATCGGGTACTTGCCCTCAAGAGTTCGTCCAGCCCAAAAGGCTTCCCTTTTTTGACGGCGCGGGAACAAAAGGAGATGCTGCTTTATAAGCCTCGGTTCCGTCATCCTGCCAAGGCCGCTCGGCCCACCAATCTCACCGAGGCCGACAAAATCGCGCCTGGTGTGACGCCTGTTTATGCCGACTCCACAGAGCTCGTCCTTGATATAGAGACACCATCAGGAGAAGTGCTTACTATCGATGACCCTGCCCTCGCTGAGATGCTCACCAAGAGCATTGGCGACGCGGGCGCTCTCACAGTTGCCTGGTCAGACAGGGCGATGACGGATTGTCGGCCGATATCTTTGTTCGCCGTTCAAAGCGCACGAGAGCTCGGTGCCAAAGTCGGATTCACCATGGATAAGCGGCGTTTCCGGGCCAACGTCTACATGGATCTGGAGTCTGGGGTCGGGTTTGCCGAAGATGAATTTGTCAGCCGAAATATACAGATTGGACCGAAAGTAGTGATCTCGATTCTTGAGCGTGATCCACGTTGCAAGATGATCACGCTCGACCCCGACACTGGGGAATCGAGCCCTGCCGTGCTTCGTGAAGTTGCCCAAGCTCACGATGGAATGGCTGGCGTTTATGGCGCAGTGCTAGTGGAAGGAACTATTCAGAAGGGCGACGTTATCGAGGTGTTGGACTAGCGGCGAGAGTCACAAGGCGGCTCGTCGAAGCGAGAGATGATCGGCCAGACGATAGGCCATTACAAGATCGTTGAGAAGCTCGGAAAGTTGGATTTGGTGGAAGAATGGGCGCGAAATGAACTCACCTCAATCCCCTGGTATTGAGAGCGTCCAGTGGGGGAAGGTGATCCTCGAAGGGGCGCGGCAGTTCAAGGACGTGAAGCTCTACCCAGGTGGTGCCCGGGAGTGGGATTGGAATGAGACAGGAACGCACCACTCGCCAGGTAGCCAACTCACAGACGTGCAGGAGCTCCTCGACCATGGCGCGACAGTGGTGGTGCTCTCCCTGGGTCAGTTGGGGCGATTGGCCGTGGCGCAGGAGACCCTTCGAGACCTTGACAACCTTGGTGTCGAAGTTCACATGCTGAGGACGCCTGCGGCTGTAGAGAAGTACAGCCAACTGAGGGGAGAGACGCCTGTTGGAGCCCTTCTTCACTCGACCTGTTGAGATTGGACCAGTTCCCTGACCCGCCGCTGAATCCTGTACGACCTGGAGTTTGAGACTCCGGCCTTTCCACCCGATTTGCGAGTTTCGGGCTCGTCCCGATCCTGAGCGTGGATGCCTATTGAGTGATGCAGCCGTAACGGATGGACGGATATAGAGACTAGGCAGGTATGGCCAAAGTTTCTTTGGAAGAGGTGACGGTGTTGCTGCGTCGCGTGCGCTACGAACAAGGCGCTATCACAGGCCAATTGCTAGCCGTCCGGCAGCTCATAGTCGTTTCGCTCTGCCGGATCGTCGGAGAGATATTCCACGAACTCCCAGTCGTTGCCTTCGGAGTCAAAGAAGTAGACCCGCTTTCGGAAAGGATGAGAGTTGGATGGGGTCGATTCCCGAAAACCGTTGGCTTCGAGTCTGTAGCGGACGGCATCTACATCATCGACTTCATAGGCCAGGTGGTTGACACCCGGAACTCCGGAGTACGGAATCCAATTTCGCTGGGCTCCCGCATCGGCCTGGTAAAACGCGAGATAAGTGTCATCAGTTCCGATATGTACCCATCGCCGGTTATCGCTGCTTATTCCGTCATGCCTAACTCGAAACTCGGGGAATGCAGTTTTTAGGAACCGGACTATGCCGTCAATGTCCGTCACAATGAGATTCGCGTGCTCGAGTCGAACAGCCATGAGCTACCTCCCGGTGCTGGGTTGCCTCCAGCCAATTTGGTTGAGATCTGCGATCTATTCTACACCGCGCTAAACGCCGGCCTAGTGAAACCATTCAGTGAGGCCAAACGGCAAGCACGGAAAGGACCCGGGTGGCGCCTCGATTCTTGGGGCCTGGGTGTGGAGTCTCAGCACGTTGTTCAGTGAAAGGAGTTGTCCATCCGAGCTTTTTCGGAGAAGCTGATTGGGACCAAACCGATCAGTACCCGAAAGGAGACCCGGATGGACATCCACAAGAATGCCCGAAGCTGCGTCGCCAGTCGAGCCCTGCTTGTACGGCGGGTGTGCGAGGAGGGGTGGACGGTGAAGCAGGCGGCTGAGGCCCAGGGACCGAGATGAGGATCCGCAAGCGCCGGGGCCTCGTGCCCGGTTTTTTCTATTGTCCCAATTTCCTGGCTAGACGCAACTGTATTGTTGGGTTGCATCTACTAGTGCGAGAACCATGTAATGAGATCCGAGTGGTGACCGTAGGTCTCGCCGTTCTGGTCGGGTTGGTTGCATGCCTTACGGGCGAGAACGGGGACCCGCCCAAGGGCTATGTCCTCAAATCCGGCGAGGGGGAAGACACCATCGGTGATGGATCGTCACTTATCAAGGCTAGCCCCAGAACAGGGACGCAGAGGGCTGTGTTCGTCGAGGCTTGGGAGCCGCCGAATTCCACCTCCGGCATCCATGTGCACCTTGAGGCAGACGAGTTTTTCTATGTGCTGGGCGGTAGCGGCCAGATGTTGGTGGGCGGCGAGGAGCTTGAGATCACAACGGGTGACACGATCTTTGTGCCAGTCGGCAGCGATCACCGAATTACTTCGAGCGGGGACGACCCGCTACACGTCATTTTCATCGTCGACAGGCCGGGGCTGGAGGAGCAGTTCCGCCTCGAGCAGAAGGCCTGGACAGCACCAAGATGACGCTGGAGGAGTTTAATGAGGTCGCCCGGAAATATGGCACCGTTTACAAGAGCTTCGACTAAACCCAATGACTACACCCACCATTAACTTTCAAGCTCTGATTCGGCTGGACCTGCAGCCTATTCTCAGTCAGGTCGGCAGCACGACGATTGCTACGACAATGCTCCTGTCGAAAGCTTTTTTGCGACCCTGAAGAAGGAACTGGTTGCTAGAGAGGTGTTCTACAGCCGCAACCAGGCCCGTCGCGAAATCGTGGACTCCATTGAGGGTTTCTACAACAGCTGGCGCCGTCATTCTGCCCTCGGCTAGATCAGCCCAGCAACCTTTTGAGAAGAAAGTCGCATAAGCCCCAGGGTTTCCGTAGGACTGTCGTGCTGAGAAGATCAATACTTGGATCCTCAAGTCGAGATCCGCGCTTGACTAACAGTCCCCAGAAGCGCGGCAAGATCAGTGTCTCCCGATGTAATCTGCGCCTTCTGTAGGGGTTGTCCGGATCAGATATCCCAATCCAAGCCGATCAGGACCCCACGGGGCCGGCCTGGTCGGGCTCCGGCCGGTCGACGGGCCACGATATAGACTTCGTCGAGAAGGTTTCTGACCTGCAAACGGAGCGCTAGGTTGTCTTTTAGCCGATAGGCAAAGGAAAGATCTAGGACCAAGTTCGCGTCCGTGCCCTCACCCTCTGGCATCGGGCCCTTTCCCGGCGAACTCCGCATGGCGCCTACATACGCCATACTCAGGAAGGCGTCCCAGCGCCGAGAGGCTACCCCGGCACTGGCCCCCAGCTGATGGGTTGGAAGATAAGGCAACTTATCCCCGGCTTGAACCTCAGGAGCCCAGTCCGGCAAGTCTGTCTCAAAACTCTCCAGGAACTCCCCTTGGGTGTAGGTGTAGACCACACCTAGAGGGAGCCTCAGTGACCATCCCCGCGCGGCACCCAGGTCGTAATCAAAAGCGGCTTCCAGACCGATGACCTCCACAGCACCTCCATTGAAGGCGTCACCGGTTCCTTCGCCACCCGAAGAGAGAGTGTCTCGGCCTAACAGATTGCTGTAGTCGCTGAAAAAAGCCACCGCTTTGGCCCTGGATACGCCCCTGCCGAAGCGAAATCCTAATTCATAGTTCCAGCTCTCTTCTGATTTGGTCTCGGCAACCTGGCCAGGACCGGGAGGGGCGAATCCCCGATGCACACCGCCAAACAGATTCCAGCTGGGGCTGGCGGAGTAGTTGATTCCCACACCGGGGAGGACTTCGATGGCTTGATTGGCCTTACGAATCAGGTTCTCCCCTGTGCGTTCGGGATCGTCCTTGCCGAAGTCGCTGCGAAGAAAATCGATGCTCTCCAGGCGAACCCCAGGAGACACCGTCCAGCGGCCAAGGAAGATGGAATCTTTGACAAAGAGGGCCAAGGCTTCAGCCTCATCGACTCGATTAGCCTGGCTGGCTGGCCGTCCCAGCTGCTCGAATCGCATCCGCCCGCCGACCATGCTCCAGCGGTCCTCTTCCTGATACCGATCTTCAGAGTCTCGGTGGAGGCGTAGACCAAATTGGATCTGCTGGTCGATCGTCGCCATGGGAATCTCCCAATCCAAGAGCACATCCAAACCCTCGGATCGGTATTTGCGGCGGTTGTTACGAACCTTGAGACCGGCAGTGTCATCGTCGAGATCCCCGCGGAGTATTGAAAGTTCCCTCGGGTGGCTGGTTGGCTCGTCGAGCACACTGCTTATGCCAACGCCGCCCACAGACTGCAGCTTGTGCCAGTTGCGAAAAAAATCGTTGCGGTAAAGCGTGGACGTGAAATAAACCCTCTTCGAGGGCTGAACGAAGTGCCTCAACTGAATCTGCTCGTGATCCGTGTCGATCCAATCTGCCTGCGAGCCCGCGTAACGTCGAAGGGGTGTCCGATCAAAGTCCTCCTGGGTCAATCCCAGATAGGTCTCTTCGCCAAATTGGTCGGTCTTGCCCAGCTTCAATTCGACGAGCTGGTAAGACCGGGCTGAGCCGGAGCTATTGAAGCGAAACTTCCCAAGATAGTCCTGCAGCCGTACACCGGCTGGTCCACCACCGTCGAGATTCTTGAATCCGTCGGTGTCGAACTGGAAGGTCTCGAGTAACCAGCCGAGCCGTTCCGAGGCGCCGCCGACCTTGGCGTGGAGGCGAACTGTTTCCTCGGATCCGTAAAGCATCTCCAGTGCGGCCGCCAGGTCGGAGGGGATCGCCGAGGACACGAGATTGATCACCCCGCCGGTAGTGTAGGGCCCTTGGCCGATGGAAGCCGACCCCTTGCGCACCTCCAGTGCCTCCATGCGTGCGGGGGTCGGAAAGTAGTAAGCGGCTGGAGCCGCATAGGGCGCCGGGGCAATCAGAACACCATCTTCCATCAAGGTAATCTTCGAGCTGCGTTCCACACTGGTACCCCGCATGCCGATATTGGGTCTCAGACCATAGCCTTCCTCTTCCTGGATATTGACTCCCGGAACCTGTCGCAAGATCCGGTTCACATCACCGTAGGCTTGCTCTTCCAGCGTGGAGAGATCCACGAAATCGGCCGAGCCGGGAAGTGTCTCGACAGCGTCGGCCCCACCCGTGATCAGAACTTGCTCCTCGAAGACGGCGGAGGGGCTGGGTGGCTCCGGCGGTTCGACCGTCGACTCCTCAGCTAGAAGGAGTGTGGCGGCGAGCCCAAGGACAATCAAGCAAGTCAAGATCCGATCTGTCATGAAATACCCCTCTTATTTCTCTTTCGTTGCGGCCTGTTGAAAGTGGCTGACTCGATCGGCGCTGGCTGGCATTCGCGCCAGCCGATCGGAGAGTGACCCATGTAGCGTCTTTTAGACGAGGTAGAAGTAACTCGGCTGTCCTCACGGTTCCCTCGATATCGGGTATTGGAGTATCTCGTGGTTCTTGATGTCGGTATCCTCTCCAGTGGCTGTGCTGGGCGTCGAGAAGCTAGAAGTCTACGGAATTGTCGGCGTGTCATCGCCGCTAGCGGGTCGATACGGAAAACCCTCCATGTCCTCACCATGACAGCTCAAATAGCAGCGCCGTTCACGAGTCCCGGTGTTGAACCACCACTCGGGGCGCGCCCTGCCACCGAACGGTTGGATGTCGGGCGAGAAGCTCACCAGATGGGTCTTGGCAGTCAGCGGCGGCAAATTGTAGAGCACACCGTCGATCCGGTACTGGGTGTTGGCGGCAGACTGATTGCTGTGAATGTTGTAGTGGCAGTTTTTGCAGGTGGCGCGGCTTTTGTCGGCCCGATCCTCAAGGTGCACCCAATGCAGGTTGTCCCTGCCGTCGATGTCGTCGTAGAAGTTGGTACGGGCCGGCGGGTTGTCGTCGTCCCTTCGGGCCCCGACGAGACGGGCTGGGTCGTGGCAGAGAAAGCAGAGCTCGAAGTTGCTGGCATTCCAGCTCGATGGCCCCTGGAGGTCGGTCCAGTAGCTGGCGCGACGGATGGCTCCGTGAATCGAGCCATGCGGACCCTGGGGCAAGGCAGAGGAGCCCGACGCCGGTCCCTGGACGTTGGCTGTGGCCTCGTTGTTGTGGCAATCGGTGCAGACCAAGGTGGATGAGGTCGTCAGGCCGCCGAGCAGCGCGTTCGCCAGGTTGGAAGATTGGTTCTGTCCCGGTCCAGCAACCGGATGAAAGGCACTGTTCGTAGTCTGGAAGTCGAGCCGTTTGTTCGAGGTGCCGACGCGACTGCTGTTGTAGGTGTCGCCATGACACTTGAAACAGAGCTCGTACTGCACCAGGTCCCGGTCGTCGCCGGTATCAGGGCCGACGGCGTTGCCATCGAGATCGACACCGGTCACGCCGGCGAGCTTGTTGTCGCTTCGCGCCAAATGGGGATTGTGGCAGTTGACGCACTCCACCGACCGCCCTGAGGTCTGCTCCGAGTCCATAACCGGATGATGGAAGATCTCGGTGCCGTTGGTTCCTTTGGTGAACTCGTTGCGTAGGTTGGTCGTCGCCGGATCGCCATCGTGGCAGGTGAAACAGAGATCCTCGGCATCGTCGGGGTCGGAGCCGGTGTCGGTGATGTCGTAACGCTCCACCCACAGCCGTGGATAGTCTTGGACCACTGCAGCATCGTCGGGCCAGCCATGTGGCCAGTGGCAGTTGACACATAGTCCTCGCTTTTCGGCTGTGTGAGCAGGGAAGCTCGAGCCGTACTGGCCGCCCGGAAACAGTGCTCCGCTGGCAGCGTCGAGGTGCGAGGCGTTGGTGCGGTCTGCAAGCGTGTGACATTCATAGCAGAGATCACCGAGGGCCACAGCCAGTAAGTATCCATCCCCTTGTCCAGCGTTCGCGCCGCCAGAATCGGTGAAGTGCGGCGAGTGGCAGGTCATGCAACGCACACTGCCGGCGGCATCCAGGTTGAGTGACGACGGGGTCTGGAAGTCTCCGCCGGGAATCGGCACTGCGACAGGATGGGATCCTTCGGCGGAGGAAGTGACATTCCGAATCGCATGGCAGGTCGTGCACATCTGATTCATGGTGTTGGTGCGCTTCTGATAGTGACGACCCCAGCCCGTTCCCGGACCGCCGAACGGTGGCGCAGTAGGATCGAACGGCTGCAGATTTTGACGGTGCTGGTCGTGGCAGGTGGAGCAGACTACCTTGCCTTCCTGGCTGACGCTAAAGGCCATGCGGAGCTCCTGCACATCCGTCGAGGTCGGATTTGGAAGCTGTAAGTCGGTGCGGACGAATAGGGTCCATGAATCGCCGATGACGAAATGAGGTGAGCTTTCACCGGCTTCGAAGGTCAGCGTCAAACCGACGCTCAGCGGCACGTCGGCGCCGGTGATTCCGGTGCTGGTGTTTCCCTCGCTGTCGACCCAGGAGAATCCTGCGATTCCGACGTCGCCGGCGCTCGTGATGTCGATGGTGTACTGTCGCTCGATTCGACTCGTGAAGGTGCCACCCGAGCGGACGCTTCCGGACGAGGTATTGGTGAGTGCTGCCTCGGTGTGACCCGACGGACCCGAGTCCCAACGATGAGTGGTACCAGAGACGCCGGGTAGCGCCTGATCAGCGTCGCTGAACGGTCGCGCCGCAGCTAGTCCACCGGGATTGTGGCACGACATACAGAGATTCGCGTTTCCAGCGATCGTGTTAAGACGGCCGCCCGGGGCGTGATGGGGCGTGTGGCAGTTATTGCAGTTGATCGTGTTAACCGAGTTGTGCGGTGGATCGTTCTCCGCCCGCACCACGAGGGCCGTGAGAAGCATCAAGCCGACGGCCGTAATCGTCGCGTGGTACCGCATAGTCTGAGGCTGTTGATGGTTTGTATTTGCTCGATTCATCGTCGTGTTCCCTTGGTTGGAGATCCGGCACCTTGGCGCGTTCCTGAGCCGGCCCTACCGCAGTTCGAGCGGGCGGCGCCTTCTCTGACACGCCTGGCCTCGCTGTTGGACATGAGTCCGACGGCAACAAACTCTCTGGTTGCCTCAACGACGCAAGTCACGTAGTCGCCGTTGTTCGCCCACGGCTGGTCGATCTCGGGACCAGCGCAGGGGCAGATCTGGTCGATACTGCAGCCGTCAGTGTCAACGGTGGAGTCCGGAGTGGTCGAAGGACAGGAATCATAGGGGTCGTCGATGCCGTCGCCGTCAGAGTCAATGATCGTGAAAATGACGTTTATCTGGTCGGCGCCGGCGAACAAAAAGCTTCCCAATGGACCCTCAACGGCCACCGAGACGATGCCCGAAGCTTCGAACGTCTGTGCCAGGGCAGCGCGGTTGAATTCGATGCCCAGATCCGGAATCGAGTTTCCGTCACGATCTCCGAACGACGCTGAGAGCGGAATAACCGGTACCCCGTTGGCGGTTACTGCCGCGGGCACAATCTGATCAACGGGATAGCCGGGTACTTCGACGAAGACCACGACATTGCCAGGCGCAGCTGTTTCTAGAGGGTCTGGCTCAATCTCGACCCTGGCTGGAGCGTACAGCTCCGGATCGGCGTAGCCGTCGAGGCCAAAAATCTCCAACCGAGCGTTGCCGGCCGACGCCACGTAGAGCCTCCCTGACGGTCCTATGACGAGATCGGTCGGTGTGAGCAAGTGGCCATCGCGCGAGCCAAAGTCGCCGATGAAGCCGATCCCAGCCCCAAAGCGGTCGAGAATCTGGATTCGGCCTTCGAAAGTGTCAGTGACGTAGATGCGACCCACCGAATCGACCCAAAGTCCTTGTGGGACGCCGAGCTCTCCGGGGTCGCTGCCCTGACGCCCGATACACGTGATGAAAGTGCCGCTGAGGTCGAAGATCTGAATCCGAAAGTTCATCTGGTCGGCGACCAGGATTTCGTCCCTGTTTTCGTCGACGAAGATGCCCATCGGAAACTCGAACTGGCCGTCTGCTGCTCCCCGGCCACCGAAGTTCGTCATGAGCGCGCCAGAGGGACTGTAGGCGGCGACGCGATGGTTGAAGCTGTCGACTACCCAGACGGTTCCTGAGCGCAAGTCGACGGCCAGGTCGGCAGGAAAACCGAACTCTCCGCCTCCTTGGCCGAGGTGATGAAGAAGCTGCCAGGTGGGCGAGTAGATGGCGACGCTGCCGTCGAGGCCGTTGCCGATGTAAATCTGATCCCGTACGTCGTCGACAGCAATGCTCACGGGATAGCCAAAGCCGTCGATTTTGGCAATGAGGCGGCCGTCGGATCTCCTGGCCAACACCTGACCACGGGTCGGATCGGTAATGTAGATAGTCTCGTCGGCATCGATCGCGAGGCGCACCGGCGATCCGAGCGATGGTCGGTAGGCTCGCAAGAAAGTGACGGTTGGGGCCACTAGACTGGAATCGCCACCGCTACCACAGGCTGCTGAGAGCCGTTCGGCGCCACCCGCGAGGCCCAAGATGGCAATCATGACTAGCGAGAAAAAGAGGCGTTTTGGTGTGGTGGGCAATGACACTGGCCCTGCAGTTGAAAAACGAGGTGCTATGGCAGAATATGAGCGAGTTCTTCCGTTTGTATTCATATGAATTCTCCTGGATCTTGGGTGCTCTCGCTGTCGAGCTCTAAGTTGTCGCCGGTCTCCGAGGCCGCTCCGGAGGGAGCGCCACTACTTGGTGTCGTTCCAGACCACAGACCCTGCTGGTCGAAAGGCCAAGGCTCCATGGGTTTGCGCCGCCGAGCGGCAGCTACCCGGCCCGGGTAGAACCGCCTGCTGACTCTGAAGCTGGCGGTCAGACCGCTCTGATCTTCGACACCGATGCGACTCCAGCGCTCCACCAGACCTGTCAGCGCGAGCTTGCCGAAGATCCATCTCGCTTCTAGGCCCAGCCGATCGAATCGTTGATCGTCGACGATGGAGTCACGCACATCTCTGCTGCTGGCGTATGGCTCGATGCTCATTCCTGGGAGAGGAATCCAACGCAGACTGAGGCGGCCTTCTATGGTCTCGGTCACTCGCAAAGGTTGCGAGAAGTCAGTCCGAACGCCGACCAGGTTCACGTTCAGGCTGAGATCACGTCGCGGATTGTAGACAAAGCTCGTGCCGGATTGCAGCGTCTGGTAGGCGAGCCGCTGCGAATCGCGAGTTCGAATCTCGGTGACCGAGCGAAGCTTGAGCCGACCGCTTCTCTTACGGAACTGCAGGCCCGCATAACCATCTTTGTTGTCGTCGAACAGAGGGCTACTCACCCCTCGCTCGACATCATTGCTGCTCTTCTGATAGCCCAGATAGGGCATGACCCAGCCGAAGTCGACGGCCAAACGGTAGTCCTGGTTGCTGGTGGTGAACTGGACCTCGTTCGGCGCCTCGACCCGGTAGTCGACCAGGACGGCCTGGCCGTCTTGAATGCGACCTCCCGGCAGAGGAATAATCTCGGTGAACTCGGCAATCGTTCGCAGCTCGTAGTCAACCCCTTCCTCGTAGAGTGTCGTGCCGAGCTCGTCGGTGACGACCACGCTTCCGGGGATGACAAACGGCTGCTCGAGGCGGATCGGAATGCCGAGTCGGGCCATATGTTGCTCGCGCACGAACTGCTCACCGCTGCCGGTGAGGCTGTCCTTGTTGTTGTGCCTCAGGTGAATGTTCGCCAGGATCTTGCCGCCGCGCGGCACCCTCTTCTCGTAGTCCAGGCGGAGGCGGATGCCGAGTAGGTCCGACTCTCCCAGACTGGAGGAGGACCGTACTTTCAACACCCGTAGCTCGCTGTCGAGGCTCTCGTACAGGCGGTGGTTGAGCCACGCCGAGGCGCGCTGCGTCGTCGTTTTGGTGCCCGAAAAGTCGGCCAGCTGCCGAGCCTCGAAGCTCAGACCAGAAAAGAGGCGCGCGGTGTGCATGAGCTGCATCTCCTCGTCGATGAACAGCGAAGAGCGAGAGAGCTCACCCTGGCGGTCGAAGTACTGGACCCGCGACAGAAGCGTGACCAGGTTGGGTGCCAGGGCCTCGAGGCGGTGATCGAAGCTGGCCGTCTGGCTGCGATGGTCAGATTGTTCGTTGATGCGATCTTGGACGTCGGCAAACTGATAATAAAGATTCAGCTGGTGGCGTCGCCATCTTCGATTCCCTGTGTAGGTTACGGTATCCCGGGTCTCGTCGATCCCCCGTATTGTGTCGGTCAATACAGATCTCGTCTCGATATCGGACTGGCGAAACTCCAGGCGACCCGGGAAGTGCTTTCTGGCCAGCTGGAAGGTCAACTTGATCTCTTGGGTCTGTAGCTCGCGACTACCGGCGAATTCAACTGGGTCGACCTCGTCGTTGCGAAATGCAAAGAGAGTGAACCCGTAAGGCTTGAACGGTAGGGCCGAGAAGGTCAGATCAAACGCTCGGACTCGTCCATTCCCTGAGGTTTGACTTTCGTCGGCGGTGAACCCAGTTTGCAGCAGGCCCAGGTTCAGGCCGTAGTTGACGCTCAGAACTCGGCGGTCGTAGATCGTAGCGGTATTGCGGACCACCACCTTCTCCTCGGACCGCCTGGTTTCGTTCTTCGAGCTTGGAGTGGTGGCGTGGGTCCGCTCAGTGCTGCGAAGATCAAACGCTACCTCGACGGTACCCGTCCAGGCTCCCAGCCGAAAGACTTGGCCGGTCGCCGGAGCCAGATCAAGAATCAGCCAGCCCAGGGTCACGAAGGTCGCCGCTGCAAGCTTCCATCTCATCGCGGCACCACCTACTCCTGCACCTGGTGGCACCGTACGCAGGTCGTGAAGCCGACCTCGAAGGCGATAGTTCCGTTGTGACAGCTGGCGCAGAACTCTCCCCGGCGTAGCGCCGTCATTGTGATCGGGTTGGAGCCGGCTTTCATCTCGAAGATTGCCGGGTGACAGGACGAGCACTTGAAGCGGATGCGGTGAAACCAGTGCGGAAAGACGGAAGGTGGAGTGTCCTTGCCCGCAAGCAGGAAGAGCTCATCCTGCGCGGCAAGCTCGGCCGCAGCCACGGAATCCAGATCTATCGCCGCGATTTCTGCGATCGCCGGCTCCGGCGGAATGTCCGGCCGCTCGAAGGCAATGTCGCCACGCACGGCGAAGGGGTTGGGAGCGGTACCGCGTAGCGAGTCCACGTAAGCGGCCAGGGCCCAGGCCATTTGCGGCTGTAGGACCTGCCCAAACCCGGGCATTGGCGTCCCAGGAAGACCCGCCATCACGATGCGGTAAAGATCCTTTAGTGAGGAGCCGCTCTTGAGAGGTCGCCCGCTGGTGAGGTTGAATGGGCGGCTCGGCTGGCCCCAATCGTCCTCGAGAGTGGCGGCGGAAGGCCCATTGCCGTCGCCGTTGTCGCCGTGGCAGGAGCTGCACCCGGCCTGTTTGTACAGATCGAGGCCGGAGACCAGAATCTCAGAGGTGATCTCTGGAGGAGCTGAGATGATTAACGGCTGGCCAGCCTCCTCGGTGGCGAAGCGCCGGGAGAAGGTCTTGATGTAGTCGACGAGAGCCCAGCGGTCCTCATAGGACAGGGTCCTCCACGGCGGCATCGACGTACCCGGAACACCCCGGGTGATAGTGCGGAAGAGGTCCGCGTCGGTAGGCAGCAAAGTGCCTATCGTCGAGCGGAACTTGTACGTACCAGCGGTGAAGTCCCGCGGCTTGGTGTCGAGCCACGGTTCGAAGCGTCCTTTGCCGTCGCCGCTGTCGCCGTGACAGAAGGAGCAGTAGCGCTCGTACAGATCTGCGGCGTTGACCAAGGCTCCGCTACCTGTGCCGACCGGCTCTCTCCGGACCCGGCTCAGGTCCTCCTCGACCTCGGCTTCGCTTGGGAACAGCAGGTTGGGGTGACAGCGCCCACAGGAGATCTGGGGCTCGAACGATACTCGCCCATGGCACTGTCCACAGGCCTCCCCTGCCAGAATCCGATCCATCTCGACCTCCATCGACGATGCGTTCGGGTGGCAGCTGGAGCAGTTGAGCAGCTGGGTGTGGGGTGCGTGCGGAAATCGAACCTCGAAGAAAGGGTTGCTTTCGGGGACCAGCAACAGGTCGAGATCCAGAAGTGGTTTCTCGGGATTCAGACCACCGAGTTTCGCTAGAGTGTCGAGAGTGAATGGCAGGTTTTCGGACGGCGTAGTGTTGTCGAGCAATCTCGGAGTGACCAGACCATTGGCCATCGCTTGCACCCAGTCAGCACCACCGGCGTCGTCCAGCGGCATCAATTCGAGCACCTTTTCGAAAGTTGTCGCCTTTTCGATTGGCGACGTCTCTTCTATCGATTCCCAATCCGCGAGGGAGGGGTCCTTGGGCACGACCGAGGGCAGTAGGCCGTCGGTTGGCGTTACTGATTCCGTTCCTACACTGTTTGGATCAGGCAGCTCGACCTCGGAAGGCAGCATCGCCACCGGTTGATGGGGTAACGACACCGAATCTTTGGCTTGCGCCTCGGAGGGGGCGGGGACTCCGTCGAACACGACCGAGAGAAACTTCTGTCCTCCTGGAGATTTACATGCATGCAGGGAGGCGAGAGCGAGCAGAAGAAGAAGGCCTACGCTTTCGGACTTCATAGCGCCCCCGCCTCGCCCCGTCGGCATGACGATTGAGCCTTCCTACCTTCCCGCGAACTCGAACGTCACCGAAGTCTCTTGACCATCCTGAACGGTGACATCCTGCGTCTGCTCGCCGAGCTCTTCGTGCCAGACGGTCAGCTGGCGTGTGCCAGCCGGCACTCCCTCGAGGGTGAAGGAGCCGTTCTCGTCCGTCACTGCGGCATGCTGCCTATCGCTGACGAATATCCAGCCGGTCATCCAGCCGTGGACATCACAGGTGACCTTGATCGTTTCGGCATGGTCGAACTTGAGAGGCATGGTCGGGACGAAGCCGGGCATCGCCAAGTTCATCACTGGGTTCTCTTCGGAGTAGGTATGCACGTTGTGCAAGATGCCGTCGCTATTGAGAACCGCCATCACCTCACCCGGTCGTGCGATGACAACGCGGGGAACAAATTCACAGCCGTTCTGATCGAGTTCTGGGGGCTCGGCATCTGCGCTGGCACCATTCAGACCGGCTACCTGAACCACGGCCCACTGGAGACCCTGCTCGGCCCCAGTCTTAATGCTGCCTGTATCCTTAGAAGTTCCACAGGCTTGGGTGTCCTGCTCGATGGTCACTGTCTCCGGAGCCTGGATTGTTCCCACGAATCTGACTTTTCCTTTGATAGTACCGGCCCCTGCCGGGGCGACGAACGTTAGTCCGACGGCTAGAGCCGTCAAGGTCCAGAAAACGGTCCGCTTGGTTCTCTTACTCGCTGGTTGACTTTGCAATTCGATTCTCCTTTGTCTGGGCAAGGCCCATTCGTCCTTGAGTGGTTTGTCGAGTTCCATGAGTTCTGACGGACCCGCGACTTCGTCGAGCCGCGGGTCCGGATGTAACAACTGGCAGGATGGTTGGCTAGTCGTCAGCCATCGCTGGGTTCGCCTCAGCCTCTGTCGTGGCACTTCTGGCAGATATAGGAAGCGCCAGGACCGGTTCCTGTGCCACCGATGGTTCCCCTCAGCAGGTTGACATCGAAGACCAGACCGCGCTCGTTGTGAACACCATGGCAGGAGGTGCACTCGATGCCGGTGCTTCCGGCTACCGCTCCCGCCGAGACGTTGCCTGCGCTGTCGTTGAATAGGCGAATGCCAAGTGCCGTCGGATCAGGGTTGAAATCGGCGACAAACGTGGCTGCGCCTGTGGTGACGCCGTTATATGTGTTGGTCGTCGTCTGCTGAAACGGGTACGGAAATGCTACCGGGTGGTTGCCGGTCATGTTCCCAGTGGCCGGATCGGCGATGTTAAAGACGTCGACATCGTGAGTGGTGCCATCGAGTGGCGCGCCGGTGTAGACCGTCTGGTTGAACCAGGCGATGTCGCCGATAGCCACCGAGCCGTCGTGGCAGCTCAGACAGAGCTTTGTCGGCCCCTTCCACGAGGTGTCAATCGTAGGATAAGGCGTACCGCCGGCGGTCACCGCACCCGCCTCCCACGAGAACGTGTTGCTGGACAGGGTGTGGTTCCACAGGAGCGGTTGCTGGAGTGCCCTGTGAGGTGTGTGGCAGAAGGTACAGCCACCAGTCGTGACGCCTCCTCCGACCGCAATGCCCGAGAAGTCATGAGGGCTTCCGGTGAAGCCTGCGCCCGGCGTGTATTGCGCTGAGGCAGCCGTCGCGCCGAGTACCAGCGCGATTGCGAGCACCATCAACCAAGTTTTTTTCTTGCTCATCATCGCTTGTTCCTCCTCGTCTGGGGTTGTAAATCGAAATCGCTTCATGGCCTCCGGCGACATCCGTCACTCGCCACTTCCGGAGTCCTTGTCTCCCGTTTGGTTTGGGTCTAGGTAGCTGTCCTCGGCCGTGGTGTTGACCAGTTCATAGGTGCTGACGCGGTAGTTCAGGAAGTCAGCGACATAGATCCGGTTTTGTCGATCGATGGCGATGCCGGTCGGGTTCTTGAGCAGGCCGGGGTAGAGGCCTCGGGCTCCGAAATACAGCAAGACCTCGCCCTTCTGGTTGAAAATCTGGACATTGGACCAGCCGGAGTCGACAACGTAGACGTTGCCGAAGGTATCGATAGCGACACCTTTGGGCTTGTCGAACATGCCGAAATTCGTGCCCCGATCGCCAAAGTGCTTTATGTAGTTGCCCTCGGAATCGAAGACATCGACCCGGGATTTGAGCGTGCTGGTCACGTAGACGTTGCCGTCGAGATCGACTTCGACAAAGGTCGGGAAGAACAGGCAACCGTCGCAGATACCTTTGCTGCCAACGGTGCGGAGCAGGTTGCCGTCGAGGTCGAACACTTTGACGGTGTGGTCCTCTGAGGCCTTGCTCGAGGGATCGGCGACGTAGAGCAGATGGCGCTCTCGATCGATGGCAATGTCACCGGGTCGCACCAGGGAGTCGTGCTCGATGACACGAATTGGCGCGCGGTCGCGATCGACCACGATGACCCTACGCTTCGCCTGTTCCGAGATGTAGAGATTCTCCTCGTCGTCCAGGGCCAGGCCGAATGGGCTGGCCAGCGGACGCATGTCCCCTATAACCCTGGTGTGCTTGGCCTCGAGATCGAACTCGAAAACCAGGTTCTGGCCGAAGTCGGCGACATAAAAGCGGTTACCGTCATCCGACACCACAATGTCCATCGGTTGGTATACGTGGGAGCGCGGCGGTACCACGCCGCCAATGAAGCGCATGAAGAGCTCCCTGCGCGTCGGCTTTCGTCCGACGTGCTCCTCCGAGGAGTAGATGTCCTTGAACTTGATGCGCGGCGTCTGCGGTGGCTCCGGCCACATCAGCTGGAGCATTTCGGTCTCTTCTTGACCGCGCTTCTTGATTTTATTGGCCTTGCCAGCAGCGGCGTCGCCGGCGAACCCCAGCAGCACAAGACCCGCCACCAGAAGGGTCACGATAGCTGTCTTTGCTTCTTTCCAAATGTGCGTTTCGAAAAGCATCTCCGCCTCGATCACCAGTTGCGCGGTACGATCTATTGCGCCTGTCTGCTACCCCAAATTCGCAAGAGATGTGCCAGTTCATCGTTATCAGGACACATCGGTTGTTCGAGGCCGAAAACCCTTTGATCTGTTGCATCCTCCGCGAGTCCCTTGGGGTTTAACACGTGTCAGCCGGATAGCCGTGCCTAGCCTGTGTGGCTCAGAGCTGAGTCACCACTGGGATCGCAAGCCCTGTGAGGAGTGTCGAAGTCGTTGAGATCGCCTGGTAGGTTCGACTGCTGGAAGTGTGTCAGCGATGAGACACAATCTCACCCATGAGCCATCTGGGCCGAGATAGCGATCGAAGTCAGAAGGAGTCGTCCTCCGGCAGCGAGACTGGGTCGTCTGAAGGACGCCCTTTGCGAGGCTCGTACCAATTTACTTCTGGCTGCTGGAGGAACCAGGGTGTCAGTTGACTTCGTGAAGATGAAGGGGTCGATCAGATTGACGTGGGTCTCGCCTAGCGATGTGCTTTAGTCGCTATTGGAGGAGCGGAATCGAGCTGGATCCAGTTCGTATTTGCGGAGGTAACGGTAGAGTGTCGCTCGCGGAACGCCTGAGAGCCTGGCAGCCTCCACGACGTTGCCAGCCGTCTGCCCGAGTAGATCACGGAAATAGTGATCTTCGAATTGGGACAGCCACTGGTCGCGTGCTAAGTTGAACTCTCCCAGGGCATCGCTGTCAGGAGACTTCGACGCCGTCAGAAGGTGATGGGGCAAGTCGCTTCGCCGAATCTCGCTGCTCGTCGAAAGAGCGCAGGTGCGACGGATCACGTTCTCCAGCTCGCGAACGTTTCCAGGCCATGAGTAGTGCATCAGGCAGTCGACAGCTTCCTCCCCGAGGCTTCGTACTGGAGCCTTCGGGTTCCGACCCCTGAAATCGCTCAGGAAAGCCTCCGCCAACTGGAGAATGTCCTCGGCGCGCTCGCGCAGCGGCGGAATGGTCACCGGGATGACATTGACCCGGTAGTAAAGATCTTCCCGGAACTTGCCCTCCTTCACCAGCTCTCGCAAATCGCGGTTCGAGGCGACGATGATTCGCGCAGACACACTTTTGACCGTGCTGCCACCGACGCGGCGGAACTCGCGTTCCTGTAGGGCCCTCAGGAGCCTCGACTGGAGCTGCAGAGGCAGATCGGAGATCTCGTCCAGAAAGAGCGTGCCATCCGCCGCCAGCTCCAGGAGACCTTTGCGGGCTCGGTCTGCACCGGTGAACGAACCCTTTTCGTGACCGAACAACTCGCTTTCCATCAGCTCCGTCGGGATGGCGCCACAGTCCAGAGTCATCAACGGCCGACCTCGATACGGGCCGCTCTCATGAAGAACTCGAGCCGTCAAGCCTTTGCCGGTGCCGGTTTCACCGAGGAGCAAGACGATTTCGTTCAATCCCGAGACCTTGGCGATCAGGCGCCGGAGCTTGCGGATTCTCGGATGCTCTCCGAGTACTGCGTCGAGGGGTCGCTCAATCTCCTTGGGGTTGCGAGGTTGGCCGTTCCAGAGCAATCGGTCGGTAAAGGCGCGCTTGGCGACATCGATCACCTGATCGGCGGTGAACGGCTTGACAATGTAGTCGAAGGCACCCTCCTTGATGGCCGTGACCGCGTCTTCGTAGTCGGGGTAGGCAGTCATCAGAACCAGCGCTGCGGTCGGCACCTGTTCGAGTGCGAAGTGCATGAGCTCGAGTCCGGCGACTCCCGGCATCTTGACGTCGAGCAGCACCAGGTCGAAGTCGGAGCGGATGATCAGGCGCCGAGCGTTGGCCGCTGTCTCCGCAGTCTGCACGGCGAGAGCCGTCTCCCCGGAGCCGAGCCCGCTTGTCAGCACGTTGCTGACAATGCTGAGCATGTCGACCTCGTCGTCCACCACCAGAACCCGCAGAAAGTTAGATTCCATCAGTTGGTTCCGATTTGAGTAGAACTCGGAAGAGTGCTCCCTGGTGCTCTCCGTTGTCCGCCCAGATTCGTCCGCCGACGGAGTCCACGATCCGCTTGGCCACCGTCAGTCCCAGGCCGGTCCCGCTACCGATCTCCTTGGTGGTGAAGAACGGATCAAAGACTCTGTCGGTCTGTTCTCTCAGAAGGCCCGGTCCGGTGTCCGCGACCGTCAGTAGTAGGCAGCCCTGATCGCCACCGACGGCGACTCCGGCTTCCCCCGCCTCCGCCCGGAGCTCGATCTCCAGGGTGCCTCCGTCCGGCATGGCGTCGATGGCGTTGTTTACCAGGTTCATCACCACTTGGAGCAGCTCGTTGGGATCGCCCAGCGATAGCTGCAGCCCCTCTTCTAACTGGATTCGCAGCTCGATGGCGTTTTGGTTCATTCGCGGTCGCGTCAGGAGGACAGCTTCGTCGACGATCTCGCCTACGTCGACTGGGACCTCGAGGCTCTGCGAAGTGCGGGAGAAGCTCAGCAGGCTCTGGACCGCCTGATCGACGCGTTGGCACTGGCGCTTCATCATCTCGAAGTCTTCCTGCAATCCGTCCGGCCAGTTGATGCTTTTTTCGTTGGCGAGATGATGGGTAATCGTGGTCAGCATGATACCGACGGGGTTGTTGATCTGGTGGGCGATTCCACCGGCCAACTGCCCGATCTGAGACATCTTTGCAGCTTGCTGGAGCTGTGCCTCGACCTCCTTGACCTCGGTGACGTCAAGGATCAGCTGGAGGAATCGAGTTGGGGTCTTGTCGGCTTCCGGGGCCGTCTCCGGCGTGGTGATGAGCTGGAACACGCGTCCGCGAGGAGAGGAGTCAGCGAGCTTGAGCTCGCAGTACACCGGGAAGTCGGACTGGTTATGCGGCTCGAACGGACAGTGGTCACACGGCTCCTTCAGGCTGCAGAGGCCTCGCTCCACCGGGTGGCCGAGCGACTCCCACTGATCGAGCCATGACTGTGCCTTGCGATTGGCCCACTGGATTCGGCCTTGTAGATCGACCAGCACCAGCCCCGCGCCCATGGCGTTGACGATCCCTTCCAGCCGTCTCTTCTCGGCGGCCAGCTCCTTGGCGGAGCGACGCAGATCCCGTTCCAGACCGCGCTGGAAGTCGTTTATACGACGGACGACGCTCACCATCGCGAAGTAGAGCAGTGCTCCACCTCCCAGAGACGCGGACCACACGAGCCAGGAGGCGCGACGAAGCTGCTGGAAGAACCGTCTGGGGTGCCGGTAGATCTCGACGACTCCGATCACGGAGTCGCCCTCGCTGATCGGCACGTAGGTCTCCATGATCCGGTTGAAGGTGTCGCGCTCGAAGACGTGCTCTTTGCGATCGGGGGTCTCGACCACGCTCACCACCGTGCCAGCCAGGGCCTCGTCGAGAAAGTGATTATCCGGGAAGTGTCTGCCGATAAGCGCTGCCTCGTCCGACCAGATGATGCGGCCTAGGGCGTCGTAGATCTTGACCCGGAAGACATCCTCCATATGAAGGGCCGACTGGATACGGTCGCGAACGTCTGCGCTCTCGAAGCCCTCAGGGCCATTGAAGATGTCGAGCGAAAAGTGCTCGTGGATCTGGTGCTCGACGAACAACGCCGTGAGGTCATCCTCACGCTGCTGGACGATCTTCTCGACCGTGCTCTTGAGCAGCCAGCCGAACGTCAGCGCGCATCCCAGCACGCAGACGAGTGCTACGATCGAAAACCGCTGGACATGGTCGAGTCTCGACCAACGATCTTTTGCTCTAGCAAACGACCACATGAAAAACTCCCAGGCGTCCCTGGCGCCGCTCGGATTGCGGTGAGCGACCGGGCCCTGTGTGTGCCGAGGTTAGGTGCCATGATGTCGCAAAGTGGGCGCCCCCGCCTCAGGCAAACGGGCGGTATTATGCCTACCCTAAAGGGTGGGGGATGGGCTCGAATGCGATGCCACTCTGGGGCCGTTCGACGCGGAGGGTGTGCCTTCCAGGTCACCGCGACTGCCGGAGACTTGTTCAGCAGCCGAGGCCAAGCCCGTCGCTAAAGCGCGGCCTACATCGAGGATCTCTACAGCAGGTGACTTTCGTGTCTCACGGACGATACAGAATCTCATCCGTGAGACACCTGAAGAGTCCAGGCGGGCCGTTTCTTACCCTCGACTTCCACCGGTACAACTCCGGGCTTCAACTTAGATCCGGGTCCGAGACCCCGTTCCGTGCCTGATCGCGAACTCAGGAGACCGGGACCCACGACAGGTCCTGTCTTTTGGCACGTCGCTTGCTCATCTATATAAGCGATCACCGTAAAGGATCGCCGGACTGCCGAAGGCCAAAAATGTTGCCCCAAAAGGAGTTTGTTGTGAGAACACAAACAGTTGGAAAAAAGGAGAACGTCAAGATGAGCTCAAGAAAAATTGCTGGAGTGGTTTTGATCGTGGCAGTGATGCTCCTATCCACAGTTGTTGCCGTGGCCGACGAGTTCCGCGGCGGCCTCCTCTACGACAAGTGGTGGGCCGTCAACGGTAGCCCGGAACCAACGGGGGATCACCCGCTCTATCCCCCAGTAGGGCAAAAGAGCGGCAGCACGACCTTTCGATGCAAAGAATGTCACGGCTGGGACTACCAGGGGGCCGACGGTGCCTATGGACCCAGCAATTCCCATTTCACGGGGATACCCGGAGTCTTTGGCACAACCCTGTCAGCCGGAGAACTTTTTGATCTGATCAAGAATCCTGACACCATCACGACCAACGGACATGACTTCGGCAACATAGGGCTGGCAGATTTCGACATCAACGACCTCGTCGATTTTCTGCAGATCGAGCTCATCGATACCGATCTATTCATCTCTCCAGGTGCGATTTTCTTTGGCGACGAAGTCGTGGGTGAGGTGGACTACAACGGTGATGCCAATTGCTGGTTGTGCCACGGAGTGGACGGCACCAATATCGATTTACACCCCCCTGAAGGGGTGTTTGTAGGCACCGTTGCGTCGGAGAATCCCTGGGAGTTCATTCACAAGGTACGGATGGGTCAACCAAATTCGCCGATGCCAAGTTGGAGTCAAGGTGGCGGCTCAGACCAAGAGGCAGCAAATATCGGTCGCCATGCTCAGATCAATCTAACTGGCGGAACCTTGATCTTCGAAGACGGCTTCGAGTCAGGCGACACCTCTTCTTGGTCAGGCACTCAGTAGCAACCAAGAGTGCAGGGATGCTAAGAGGCTCGAGCGGTTTGCTAGGCGGATTGACGGGGTGGAATCGGGTGAGCAACAACCTCCCGAATAACCCCCTGTACTCAGCCCGCTCCTTAGGGTGATGCGCTGGTACCTATTTTGGTGCAAAGGTTCAAACTACTTCGACAAAGGTAAGCCAGATAAGAGCCTAATCTGGAGTTAGGTAAATAACAATCTCTGAAATGGAGGAGTGACATGAAACGATTTGTAACGCTTCTAGCTTTTGCAGCCATCCTTTTCGTCAGCACAGGCGCCATGGCGGCCAACACCGTGGCTGTAACGGCCCAGGCTGCCCTGAACGGGACCAATTTTGGTCTCAGCGTAAATCTGGACGGATCCAATACCATCGCTTATGTTTCGAGCGATCATCCGAACCAGGAGAAAGTCTATCGAGCTCGCTTCTGGATCGATCAGAGAAATCTGCAGATCCCAAATGGGGATGCGGGTACAAACCATCTCAGATTCTTTATCGGAGTCGATCAATCGGGTGCCGGCCAGCACTTGGTCGGATTTTTGACCAAGTCGGCGCTCCCACCGGTGGGCGACGGTAACTTTCACTTCATCGTGTGGGCCGAATCGGACACACCCAACGATTTCAAGAACGGCGGCAACATCTTTCTCGGCGGGCAGCCACGTCAGGTCGAGGTAGAGTGGGCTGCTGCTTCGGCTCCCGGCGCCGACGATGGCTTTGTCCAGATCACTCGAGTCGACAATCCGGCACAGACGAGCGGTCGCTCCGATCTCGATAACGACACCATCGAGATGGATCGTTTCCGGATCGGCGTTTTCGCCAACCCGGTTGCGCTCACGGATTCTTACTTTATGGACGAATTCGAGTCGTTCCGGACGTTGGCTCCGTAACTCTCCCGTTACCGAGAAGACCATCACAGGTCGATCAAGAGGGTGACAGCTTCATCAGCTGTCGCCCTATTTTGTGCTGCGCCAGGCATGGCGCCCAGCGTCATGAACTGGCGCTGGATAACCGGCAAGCGAAAGCGGACCGGGAAGTGGCATGGGGGTGTGAAGGTATTGTCAACTTGAATATAGATAGTCGAGAAAGACCACTGGAAATAGAGTCCCCAACCTTCCAAGTGCTACCAGTCGACGTTCGTGTCTCACGGACGATACAGAATCTCATCCGTGAGACACCTGAAGAGTCCAGGCGGGCCGTTTCTTACCCTCGACTTCCACCGGTGCAACTCCAGGCTTCAACTTAGATCCGGGTCCGAGCCCCCGCTCCACGCCTAATCGTAGACTCATCGGCCGAAGCCAACTACGGGCCCAATCTTTTGGCACGGCGCTTGCTCATCCATATAAGCGATCACCGTAACGGACCGTCGGGCTGCGAGGTCAAGACTGTTGTTTCGACTCTCGACCCTAGAGAAGCCAGGAGACAACCGAGGCTGGTGATAAGAAAGGCGCAAGGTGGAGATCATGTACAACGCTAAGAGCATCGTCCTGTCTATTTGTGTTTGCACTCTAGCTCTCTTGGTTGCAGTCAGCTGGGGAGGCACCACGTTTCTGCCGGGAGACACAGTTCCAGGCAACGTTCTGTCACCACCACACGGTGGTCGCGCAGAGATCAAGGCCGAGGGCTTGTTCGCCGGAGGCGACTGGACGGTCATCTTGACCAGAAGTCAAACCACTACTTGGCCCACCCAAGACGTGCAGTTCGATCTCAGCAATCAGGCTAATCTCTACGATTTCTCCGTTGCCATCTTTGACAATGAGGGAGGCAACCCGGCGACGATGGCCCCGCAAGACCAAAATGGCTATACCTTAGGCAATGAGTCATCGGTTGCGGACCTCAAGGCCTCCCCGGTCGCCACACCACCGGTGCAAGAGACCGATTTTCTGGGCCCAGCTCTGGTGACGAGTCCATTCGGCATCGTCGCACCGGCCACACTCAAAGCGGCGTATGACTCCAAGAACGTCTACATCTTTGCGAAGTGGACCGATGCGGGCGGGAGCGCGAGCTTGGCCAAGGACCAGTGGACCTTCGACGGGGCAAGCTGGTCCAAATCGGGCAACGAAGACCGTATCTCCCTGATGTTCAACATCAACGCCAGCGACTGGGCAGGGTGCGGAGTCTATTGCCATAGATTCGAGTCGCCCGGCGACGGTGGGCGGATGCGCACCAACAATCCCGGCGAGACCCTCGACATGTGGCACTGGAAAGCCGCGCGCAGCAACCCGATGAAGACCGCTGACGACAAACACGTGATCTACGACGATCCCTCAGGAGACCTGAAAACTCGCCAGGGGGACGATGGAAGTGCAGTGGACTCGGCGAACAACAACGGAAGCGGGCCAAAATTCGTCGCGGAGAACGACCCCGGAGCCAATGCGACATTCCTGATCAACCTTGTCATGGGATCGAAGAGGGCCCTGCCCTTCGATACCAACGCGGGTTGGGTGGCCGGTGACACGATTCCGGGCAATGTGCTGAGCGTCGCTTGGGGCAGTCGCTCCGAGATCAAGGCCGACGGTTCTTTCGATGCCGCCAGTGGTGTCTGGAGGGTTCTCCTATCCCGTGCGCACTTTACGAATACTCCGTCCCAAGACGTGCAGTTCGATTTCAGCAATCCAGCCAATCTCTACGATTTCTCTGTTGCCATCTTCAACAATGCGGGAGGCAACCCGGCGACCATGGACCCACAAGATCAGGATGGCTATACCCTGGGCAATGAGTCTTCAGTTGCGGACCTCAAGGCCTCCCCAGTCGCCACACCACCGGTGCAAGAGACCGATTTTCTGGGACCGGCCCTGGTGACGAACCCAAGCGGCTCCGTTGCACCGGCCACAGTCAAAGCGGCATATGACTCAAAAAACGTCTATATCTTTGCGACGTGGACCGATACAGGTGGGAGCGCGAGCTTGGCCAAGGACCAATGGACCTTCAACGGGGCGGACTGGTCCAAATCGGGCAACGAAGACCGTATCGCCGTGATGTTCAACATCAACGCCACCGATTGGAACGGGTGCGGAGTCTATTGCCATGAGGCGGAGTCGCCCGGCGACGGTGGACGGATGCGCACCAACAATCCCGGCGAGACCCTCGATATGTGGCATTGGAAAGCCGCGCGCAGCAACCCCATGCAGGTCGCTGACGACAAGCATGTGATCTACGACGACCCCCTGGGGGGCCTCAGCACGCGCCAGGGGGACGATGGGGATGAGGCGGACAGCAAGAACGACGATGGGGGTGGTCTACCCGCGCTGCAAGCGGTGAACGACCCCGGCGCAGACACTACGTTCTTGATCGATATTCCAGCAGGTTCGGAGCGGGCGGTCCTGGGCGAATCAATCTTCGTCGACGGCTTCGAGACGGGCGACACCTCTTCTTGGTCTAGCACTCTGTAGCAACCAAGCGAGCAGGGATGCTGAGAAGCTCGAGCGGTTTGCCAGGCAATTGATGGGGTGGGATGAAGTGAACGAGCGCCAGCCTGAGAAATCCCCACTGCATCAAGTTCGCCGAAAGGCTGAGCACACAAAGCTACGGGTCCTCGCTTCCTCCGCGACGGTTTTCTCGCCACGGAGGACCCAAAGATAGCCGAGCTGCCGAAGGGGCAAGACGAATAACCCTATGAAGAGAGGTCTCCCAGTGCGATACAGCTCCATTATTTTCGCGGTTTACCTTCTTCTGACAGGTGGCGTTCGAGTCGCCTCGAGCGACTCTCTAGACATCGTCTACATCATCGACACGACTGGATCCATGGCAGTTAGGTTTCACCTCCTTCAGAACGCCTTTTCATCCATCCATGGGGATCTCGTAGATGCCGGTCACGATGTGCGATACGCGCTGGTGACCTACCAGCTTAACGGCTGTGCCCTTGATCAGGACCTGACGACGGTGACGCTCTTCGCGGATCCGACTGGGCCGTTCATGTCCCTCGCTCCCTCCGGTCTACCCCCGGAGAACCTCTCCAGGGCTCTTCGCGACTGCGTGCCCATGGTTTCGTACCGGCCGGACAAGCCTCGATACCTAATCTGGGCAACGGACAAAGATGATCAGGGAACTGTGGAAGAGCGCGAAGAGGCGGTCGCGGCGGTCCTGGGCCAAGTGGGCGGCACGGCTTGGGCCCTGCTCGATCGCCCGGATACTCTGAGCTATCCGGCAATCGACTCCTTGCTGCTGGCTACGTGCAGCGTCGACCCGGCGACAGGGGGCTTACGAAGCTACGACATAGGCTCTATTTCACTGTTGGACTTCGGTCAGGATTTTCTAGACACCTATACGCCGTGGCTATGCGCCGAGATCTTCACCGACGGCTTCGAATCCGGCGACACCTCAGCTTGGTCTGACTCTGTGCCGTAGCGCAACCATCTTGCAAAGGGGAAGCCCCTGCTACAATGAGCTGATGATCGTGATTCCGTCCTGCTGCGTCTGTTGTCGGAATCTCAAAGGAGGATCCAAAGACTAGCTGTCGGATCAAAATCGAAAGGACGTCTTGGAGCCCCCGTTGCCACTCAACGGGGGCTTTTTCATTTGGAACAAGAAAGGAGCATTGGCCGTGAGCACCGAACATCGGAACCCCGAATTGGTCGTTCTATTTGAACATCCAGAGTGGCAACAACCTCTCTTTCATGCTCTTGACCGGAAGGAGATTGCCTACACGGCTTTTGATCTTAAAGCCGCAGCTTTTAGCGCAGTCGAGCTGTCGCAGACTCCCCTCTATTTCAACCAGGCCAGCCCCAGCGCTTATGTTCGCGGCAACGACAGGGCGGTTCCGTTCGCGTTGGCACTGATCGAGCAACTGGAGTCGCAAGGCGCTCGGGTAGTAAATGGTTCCCGCGCCTTTCGGTTCGAGCTCAGCAAGATTGCACAGATCTCGCTGATGCGCGAGTTGGGGATTCCTTACCCCAAAACTGTAGCTTTCAACGACGTCGAGGCACTCGCTGCTTGCGCCGGGGACATCGGCTTTCCGGCGCTGCTCAAGCCGAATCAGGGCGGCAGTGGCGCTCGAATGTTCCAGGTAGAATCGATTGAAGAAGTCGCTGAGCTTCTCGAACAGCAACCCTGTTTGTGGTTGCCGGACAATCTACTGCTTTTGCAGGAGCTTCTTCCTCAGAATCCTGGCAGCAAAGGAATCGTTCGCCTGGAGTTTCTGGGGGGCGAACTGCTCTACGCGATGCGGGTGGTCTCTGATTCCTCCTTCAACCTCTGCCCGTCGGAGACCTGCAACCCACTTGATCCAGAGGCCGTCGGACCCGAGTTTTTCCCTTATCCGGAAGTACCGCCCGAGGCGGTCGAGACCGGTCGCCGACTCTTTGACGCCGTCGGGCTCGATATCGGCGGTATCGAATACCTAGAGACGACTGATGGCCTGCGTGTCTTCTTCGATGTTAACGCCAACTCGAACCTCAGACCTTCGATTGCTTGGGAGTTTGGCTTTGACCCCTTCGAGAAGGTCGTCGAGTACCTACTCGGAGCCATCGTAGTGGACAACTTCGAATCCGGCGACACGTCTGCATGGTCAGACTCGGCGCCCTAGCTAGGATTATTCAAAGCGGGCGAACAAATGAGGTTTCGCCGATAACCAGCAAACATTCTGGCGAAGCTCTGAACTCCAGGGCCTTATCGCCGTCTGCTTTGGGGTCAAGTTCAGCTGCTGTGTCTACCGGCGCTCCTGAGAGAAAAGACAGTCAGGAGTGTCAGCACTGACCCCAGGGTCACGAGTGCCCAGAGAGGCGCAGTTGGCACTGGAGCCCCGGCGGTTACACTGACATTGTCAATCGTTGGACCCCAGAAACCTGTCGGCACGACGGTCGAAAATGCAAGAGTAGTGCTCGACCCTGCAGCCGTGAAATTCAGCTGTTTCTGTTCCCATACCAAATTCTGATTCGGCGATGCTGGTGCAGAGAAGATCTGCTGAATTCCAGCTACATCCACTTGAACCTCCCGCGGATCGGGGAAACTAGTGCTACTGGGATTCGGCCCACATAAATAAAACGTTAGCGAGTAATCCTGTCCGGCAACAGTTGAAAATGTCTGGGAGATACTGCCGCTGTCGCCGTCCGATGCGTTGAGGTCGACTACCAAGAGGCCGTCTTGAGGAAACTGCATTTCGCCATCGTTGTGCCAGTCAACGCCGTCTCCACCGACAGTCCACCCGGTAATGTCCGAAGCACCGGCCGGGATGTGCTCAAAGTCTCCTCCAGAGTAACCTCCAGTCTCGAAAGATCCGTTGGTCAGTAGATTCTGAGCAATCAAGGGCGAGGAAAACGTCGTTGCCATAATGGCCAAACCTAGCCATGCCATTTGGTTCATGCGCATCCGATCCTCCTTCGTTTTTTTCGATGCGGTAACTATGATATCAGGCTGCGTTGACCCAACATCTGTTTAGGTGCCCCTGTGCCCTAGCTCCTAGCCTCGCAAACAAATTCCCCTCTCATGCCAAAACTGGCAACTCTATGAGAGGAGGCTTTGTTGAAAAGACGACCAGTCACCAACCAGTCCTCTTACCCTTAGATACCGTTGTTCTATTGGGTCTTGAGAAGTTTCACTGCCTGTCAGCTAAATGCAGTCAGTAGCAGGTATTTAGGGAGTCAGCGGCAGTCCAGTTTTTAGGGATTTGGTCAGTTCCAACTGCTCGAGCTGACGGAGTATTCGAAAATCGGGATCCGCATAGCGCAACAGGCTCCGCAGCTCCGCTTATACTGCTCGGGCTTGAGGCTCGCGCCCATGTTTGCGATGAAGTTCGGCCAGATATAACCGCGTGTCCATCCAGCCCCCTTTGCCCTGGAAAGCTCGCGGTCTCTGTTGCGAGGCGTCTTCAAGGATGGCCAGGGCCGTCTCGATCCTTCCCTCCGCTTCAAAAGCTCGAGCGATTCCTCGAGCCGCCGCTCGAGCTCTTTTGCGGTCTGGTACAAGACCGAACCGCCGAGCAGGAGAACATCGAAGCGGTCATCGCCTCCGACCGGACCGATGTAGCGGCGGGCCAAGGACTTTGAGACGCCGAGTCTCCTCCCGCAGCTGGTTGAGCTGCTCCAGCTCGCTCGCATCAAGACCGCCATATTTCTTCTTCCATCGGTAGAACGTCTGCTCGCAACTGCCGTACTTGCGGATCAGCTCCTGGATCGGAATTTCGGACTTGTGCTTCTAGGGTGGTATTGATCGTAGAGGCTTCTCAAACGCTCAGCATGAATGTGGGTATAGATCTGGGTAGTCGAGATATCGGCATGACCGAGCATCATCTGAACCGACCGCAAGTCGGCACCGTGCTCGAGTAGATGCGTTGCGAAGCTGTGCCTCAAAACATGAGGGCTTGCATGGCGAATTCCACACTCCAAACCGTACTGTCGAAGACGCTTCCAAAAACCCTGCCGGCTCAACGGGCCTCCTCGACCATTGACAAAGACTCGTTCGTGACGGCCCTTGTGAAGCAGAGGTCGGGCGCTCTGGAGATACAAATTGAGCCAGTTTTCGGCCTTCTCACCCACCGGTACGACTCGCTCCTTGTCACCCTTTCCTCGGACCACGACAAAACCAAACTCAGTGCGTAGCTGCGCCAGCTCGAGCTCCACGAGCTCGCTGACTCGCATACCCGTCGCGTAGAGCAGCTCTAGCATGGCCTTGTCACGAAGACCGAGAGGACG
The DNA here is from genome assembly GCA_964195975.1 of uncultured Polyangiaceae bacterium. Classification (GTDB taxonomy): domain Bacteria; phylum Acidobacteriota; class Thermoanaerobaculia; order Multivoradales; family JAHEKO01; genus CAXMQZ01. Next base: position 3,467 of record CAXMQZ010000031.1, on the reverse strand, counting down.
CTCAGGTTCGGGAGCGCTGAGTAGCGATTCCACTTCGGCCTCCGACAAAACGGTCGGAAGCTTTCTCCACAGACGGGGTGGTGAGAGGTTGACAGTCGGGTTGTCCGGCCGGTCGCCACATTCAACCAGATGGTCGTAGAAACTTCTAACCGAAACCAGAGCCCGTGCGATAGACCGGGGTGCCAAACCCTGCCTTCGAAGACGCCGGAGATGGTCCGCTATGTCTTCCTGGCTCGCACACAGGGAATCCACTCTGCGCTTCTCGAAATCGGCGCCCAGACGCCGCAGATCCGAACCATAGGCCTGCACGGTCCTCTCGGACAGGCCACGCTCGAGCAAAAGGGAGTCCAAAAAACGCCCCATGGCGCGGTTCCATTGCTTTGCACTTTCGGATTGGGAGCTCATCAGCGATCGAGAGTCGCGGAGCCGATGAGGGTCGAATCAAGTGGCTTCGACCGCTGCCTCACTCACGCATTGCGCCACAAAATCACCTACTTCATCGGTCGAGCACCGGCCACCGAGATCTCTCGTAGTAACCCCATCGGATAGAGCCTGCCGCACAGCCCTCTCGACTTCGGCGGCCGCATCTTCATGCCCCAGATCCGAGAGTAGTAGGCCGGCTGTCACCATCGCGGCCATCGGATTGGCAGTCCCCAACCCTGCATATTTGGGAGCAGAACCATGAACCGGCTCGAACATCGACGTTCTCCCGGGGTGCAGGTTTGCCGAGGCAGCCATCCCCAAGCCACCCTGAAGCGCAGCGCCCAGATCGGTGATGATGTCACCAAACATGTTGTTGGTAACGATCACCTCGAACTCCTCAGGTTTTCGTATCAACTGCATCGCCAGGGCGTCCACAAACAGGTGACTGGCTTCGATCCCAGGGTATTCCTCTGATACCTGATGAAAAACTCTCTGCCAAAGACCGTGCCCGTATTGCATCACGTTGGACTTGTCACTCATACAGATTTTCGATCTTCCGGTCCCTGCAGCGTACTCGAAAGCGGCCCTTATGATCCGTTCCACACCCTTTCGTGTATGAATCTCCTCTTGCACCGCAATCTCGTCATCTGTTCCCTGCTTGAAGCTCCCGCCCACACCAACATAGGCGCCTTCAGTGTTTTCCCGGAACACCACGAAATCGACATCGTGCGTCGTTTTGTCCTTGAGCGGGCAGAGTCGATCATCGTAAAGCCGAATGGGACGAAAATTAATGTACAGATCGAGTCCAAATCGGATACCCAGGAGGATGTCGGCTGCATGCTGCATGTCTGGTATGCGGGGATCTCCGTAGGCCCCGATCAGGATAGCCGCGTAGTTGTCTCGAAGATCCTCGAGAGCGCCGTCAGGAAGAGACTCGCCGGTCTCGAGGAAGTGATCGGCACTCCATGGGAGCTCGACGAGCTCCAAGGGCAGCGACCAGCGTGTCGCCGCAGACTCGAGGACTTTTGTGGCCTGGGCGGTGACCTCAGGGCCGATTCCGTCGCCTGAAAGAAGGGCGATGCGCTGTGGCCTACGATCTCGGGGAGGGGTCGGGTTCACCGCCAGGATGCTAGCACAGGGCCGGCACGAGATTGTCTGATGCGAAACTACGCAGCCGATTTGCGAGACCCGGGGGAAGGAGCCCGAAACATTGCCGGATCCGGTGCAATCGGTGCGGCGGATCGTCTCATCTTGGCACCGGCTGTTTCACGTCCCATATCGAAAGTAAACGGAATTTCGGGGCAGATCCACGAGGAATGCAGTTCAGGCCATTCGGTCACTCCTCGAAGAGCCTTCAAGGTGCGCAGAAGACTCAGCTCCTCCAGCGACGCCTCCACCGGCCACAGAGGAACAGAGCGCTGGCTGGTCTGAATCGAGCGAATACCCGTTGCACCCGCTACATACGCCCGCTCTCTGAGCCGTAGACAATCGACCACCTGCTGCCAAGAGCCCAGCGTCGGTCCGGGGCCCACGCGAGGGCTCGCCTGACGCGCCAAAACCACCAGCGACCGACCACGACTGACCTCCCATCTCCACTCATCGAGATCGAGCTCGACCGAAGGTCTCGGAAACCGGAATCGACCCGCTTCGGCTGGCTGTTGGCCCAACCACCGGACTCCCGGCAAAACCCACCCTGGAACCAAGATGTGTCTGAGCCACACCGCGGGAACGTCATCGTGATCTAAAACATGCAGGCGAAGATGAAACTGCGGATAGGAGATCTTCAGGGCAGGCAGGCCTTCGAAGTGAAGGTTCTCATGTCTGAACAGCAGCGCCGATCCGAAAACAAACTGGTCTCGTTGCACCGAATGTACTTCGTAGCGCAGGGGATCTGGAGGCGCAGGTAGGGTCTCCAGGGGGAAAGCCCAGTTGAGGTAGAGACAGTCCCTCACCACGGTCTTGACAGTCTTGCCCTTGTTGGTCACGCGCAGCTATCTCAAAAGAAACCCTCGAGTCGACACGACTCTGAATATCTCAAGATAACTCGCCGGAAGCACTCTGGGCAAGAGAATCATTTCGACTCTGACTGCGCAGGTGCCAGCCCACCTAGGCTCTGCTAGAGTCCCTGCGCCACAGAAACTCGAGGAGATTCGGATGCGAAAACTACTCAGCAAGAATAAAAAGAGGTTTGCAGTCGCAGCAATGCTACTCATGGCGATTGCGATCGGCTGCACAGCACTCGAGGACCAATCAGGATCTGGAACGGAAATCGGGCTCGAGCTGCCAAGGGGTTTTGAAGAGGCTGAACAGGTCATCACCGCGGAGCTGATTTCCGAGCATGTCGCGGCTCTGTCTTCGGACGAGATGGAAGGACGTGGACCTGGAACGCCAGGCGACCGAATGGCTAGACGATACCTCGCTGACAAGATGGCTGCGTTGGGCCTTGAACCGGGTATCGACGGTCAATGGGAGCAACCCATGACCCTGGTGGGCATCGACACCTCGGCGCCCGGGATGTGGTCGTTCTCCAGCAGTCAAGCAAGACTCGACCTTAAATTCTGGGATGACTACATTGCGGCTAGCGGCCTCCAGAGCGACTCCGTGTCGATCGACAACGCCGATGTTGTGTTTGTCGGCTACGGGATCGAGGCACCGGAGTATGACTGGGATGACTACAAAGGGGCCGACCTGACTGGCAAGGTCCTACTGATGCTCAACAACGACCCCGACTGGGACCCTGAAATTTTCGAGGGAAACAGGCGTCTCTACTACGGGCGATGGGACTACAAGTACGAAATCGCGGCGGCTCAGGGCGCCGCCGGCGCCATCATCATCCATACGACACCCTCGGCTGGCTATCCATATCAAGTCGTTCAGACCTCTTGGACCGGACCTCAGTTCGAGCTACCGGCAGGAGACGAGGCCCGCATCCAGGTAAAAGCCTGGGTTACCGAGGATGCCGCGGCGCAGTTGGTCGGGCTGGCCGGGTTGGAGCTGGCCAGCTTGGTCGAGTCAGCCAAGCTCAGAGAGTTCGAGCCTGTGGC
>CAXMQZ010000030.1:0-25434 GCA_964195975.1 uncultured Polyangiaceae bacterium | reverse complement strand
TGGCTCCTGCGGCGGCGGCGCGACGACTCGACGATGGCACCACATCGCCTGCGTCGCCGCTCCTAGCCTCGGTGCCATCCGCTCGCCACAAACGTCTCGCTATTTCCGGCCGGGAGTACCAGTCGCTAGAGAAGATGCTTGATCTCGGCAGTGCCGATCGAGCTCGAAGCCGTGACGATCAACGCACTGTGACCTCGACGCAGGTCAGGCACATCCATTGCCAGACTCAGATTCCCCTCTTCATCTGTCTCGCCCTTGGCCAACGCCATGGGTTCCGCAACGGTCGAGATCATCTTCACAGCGATCCTGGTTCCGGGAACCGGCTCGTTGCTAATGCTACCCTTGGTGCGAAACTTCAATACTGCGGACTCGCCAGCCGAGAACTCCTCGTCGACATCCATCATCAGAATCAAGTGTTCCTGCTCGGCTTCAGTGTTCAGGTACTCCAGAATGATCTGATCAAGGGTTTGGCCCTCGGAGCCCGGTGGGGAGGGAGAAGGCGGCGGCACCTTTGTGACCGGCAGCGGCTCGTCATCCGGCACCAGGTCGATCGGCGACTCGGCCAAAACTGTTTCCGGGGCGGCGGCAGGGGTGGATTCGACGCCGGCCTGTGAGTCGTACTTTCCGTCATGAATCTCAGCAATCATCAATCTGTGCTGACGGTCCATCAGCTCGACAATCGATTTTTTTCCCTCTCCATGAACGATGACACTCTTGTAACTCGTGGTTCGCTTGCCCAGAATCTGTCCACCAACATAAACGAGGCTCTCGATCGAGGCCACATTCAGACCCTTGTCCTCCGTCTGAACGTGAAAGACCACGTCGGAATGTGAGACGTCCGTGTTGTAACCCGTGATCATAAGGAGAGCCGTATGAATCGTCCCATTAGATGCTCGCGATTGTAAGTGGGGGCGAGGGTAAAGTTCAACCTAAGACTTCACTGTCCGAAGATAGTCTTCTCGACGAGAGGGGTTGAAGATAAGATTCTCGCCAGGGCCCTGGTTTGTTGCCACTGGTTGGGGCTCGTGAGAGAATGCCCTTGAGGCCACGCAGTGCGGCTAATCCCGCAATCTGGCGCCAATCCATTAGAAATCGGAGGATTAACCATGGCTCAGCATTCAGCTGAAGAGACGACTGAAGAACAAAAATTGGTTGACTACGAGGTCAGGGACGGCGTTGCCTATTTGACCCTTTGTGACCCCCCAGCCAACACCTACACCCACCAGATGATGCGCCAACTCGACGACGCCATCTTGTCGGCCCGCTTTGACGAAACCGTCCACGTCATCGTACTGACAGGTCTGGGCGAGAAGTTTTTTTGCGCCGGTGCCAATATCAACATGTTGCAAACGTCGGACCCCTACTTCAAATACTTCTTCTGTCTCCATGCAAACGAAACCTTGAACCGTCTCGAGCAGACCCCGAAGCTCGTCATCTCGGCCCTGAATGGTCATACCGTCGGCGGCGGTCTAGAAATTGCGATGGCGGCCGATCTGCGCATCGCCAAGAAAGATGCCGGCCGGGTCGGTTTGCCCGAAGTTACCCTGGGAGTATTGCCCGGCACCGGTGGTACCCAGCGACTTACGCGACTAATTGGAAAGACCCGATCGATCGAGCTGATGGTTACGGGCAATCTGCTGACGTTCGAAGAAGGCAAGGATCTAGGCATCATTAACAAGATCTTCGAAGGTGATGATTTTGCTGACCAAATCCATGAGTACGCCAAGCAGTTCTGCCCACCCAACAAGGCTTCCAAGGCGGTCGGACGTATCAAGAGAGCGGTGCAGTCTGGAGCCGAGGTGCCCTTCGAAAGCGCTCTGGCAATCGAGCGAGAGCTTCAGCAACAGCTGTTTCAGAGCGACGATGCCCGTGAGGGTCTGAACGCTTACATCGAGAAGAGAAAACCCGAATTTTCGGGTATCTAGGTCGGTCGCGTATCCCATCCATCACGAGAGTTTGAAAGATACCGCGAGGCATGAAGTCAAAACCAGATTGGCCAACGATCATGTTAACCGCACCCGTGAGGACACCGATCGGGAAATTTGGCGGTGCCTTGGCGAGCCTGTCGGCAGCAGATCTCGGTAGCACAGCGGCGGCGGCCTGTCTGGAGAGGGCCAGCCTGGCGCCCGAAGCCGTGGATCAGGTCATTTTTGGCCATGGCAGACAGGCAGGCTCCGGACCCAACACGGCTCGACAGATCGGTTACCGGATCGGTGTTCCAGTCGAGCGCCCAGCCTTTACCGTAAATCAGGCCTGCGCTTCCGGAATACAAGCCATCTTATGTGGTGCGCGTGCTATCCGACTGGGCGAAGCCAGGGTGGTCTTGGCAGGCGGCACCGAAAGCATGTCCAACACCCCCTATCTCCTGCCTCGAGCGCGATGGGGATACCGGCTCGGAAATGCTGAAATCGTAGACGGGATGTATCGCGACGGGTTTAATGACCCTTTATCCAAGCTGGTTATGGGTGAGACCGCAGAGGAACTGGCCGAGGAGGCCGGAATCGAGCGCTCGGTTGCCGACCAATATGCTGTCTCGAGTCAGAACCGGTGCGAAGAGGCTCGCAAAGCCGGGCGATTTCGGGCCGAGATCACACCGGTTACGGTCAAAACCGGGAAGTCCACCGTTGTGGTCGAAAACGACGAGCATCCTCGTGACGGCATCACCTTCGAGGGTCTTTCGAAGCTCAGATCGGTGTTTCGCGAGGGAGGCACCGTCACAGCGGGAAATGCCTCCGGCATTACGGATGCGGCTGCTGCTGTATTGGTTACCAGTGACGAGGCTGCAAACGAGCTCGGACTGAAACCGATGGCGCGCTTGGTCGACTGGGAGGTTGTCGGTGTCGACCCACGCATCATGGGGATCGGTCCCGTACCTGCAGTCCAGGCTCTTCTGGAGCGACAAGGGCTCTCGGCCGCAGATATCGATTTAGTAGAGCTCAACGAGGCTTTTGCCAGTCAAGTCCTGGCCTGCCTGGACAAGCTCGACTTCGATCAGGATCGGGTTAATGTTGTCGGCGGAGCGATCGCTTTGGGTCATCCAATCGGTTGCACCGGAACCCGGATTTTGGTGACCCTCCTCCACAACCTTCAATACCAAGGAGGCCAGCGTGGGGTCGCTACTCTGTGCGTGTCAGGCGGAATGGGCGTAGCCGCCCTGGTCGAGATGGTGGGCTCGTGAAGGATCAGATCATCGTCTGCTGTGAGAGCAAGATCAAAGCCGCACCCTATCTTCGCGCCCTGGTCGTCCTTGGTATCCCCGAAGAACAACTACTCGTTGTCACGCCAGAGACTTCCGATGGCGGGTTGCAGCACCTGGGTGCGCAGGTGGCCGGCCTGGTTCTCTGCGGCGGACCCGACCTTGCCCCAGACCGACATGGCGAGGAAGCTAGAGACGACGATGACTTGTCGGTCATGCCGGAGCTCGACGAGCTCGACCTGGACCTCTTGAGCGGAGCCGAGGACGGCTTGACTCCGGTCTGGGCGATCTGCCGCGGGATGCAAGTCGTCAATGTGTTTCAGGGCGGGACCCTTTGGCAAGACCTGCCGACCGACTTCGACGAAGCCCTCGAGCACCACCCAGAGGGTCCTCACGATGCTGTCGTGCATGCAATTGAGGTCCTTGCTGAGACCGATAGCATTTCAAACCACCTCTCAGGCAACGATGTCCAAGTCAATAGTCGACATCACCAGGCAGTCAAAGATCTCGGAACTGACGTTCAAGCGCTGGCCCAGTCTCCGGATGGAGTGGTCGAGGTCCTGGCAATAAGGTCGGAGAATTGGTGGGTCAAAGGCGTACAGTGGCATCCTGAGAACCTTCTTCACCTGGATGTGCAACGCGAGCTCTGGCGCGAGTTCCTGGAAGCTACAAAACTCGAGATATCAAAAAAAACAAAAAAGACTGCAGCGCCCACGGAATCCGTGTCATGAGCAATTCGATTCTTTTTCAAAGGGAGGGACGGGTCGCAACTGTCAGTCTCAACCATCCTCCCCTGAATATTCTCGACCTTCCGACCATCGCAGAGCTCGGTCGCCGGCTCGACGAGCTGAAACAAGATGAGAGTCTTCAATTGCTGATTTTGCGAGGTACCGGCGGAAAGGCTTTCTCAGCTGGGGTGGCTGTCGAGGACCACACGCCGGAGAAGGTCCCCGAGATGCTGGCGCTGTTTCACCAATCGATTCGGACGCTACGCGAAATACCAGCGGTAACGCTGGCCGTCGTAGAGGGTCATTGTCTGGGAGGTGGCATGGAGTTGGCCGCCGGATGCGACCTAGTCCTTGCTACCGAGAGCAGCAAGTTCGGCCAACCGGAGATAAAGCTCGGTTGCTATCCACCACTGGCGGCCGCGCTCTACCCCGGCCTGCTGGGTTTCGGCCGGACCGTCGACCTGCTTGTAACCGGAAGGACCATCGATTGCAGCGAAGCAGAGAGAATCGGATTTGTGACCTATCGCGTAGAAGACACCGACCTCGACTCGAAACTGAGCGACTTGGTTGCCGATCTGACGGCATACAGCCAGGTCGTGACTCGCATAACTGTTCAGGCTATCCGCGCCTCGCGGTCCCGAAACTATGAGAGCGCGCTCGAAGAGAGCGAACGGCTTTATCTGGAAGAGCTCCTAAACACAAAAGACATGAACGAAGGAATCCGATCTTTCCTGGAGAAGCGATCGCCGGTTTGGAAGCACCGGTAATCACCTGAATCTCCTCGATCAGGAGGGCAACACCTATGTCTGACGTCGTGCTAAGAAACCAAGAAGGTCGCGTCGTGTTCCTGACCATCAACAGACCCGACAAACTCAACGCATTGAATCAGGAAGTCCGAGATCGAATGCTCGAGCTCCTCGACGAGATCGAGGTTGATAACTCGGTCGGTGTTGTGGTCCTGACTGGAGCCGGCGAGAAGTCATTCATAGCAGGCGCCGATATCGGCGAGTTCGAAGGCCGATCGCCATTCGACCAGCGCAAGGCCATGAATTCACCTCGAATCTTCGATGTCATGAGCTCATTCCCGAAGCCAGTCATAGCCATGATCAATGGTTTCTGTCTTGGCGGTGGCTGCGAGCTTGCTGCTTCATGCGACATTCGAATCGCGTCCGAGACCGCTCGTTTCGGGCAGCCCGAGATCAAGCTGGGGCTGATCCCCGGAGGGGGAGGAACACAACGACTTCCCCGACTGATCGGACCTGGTCAGGCAATGCGCTTGATTCTTTCGGGCGACATGATTCCCGCCGCCGAAGCCAAGGAGATCGGACTCGTCGAAATGGTTACCCCTGCTGAAGAATTGCGCGACAAGACTCTCGAGCTGGCCGCCAGCATAGCCTCCAAAAGCTCACTGACTCTTCAACTCGCCAAAGAAGCGATCCGAGCGAGCCAGAGAATGCCCATCGAGGAGGGTCTTTTATACGAACGCGATCTGTTCTGCCTCTGCTTTTCCACCGAAGACAAGGCGGAGGGAGTCGAGGCGTTTCTGCAAAAACGGCTGGCCAGCTGGAAAGGTCGCTAGGCGTCCAAGAAATCCCCTGCACCCAACGGCCCTGCACCCTATAGCTAATGCCCGTCGACCCGCCATATCCAGAACGAGACAAGAGTAAGAAGCACAAGTGCCAAGGGCGCAAGCGCTCCCCGATGTAGGACCAGGTGGCCACCAAGCTGAGCAATGGCAATCCAGATCGTGAAAGACAGCAGCGGTAGAAATGCCAATCCTCCAACAAGACTGCGAACCCTCGATCCTCTCGCTGTCGGGATCAGAGCGACTAGGGCGACGGGGTACAGCAGTACCGTCGCAATCGTCGGGATAAGAAAAAGGCTTACGAGAAACAGCATCCGAAATGCGAACCCGGGCAGATACCTGCGCCCCCTACGTCTCTTCGAATCTGCCGATGCCCCTCGCCACCTCCCCGGCAGTCCCTGAAACACCAACGGAACCCAGAGCGCGAAACCAACCCAAAGTAGGTCACGTCGAATCCAGACTCTGCCGGCTGCGACCAGATATTCTGTGTCGACGAGAGGGCTGCCTCTAACGTAATCGATCTGAAGGACCATCGCGGACAGAGCGCTCGCCCAGTGCTGCAGCCGCTCGGCGTCGAGTCGATCCAGCGTGTCCCGACTACTGTGGTGGTCGCGATCGCTCTCGGTCAGGGAGATATCCGAGATTGTCAGCGCGGGGATTCCGGCCTCGAGAAACGAGCGGCTGTCGGAGACCTTTGTCGGTCGAGCTATGCGCAAGCTCAATTGAGCAAAGATTGGCCAGTCGACGTCCGAGACGACGACCGGAAAACCGACCGCATTCGCCCCCTCCAGCGCCGCATGCATCAACCAGACCGGTGTCACTGTCCAGCGTCCATCAGGTCCGGCGGTACCGGGATGCACCACCCCGATAGAGGCCCGAGAAGATCCGACCATCTCGGCAGTGATCGCGGCGAAGACAGATGGAAGCCTCGACTGAGATCGGTCCTCGACCCAATCCGCGCTACCTTCCATCTGCGACTCTTCCCCGTCGAAGAAAACTAGCCGAAGGTGTCGGTAGTGTGGCGATCTAGCAAGATCCGCGAAGCTACTCAAGACGACACCACATCCAGATGCGTTGTCGAGAGCGCCAGGACTGCCTGCAGCCGAATCGAAGTGAGCGGATATCACAACCTCGGAATTCACCTCGCCAGGAGTGCTGCTGCTCAGAGTTTCGAAGAACGCATTCGTCGATGCTGTTTCCTGACTCGTCGTGTCCCAGCCCAGATCACTTAGTGCAGTCTTCAGAAGATCCGCAGCTTCAGCATTGGCCTCACTCCCCATCTCACGGCTACCCAACCCGATCAGTGCTCGTGCGACCTCGATCGGTTGCAGTTCGCTTTGGCTCGATTTCCGGCCTGCGGCTGGCACAGACCACGAGGCCAGCGCGATCGTCACCATAGAAATAATCAGGAGCCGACCTGGTGAACGACTCATGCCATGATCAACCACTACTCACGGAATGCCGAGTCGACGGCGTTTTTCCCAAAGAGTCTTACGACTGATCCCCAGTAGTTCAGCCGCATTCCCCTGATGACCTCGAGTGTAGGCCAGGGTCCTGACGATTTGGCGTCGCTCGACCTCCTGGAGCGAGTCGGGCGGCCCTCCCGATCGGTCCGGGCGAGGCGGATCGATCAGACCGCCTCCCTCGGCAATCGCGGAACGCTCGAGAAGATTGCGCAACTCACGCAGGTTGCCCGGCCAGTGATAGTCGCGCATCCAGGCCAAGGCGTCGGTTGATACCTGGAGCTGGGCTAGCCCAAAGCGATCCTTCAGATCGGACAGAAAAAAATCCAGCAGGTACTTCAGATCGTCGAGTCTTTCGCGTAGGGGCGGCAGTCTCAGAGTGACGACTTCGAGTCTGTAGTAGAGATCCTCTCTAAAGGCGCCCCGACTTACGCGGTCACGAAGATCTTCCGACCCGATGCCAAGGAATCTGACACTTGCGTCGCGCTCCCGACCACCGAGTGGAGCAAAGCGACCCTCGGCGAGAAGCCTCAGAAGCTTTGGCTGAGCGGCAACCGGAATCTCTTCGACGTGATCGAGCAACAGCGATCCCTGCGCGGCGAGCTCCACCCTACCTTCGACCTTGTTTTCGGCACCAGTAAAGGCACCAGCCCTGTGACCAAACAGCTCGGACTCGAACAACGTGCTCGGAATGGCACTGATGTCGACCTCGATCAGTGGTCCGGTCGCACGAAGACTCGCTCCATGGATCGCTCGAGCGAGCGAGGAACGTCCGGTTCCGGGATGTCCCAGGATCAGAATAGGCGCATCGCTCCGAGCGGCTCGCTCGGCGCCCCTCAGGAGTTGTTCGAGGCTGGGAGAGGTCCTAAGGAGATCTGAAATGCCGGTGGATGATCCTGGGGTCACGAAGCGAACTCTCGAGTCACATCAGAGGCATCGGCCCAGAGCTTGTCCAAGGCGTAGTAGGCGCGGGTCTCTCGATCGAAGACATGGACCACAAAATCACCGTAATCGAGCAGAATCCAGCGGCCTGGCTTGAAGCCTTCAATATGACTCGGTCGCACATGGTCGACTTTGAGACGCTCTTGAATCCCTTCCGCGATCGCTTGAACCTGCCGCTCGCTGCTGCCGCTACAGATCAGAAAGTAGTCCGCCAACGAGCTGATCTCCGCGATGTGAAGAACGCGCAAGTCGTCCCCTTTGCGCTCCTCGACCGCCACCACGGCTTCGCGGCAACGGGCCGCGATATCCGGCGTACTGGAGGTCTTGCTCTTCATCGATAAAGAGAGTACTTACGAGCGTACTTTAGCACCAATTCAGGCAACATATTGTCGGGAATCTCACCATTATCCTGAATCATCTGCCGTAGTTGCGTTGCCGAGACCTCGACAGGATTGTTGGCCACAAAATGAACTCGATTGCTCTCAGCCAGAAGCGCGATCTCACGAGGGACTCGATCTTTGAGCTCGATCCAATTCCACTCTGGACGTACCAAAACACCAATCTCTGCCAAATCGACGATCTCTTCCCATAGATGCCAGGTATGCAATTCCGCGAAGCTGTCACCGCCAATGATCAAGAAGAGATCAGAATCTGGATAGAGGCTCTTGAAATACAAAACCGAGTCGATCGAAAAAGCCGGGCGGTCGGGTGTCAATTCGAATGGACTCACCTCCATATCAGGCTCGTCCAGTAACGCCAGCTCCACCATGGCGAAACGGGCAAAGGGTGAGGCAAACTGTCGACCTGGTTTGTGGGGCGGCTCGGCAGTCGGCAGATAGACGACTCGATCGATTCCCAAGGCCTCTTTCGCCTCCTTCACGGGATAGATGTGACCGTAGTGAATTGGATCAAAACTGCCACCAAACAGTCCCAACCTCATGAGAAGGTCCCTTCTACGAGAGACTGTCTGACCTCGTGAAGTAGACCATCGAGCCCGACTCCGGTAGCCGAGCTGATTTCCCGGTAGCGCAGGCCTCGATCTTGGGCCACTCGCTTCAATTGCAAACGCCGTTCGTCATCAGCCGCATCCAGCTTTGTACCGACAATCAGTCGCTTGCGATCCAACAGCTGTGGATCGAATGCGATGAGCTCCCTCTCTATTGTGGCAACATCGGCTTCGGCATCATTGGAAGGATCAGAAAGATCGACTAAATGTAAAAGAGTTCGACAACGCTCGACGTGCTTTAGAAACCTATGCCCCAGGCCCGACCCAGTTGCCGCACCTTCGATCAGCCCGGGCAAGTCTGCAATCACAAAGGGCTCCACATCTCGGCTCTCAGCTACCACACCCAGATGGGGTATCAAAGTCGTAAACGGATAGTCAGCCACTTTGGGTCGGGCCGCTGAGACCGTGCTGACAAACGTCGACTTTCCGGCGTTGGGAAGTCCGACTATGCCGACATCTGCAAGAAGTTTGAGCTCCAGACGAATCCGCAGCTCCTCACCGGCCCTACCCGGCTCGGAGTGTCTCGGTGCTCGTTGCGTCGGAGTCGCAAAACGAGCATTGCCCCGACCGCCCATACTGCCGGCGGCGACTACCAACTCGTCATCCGCAGTCAGGATCTCACCGAGCATTCTGTCGGTTTCGATGTCGAATACCTGCGTTCCCACTGGAACTTGAATGCGAAGATCCTTCCCTGACCGACCGGTCCGATTTGATCCTTCGCCATGCCTGCCCCTGTCTGCAGAGTACATCGAGCGAAACCTGAGATGGTAGAGGGTGTTGAGACCTTCACTTCCTACGAGAACTACCGATCCTCCATGACCACCGTCACCTCCTGACGGTCCTCCGCGAGGGACAAACTTCTCCCGCCTGAAGGCCACGCACCCATCGCCTCCACGCCCACCCTGGACATGAATGACAGACTCATCAATGAAGTTCAATTTCTTTTCAGGAGCGTGCGGCGGGATCTAGAGGGACCATCGCCCACCAGTGCATCTATTCAGCGGGTAGGACGTTGACAAACCGACCGCGACGACCCCGATTCTGAAACTGGACCACACCGTCGATCATCGCAAAAAGTGTGTCGTCTTTGCCCCGGCCAACATTTTGTCCCGGAAAGATCTTCGTCCCACGCTGACGAATCAGAATCGTTCCGCCAGTCACGGTCTGGCCACCAAAGCGCTTGACACCGAGATTCTTCGGTTTGGAGTCACGACCGTTTCGGCTCGAACCCTGTCCTTTCTTATGTGCCATTCTTCAGATCCTCAACTCTCTTCTTCAGCTTCGGCCTTCTTGGACTTGGCCGATAGCGCACCTGCTGCCTTGATGTTGTCAATCCTGATCCGGAGTAGATCCTGACGGTGACCCCGGCTCTTTCGATAACCCTTGCGACGCTTCATCTTGAAGACGCGGACTTTGGATCCTCGCACCTCATCAACGAGGACGCCTGTCACCTCGGCTCCTTTGACCTCGGGATTCCCGATCTGAACGCCCTTGTCGCCACCGACCAGTAGAACGCGGTCGAACTTCACCTTTCGAACCTTTGTACCGGTTGCAGGAACACGCTCTATGTCGATTACGTCGCCGGTCTCGACGCGATACTGCTTGCCCCCGGATTCGATTACAGCATACATAGATAGACACCCCTTCTGTCTGCCGCCGCTTGGCGGCACAGGGCCGGGAGGGTAGCATGAAGGCTTATCTAGGGTCAATGTTGCAGCTCCGCACGTGATTTGGACAAATCCTGCGATAATTCAAGTCAAGGGTGAGGAGACGCCAATGGCCGCGCCAGAATTTCTGATCTGTCTTAACTGTGAGTCACCTTGCTACGTCTTCGAATGGGGGAAAGACGAGGCCAAAGAAGTTGTTTGCGAGGTGTGTGGGAACGAAGAGGTGGATCAGTTCCTGACACCCGAGGACTTCGACAGTTTGATCGGCTCCTGAGACTGCCTCTCCAGGATGGTGTCCTCAGGCTTGTTTGGACTTTCTGCTTTGTGCCAGAACCACCCCTGACTCGCCAACACCCGTTGAGTAGGCAATCTGGGTACGATCGGGTGCTTCTACGACATCCAGGGAAATCCTGATCGTGGTTCCCTGAGTGAGCTCGCTTTCGACTTCGATCTCAGCGTCGTGGCTCCGTGCGATTCTGCTTGCGATCGCCAGTCCAAGCCCGGTACCACCTTTGCGCGTGGAATAGAAAAGATCGAACATCTCTTCCTGTTGCGCAGCCGTCATTCCGACACCCCGATCCTCGACTTCCAAAACTACTCGAGATCCATCCAGTACCGCACCCAAGCGCACCTTTGGAGGTAGGCCTCTCTCCTCCATCGCCGTCATGGCGTTCTGGACCAAATTCAACAGCAGCTGATTCATCTGTGCTGGATCCACCTTGACCAGGGCCCCCTTGCTTCGATCATCGATCCAGAGTCTCGCCCCTCGATCCTCCAGCTCGCTGGCAAGAATCTGTTCGCACCTGTTCAACAGGCTAACCGCCAGCACCTCCCTGGCCTCCACTGGGGGCGGCTTTGCGTACTGCAGGAATGCTGTCACCAGTTCTTCAAGACGATTAATCTCATCTCGGGTGATCGACATCAATCGCCGACCCGATTGACCTGGCGGTCGACCCGCCAGCTCCTCTTCCAACATCTGCATGTTCAGATTCAATGAGTTGAGCGGGTTTCGAATCTCATGAGCGAGACCGGAGGCCAAAGTGCCTATATAGGCCATGCGCTCGCTCTCGCGCGCTTGCTCCTGCAGTCGCTGGCTTCGTTTCCAGAGTCTCCAGATCACGATCTGGGCCAAGATGAGCACGACAAGGGTCAGGGCCGCGATAGTCGCCGTCGTGTTGACGAGCTCTGAACGCAGGGTGCCTATTCTTTTTTGTAGCTCCCCCTGGCTGATCCCGATCTGCAGGAATCCAAGTTCGCCAATCGGCAGATTCAGCTGATACAGCGAGTCGGGTAGCTCTTCCAGCGGAAAGGTTCGTTCGCGCTCGAGTGGAATCTCCACCCGGTTCGGGCTCTCGCCGCTTTCAATCAGCGGCGACTCCGCAGGACCGAGTCCCAATTCGGCTTCGTTCTCCCCTCGAAAAACCAGCTTGCCCTCGGCGTCGACGACTTCCACCGTTTGGATGATCTTGCGTTGTTTGAGAATCGAGTCGATATAGGTCTGGACCTCGCGCTCGGTCGCGGTCACCGTGTAAAGGTCCTCTCCTTCTCGTTGAGCCCGACCAGCCAGCCGCTCGGCGAGGCTTTCCGCCTCCTCTCGAGTCTCCAGAAGAACTCGCTCGATCTCTCGCTTGGATAAAGACCGAAAAATCAGCCAGCCAAATAGCGCAATATCAAGCAGCAGGAAGATGCCTAGGAGAACAGAAGCCAGAATCACCCGGCGCGTGTTTGGCTGTACCCCAACGCTCATCACGTCGAGAGAATAGCAGTGGAAAACGACCGCAGTGAGCCTGAATCGGGGACCGTTCCGAGTTGACCACCAAAAGACGCCTCCGATAGCATCCCAAACGGTTGCTGTACGACAACCTACCCCTGACCCAATGGTCCCTACTCCAAACCCGATAGTCCGACTCGGGACTCCTACCCTACTTGCGATCGCGTTTTTCGCAATAATCGGATGCGACGAGAAGACAGCAAGCGACTCTCAAGCCGCGGTTGCAGGTTCTCCCAAAAGCGGCGGAACACTGGTTATCGGTAGTGGTGACGACATATCAGGCGTCAACCAGCTGGTTCCGGCCACGGACGCTTTCACGCAATCGATTCTCGACCGCCTTTTTCTGAGCTTGTTGGACGAAAGACCGGATCTTGCTGATCACCCGCCGACTTTTGGACCTCAGATCGCCAAGAGCTGGGATTGGTCCAAAGATCACCTCACGTTGAATCTTACCTTGCGAGACGATGCATTTTGGAGCGACGGAGTGCCTCTGACTGCCGAGGATGTCGTTTGGACCTGGGAAGCGCAAACGTCACCTGAGCTTGCCTGGATCCAGGCGAGCTCCAAGGACAACATCGCATCAGTCGAGGCGCTCGATGCTACGTCGCTCCGAGTCCAGTTCAAAGAGAAGAACGACTCCCAGCTCTGGGACCTCAACGAAGGTGTGATTCTGCCAAAACATCTCTGGAGTCAGCTCCCCTTTTCCAAATGGCTGCTAGACCTCGACTGGTTCGTCGAGAATCTGGTCGTAAGCGGTGCCTACCGTCTAGAGAGCTGGGAACGCCAGCAACAGATTGTCCTCCGTCGCAACGACTTGTATTTCGACCCTGGCTTACCGATGATCGAGCGGTTGGTGTTCAGAATCGTGCCTCAGAAGCTGAACCAGATCGGCCAGCTCCTTTCAGGGGAGTTGGACTTCGTCAACAATATTCCGATAAGCGAAGCGGCAAGCAAAGATCGAACCGACAGCGTCGAGCTCAGGACCTACTGGGCGGGTCAATACAACTTCATCTGTTGGAACGTGACCCATCCGCTATTCGCAGAAGCAGAGACTCGCCAGGCCCTGACCATGGCGATCGACCGGAAGGCTCTCATCGACTCACTCTGGTTCGGCAGAGCGAAGCTATCGACATCACCGATACTCTCCTCGACCTGGGCACACAACCGGGCACTCGAGCCCTGGCCATACGACCCAAAAGAGTCGCTAGCTCGTCTCTCGGCTCAGGGATGGAGCGATTCCGATGGCGATGACATCCTCGACAAAAACGGTGAGCCGTTCTCCTTCGAACTCCTCACCAACAGCAGCTCGAGCATCCGAATAGATGCGACTGTGATGATTCAAGAGCAACTTCGACGTATCGGAATCGAAGTCAAGGTGCGTAGCCTAGGGTTTGGGAGTCTTAGCGCATTGGTTTCCGATCACGACTTCGACGCATTTCTGCTCGGGTGGACCGCGGACACGTCTCTGGATCAAACTTCGATTTTTCATACTGATTCGATCGACGGGGCGTCCAATTTTGGAGGCTATTCGAATCCAGAGCTGGACCGACTTATCGACCTAACGAATACGGATCTCGATTTTGACGACAGGACCAACGTCTTGCATGAGATCCAGGCCATCATCCACCATGACCAACCCTACACTTTCTTGTGGGAGTCAAAACGCCTCGCAGGAATCTCAAAGCGAGTTCAAGGTGCCACGCCAAACGCGCTCGATGCCCTATACAAGATCGAGACCTGGTGGTTGCTCCCAGACAGCTAGCCAAGGAAAACCATGTACGGATCGATGGCAAGCTTCGCATTTCGTCGTCTCGGCGCCTCATTGTTGTTGTTCCTGATCGTTCTGACTCTGACATTTTTCCTCATCCGTCTCGCCCCCGGAGATCCTACGCTCCTCATCGAGGACCCGAGAGTGTCGGCCGATTACCGAGAATCACTAAAGGATCATTGGGGTCTCGACAAACCGGTCTTCGTTCAGTACGTGAACTGGATGACGGCGGTCGTCTTGCACGCGGACTGGGGGGTGTCCATTGAACACCGACGCCCTGTAGCCGACCTCTTGGCAGATCGAATACCAGCTACGGTCTTGCTGGCCGGCGTCGCCTTGATCATTCAATACATCACCGGCCTTGGACTGGGCATTGCGGCGGCCAGGAGAGCCGGCACCCGGACCGATCACCTGCTACGAGCTGGATCTCTTTTGCTCTATGCCCTGCCAGTTTTCTGGACGGGTTTGATGGCGTTATCTCTGTTCAGCTACCGACTCCACTGGCTCCCTGGCGGACTGATGCACTCGATCGACGCCGCCGAGCTCGGTCTAGCGGCGAGATTGCTCGACCTTTTGCGACATCTACTTTTGCCCAGCCTGATCCTTGCCGCCGCGTCGGCCGGTGCAACCGTCCGATTCACCCGCAACAGTCTCCTGGAGGTGCTGGGACGAGACTACATCCGCACCGCTCGAGCAAAAGGACTCACCGAGAAGAGGGTAATCTGGGTCCACGCATTGCGGAATGCCGCCACACCGCTTGTACAACTTCTCGGTCTCTCGCTTCCGTTCCTGCTGAGCGGGTCTCTGATTGTCGAAGTCGTATTCTCGTGGCCAGGGTTGGGAAGGCTCGCCTGGGAATCGGTACTCTCGAGAGACTATCCGGTAATTTTGGCTACCACAGCCCTATCGGGCGTCTTGGTGATCGTAGGAAACCTACTGGCCGATCTCTGCCAAGCCGGCCTCGATCCGAGGGTCCGCGAGTGAACCCTCCATCGCAGACCCGATTGGGATTGCTGGTCGTCGGTTCGCTCGTGGCACTCGCGATTCTTGCTCCCATCGTCGCACCCAACTCGCCGTCCGAGCAATTCGACGAAAGCGCCGGAAAGAATCTGCCCCCTTTGACCTCCAAGTTCGCAATCCGACTCGATGACGGTCGTGGACGGCTCGCAGATGAAGTCGAAGTAACGACCGAGGGTGTAGAGATCCTCCGTCTCGGAAGGATCGAGCTCATTCCTCTCGAACAGATGGCACCCATGTCACGCGAGAACCCAAACCAGCGTCGGTTCTATCTACTGGGTACAGACAAGTTTGGTCGCGATGTTTGGTCTCGTATTGCCTACGGTGCGCGTATCTCACTGTCGATCGGAGTCCTCGCGGCTCTGATCGCATTGGTTCTAGGTACCACCGTCGGAGCCATAGCGGCTCTGTCGAATCGATGGATCGATGGTCTACTCATGCGGGTCGTCGATGGTCTATTGATGTTTCCGCGAATCTTTCTCTTGCTTGCCATCACAGCATTGATTGGCAACAAAACCATCTTGATCATCCTCGTGCTCGGCTGCACCAGCTGGATGTCGGTAAGCAGACTAGCCCGAGCCGAGTTCCTATCGCTTCAACGGCAGGAATACGTCGAAGCTGCTCGAAGCACGGGTCAGAGGCCTGTCTTGGTGTTTCTGCGCCACATGTTGCCAAGCGCGATCCCACCCGTCTTGGTCGACACCACACTCAGAATCGGCGACTTGATTCTGCTCGAGGCCGCACTCTCATACCTCGGTCTTGGAGTGCCGGCGCCAACACCGAGCTGGGGCAGCATCGTCTTCGACGGATCCATGGAACTGGTCTCAGCCTGGTGGGTCTCCTTTTTTCCGGGCTTCGCAATAGCCATCACCGTTATCGCGTTCAATCTGATCGGTGACGGTCTGAGGGACTGGCTCGATCCGCAGATGGCCACAGGCTCTACAGCACGTTGATGCTTACGTCAGACTTCGACTTCGATCTGCCAGAGGACCGGATCGCCCAACAGCCACTGCCACGCGGCGCAAGTCGTCTACTGGTCATCGAGCCAGCAGGCCACAACTCGGATAGAAGAGTTGCCGATCTTCCCGACCTGCTGACCAAAGGTGACCTGCTGGTCCTAAACAACACCAAGGTTCTTCCAGCACGGCTATCAGCCTGGCGCGAGAAGACCGGGGGACAACTCGAGATCTTGCTTCTTGAAGAGCGTTCCGCCACCGAGTGGGAAGTGATGGTACGACCGGCTCGGCGAGCGAAACCCGGCAAGCACTATGTTCTCTCAGACCGGATCTCTCTCGAGATAATCAATCGAGGCGACGATGGAAAAGCTACCGTTGTATTCTCGGAACCGATAGCACCTCATCTCGACACTTTGGGCCATGTACCACTACCGTCCTACATTCGTCGCACCGATGTCGACTCTGATCGGATCAACTACCAGACGGTTTATGCCAGCCAGCCGGGCGCGATTGCCGCACCTACAGCCGGTCTACACTTCACGAATGAACTTTTATCGCGAATCCGAGCAGCCGGCATAGGAATTGCCGAGCTGACTCTCCATGTGGGAGCAGGAACCTTCAGGCCAGTGAAGGTCCACCAGGTTGCCGATCACCGGATGGATTCAGAGCAATTCGAGCTACCTGCGACTACGGTGGCTGCGATCGAGCAAACCCGTACGCAGGGTGGCAGAGTAATTGCCGTCGGTACGACTGTGGTCCGCGCTCTCGAATCGGTCTCGTTGCGACTGGGTGGAACGTTGGAGGCCTATCGGGGATCGACCGATCTTTTTATCACACCCGGTTTCGAATTCTCGGTGGTCGATCAGCTTTTGACCAACTTTCATCTGCCGCGTTCGACTCTGCTCATGTTGGCCTGCGCCTTTGCCGAGAAAAACCGAGTACTGGCAGCCTACGAAGAAGCCGTCAAAAAGGAATACCGATTCTATTCGTATGGCGATGCGATGCTTCTCAGTCGCGCGGGCTCCTAGCGCCCGATCCGGCGTCGCGGCGTCGCACTGGTTTTGAGAGTGACAGGCACTAGAAAGAAGATGCTGAAAATTCCGCACGCGTAGATGGCCGCGAACGGAGCCGCCGTTTGGACTTCGAGATCCGCCAGCGAGCGGAGCAGATAGATAAAGCCTGGGGGGCCCAGAAAGTAGATCAGAATCAGGCGTCGACGCAGCGCCCTGGGCGTTCCCCGAGTTCTGTAGACAAATACGTTGCCAGCAAGCCAGCCCAGAAAGGCGGCAACTCCGTACAGTTGGTAGAAACTCAGGTTGAGCAGACCGGCCGTAGGTAGAAATCCCAGTAGCGCCGCCAAGGCTACGGTCCATAAGGCGAGGAACAGACCAAGCAGGCCTAGCTCAATGGCCACTCACTCGCCGCTGGCCGCGAATTTCTCGTATGCGGCCGCATCCATGAGGCCATCGAGCTCCTCTTTCGACGACAGACGAATCTTCACCAGCCATCCCTTGCCGTGAGGATCTTCGTTAACGAGCTCAGGGGTCTCGTTCAAAGACTCGTTCGATTCGACTATCTCTCCACCCACAGGGGTGAAGACCTCTGCGACGGCTTTGACCGACTCGATCGTACCGATCTCGTCGTTGACCTCAAAGCTCTGCCCCACGTCCGGCATCTCGACAAAGACGACCTCGCCCAACTCCTCCTGTGCGTAGTGAGTGATCCCTACCACACATACATCGTCCTCGACTTTGACCCATTCGTGTTCCTTCGAGTAGAGGTACTCAGTTGGATACATGGTTTTTCAGCCTCCGCCGGTTCCTTGATTGGTTGGTTGGAAAAAACTCCACAAAAAACAAGGCGCTAAATGAACTCTATCGCAACGTCCGGATCGTAGCTCCCAAGCACTTCCATCTCAGGGCTCCAGCCCGCATTATTCATGACCGCGCTTATAAAACGGCAGCTCTACGACTCTTGCAGGCACGATTCTGCCGCGAACATCGATGGTCAAGTCGGTTCCTATCTCCGCAAGAGCCACGGGGACATACGCCATACCGATCGCTTTCTCGAAGGTCGGGCTCCAGGTGCCGCTAGTAACGCGACCCACTTCCCTATCCCCATCCTTCACGACATGACCTTGTCTTGCGATTCCGCGCCCGACGACCTCGAATCCGATCAGCTTGTTGGACAGCCCCTTTTCGTGTTGATCTACGAGTGCTTCACGGCCGATGAACTCACCCTTGCCCAGCTTTACTACCCAGTTCAGGCCGGCCTCGAGCGGTGTTTTTGTGTCGTCGATCTCATGACCGTATAGAGCCATCGCCGCCTCGAGACGCAAGGTGTCTCGAGCTCCGAGACCCGCGGGCTGCAGCCCGACGGACTCCCCTGCTTTCATCAGCTCAGTCCACATCCTCGGAGCCAAGTCTGGAGTGAGATAGAGCTCGAACCCATCCTCTCCGGTATATCCAGTTCTGGAAATAATCACTTCCATTCCAGCCACCTCATCGACCACGAATCGATAGTACTTGAGCAAGTCGAGATCGTGCGAAGTCAAGGATGCAAGGATCCCTCTAGCCTTTGGTCCTTGTAGCGCGAGAAGCGCGTATTGATCCGACACATCAGTGAGCTCTACGCCATCGATCGAGTGGCTCTCGAGCCATGCGAAATCATTGATGGCATTGGCGGCATTGACTACAAGCAAAAAGTCATTTTCACCCAAGCGGTAGACAAGCAGATCGTCCACATAGGTGCCTTCGTCGGTCAGCAAGCCACTGTAGTGGGCCCGACCTGGCACCAGCTTCGAGACATCATTTGGGGTAATGCTCTGGAGAAAGGCCTCGGCTGCGGGTCCGCGCACTGAGACTTCACCCATATGCGAAACATCGAACAGCCCAGCGGCATCTCGCACGGCCCGATGCTCGTCGATGACGCCAGCGTATTGCACCGGCATCTTCCAACCCGCAAAGTCGACCATCTTGGCGCCGGCTTCGAGGTGGGAATCAAATAGAGGCGTAGACCTCGGTTCGCTGCTATCGCTCATGGGGGTACTCGCTTTCTTTGGTGCTTCTCAGGCTGGGTCGAAGTGGAAACTATATGCCTTGGCTGCTTCGAGTTCAACGAGGTGGAAGACGACCTGCGAGGCGGGTTGCCTGCTGTGGAAAAATGTCGGCCTGACACTCCGACAAATCGGGCCTCCTTGGCTTGGACGCATATAACTTATTTGGTTTCAGAAGGTTGAGTTGAGTTTTTGCCCTCTCGAAGCAGCTCTTCCAAGGTGGATTTGCGCTCTCTATCGACAGGTTTTCCGAGCTGATTTTCACAGGCTCGAATGCAAAATTCGTCTCGATGATCAGTGCTAAGCTGCGGCCGCCATGGGAAAATGCCGGATACTCGTCGTCGAAGATGAGCAAGCAATCTCGGAAGTCCTCGAGTACAACCTGGCCAAGGAGGGTTACGAGGTCGAGGTCGAGTTTCGAGGAGATACCGCGCTCGATACGATCCGTTCTCGACCTCCCGATCTGATCCTGCTCGACCTGATGCTGCCGGGGCTTGATGGACTTGAAGTATGTCGGATGATCAAGCGGGATCAACACACTGCGTCGATCCCGCTGGTGGTCCTAACAGCCAAAAGCGAAGAAGTCGACCGAATCGTCGGTCTCGAGTTGGGCGCCGACGACTACATCACCAAGCCTTTCAGTCCGCGTGAAGTCGTTCTACGAATCAAGGCGGTTCTTCGCCGGTCAGAAGGCGTAGAGAAAGAACCCACCGATCTTCTGATCATCGGTGGGTTGCAATTGGACGTACCAGGCCACAGACTTCTCCTTGCTGATCACGAGGTGGCTCTGACGGCAACCGAGTTTCGATTGCTCAGGATACTCATGGAACGCTGTAATCGAGTCCAAACTCGTGAGAAGCTTCTCACCGATGTATGGCAGTATTCGGAGGATGTGGATAGTCGTACGGTAGACACCCACATCCGTCGTCTGCGCCGCAAACTGGGCCCCGAGGCAACGCGCATCGATACGGTGATCGGCGTCGGCTATCGGATGCGTTGCTGAGCGACCGTGCAACAACTTTTCATCTCACCAAAGCTTCGTCTTTTCTTCATCCTGCCAGCTCTAACAGCGCTAGCTGTCTCGATTCCGCTCATTTGGATCCTGACGAGCCGGCTGATCGAAGACGCAGCAGCTGCACAGCTACTCAACACCCTCCCGGTTGTTGCTGCTCTGATGGAGAACCGACTCGACGCTGAGCCAGAGGAACTGCAGGCAATCGTAACGGGGCTGACCACTACAGATCGAGTTCGCATCACGGTGATCGACCGGCAGGGGCTTGTGCTGGCCGACAATTCTCGGAGCTGGGATCAGGTCCTCGCCATGGAAGATCATTCGGGTCGACCCGAGTTTAGCGAGGCAGTCGCGAGAGGGTCTGGCTCGTCGATTCGCCAAAACGCCACCACAGGGATCGAATACATCTACGCTGCCAGAACGGCCACGGGTCCCTCCGGCACTCTATATGTCGTTCGGCTTGCCCAGCCGTTGAGAGGCCTCCAGTCCCTGCGAAAACAACTCTCTCTTACGTTGGCCATTGGTTTTTTGACGGCCATCGGGGTGATGAGCATTTGGCTCTGGTGGGTGGAGAGAAAGGTCTCACGATCGGCACCGACAGTACTGGAGGCAGCAGATCGCCTCCAACAGGGTGATTTCTCATATCGCGTCGATTTCGCACATCAGGCCGGGCTGGGCCGACTGGCCAGGTTTCTGAATGGGGTGGCCGAAAACGCAGACCGCCAGATCAGAAGTCTCGAAACGGAGCGGGAACTTCTATTGTCGGTGATCTCCAGTATGCGGGAAGGAGTATTGGTTGCAGACGCCGAAGGACTCACAAAGATGGCAAATCCAGCCTTCTGCCAAATCTTTGGCCTCCATAGCGAGTGGATTGATCGGACACCTCTCGAGCTCACTCACCAACCTCAGCTCGACAGTCTGATGAGAAGGTCTTTGTCCACAGGTGAGGAGCAGATTGCCGATCTCGAGATCTCCGAACCGGCACCCCGCACCGTTGCATTGGCCGTCTCGAGCCTGGGAACAGAAGTCGGCGCCGTCGTCGTCGCCCGCGACATCACAGATCTCGTACAACTTACTCGGATACGTAGAGATTTCGTCGCCAACGTATCCCATGAGCTCAAGACCCCCTTGACCGCCATACGGGGTTATGCAGAGACCTTGAGGGACGGCGCAGTCGATGATGAGGCCACCGCCCCAAAATTCCTCGACAGCATTCTTCAGCAATGTGGGCGACTTCAGGCCTTATTGGAGGATCTTTTGACGCTCTCCCGGTTGGAAAGTCTGGAAGGCACCGGCGAAGTGACACAAGTCGAGGTGGCCAAGCTGCTCCAGGCCTGCCTCGATCCCATCGCGCATCAAGTCGGCGAGAAAAATATCCGCCTGACTGTCATCAACGAGGCCCGTCCGACAATTCGCGGCGATCGGGAGGCGCTGGAGCGACTCGTAATCAACTTGCTCGATAATGCTGTGAAGTACAACCGTCCCGGCGGTAGCGTCACGGCAAAACTGGCCGAGAACACAGAGGGTGCGGTCTTCGAAGTGGCAGATAGCGGAATCGGCATACCCGCCGCGTCACTTTCCCGTGTCTTCGAGCGGTTCTATCGCGTCGACAAGGGACGCAGTCGGGGTGAAGGTGGGACAGGTCTCGGCCTTGCGATCGTCAAACATGTCGCCCAGCTGCACGGCGGTCATGTCGAGGTAAAAAGCCGTCTCGGCAAAGGATCCGTTTTTCGTGTCTTTCTGCCGTTTGGTAACCACAGCAAAGCCAACCCCTGACAACCGCTCTCCCGACGACGCCGGTCGCTCCGGGTCCTGCTCTAGCCAGGACTGTCGCATTCCTGTAACACCGCCGCCGCGTTAACGCACTACTCGAGATCTAACGTCTGACCTGCCGGCGGGCGAGCTGCTACCGGTCCCGAACCAAGGAGATTGGAGATGCTTAGAAAGTCCGTTGTCTCTGGCCTTACTTCCGCGCTCGTTTGCGGAGCTCTCACCGCGGCTGTCCAAGCTCAAGATACGCGAACAGTCGCTGACGAGGCGGCAACCGAGGCGGTCACCGAGCACGAGGACGGCAAGGAGCACGAATGGGTCACGCAATGGAGCAACGCCCACAAGATCGAGAAGGGCAGCGCTTTCAAGCTGAAATTTGGCGGCCGAATTATGGCCGACTACTCGTTTTTCAGCGTCGACAGCGATCTCACCGGCCCCTTCGGGGCGGATGTCTTTCAAGACGGCTTCGAATTCCGACGTGCACGCATCTTCTTCGAGGGCACGATTTACGATCGGGTCATGTTCAAGGCGCAGTACGACTTTGCCGACGGGGATGCCGATTTCAAGGATGTCTGGATCGGTCTCAAGTTCGGTTTCGGGAAGGTCCGTTTCGGACACTTCAAGGAGTTCTTCAGCCTCGAAGAGCTGACCAGCTCCAAGTATCTCGCCTTCATGGAGCGCTCTCTTCCGGTCGAGGCTTTCGCGCCCGGCAGGAACTCGGGTGTCGGCGTCGACGGAGGCGGTGACAGGTTCAACTGGGGGATAGGTATCTTCTACGACGCCAACGACTTCGGCGACAGCATTACCGAGGATCGAATCAGCGCTACCGGTCGCATCGGGTTTCGACCCCTTGCCAGCGACGATGGCAGAAAGCTCCTCCATCTCGGTGGCGCCGTCAACATCCGCGAGGTGGGCGAGATCAACTCTATCCTGGGCGATCTTCGATTCCGGACCCGACCCGAAAACCACTTGACCGCTCGGCTTGTCAACACCGGCGTCTTCTCTGGCGAAGGTACCACGATCTGGAATGTCGAGCTTGCCGGGGTCGTCAACCGATTCTGGTATTCCGGTGAGTACTTCAACAACTCGGTGGATTCCGAAAAGCGCGGTGACCCGAACTTCGATGGCTGGTACGCCCAAGCCGGTTTCTACCTCACCGATGATCACCGACGGTTCAAAAAGAGATTCGGCATCTGGGATCGCCAGAAACCCAACAAGAACTGGGACAAAAAGGACGGAGGCATCGGCGCCTGGGAAATCGCAGTTCGACTCTCGTCCATAGATCTCGCCGACAAAGGGATCAACGGCGGCAAGGAAGACAATTTCACGCTCGGAGTCAACTGGTACCTGAACCCGGCTACCCGCTTGATGCTCAACTGGGTCCATGCGGATGTAAAGGATGGCAACATCCCGATTCTCGACGCTCACCCCGACGGCTCGGGTGACATATTCATGATGCGGTGGCAGGTCGACTTCTAGTCGACTCGCGTGTAGACAACCCGACCCACACTCCTGACCAGGGAGTTCGGGCTGTGGCGATAGGCATGGCTCGCCCTTGCTGACTGTCAAGAAACGCATCAAAAAGGTTCTGTGGTAGCTTGAAAACAGGAATCGAAGGTAGGAGAAATGCCATGGATCGAATCACCGCGTTGTCGGCCCTCGCCCTCTTTTTGGTTGTCTTTCCAGGCATCAGCCCAGCAGCAGTAGCCGACAAACACTCCGAATCCGTCCTGGACTCGGTGCGCAACATGCTGGAAGCAGGAATCAGCGAAGATGTAATCTTGGCCTGGCTCGATAGCAATGACGATCCGATTCCCCATCCGAGCGCCGATCACCTCATCGCACTTCAGAAGGCCGGTGCTTCCGAGACTCTGCTCAAGAGACTCCTGATTGCTCCGGAGCTTCCGACCGAGGCGGCCACGGATTCGACCGTGACTCCGACACCGGATACACCGACACCACCGGATTCGGATCGAGAGGTCATGGTGAACTTCACCTTCTCCTACTTACCCTGGTATCTGAACGACGACGAGTACGACATTGCCAACGATTCCTGGGACTTCTTTGTCTACATGGACGGAATCCCGCTCTCCTACGTTCCCGCTGCGGCTGTAGCGGGGATGACTTCCAACCTCGAGTTCAGCCAGTTGGTGCCAGCAGGGCGACACATCATTCGGGCTACTATGGAGCAACACAACCGTGGCACCGGCAAGCAATGGACGCATGCGGCCAAGGTTGCAGAAGAAGCCTTTGTCATCGACATTTCGCCCGAAGGTCCTCAGGCCTCAATCTCTGTTCGATTCAAGGAGCACTGGGGAGGGATCGACAGGGGTGGACCTCTCGAGTTCTCCTTTCAACAAGGCAACCAGGTCTCCGAGTTCGAGGGGGTTGGGGGTAATCCCGACAGTTGGCCCCCGGTCTGCGAAGAGGTCGAGGCCAACTCGAATCTGAGCAAGACTCCTGGTAGCCGTCTCGAGCGCGATCTGAGGCGGTGTGTCAGCTGGGGTGGCCTCTGGAATGGAACCAGCGCCCCGCCAAGGAGCGAAGTTCGCGAGGCCTTGGCGATGTTCGAGTATCGTCCAGTACCCAAAGGGAGCTGATCCGCTACTATCCGCAAATCTGTCTAAGCGGATTTTGGCTGAAGGACATCTCTGCTTGGCTGGTACGAAACTCGCAGGATCGCTATGACCAGAACAAGAGCACCCACCCACTGCCAGGCACTCAGAACTGAACCATTGATGAAGTAGTCCAGAATAATGGCGCTCAACGGCAAGCAGAGCTCACAGATCGCCGACACAGTTGCAGGAACCCGGCTGAGCCCGTAGTAATAGAGGAAAAGAGCACCACTACCCGTTGTCAGACCTATCAGGAGAATCACCAACCAGTTGCTCGGGGTAATCTCCCAAAAGACCAGACCCTTTCCACTCAGACCCAGATAGATCATCATGAGTAGAACTGTCAGACCGTATCGACCGAATGTCGCCGCCTTGAAGTCGAGACTGGATAGGAGCCGTTTGCCGAAAACCGTCGCAGAGCCGAAGGCCGCGGCTGCCAATAGTGCCCACGCTGCGGCCTCCATGGTGTGGGCCTCCGAGGACAGAGTTGGTAGTTCCAGGCCGAAGGTAAGCAGATAGGCACCACCGAGTGCGATGGTCGTCCAAGCTGAAAATCTTCTTGTGACAGGCTCGTCGAGGAGGATGGCCGCTAGCGATATCGCAAACACCGGCTGGAGCTTCTGTAGAAGAACGACAACGCTCAACTGATTGAAGTCGACCAGGAAGAGTGCTCGCACCATCGAAAACGTACCTACGATTCCTCCGGTGAGAGCTACGAGCCCGAGGGTCACCCAGGCCTGCACCGATAGCTGTCTCAAAGCTCGATAGCAACCAGACAAAAACGGCTGCATCAAGATGAACGGGACCAAATGGAGGATGAGAACGACGAAGGGCACTGGCAAGTTATGGAGGCGCGGTGTGAGCACGACCCCATCCAGACCCC
>CAXMQZ010000029.1:0-17297 GCA_964195975.1 uncultured Polyangiaceae bacterium | reverse complement strand
CGGTGCTCGAGAGACAGGGTGATCTGGACGGCGCACTGACGCAATTTCTGGCGACGCTTGGAATCAACGAGACGCTGGTGAGTCTCGACCCCGACAATCTCGACTGGCAGCTTCAGCTTGCCGAGCAGCACAACCTGGTCGGGGTGGGACTGCGGAAGGTGGGTGACCTCGAGAATGCGAGGAAGCACTTTCAAGCCGAGCTCGCCATCAAGACCGATCTTCTCGCGAAGCACCCCGAGAATTCCCGCTGGCGAGAGCGACTGGCCAACAGCCATTACCATCTGGGCGTGGTGGAGGAGGCACTTGGCGATCTCGAGGCTGCCTATGAGCATTTTTCCGAAGATCTTCAGATCACCACGCAGGTGACCGAACAAGATCCCTCCAACACCCGCTGGCAGGCCAATCTCGCCATGAGCCGCATCAGGGTGGGGCGGAGTCTCGCGGACCAGGGAGGCGAGGAAGAGGCCCTAACCGAGATCCGGGCTGGACTGGCTGGGATCGAGGCCCTGACAGCTCAGGATCCATCCAACGTGATTTGGCAACGGGATCTCGCCGTGGCCCACACCAGTCTCGGGAGAGGGTTGGAACAGATTGGCGATCTGGCAGCTGCGATGAGCGCTGCCAACCGGGCGCTGGCTCTGCTCGAGGCGCGCTTTGAAGAAGACCCGAGCGATCGAGAGTCGATCCTGGTCATGAGCAAGACTCTCAATCTTGTCGGCCGGCTCGAGGCTCGCCGTCAGCGAGGGGATTGGGCGCGGGTTGCGTGGGAGCGCTCGATGGGGTATCTCGAGCCAATCGCCAAGGACTCGAAGGATGTGCGCATTCTCGATCCCCTTGCCAGAGTGCTGATTCACTTGGATCGCCTGCGGGAAGCTACCGGAGTCGCCAATCGGCTCTGGGAAATCGGCTACAGGTTTCCGCCATTTTTGGAGTTCTGCCAAATGAACGGCGTTTTACAGGAGGCGGCGTGATCGCTGCCTCTGATTTTCGGCCAACCGGCCGAGACCACAATCATCTGACACCAGAAAGGGGTCACGAATGACACAAATCAACATAACCTGGGATAGCACCAACAGTAAGCCGTCAGCGGCCGACGCCACGGTCAACGGGAAGAACACCACGGTCATCACTTGGGTGCCTGACAACACCGTTAACGTCAGCGCCATCAGCACGCCGAGTGATGGCAGTAGCGCCGATTTCACCGCACCCGCGAAGCTTGGCAACTCAAACAACTGGCAATGCAGCGACAACTGTGACAATGATGGTAACTACACCTACACCATCACGGGCACAGCGGCCAGTGGGGGGCCCGAGGTCGGGCACGATCCCAAGATCACGAACGACCGCGAAGGCTAGGGGACACGCTCTGAATCAAGGGGACATGTACTCGTTACGTGTCCCCTTGATTTGGATCCCTGCCTAGCCTCCGCCGCGCTTGCGTGGCGTCCTGAATTTCTGGAAAGGCTGGTGTTTTTGGGCTGTGCGATTCCAGGGCTGGTCCGTAGGACGCGGCGGCCTCTGAGCATCCGGCGCGGGTTGCTCCTCGGATCGCCCTTCGGCTGGCTCCTCGGACTGACCCTCAGGTGGGGCAGCCGCCTCCTTCTCCGCAGCCTCGGCCGCAGCTTCGGCACGGGCCTCTCGCTCTGCCTCCTCGTCTTTGCCGAGGCAACAGCGCTTGTATTTTTTGCCCGAGCCGCAGTGGCAGGGATCGTTGCGGCCGGGTCGTTCTGCTGTGGGTTCTGGCATTGCTCCTAGTCTCCGTTTCTTTGGCTTGTGTTCTCCAGCCAGGCTTGTCTATGTCTAGTTTACCTGTGGCCGTCAGGAAAGGGGACACGATCGCGAAAAGTAAGGGACACGATCCCGAACTCCCCCGGAGTTCGGGATCGTGTCCCGTTTTCGGGTCATGTCCCGTCGGCGTCGCCTGCGATAGAATCACTCCCACTTGATCGGCAAATCGCTATCCCATTTCAAGATCACCGCAAAGCTCGGCGCAGGCGGCATGGGCGAGGTCTATCGAGCTGAGGATTCAAAGCTCGGGCGCGAGGTCGCGATCAAAGTGCTACCCGAGGCGGTGGCGACCGATCCCGAGCGTCTGGCTCGGTTTCAGCGTGAGGCTCAGGTCTTGGCGTCGCTCAATCATCCGAACATCTCTGCCATCTACCAGGTAGAGCAGGATGGCGACACGCACTTTCTGGTCATGGAACTTGCAGAGGGGGAGGATCTTTCAGCGCGACTCGAGCGCGGGCCCATTCCGGTTGACGAGGCTCTTCCAATCGCGCTCCGAATCGTAGAAGCGTTGGAGGCGGCTCACGAGAAGGGAGTCATCCACCGTGATC
The DNA here is from genome assembly GCA_964195975.1 of uncultured Polyangiaceae bacterium. Classification (GTDB taxonomy): domain Bacteria; phylum Acidobacteriota; class Thermoanaerobaculia; order Multivoradales; family JAHEKO01; genus CAXMQZ01. The sequence goes on along the minus strand of CAXMQZ010000029.1, from coordinate 14,961 downwards.
TAAAGCCCGCCAATGTGAAGGTCACGGCAGAGGGCGCCGTGAAGGTACTCGATTTCGGGCTCGCCAAGGCGTTGGCCCCCGAGGGCCATTCCCCTGACGGCGCGTCATTGAGCGACATCGACCCATCGCTCTCGCCGACGCTTACTGCTCAAATGACCGGCCTGGGGGTGATTCTCGGTACCGCTTCCTACATGAGCCCGGAACAAGCAAGGGGAAATCCGGTTGATAAGCGGGCCGACATCTGGGCTTTTGGCTGTGTATTGGCCGAGATGCTTACAGGACGGCGGGGTTTTGCAGGAGAGACGGTTTCGGACACCCTGGCAGCGGTTCTTACGAGCGAGATCGACCTCGGGGAGCTTCCAGCAACGGTTCCCACCTCTGTACGGGCGCTGATTCGAAGATGTCAGGTCAAAGATCATGACAATCGACTTCGAGACATCGGCGAGGCGCGGCTGGCTCTGGTTGCGGCGATCGCCGATGAAAAACCCGGTGAAGAACCGGGTGATGAGCCGGGCTTTGCGGATCCTGGCGGCGATCACCAGCGTTCGAAACGCTCGCTGGGTCTCCTCATCGCTGGTGCTGCCGTCGGGTTACTACTCGGTGCGGTGGTCACTTGGCTTGGCCGACCTTCGACACCTGCCAAAGTGATCAAGCTGCAAGTACCCACTGACCACCTAAGAGCTGAGAGGGTCCGGGGGCCCCTGATCTCTCCGAATGGAAAGATGGTTCTGATTCCAGAGGGAGGAGCCCTTAGTCTTCGACACCTGGATAAGCTCAGCGCTCGCAGGATTCCCGACTCATACGGCGCCCGCTTCCCGACCTGGTCCACCGATAGCCAGAGCGTCGGGTTCATCGTGGGTAGTGAGATTCGAAAGGTCTCCGTACAAGGAGGCTCTCCCACTCCGGTTGCCAGACTGACCGCCGACGTCGCCGGCTCGGGCGGCATGGCCTGGACTGCCAGCGATCATTTCCTGGTAGCTGGCGGCGACAAGACCGGACTCCTCGAAGTATCTGCGCAGGGTGGCGAGCTCAAAGAGATTCTCGCTCTGGGTGAGGGGCAGGATGTCGATTTCCATGAAATCTCCCTGCTACCCAACGGTCGTGATGCGGTCTTTGTCGTCCATCGCACCAGCTCGGACTCCGAAGTCCGAATTGTTGATTCCCTGGCTGTCTTTGTCGACGGCGAACGCAAAGACGTCTTCCGCTTCGAGGGTGAGGCAATTGAATCCGTCGTGTATTCTCCTCCCGGATATCTGGTGTTTCACCGTTCATCGACAACCCCTGGAATATGGGCGCTGCCGTTTTCTCTCAGCAAACTCGAGGCGACCGGGGAACCCTTCTTGGTGGCCGCAGCTTCATGGTTACCGAGTACCTCGGCCGACGGCACGTTGTTGTTCGTTCATGGTCTCGAGCTACCCCACAACGAGTTAGTGCAGGTCGACCGTCAAGGAAATCTAATCAAGACCATCGATCAGTTCCAGGGAATTGGCGAAGCACCCCATCTGTCACCCGATGGCACCAAGCTCGCTATCGGCGGCGTAGAGGACAGCAACTTCGACATCCGAATCCACGACCTCGAGCGCGGCAGCTCTTCCCGCTTCACTTTCGAGACTACATTTGAAAACGGGGCGCGCTGGTCACCGCAGGGAGACGAGCTTCTCTTTGCCTCAGCGGACGTCCGGCAGGTCAAGATCAAGCCCGTCGGTTCCAGTGGCGAGGCAAGGGTCGTAGGGGAAGGCCTGATTCCCGACTGGATGCCGGACGGGTCTGGGTTTGTGTTCATGGAGTTCTCAGACGAGACCGATAGTTGGGACATCTCGTACAAATTTTTCGAGGCGGACAAGGCTACTCGGTTTCTCAGCACCGAGGCGAACGAGCAAGGTCCGAGACTCTCACCAAATGGCAAGCATCTCCTCTACATCTCGGATGAATCGGAGAGCTTGGAGGTGTTCGTTCGTCCCTTCCCGAGTGGCGAGGGAAAATGGCAAGTATCAACTGCAGGCGGAGCCGATCCTCACTGGTCACGAGACGGCGACGAGATCTTCTATCTAGAGGGAGACGATCTGATGGCGGTGGAGGTACTCGACGGCGACTCCTTCGCCCTGGGCTCGCCACAGCTGTTAATGGCGAGCACCAGCGCAGTATCGATGTTTGCTGCAGGGGAGTCGGGCACCTTTGCGCCAGGTATTGATGGGCAGAGTTTCTTCCTTGTTCGACCCGTGGTTTCCGGATCGCCGAATCAACTCATGCTGATCCAGAATTGGCACGCCGAGTTCGGGGAACACCGCTGAACGGGGACACGAGACCAAATGAGAGCCAATCCAAACCCTTGAATCAACCGCCGGTGGCCACGTAGCGCTGCTTGTAACGCCAGAGCGATCTGGAGTACCAACGATATATGGCTGCGTTTGGCGCCAAGCGTGAAGGAGTATGTAAGGCAACCTCCTTGCAGCTATTGGCAGCAGTTGCGAGAAGGCTTGAGAAAAGGGCGAATCCGCGGCGCTCAGGTTCACGGTGGTCGGGTCGTGGCTCTGTACCGCCTACCCGTTTGGGTGGTGTGTTCCATCGCGACTCGCGGTAAGTGTTGAAGGTGTCTCGATGAAGGTACGCCGGCCGAAAGGCTGCGATCGGGTTGACGATGGAAAGGAGACCGGCATGAAGTCGATGTTGACAGTTCTGGCGACGAGCCTGGTGATAGCCAACTTTCTGATAGCCCACTTGTTGATAGCCGGATCGGTTCAGGCACAAGCCGTCGATCCGATCGGTGAGCAGTTCCAGGTCAACGCCTACACAACGGACCGCCAAACGGAAGCCGCGGTGGTTACGGACTCCCAGGGTGACTTCGTGGTGTTCTGGGACAGCTACGGCTCCGACGGCACGGATACTCACCGCTTCAGCATCCAGGGTCAGCGCTACGACTCGGCCGGCGCACGCTTGGGGGGGAATTTTCAGGTCAACGCCTACACCCTCAATGACCAACAACGGCCCGCAGCGGCAGTCGATTCCCAAGGCAACGTCGTCGTGGTCTGGGACAGCATCGGCTCATTCGGCTCGGACACAGACTTCAACTACAGCGTCCAGGCGCAGCGCTACGACTCGAGCGGCACACTGGTGGGGAGCCAGTTCCAGGTCAACTCCTATACCACAGGCACGCAAAGGTATCCCTCGGTGGCGGCGGACGCCCAAGGCAACTTCGTGGTGGTCTGGAAGAGCTGGGGCTGGTACGGCACCGACACAGTCGACCGCCTCATCCTGGCACAGCGCTACGACTCGGGCGGCATACGTTTGGGGGGCGAGTTTTTGGTCAACTCCTACACCACGTACCAACAGAATCGGCCAGCAGTGGCTGTCGAGCCCCAGGGCAACTTCGTGGTGGTCTGGGGTAGCTGGGGCTCGTACGACACGGACAGCAGCTTCTACAGCATCCAGGGTCAGCGATACGACTCGGCTGGCGCACTCTTGGGGGTGCAGTTCCAGGTCAACACTTACACGACGAGCCGCCAAAGTGACGCCGCGGTGGCTGTCGATCCCCAAGGCAACTTCGTCGTGGTCTGGCAAAGCGTCGGCTCCTACGACACGGATACAAGCAACGCCAGCATCCAGGGCCAACGCTACGATTCGAATGGCGCACCCGTGGGGGGGGAGTTCCAGGTCAACACCTACACGACGAGTCGTCAAAGTGATGCCGCGGTGGCTGTCGATCTCCAAGGCAACTTCGTCGTGGTCTGGCAAAGCGACGGCTCGTACGGCACGGACACGATTCCCTTCAGCACCCAGGGCCAGCGCTACGACTCCAGCGGCGTAGCTGTGGGGGGCGAGTTCCAGGTCAACGCCTACACGACGAGTTGGCAAGCTTACCCCGCAGTGGCTGCGGGCTCCGAAAACAACTTCATGGTGGTCTGGCAAAGCGATGGCTCCGGCGGTACGGATACGGATGCCGAAAGCATCCAGGGCCAGCGCTTCTCCGAGGGGGTCGTCCACTCCGACGGCTTCGGGTCCGGCGATACCTCTGGTTGGGATAGCACTCAGTAGCAGATCTGGCAGAAAAGCTATAGAGTCAGGAAAATGCCACTCATTCGGCGGATCCTTGGGATCCAGGCTGTAGGCCTGGCCGTTCTTGTTTTGCAATCATTCCCCCTCTCGGCGAGGGGTAGCGAACTTGCGCCCGAGACGAGTCATATTCTCAAAGCTGCAGACTATGACGCCTTCACCAGGGTCCCGCGGCGACCACCTCGGCGCCCCCCCGAGGAGGGAGACGTTACTGGGGCGACCTTCGAGGTGACCTACAATGGCTTCTCTCAGGAGGCTCAGGACGCCTTCCAGTTCGCGGTCGACATCTGGTCCGATCTGATCGAATCGACGATCACGATCCGGGTCAACGCAACGTGGACTGTCTTAGGCGAAAACACTCTAGGTTCGGCAGGCTCGGAGCAGTCCTGGGTCAATGTCCTTGGCGCTCCCATCGAGGATGCCGCCTATCCCGATGCGATGGCCGATGCGTTTGGCAAGGCAGATTTGGACGAGGCTGAGTTCGACATTTCGGCCCGTTTCAATAGCGACTTCGACTGGTATTTGGGCACCGACGCCAATACCCCGGCGGGTCAATATGATCTCGTTACGGTTGTCCTGCACGAGCTCGGTCACGGTCTCGGATTTTTTGGCGATATGACTTGGGACGACGGCCAAGGAGACGACAATTGCACAGGCGTGGCCGGAGAGGGGTGCTGGCTTGGAGTTCCGGAGAGGTACAACTTTTTTGCGGTCAATGGGTCGTCTACACCGTTGCTTTCTTTCGAGGACAATTCGATCGAACTCGGTGACGAGCTCACCAGCGGCGACATCTTTTTCAATGGGCCCAAAACCGTATTTGTCGCTGAGGAGCTACCCGAACTCTATACCCCCAATCCTTGGGATCCCGGTTCCAGCTTCTCTCATCTTGACGAGGTCGTTTATCCCACGGGAGGTCCCGATTCTTTGATGACTCCAGCTCTAGCCCGAGCCGAGGCCATCCACGACCCAGGGAAAATCGCCCTCTGTATGTTCGAGGACATGGGATGGAGGACGGCAGAGGTTTGCTCCCCAGGCGGATCGGGAGGATCGGGCGGAGTCAAGGTCAACCAATCTATTTCCTGTGGTGGAAAGGGAATTCCAAGCCAGACTCTGCCTTCCGTCCTTGCCGCTGTCAGGGCGGTGGATGACTTCACCGTGCCGGTCGGCGACCCGTGGTCGATCGATAGCGTGTTCGCCGCGACTGTCATCAATATTCAGGATGTCAAGGAGCCCCCCACAGTTGCAGTGACCTTCTACAGTGGACCGGCTGCGCCGACCACCGAAGTTTGTAGCTATTCGGGGTTGGAGTTGTCGCCTACCCAGATCGGACCCGAGTTCACCGACAATTTGATGATCAATCTACCCGTGCCATGTGCCTTGGGTCCGGGCACATACTGGGTCGAGGTCCTGGGACAGGTAGTCAGCGGGGGTGATTTTTTCTTTTGGATGCCTGGCTCGACAACCTCGGGAAGCGAGTACCTGTGGAAGGATCCCGAGGACATCTTCTTTACTGGATGCACTGACTGGACACCGCACACCCAGTGCCCCGTGTTTGGTGGTCCCGAACACGATCTCTGTTTTGGACTCCTCAGTGAGGGACGGGTCTTCAGAAACGGCTTCGAAAGTGAGGATACCGGTGAGTGGACCAGCTCGGTTCCCTAGTCTTTATAAGAGAGACCGATCGTAGCCACACGCTTCCGTTCGCACTCTGGGTGAGTCCATTGAGTCGACTCGGCATCATGGAGGGCAGTTCAGTGATAGGGTGCGAATCCTATCCCCCGGTTGCGGAGCTGGCATTCTGCAGGCAGCTGACATCCAAGCATGGGGCAAGGCTCTAAGCATGACTGTCGTCATCATTGATCTCGTTGTCAAAGCGCCGAGCAGCAGTCTCTGGGGGCGTTTCATGAACGCCAACTTCGCCAGCATCATGTGCCAAGTCGTGGCTCTTTGGTGCGAGCGCCAGGGGCACGAGGTTTCCTACATCTGCTACACCGGCGGCTCGTTCGAGGACCTCATCGCGGAGATGCCGCAGCAAGCCGACCTGGCGTTTATCTGCGCCTTCAGCCAGGCTGGCCAGCTGTCCTATGCCCTGAGTGCGCTGTTGCGCTCTAAAGGAGCGGTGACAGTGCTCGGTGGGCCGCATGCCCGCTGTTATCCCGAGGATGCGCAGAAATACTTCGACTACGTGCTCGGTTTTACTGACGAAGAGCTGGTTCGGGATCTTCTGCAGGACTGTTCCCCGCAGCGGCCTGAGGGCGTTTACCTCAGCGCGAAGCAGCAGCCGGTCACTCTTCCTGGCGTGAAAGAACGCTGGAAGTACATCGAGCTCGTCTTACGGAAGGCCCCGTTCGTCAAGATCGTGCCCATGATCGGTAGCCTCGGCTGCCCTTATACCTGCAGCTTTTGTATCGACTCGACGGTTCCCTACCAGGCGCTGGATCTGGAGGTCATGCAAGAGGACCTGAAGTTCCTGATGCAGAAGTTCGAGCAGCCCCGAGTTGGCTGGTACGATCCCAACTTCGGGATCCGGTTCGATGAGACCCTGGACGCGATCGAAGAGGCAGTACCACCGGGCAAGATCGAATTTATCGCGGAAAGTAGCCTGGCCCTGCTCTCCGAGCCACATTTAAGGCGGCTCAAGGCCAATGGATTCAAGGCCATCCTGCCCGGAATCGAGTCGTGGTACGAGCTGGGGAATAAATCCAAGACCGGCGCCAGGACGGGTCTCGACAAGGTCGAGATGGTCGCAGAGCACGTCAATCTGATCATGAGCTACATCCCTTACCTGCAGGCGAACTTCGTCGTTGGTCTCGACTGTGATGAGGGGTCGGAGCCGTTCGAGCTGACCAAGCGCTTCATCGACCTGGCACCTGGTGCGTTCCCGGCCTACTCGTTGAACACCTCGTTCGGCAGGGCGGCACCGCTAAATCTCGAGTATCAAGAGGCTGGAAGGGTCGTGCCGTTTCCGTTCCATTTCATGAACAACAACCATGTCATGAACGTGATCCCAAGAAACTACGAACAGATCGAGTTCTTCGACAACCTCATCGACCTCGAACGGTACTCGTTCTCCTGGACCGCGATCGGCAGGCGCTTTCGAGCAATCAAGCCGCTGGTCCCGAAATGGATGAACGTATTGCGCGCGGTCTCCTCGGAGGGTTTCGGCCGCATGAAGAACCACACCAAGCTGCGAGACCAGTTGAAGGACGAGCCGGACCTCGCCGATTTCTGGAGCGGCAAGTCGGCGCGAATTCCCGAGTACTACCTCGAGTGGATCCGACGGGACTTGGGGCCGCTTTGGGCCTGGCTGCCGGATGGGGCGCTGTATCACGATCCCAAGGCATACCTCGCGGCAGAGAGCCAGGAGATCGACGTGCCTCTGATCCGGTTCGCCGGGCAATAGGCAAGCTAGCGGTAGGTGAGTTGATCCTAGAGTTTGCATTCTAGGGGTGGCTCCGCTTTTCCGATACAATCACCCTCCACTTGATCGGAAAATCGTTATCCCACTTCAAGATCACCGCCAAGCTGGGTGAAGGCGGTATGGGTGAGGTCTACCTGGGCGAGGACACGGAGCTCGATCGACAGGTGGCAATCAAGGTGTTGCCGCCCGATCTAGCCGACGACCCCGAACGCCTGGAACGGTTTCGGCGTGAGGCGAAGGCCGTAGCGGCGCTCAACCATCCCAATATCGTAACGATCTACGCCATCGAAGAGAGCGAGGGCACTCGTTTTCTGATCATGGAGCTCATCGAGGGGAAGAGTCTCGACGCGTTGCTCTCGTCTGGAGATCTACCGTTGGCAAAAGTCTTCGACATCGCGGTGCCGATCGCCGATGCGCTGGCGGCGGCGCACGACAGAGGCATCGTGCATCGCGACCTCAAACCGGCCAACGTCATGGTGACCGGCGAGGGTCGGGTCAAGGTGCTCGATTTTGGCCTGGCCAAGCTGGCGACGGAAGCCGCTGGGTCGATAGGGGAGGGCCTGGAGGGCTTGCCGACCCAGGCCGCGACCGCCACTGCCAGCCTGACGAGGGAGGGTGCGGTCATGGGGACGGCGCCCTACATGAGCCCGGAGCAGCTCCAGGGCCTGGAGGTCGATCACCGGACCGACATCTTCTCGCTCGGCATCGTGCTCTTCGAGATGATCACCGGTCGACGCCCGTTCAAGGGTGCAACGGGTATTGCGCTCGCATCGAGCATTCTCAAAGATTCGCCGCCGCCGGTGACCGAGCTACGCGAGCAGCTACCTCGCCACCTGGCGCGGATCGTCGGCCGCTGCCTGGAAAAAGACGCCGAGAGGCGCTACCAGTCGGTGAAAGATGTACGGAACGAGCTCGAGGATCTGCGCGAAGAGGCGCTGTCGGGTGCGCAACCGGCGACGAGCGGGGTCTCTTCGGCTGGACCTTCATCAGGGAGCGTCGTGGCCACGGATGTGGTTAGCGGTGTCTCAGGTGCAGCGCCGCCCTCGACTGTTCCTCCGACTGCCGCTCCGCCTTCGACAGCACCGCCCTCAGTTGCCCCGTCGACCACCGCACCGAGCACAGCCGCGCCGCCATCGGGGGCTGTACTCACGCAAAGCTCTTCCCGCCGCGGTCTCTTTGCCGGAGCAGCCGTAGCCCTTTTGTTCCTCGTCGCTCTTGGCGCTTGGTGGATGGGTGGCCAGGCCTCGTCACCGACGACGGGCGCCCAGTCCGGGGCCCAGTCCGATGCTGGAAACCGCGCCGCCTCGGTCGCAGTACTTCCCTTTGCCGATCTCAGCCCCGAGAAAGACCAGGAGTACTTCACTGACGGGATGACCGAGGAGATCCTCCAGGCGCTGGGCACGATCGAAGATCTGAAGGTGCCCTCGCGCACGGCGGTCTTCGCACTCAAAGGCAAGGATCTCGACATCCAGCAGGTGGGCGAGCGGCTGGGCGTCGCTACCGTGCTCGAGGGGAGTGTGCGCAAGGCGGGCAACCGGCTTCGCATCTCGACTCAGCTCATCCAGGTCGACGATGGGTTCAACCTCTGGTCGGAGACCTACGACCGTGAGCTCGACGATGTCTTCGCCATTCAGGACGAGATCGCCAACAGCATCGCCGATGCTCTGCGAGTTACATTTTCACCGGCGGATCAAACCTCGGCGGCTCTTGGTGGGACGCAAGATACCGATGCTTACGATCTCTTTCTGAGGGCGGAGCAATATCGCCTCAGCGGTGATGTTGAAGATCAGACGTATGCCATCGAGATCTACCAGAAAGCGATTGAAAAGGACCCCGTCTACGCCCTCGCCTGGGTCGGTCTTGCCATGAGTCACGCGCGTCTACAATTCGTGGGTGGCGGCAGGCCTGCTGATCTCGCAGCTGCCGATCAAGCAAGCGCCAAGGCCCTGACGCTGGCTCCCGAGCTTGGGCAGGCGCATCTCGCCCGGGCCATATACTTCGAGCGCGCCGGGAAGGATGACGATGCGGAGCGTGAATACAAGGAGGCGATTCGAATCGATCCGGAGAACTTCGAGGCCTACCATAACTACGGATCGCTGAAATATCGCCAGGGGGACCTGGAGCAAACTGCTGTGCTGTGGGAGCGAACGGTCGAGCTCGACCCCGACGGCGCCGAGGCGATCGAGGTGCTGCCCCAGGTTTACCACAGTCTCGGGCAGGAAGCTCAGGAGCTTAGTGCTACCCAAAGGCTCGTCGAGCGGTCGCGGCGACGCCTCGAGCTCTACCCCGACGACCTCAACGCTCGACTCAGAGGCGCCAGCGGGTTGATGCTGCTTGGCCAGCGCGACGAGGCTACCGAATGGTCGCGCATTGTCGAGAAGAGCGGCCGCAACGATCCCCTGACTCTCTACAATCTTGCTTGCGTCTACTCCATAGGCGGCGAGGTCGACCGCGCTCTGGATTTTCTGGAGCGATCGGTCGAGGCCGGCGCCCACGATGTGAGTTGGTTCCTCCAGGACAGTGATCTCGACAACCTCCGCGACGAGCCGCGCTTCAAGGTACTGATCGAGGGCTTGCAGGCGCAGGGCTGAGGCTGAAGGGACATGACTCGAATCTTCGGGTCATGTCGCCTTTGCTGCCAGTGGAAGATGTGCTGGGATCTTGTCGAGCTCGCCTGCCAGGCGTTGCTGCGCATGCCAGAGGTCGTAGGCCTCCTGCATTCGCATCCAGATGCCAGCCCCGTTGCCGCAAAACTTTCCCAGACGGACAGCCATCTCCGGAGTCACAGCGGATTTGCCGGCCAGAATACGATGCAGAGTTTGACGCGACACCCTCAATTGTCGCGCCGCTTCGCTTACGGAAAGTTCCAATGAAGGGAGGACATCTTCGCGAAGGATGTTGCCAGGGTGGGTGGGGCAGCGGTCTTTGGGCATCGTTTGAAGAAGCCTCCGAAGTCCCTTGTGGCGGAAGCTCTTGATCACTTTCGAGTGTAAACCTTGGCGCTACAGGTGTCAAGTGAGGCTTTACAGTGCTAATTAAGCTGGGAAGGCATCAATCTGAATACCAAGACGGATTTGGGAAGCTGAACCTTGCTTTTTTGCCACTTATCCGCCGGGCTGATGCAACCGGTGATTCGAAATCATCGTATCTAATGGATAATCAGATCCAACGGAGGTCGACATCCAGATCCGTATAGATAATCGCTTCCTCGCCCTCGCCCTCACCCTGGGCCTCACTGCTGCGCCTCTGCTCACCGCTTGTAGTGCCGATGCCGCTGATTCGAGCCGCTCGGTACAGGAGCGTGACCAGCTCTCTCCCGCCGGCTCCGAGGGTGTCGGCTCGAAGGACATCAACAAGGACGAAGCGATCACCCGCGGTCGAATGGCGATGGAGCAGATGATCGCCGAGCGTGGGTCGCCGGGGGCTTCCGTAGCGGTGGCACTCGAAGGCGAGATCGTCTGGTCGGAGGGGTTCGGCTACGCCGACCTGGAGCGCGGGATTGCTGTTACCAGCGAGACCAGGTTCGGTATCGGCAGCATCTCCAAGAGCTTCACTATGGCTGCGGTCATGAGTCTGGTCGATGATGGCTTGTTGGATCTCGACGCGCCGGTCGAGACCTACCTGTCAGATTTTCCCCACGCAGGCAAGGGGATCACCGTACGAAGACTTGCCGTTCACCAGAGCGGCCTAAGCGATCGTTTTTCGACAGAGCACCGTCAGACGACCGATCACTTCCCGACCATCGACAGCGCCTACCAGAACATCAAGAACGAGACGCTCGAGTCCGAGCCGGGCAGCCAAACCGTGTATGCGACGGGTCTCTACACGATCATCGGCCGGGTGATGGAGTCCGTGGCAGGGCTGCCCTATCTCGAGGTTATGGAAGGACGGGTCTTCGAGCCGGCCGGTATGGTCGGCGTGATGCCCAACGACCCCACCCGCAAGGGCATGAAGCGCACGCAGTTTTATGTCGAAGGGGAGCAGGAGGGTAGCTTCGAGTTGGGACCGCCCTACGATCCGAGCTACAAGCTCCCGGGCGCGGGGTTCCTGGCTCGGGCGGAGGACATGGCGAAGTTTGGCGCTGCGCTCCTGGATGCGAAAATCGTCTCCGAGCGGGCACGCGACGAGATGTTTCGGACGGTGCCGCTGGCCAACGGTGAGCCGACGGAGTTCGCCCTCGGACTCCGGCTCGGTGATTTCAAGGGTTCGCCGATGATTCACCTACCTGGCGGCGGTATCGGGATCTCGTCGTGGCTGTTCATCCTTTCCGACCGCGATCTCGTCGTCGCCATCGTGGGCAACGTCTCCACCGCGCCGGTCGGCGGTGACGCCGCAGACGAGATCATCGAAGCCTTCTCGCAACTTCCCTAGGCCCCTAGTCTTCGGGTCATGTCCCCAGGCCGCATCCAAAGGCCTTTATTGAGGGAGTTCTCGCCAAATTTCGACTGTAAGCTTGAGCGTTACAGGTGTCAAGTGAGGCTTTACAGTGCTGGTTGGGCTGGGAAGTGAGAGGAGACGAATTCGCTCAGGACATGCGATTCGCGCGGGCAAATCCGTCTGTTCCTCCATGAAGGGGATGTCTACCGTCCTTCTCGTGGACAAAACAGTTGGACGGAATTGTCTCAGGGGTATAACTACGGTTATACTCGGTGAATGAAAACCGCAATTTCGATCCCTGATGACCTGTTTCAGGCAGCGGAGCGATTAGCAAATCAGCTGGGAATCCCAAGGAGTCGACTCTATTCGATGGCGGTTGAAGAGTTTGTGAAGCAGCGCCAGGCCGAGGATATTACCCGGCGCCTCGATGAGGTTTACGCGGAGGAGCCCTCCGGGGTGGATCCGTTTCTCACCGAGCTCCAGACGCGTACGCAGAGCCAGGAGATATCCTCGAAGCGCAGTCGTCCGGCTGTCGATCGTCGGGGCGAGGGCTAGCTGTGCAGCGAGGCGAGATCTGGTGGGCGGAGCTACCGACGCCCAGAGCCTCCGAGCCCGGCTACCGCCGGCCGGTTTTGATTGTCCAATCCGACGCGTTCAATCGAAGCCGGATTCACACTGTCGTTGTGGTGGCGCTGACCTCGAATCTCCGACTCGCACCAGCGCCTGGAAATGTCGTTCTGAAGAAGCGAGCCGCCCGGGTAGGGAAGGATTCGGTGGTCAACGTGTCGCAACTTCTTACTCTTGATCGATCTTTTCTGACCGACCGGGTCACCACTCCGTCGCCTGCAACGATGACTCTGGTCGAGGATGGCATCCGCCTGGTGCTGGGTCTCTAAGCAATCGGCTACCGATAGCGTTGGGGCTTGGCCGAGAAAGCCTGTACGGAGCACTCTCACCAGGTCTCAGCCACCCCCTATCTCCCTGTTGTCTACTTTCCCAGCTCGGTGAACCAGTTGGTGACGAAGATCAGGTGGTCGCGGGCGGTCTGCTCGCCTTCGGGCTTGAACATCAGGAACCGCTCGCCGCTGGGATCGACAGCGTAATCGGCGTACGAGATCCCTCCTACGGTCAGAGATGGAAAAGTGCCGGTGAACAGCACCCGCGGTTTTTCCGCCCGCAGGGCGTCTCCCTCGACCCGGACAGCGGCCACACTCAGGCCCGCCGCGTTGCGGTAGTAGATCAAGTCGCCACTTCGAGACCAGCGCGGTTTTTCCCCGCCATCTACTGAGATCTGCCATTTGCCGCCGCGGCTCGGAAAGGGTCGCACATAAATCTCCATTTGACCCGATTCATCAGAGCCGTAGGCGATCCAGCGGCCGTCGGGCGAGAAAGCGCCCTCGGCCTCCAAGAAGGGCGTCTGAAGATAGAGCTCGGCGTCGCCTTCGCTGGCCCCTTCACGGCCGATCGGGAGTACCCAGAGATCTTCGCGGTTGTCGGAATCGAACTGAGTAAATAGCAGATGCTCGCCGTCGGGGGACCAGGAGCTCGGGTACTGAGCGTCATCGGTAGTCGTCAACCGCTCCACCTGGCCGGAACCGTCGGCTCGCTTCCGATAGAGGTTGGGCACGCCGTCGCGATCGGACGAAAAGACAATGAACTGCCCGTCGGGTGACCAGATCGGAACCTCGTCAAAAGCCTCGTGAAAGGTGAGCTTGGTGGAGATACCGCGCTCGAGATCGTAGACCCAGGCGTCGCTACCCTTGTCGGTGAGAATCTCCACCGCAAGGCTGCGACCATCTGGGGAAAAACGTGGTTCGACAAAGGTGTCGAGCTCGTCCGACACCGGGCTCCAGTGCCCCTCGTGATTCACCCACACCATCGAGTGTTTCAACGACGTGGCACTGCCGTGGAGGTACGCCAAGGTCCCGTTGCGGGAAAACGACACCTGGGCACCGCCGGTACTCGCAGGGTTGGAGGAGATGTTTTGCACCACTGGCGCTGGTTGGCTGGTGATCTCCAGGGTGGCGAGATCGAAGGCTGCCGCAAAGAGCGTGCCTTCGTTCATATAGACCAGATGACCGGTGGGGACGTACTGGGGGTAGCTGCCGCCCCGGTGGACGACTTTTCGCGCGCCTGTTTCAGAGTCCAGCACCTCGATATTGGCGCTGTCGAAATTGCCGCCAGTATTGTGTGAGGTGAAAAGGACGCCACGCCCGTTGGGCAGCGCGAAAGGCCAGCGGTGCGTCACATCTCCCAAGGCTTCATCGAGGGTCGTAAGCGGCTCCGACTCACCGCCTGCAGCGGGTACGCGGACGAGCCCGCTGGCAGCAGTGGGGGCGAGTATGATCGTGTCGTCATCCGCCCAGGTCGCACCGCGGCTGAGGGACAACTCACTGAGCGTCAACGGTGTCCCGCCCGAAACCGAGACCTTCCTGAGCTCGTTCCGGGTAACGAAACCGATCCAATTTCCGTCGGGAGAGAAGAAGGGATTGTAGGCCCCTTCGGTACCGGGAAGGGGAGCGCCGTCGAGCTGATCGAGCGAGCGCAGAAAGAGTTGCTGGTCTTGGCCCCGGTCGACGACATAGACCAAGTGCGAGGCATCGGGCGAGAGCACGCCGCTAGCGCCGTGATCGACAAAAAGCGCCTCGTCACCGACCTCGACCTTCAACTTCATCGACTGGGCAGGCGGTTGAGCCTCGGACCCGGAGAACATCAGGGTGGCTGCCAAGGCCGCCACGGATAGGGCGGCCACCGCCCAGGGCAGCGCTCGGCGCCAGAGGGGTGGAGCTCCGGCCGCGGTTGCCGTTGCTCGCTCAGCGGCCTCGGGGTTTTCCAGATAATGCTCGAGGGCAATGCGGGCTTCCCCGATCGCCTGCAGCCGTTCGTTTACCTCTTTCTCCAAACAGCGCTCGAGCAGTTGTCGAACGGTGCGAGGGGTGTCGGCGGGTAGCTCGTCCCATTGCGGCTCGCGTGCGAGCACTCCGGCCAGGGTGTCGGATACCGTCTTGCCGGGATAGACCATATTGCCGGTCATCATCTCCATCAAAACGACGCCAAAAGACCAGGTGTCGGCGCGACGATCGGCCGCCTCGCCGCGAGCCTGTTCCGGGCTC
>CAXMQZ010000028.1:0-5571 GCA_964195975.1 uncultured Polyangiaceae bacterium | reverse complement strand
GGTCATGTCGAGTCGCGTCGCCATAGACTTGACCGACAAGCCTTCGAGATACTTCCACTCCAGAACCTGGGCGTAGTGACCCGGGAGGCGATCCAACACGACGTGAACCAGGCCTGTGGACTCTTTCTCCAGGATGGCCGTTTCAGGGCTCGATTTATGGCCGTTTTGGTGGCCGTTTTGGATTATCACCTCGGCATCCAGCGTTTCATCAACCAGCTCTACCTCGATTCCCATTCGGCTCCGTTTTCGAAAATACCCGGCAATCTCGGTACGACAGATGGCACATAGCCACGTCATCAGCGCCGAGCCCCCTCGATAGGAGGCCAACTTGCTGATCGCCCTACAGACCGTCGACTGAACAATCTCGGCTGCCAGCTCCCGGTCACCCTGCAGCCGTCTCAGGGCAAACCGATACAAGGCCGGAATGTGATGCTCTGAAAAGAGATCAAAGGCCGCCTCATCACCCGAGATCATTCGGGCGACAAACTGATAGTCCTCGTGCCGAAGGCTCATGCATTGGCTCTCTGTCGATCTCGGAAATGCGGTGCGTGGAGAATGATCAATCAACACCTCCGAGCCAACTTTAACGGGTCTACTGTCGAGCACGATATCTCCTATCGGCCATCGCACAAACCTCTCCGGCTACCCGTTAGATGCAAGAATCCCATAAATCCTTTGTCGACAAGGACACCAAGGACCGTAGATGCCAAGCCTCAAACAATCCCGACGGCCAGCTCGACTCATCTCCGAGGTCGCTCGCCTTGCGGTGCTCTATCCGGCTTCGCTCGTGTTGGGCCTCAAGGACCGGCTGCACTTCAGGGATCTTCAGACCTTCGTGCTTTTCGTAGGGTCCTCGAGAAGCGGGCACAGTTTTGTCGGTTCGCTACTCGATGCACATCCAAACATCGTGATGGCCCACGAGATGGGCGTGCTGAAGTTTGTTCGGGCGGGCTATGTCCGATCTCAGGTGTGTACCCTGTTGAGACGCAACTCGATCGCCTTTACTACTGCTGGTCGTGAGTCGAAACGCTACAACTATCAAGTACCCAACCAGTGGCAAGGACGATCGTCTCGAATTCTGGTCCTGGGGGACAACATGGCAGAAGGCGCCACCCGAAGACTTCGGCAAAAGCCAGGGCTTCTCCGCCGGCTCGAAACCGCTATGGGAGTTCCAGTGAAACTGATCCAGGTCGTTCGCAACCCGTTTGACAGCATCAGCACCATTGCGCTCAGGACACGAAAGAAACAACTCGAGTCGGATTTGAACCAGAGTGCAGAATTCTATTTCTCGCTCTGCGAAACCGTCAAAGGGATCAGGAACGAGGCAGATTCAGACAATCTCTTCGAGCTCCGCCACGAGACGCTGATTAACTCGTCAAGAGAGCACCTCACGCGACTCTGTGGTTTTCTTGGTTTGGAGGCTACCTCGAACTATCTGGACGATTGCACCAGCATCATCTACCCATCTCCGCACAGATCCCGCCATGAGGCAAGGTGGACCCCCGAGTTGATCGAACAGGTTAAGGATCGGATGGCTAGTTTCGACTTTCTCAGGGGATACTCCTTCGAAGATCGGGGTCCGACCGCTTGAAACTCTGAGCCGCAAGGGGTCAGGGGCGGTTTGCGACGATCCGGATGAAATATCCAGTGAGGTAGCGGGTCGGTAGTCGCTCCAGCGCCTCCCACCAAAACAGACTGTCCGAGAAGAACTTTTTGAGACCTACGGGGCCAGCGCGGTCGAGGAGGTTGGCCGTGGCGACTGCCGGCAGCCGCGGGCAGTGCATCATTGCTCCCATCGTTTTCGGCTCCAACCCGACCTTCTCGACCAGGCCTCTCAGACGCTTGGGGCCACACGTGGCACCTACATAGTAGGGAACCAGCCCAAGCCCTGTCAGCAACCGATGCGGCAAGATGCTGCGCAGCGCGATCACCGGGTTACAAAAGTTGTCGAGAGTCAGCAGCAGACGCCCACCCGGTCGCAGGACGCGATGAATCTCACCCAGCGCCGTCCCGATGTCGTCGACCCTCTCCATATGGTCGAGGGTTGAATTCGAGAGCACGATATCGAACGACTTATCCGAGAACGGGAGCGCCCGGGCATCTCCGGAGCAGGCTCCAAGAGAGGGGTGGCGCCCGGTTGCGACTCGACACGTCACCTGCGAAATATCGATGCCAACGACCTGCCCGGCGAATT
Source organism: uncultured Polyangiaceae bacterium (assembly GCA_964195975.1). Classification (GTDB taxonomy): domain Bacteria; phylum Acidobacteriota; class Thermoanaerobaculia; order Multivoradales; family JAHEKO01; genus CAXMQZ01. The sequence goes on along the minus strand of CAXMQZ010000028.1, from coordinate 3,377 downwards.
CAGCGAGTTGTGGAACCAAGCCGATCTCACCTGTCGCCTCGTCAAACAGATCTGTCTTCAACGCCCTGCCGTTTTTGCAAGTCTCCAAGTTCTGCCGCATCAACTGGCTGTTGAGCCGATCGCAGAAGCTTCGCCATAGACGCTGGGGATGCTCACTCGACCAGGTCTGAGCTACCCCGTCCCAGTATTGAGTGTCTTTCGAGCTCATGTCGAGACGGTGCTGGTGCGCTCGATTCAAAGCAAGCAGCGGGTTAGCCCTGCCGGCCAAAGAGTCCGAGGGCCTTGACGATCTTTGTTTCGACCGGAAGACGAACATCGAGATTCTTGACCCGATATCTGGCTATCGGCGAATACAGCTTGGCCAGAGACACCACCACCGGGTGGGTCTTTCTGTACGGACTCGTGAAGTTGCTGCCAAGAAACATCAGCGGGAAATCAAGATTCTCGATAAGACGCTTTGTTCCGGGATCGATCCACGCCGCCTGTTTTGGGACATGGCGGAAGTTGAATGTCGCCCACTCTTCCAGCCTCTCCGGCGCCTGGAGCCCCCGCTCGACGGCAAACTGATAGAGCTCGGTTCCAGGAAAGGCTGTGTAGATGTTGAAGGTCTTTACCGCCTTGGGATTCTCCGCGATCAGCTGATTGGCAAGCTCGATACTCTGGCGAAACTCCTCCGGAGTCTCGGTGGGCATACCCATCATGAACAAATAGAGCGGCACGATGGGGTAGGGCGCGAGCTTGCGGTTGGCCTCGACGACCTGCTCGATCGTTACGTCCTTCTTGATCAGGTCGAGCACACGTTGGCTACCCGATTCGACCCCGACGGTAAAGCGCTTGACACCCGCCCTCACCATTAGATCGAGAAACTCGGTATCCATGCGACAGATCGTGTCGGCGCGAATCTGTAGCTTGCTGATGATGATGCCGAGATCGGCCCGTACGATCTCTTCGATGATGCCGCGGGCACGCTTCATGTTGATAAAGAAGTGATCATCCGAGAAGAGAAAACCCCGAACGCCATAGTCACGAATAATCCTCTTTAGATGGTCGATAACGGTCTCGGGCTGCATCGCGCGCCAGGTGCGGTTGTGTACGACCGGGTCCCAGCAGAAGCTACATCGAAAGGTGCACCCCCGGCTCGAGTTGAAGGTGAGATGATCGACCCCGAACAGATTCCGTCGGTAGAGATCGACATTCACCAGGTCGTAGGACAGTGGCGGCTCCTTGTCGAGCTCGATGAAATTGCGCCGTGGAGTCGAGTGAATCTTGTCGCCCTCTTTGTAGTAGATGCCCTCGACCTGGTCCAGAGGAGTACCGTTCTCCAGTGCTCGCACCAACTCGGTAAAGGTCTCCTCGCCCTCGCCCACAACCACGACATCGATGTTGGGATTCTTCAGCGTCTGGTGGGGCATGAGGCTGGCATGGATGCCGCCCCAAACGACCGGGACATCAGGGTGCCGCCGTTTCATTTCCTTCGAAGCCTCGACCGCTCGCAATATTTGTGGCCCGGTCATCGAGGTCACACCCATACAGATTGGTTTTGTTTCGAGCGCCTGGCGAAACTCACTCTCCCAGTTCGGGTCGGCAAACTGATCCACGATCTTGACCTTGTAGCCGAGTCGATCAAGGGGTGTAGCCGGACAGATCAGGCTCAGGGGAAGCTCGACCCTGCGATGCGCCTGGAAGCCTCGTCGTGGAGCGGGATTGAAAAGAAGTATGTTCATGATGAGAACCTCACCTAGTGAGTTGGGTCCCCACGCAGCCGACGACGCCTTCCGATTAGCTCTGGGTCGAAGGCCTCAAACTCGGTTGGGACACCAAGATGGCTCGCAGACAAATGCTCGAAGACAAAATCACCCACTACCGGGGCCAGCTTGGAAACAGCCACTCCGCTCAACCTCTCGATAAGTCGTGACGCTCGTCGTAGCTCTGAAGTCTCGATACCCGTCTCGATACCCTGGAGATGAAGCAACAGAACCAGTTGCTCGAGACTGGCATTACCGGCTCTGTCGCCCAAACCGTTGATGGTCACGTCGAGACCCGCAGCACCAGCGGTAACCGCGGCCCAGGAGTTGGCGACCGCCAAACCGAGATCGTTGTGCCCATGGAAAAAAACTGGCAGATCCGTTGTCGAGACAAGCTGCTCGAGAAGGTCTCGTAGAGCGAAGGGTTCGGTCGAGCCGTTCGTGTCGTAGACCGTGACCCGCGTGGCACCCCGGCTGACACCCAGCTCTGCGATCTCCAGAATCTCTTCAGATGCCACCTGCGTCGCATGAGGAAAACCGATACCGATCGGCACTCCGAGAGTCGAACCAAAGTCGAGCGCCTGAAGCAGCATCTTGCACTTTTCATCAAATCGGTGCGGTTGGCGTTGCTCAGAAAGCGGCATGATGAAGTCGAAGCGATCGAGAGCTCGAGCCGCCTCGGTTGCCTCGTCTCGAACTTCCTCTCGATTGGCATAGACCAAACCCGAAGTCTCGAGGCCGATTCCCTGCGTCTTGATCAGACGGGCAACCTCGAGATCCCTGCTCACTCTTGCAGGAGCGACAACTTCTGCTTCGGCCACCCCCGCCGACTCGAGAAGTCGAGCGATCTCTATTCGAGCCGTCAAAGAGAACTCCACACCTGGTGTATCCATAGCTTCCCGTAAGGTCGAGTCTTTGAGGACTATGTCGCGACGTGAATCAGCCATGGTTTCCCTGTCGTGTTTTCGATTCGTGACCAAAGATCTTGTCGATCTGGCTCGAGTCCGAGATCTGAACGTCGGGCACGGCTAGTCCGTCGGGGCAAGCTGTTCCGCCGGTAAAACAGACAAGCACTCGAGCCCCCGGAGCTACACGGCCTCGGTCTATCTGTTTCAAGGTGCCGATCAGTGAGATCAAACCCGTCTTCTCAATTACCTCTCCAGCGCGGAGCCCAATCTGAATGCCACTGTTTTCCAAATGCTCAATCAGTGACTGGCCTGCGATCTGAGAGTTCAGCGTACCAAAGAACTCATCGTGGTCGATGATGTCGAGGTGGCCACCTGTCTCAGTCAGGAGCCGGTCGAGTTTTTCGAAGGTTCCATAGGTATGGGGTTCCGAGTCGTACATAACCCGAGTGAGAAGCTGAGACGTGGATTGCACGGGTCGTAGGATCTCTGGGCTCTGACGTCGCCAGGCGTGATACATCGGACAGTTGGCGGCCTGCTGAATTCCAACGAACCTGGGCAGCGTGTAGTCAGATCCCAGACCGGCGGATAGCACCTTGTAGATTCCGATGGGGCCAAATGCAGCGCTGATTGATTGCACCATGAAGTCATAGGAAGTGATTCCTAGAAAGTGCTCCAGCACAAAGCACCCGATCAGAGTCGAAGCCTGAATTCGCCAAGTCGCTTC
>CAXMQZ010000027.1:0-11358 GCA_964195975.1 uncultured Polyangiaceae bacterium | reverse complement strand
GCCGAACCGCCTCGGTACATTCAGCCAAAGCCTCCTCGTATTCGGCGAACCCGATTCGAATCACGCAGGCATTGTTGCGGGCGGCGGCGGCGCTCGAGGGATCCGCCTCGCCGATGACGGCGACCGTTTCCGCGTAGGCCTCGAGTGCTTCTCGAAGCCGACCCTCCCGATGCAGGGCCCTGGCCTCCTCGAGCTCGGTCGAGGCGAGGAGTTGACTTGCAGTTCCCAGCAAGATCAAGGCAAGACAAGTTGGTGTGCAGATCCTGTTCACGATGAGGATGTTATCGCTGCGGGAGATCTATCTGCGCCGAGCTGTGATAGAAAGGGTGCCTCAAATCCATGATCGGCGAGACTCTTTCTCACTATCGCATTACCGGCAAGCTCGGCGAGGGCGGCATGGGTGAGGTCTATCTGGCCGAAGACACCGAGCTTGATCGGCAGGTAGCGTTGAAGATTCTGCCGGCTGAGATGGCAGATAGTCCGGATCGCTTGGAGCGTTTCCGACGTGAAGCCAAAGCGGTCGCGGCGCTCGATCACCCCAACATCGTCACGATCTACAACATCGAAGAGGCCCAGGGGCGGCGTTTCATCGTCATGCAGCTTGTCGAGGGGAAGAGTCTCGACAAGGTAATTCCACAGGAGGGTCTGGCGCTTTCGGCTGTCTTCGACATCGCCGTCCCGATGGCGGACGCTTTGGCGGCCGCGCATGAGAGAGGCATTGTGCATCGTGATCTCAAGCCGGCCAACGTCATGGTGACATCCGAAGGTCGGGTCAAGGTGTTGGATTTTGGACTTGCCAAGCTGGCAGTCATGACCGAGGACCAGATTCCGGAGGGAGAGGCGACTCAAGCGGCTACACGCACGGCGACGTTGACGAGTGAAGGGACAGTCATGGGCACTGCGCCCTATATGTCCCCTGAGCAACTCCAAGGCAAGATCATCGATGTGCGATCCGATATTTTCTCGCTCGGAGTCGTGCTCTACGAGATGGTGGTAGGAAGCCGTCCATTCCGTGGTGACAGCGGAATCGATCTGGCGTCGAGCATCTTGAAGGACACGCCCTCGCCGGTGACAGAGGCCAGGGCCGATCTACCGCGCCATCTCGGACGAATCATCCAACACTGCTTGGAGAAGGACCCCGAGCGCCGATATCAATCGGCGAAGGATGTGCGCAACGAACTGGACGGCCTGCGCGAGGAGGTCAAGTCGGGAGCAGTTACGGCGGTCAGTCAGGCGGTACTTGCTATGGGTACCTTCTCTGAGTCTGGTCCCGTGACGGCTAGCGAGTCGGGATCCGTGACAGGTGCTGCCACCGGCACAGTTTCAACGGAAAGCTCCGGGCCGGTAACAACGACTTCAACGCAACGGCCGATCTGGGTTGGGATTGTGGCGGCAGCTCTGCTGGTTTTGGGTGCTGTCTGGTGGATGGGACGTGGCCGCAATGGGTCGGAACAGGTAGTAAAGGCTTCCGACACTGCCGCCGCCAGCGGGTCACAGGTAGTCAGCGCACCATCGGTCGCCGTCTTGCCTTTTGCCGATCTCAGCCCGGAGAAAGATCAGGAGTACTTCACCGATGGTATGACCGAGGAATTGCTCCAGGCTCTGGGCACGATCGAGGGATTGAAAGTACCGTCACGCACAGCGGTCTTTGCGCTCAAAGGCAAGGATCTGGATATTCAACAGGTGGGTGAGCGGTTGGGAGTGGAAACCGTGCTCGAAGGCAGCGTTCGCAAAGCGGGGAATCAGCTTCGCATCTCGACGCAGCTGGTTCAGGTCAGCGACGGCTTCAAGCTCTGGTCGGAGACCTACAACGGCGAGCTCGAGGATGTCTTCTCGGTACAGGATGAGATCGCAAGCAGCATTGCCGATGCACTACGACTGACCTTTGCGCCCGGGACAAAGAGCACTATCCAGATCGGCAGCACCACTGATTCAAAGGCCTACGACTTTTATCTCAAGGGTCTCGAGTATCAGGATCGCAGCACAACCGAAGATCGGGATTACGCTCGCCAGATGTTTGAAAAGGCGATCGAACTCGATCCCGACTACGCTCTTGCCTATGCTGGTCTTGCGAGATCGCTCTTTCACATGTACCAGTTCGGTGGGGGCGATCCGGCAAACCTCGAAGCGATGGGTGCCGCGAGCTCCAGGGCTCTCGAGTTGGCGCCCGATCTGGCCGACTCGCACGTTGCCCGCGCCGGGTACTTTCACTACCGTGGCGAACTGGTGGCGGCGGTCGAGGCGTTCGAAGAAGCCATCCGACTCGACCCAAAGGACTCCGAGATATATTGGAGCTATGGCCGCATGAAATACACGGAAGGAGAGCTCGAAAAAGCGGCAGAGCTGTGGGAGATATCGATTGAGCTCGACCCGGAGAACCTGAAACCGATCGTACTCACTCCGCAGGTCTATACGAGCTTGGGGTGGAAGGATCAGGTTGACAGCTCGCTACGCAGGATCGTCGTGACTACCGAGCGCCATCTCGAGCTCAACCCTGACGACTACAGCGCCCGTATCGTTGTCGCATCCGCGCTGATTGAGTTGGGAGAGCGTGAGGATGAAGCCATGGAGTGGGCATCCGCGGTTCTCGAGAGTGGTACTCAGGACTCATTGGCTCTCTACAATCTGACCTGTTTCTACTCCAAGGCTGGCGAGGTAGAAAAGGCTCTCGACTCACTGGACAGGTCGGTGGGTGCTGGATATCGTGACGCCGACTGGGTGCGGCAGGACAGCGATCTGAACAACATACGAGACGACCCTCGCTTCGACACGCTGGTGAAACGGATGGAGACAATGGGCTCGAGCGACTAGAGCTCTCAGGGCTATGATTGGCGAGACGCTTTCTCATTATCGGATCACCGGCAAGCTCGGCGAGGGCGGCATGGGTGAGGTCTATCTGGCCGAGGACACCGAGCTTGATCGGCAGGTGGCGATCAAAGTGCTGCCTGGCGAGCTGTCGGAGGATCCCGAGCGGCTCGAGCGATTCAAGCGGGAAGCCAAGGCGGTTGCGGCTCTCAATCACCCCAACATCGTTACGATCTACAGCATCGAAGAGAGCAAGGGGCGACGGTTTCTCACCATGGAGCTGGTCGAGGGTGAAAGCCTCGACCGGGCGCTGCCACCAGGTGGGCTGCCGCTTGCCAAGGTGTTCGACATCGCAGTGCCGCTCGCCGATGCATTGTCGTCGGCGCACGAGAAGGGGATCGTGCATCGCGATCTCAAACCGGCCAATGTGATGATCACGCCGGATGCGCGAGTCAAAGTGCTCGACTTTGGCTTGGCGAAGCTCGCGGCCGAGGCGGGACAGATGCCAGCCGATGCCGATGCTACGCAGATGGCGCCGTCGTCGGCGAATCTGACGCGCGAAGGCGTGGTGATGGGCACGGCACCGTATATGTCTCCCGAGCAGCTACAGGGCAAGACGGTTGATCACCGGTCCGACATCTTTTCGCTCGGCGTGGTTCTCTACGAAATGGTGAGTGGAGCCCGGCCGTTTCGGGGAGAAAACTCCGCAGCACTGGTTTCGAGCATCATGCGGGACACACCGGCGCCTGTCTTCGAGCTGCGGGCAGATCTTCCTCGGCATCTCGGACGAATCATCCAACACTGTCTGGAGAAGGATCCGCGCGAGCGCTTTCAGACTTCTCTCGATGTTCGCAACGAGCTCAAGAGTCTGCAAAGAGAAGTCGAATCGGGAACGGTGACCAGTGTGAGCGGCTCAACTGCGATGCCTGTCGCGGCTTCCCCGATCGGTGTACCGACTACGCCACCGGTGCCCTCGACAACGCCAGCTTCGGGCGCTCCATCGGTGCCGGTCTCGGCTGTGCCGCCTCCGCCGGTCGGAGATCAGCAGTCGACCGTGCCACAGACCGCTCCCTCACCGATCGCTCCGCCAGTTCCGATGCCACCTGATGCATCAATTCCCAGCTCCGGGGATTTCCAGGCGCCGGCAGCGGCAACACCTTCTTCGAGCGTGCCGGTTGTCGACCCCAGTGCTGTCATATCGACACCGGTCACGCCCCCATCGGGCCCCATCCAAGCTGCATCAAGCTCGAGTAAAGCCAGGATGATCGGGATTGGGGCCTTGATTGTGGTCGTGGCGTTGGCCGCCGGCTGGTGGCTGGGAAGAGGCGGTGATGACAACACAACATCTACTCCATCCGAAACCGTAGCGGCGACGCCGACCGGGCAAGCTGAACTGGCGGCCTTGGATGCCGAGACACCTTCGGTGGCAGTCTTGCCGTTTGCCGACCGCAGTGCCGATGGGGATCAGGAGTATTTCACCGACGGTCTGACCGAGGAGCTGATCAACGCCCTGGCGAAGGCGGGCGATCTGCGGGTGGCGGGTCGAAGGTCATCTTTTCAGTTCAAGAACTCGGACGACGATCTCGAGACCATCGGCGCAAAGTTGAATGTGACCACGGTCCTAGAGGGCTCGGTTCGCAAAGCCGGGGATCAGATGCGGATCACTGTCCAATTGGTCAACGTCGGCGACGGCTTTCAGCTCTGGTCGGAGACCTATGACCGTAGCTTCGATGACATCTTCGAAGTGCAGGACGAAATCGCTTCTTCGGTTGCTACAGCGCTCAAGGTGACGTTGACTTCTGGAGAATCTGTTGAAGAGAAGAGCACATCGACCGATGCTTACAATCTCCTGCTACAGGCGAAGTTTCTACTCGAGCGCAGTAGTCGAGAAGACAACGACGAGGCCATCGTTCTCTTGAATCAAGCCCTCGAAATCGATCCGAACTACGCGTCAGCCTGGGCCGAGCTTGGCCTCGGTTACTTTCGTAGAGCGTTCACTGCAGATTCCGAAGATGTACGGGACAAGGCAGTCGACAGCGGCCGTAGGTCCCTTGAGCGGGCTCTCGAGCTCAATCCCGATCTTCCCGAGGCACTATCTCGGATGGGGTGGGTGCTAGGTACGCAGGAGCTCGACTTCGTAGCCGCAGATGCTTTTACTCAACGGGCCCTGGAAGTAGCGCCCAACAACCCGATCGTGCTGGGCAACGCTGCGTCGATGGCCAGTGTGTTCGGACGTTTGGACGAGGCGATTGCAATTCAGAAGAGAGTCCTAGAGATAGATCCACTCGATCTTACGATCTACGGTAACGGGGCAAACACATTTCTGGAAGCGGGTATGTACGAGGAGTCGATCGACTACCTGACCAAACTCCAATCACTGAGCCCACAATATCCTTTTGTTCACAGAGGTTTCGCTGCGGTCTATCTGGCACAGGGTCGACTCGAAGAGGCCCTCGTGGAGGCCGAGTCGGAACCCGACAAGGGTTCTAGTCTTGCCACGCTGTCGATGATCCATCATTCGATGGGGAATAGACAGATGTCGGACAAGAGTCTCGCCGAGTACAAATCCGAGTTTGGAGACGACAACCCCTATGCGGTTGCCGGAATCCATTCTCATCGAGGGGAGAGCGACCAAGCCTTTGCGTTACTTGAGCGCGCTTACATCGTGAGAGATCCACAGCTTTCCCAGATCAAGACCGACGTATCATTGCGCTCGCTCCACTCCGACCCCCGCTGGGATCTTTTCCTCGCCAAGATGGGCCTCGCCGACTAGCCCTCGGTGACAGGAAATCTTCTCGCCCTAGATCCAATTCATTGGAAAAAGGGGGACACACGACCATATCCAGCGCGATTCAATCTGTTGGAGTGACGGTCTGAAATTCGGGGACACGAGACTTTACTCGTGTGCAGGCGTGCTAGATCGCGCGTGTGTCGACCGAGTTAGGTCTCGTGTCCCCGAATTCATTTTCCGGTGAAGAGGCGCCCTGTCACCTACCCAAACAGATAGTCTCTGAGGTGGCATCGGTAGGCTAAGATGCGGCTTGAGTGCGGCGAATATTGAATCCGGTCTAAACGTTTTTCCGTAGTTACACACTGATCATTCAAGCCCTGTCCGGAGGGCGATGCACCGCTTACTGGGAGAAGCGAAATGAAGCGCCTTGTCTTGTCTATCTCTGTATTGACGATGGTTCTGACGGCCTTGGCGATCGTCTCGCCTGCCGATGCGACTCGTGTGACATCCGAAACCTTCAGCGGTCTGGAGTGGAGGGGTATTGGACCGGCTTTGATGTCGGGCCGGATCGCCGATCTGGTGATCGATCCGGAACACACTTCCACCTGGTATGTGGCAGTCGGCAGCGGTGGAGTCTGGAAGACCGATAACGCTGGCAACACCTGGACTTCGATCTTCGATCAGCAGCCTTCCTATTCGATCGGCGCCCTGGCTCTCGACCCGAACGACTCGAAGGTTGTCTGGGTAGGCACCGGAGAGAACGTCGGTGGCCGTCATGTCGGCTATGGCGACGGTGTCTATCGCAGCCCCGATGGCGGAGCGACGTGGCAGCACATGGGTCTAGAGAGCTCCCAGCACATTGCGATGATCCTTATCGATCCGCGCGATTCGTCCACGGTCTACGTGGCGGCCGAAGGTCCTCTTTGGTCGGCCGGTGGCGACCGGGGTCTGTTCAAAACGACCGACGGCGGTGGCTCCTGGACCAAGATCCTGGGAGGCGGACTGTTCACCGGTGTGGCCAGCGCGGTGATGGATCCGCGCAACCCTGACGTAATCTACGCGGCCACCTGGCAGCACCATCGGACAGTCGCCGCACTGATCGATGGCGGGCCGGAGAGTGGGATCCACAAAACCACGGATGGTGGTCAGACCTGGCGCGAGCTGACAAAGGGTCTGCCGAATGAGTCTGAAGAAGACGGTGAGGAGATGGGTTTGATCGGCCTGGCGATCTCACCCCAGAACCCTGATGTTGTCTATGCCACGATCGAGCTAGCCTGGCGCAAGGGAGGCTTTTATCGCTCGGAAGATGGTGGCACGACCTGGGAGCACGGCAACGATTACCTATCCGGTGGTACAGGGCCGCACTATTACCAGGAGATCTTTGCCAGCCCGCACAAATTCGACCGGGTTTATCAGATGGATGTTCGGATCCATGTCACCGAAGATGGCGGCAAGACCTTCGAAAAGATGACCGAGGTCGCCAAACACAGCGACAACCATGCCTTGGCGTTTCGCGCCGATCTTCCCGACTACCTCTTGGTAGGTACCGACGGGGGCATTTACGAGACCTGGGATCACGGCGAGAACTGGAAGTTCATCGCCAATCTACCGGTCACTCAGTTCTACAAGATAGCCCTCGACAACGACGAGCCTTTCTACAACATCTACGGCGGCACCCAGGACAACAACTCACAGGGTGGCCCGTCGCGGACCGAAAGTGTTCAGGGCATCCGCAACAGCGATTGGTTTGTGACCCTGGGTGGCGATGGCCATGGACAGGCCGCCGATCCGACGAACCCCAACATCGTCTACTCCGAATCGCAACAGGGTGTGCTTGCCCGTCATGATCGGGCCACTGGTGAAAACATCCTGATCCAGCCACAACCCGGCAAGGATGATCCCGCGGAGCGTTGGAACTGGGATACGCCGATTTTGATCAGCCCGCATGATCCGGCCCGGCTCTATTTCGCTAGCCAACGAGTGTGGCGCAGCGACGACCGGGGCGACTCATGGACGTCGATCAGTGGCGACCTGTCGCGCGGTCTCGATCGGTTCCAGATGCCGATGATGGGGCGAGTTCAATCCGTAGACGCGGTCTGGGACATGTGGGCCATGTCGAATTTCAGCAACGTGACCTCGCTGTCGGAGTCACTCCTCGTAGAAGGTCTGATCTATGTCGGCACCGATGACGGACTTGTCCAGGTGACCGAGGACGGTGGTGCCAACTGGCGCAAGGTCGATGGTCTTCCAGGTGTGCCCAAGATGGCTTTTGTCAATGACATCAAGGCCGATCTGCACGACGCCGATACGGTCTATGTGGCGCTCGATAACCACAAGGAGGGCGATTATTCGCCCTACTTGTTGAAGAGTAGTGATCGCGGACGCACTTGGACCTCGATAGCGGGAACAATTCCAGCGCGCCATCTGGTCTGGCGGATCGTCCAGGATCACGAGAACCCGAACCTGCTGTTCACGGGTACCGAGTTTGGGGTGTTTTTTACCATCGACAGGGGCGCCAATTGGGTCAAACTGACAGGAAACGCTCCCAATATCTCCTTCCGGGATCTGAGAATTCACAAACGCGAGAACGACTTGGTAGGAGCAACCTTTGGCAGGAGTTTCTGGATCCTGGATGACTACACACCACTGCGCCAGATCTCCGATGAGCTATTGGAGCAGCCTGCGACTCTCTTCCCGGTGCGGGACGCTTGGTGGTACATCCCCCGTCGCGATCTCGGCGAGGAGATCAAGGCGAGCCAGGGTGCGGCCTTTGTGACCATGCCCAACCCCCCATTCGGAGCAGTCTTTACTTACTATCTGCGTGATGGGATCAAGAGTTCCAAGCAGATACGCCGCGACGAGGAGCGCCGTGTGGCCGGCGAAGGCGGCGACACTCCCATGCCTGGCTGGGACGTGATCGACAGACAAGAGCAAGAGGAACCGCCATCGATGGTGTTGACGATCCAGGACGGTGGCGGCGAGGTCGTGCGCCGAATCACCGGCCCGACTGAGGCGGGCTTTCACCGAGTCGCGTGGGATCTGCGCTACCCGGTGACGGAGGCTCTTACCAACCGGCCGCAGGAAGAGCGTTGGCGTGAGCCGGTGGGTCCGCTGGCTGCACCAGGCAGCTACACGGTGACGATGTATCGTCGCCTAGGCGGGCAGCTGACCCAGGTCGGCGAGCCTCAGGGGTTCGTTGTCAAACCGATGCGCCAAGGCACGCTCCCGGGCTCGACACCCGAGATGGTAGTCGCCTTTGGCCGTGAATCTGCGGAGACCTTGCGACAGGCGTCAGCGGTCAAGCACATCCTGCTCGACACCGCCGACCGCATACAGCTTCTCGAGGTTGCTCTGATGAGCTCGGCGGGCATCGATGCGGCTCTCGATGTCGAGGCTCGGGCTTTGGAACACCGACTGCTCGATCTACGACGCGAGTTTAGCGGCAACGAACGCCAGAACAAAGTGGGCGAACCGATCCCAGCCACGATCACCCAACGCCTGCAAGCGGTCAGCATGGGTACCCGTCACTCGACCTACGGACCGACACCCAACCTACGCAAGACCTTGACTATTGCGCAGCAGGATCTAGCCGAGCTGAAGGTCGATCTTCGTCAGTTGGTGGAGGTCGACATTCCGGCGTTCGAGGCGAAGCTCGAGGCTGCCGGTGTACCCTGGACTCAAGGAAGGGGAGTGCCCGGAAGCTAGGTTCCGGTGACAGGACACAATCTCGTCGATTATCCAAGAATCTGAATCGAGGGGGACACACGACTAAATTCGGCCCGATTCAATATCCTGGATAGGGTTGGCACTTCAATAGGTTGAATCACGCCGAATTTAGTCGTGTGTCCCCCTTTTTCCAACAGATTGGATTTAGGGCGAGCTGGTGTCTTGTCACCGGATCAGTTGAAAGTGCGAGCGAGCTCGTCGGCGAAGTTGAACACCATCGTCACCTGGGCACCTCGACCCTGGTTGGTGCTTTCGGGGAACATGACAAAGCTCTCACCGTCGCCAGTGACATCGTAGTCGCCCAGAATAGATGCTGACGACAGGCCCGGGATGCCGCCTCGAAAGTCGCCTTCGAAAACTTCCCGGGGTCTCCCGATCCGCAGTGTATCGCCAACCGACTCGATCGACACCGACATCACGCCCGTGTCACTCCTGAAGAACAGGGTTTGGCCATCGCCCGACCATCGGGGCTGACCGCCGCCCTTCTGTGAGATCTGCCAGCGGCCTCCGGCACCGGCTGGATAGGGCCGCACATAGACCTCGTACCGACCCGATTCATCCGACATATAGGCGATCCAGCGACCATTGGGCGAGAAGGCGGGATGCCACTCGAGAAAGGGGGTCGACAGAAACTCTTCGACCTCCCCAGATCCATCCAAGGCGTAGACAAAGATGTCGAAAGATTGTCCAATTGTGACTCCAGTCACAAACTTTCCGTCTCCCGATACCGAGTCTGGATGCAGGAAGGTGTCGGACTCGGCCAGCAGTTCAGCCTCGCCCGATCCGTCCGAGCGTTTTCGGTAGAGACCCGGGGTGGAGTTGCGAGAAGATCCGAAGAGAATGTTCCGACCATCGGGCATCCAAGCGGGTCCAGAGTCTGCGTCGGGATCGAAGGTAAGTCGGGTCGCTACCTCCCGATCCAGGTCGAAGACCCAGATGTCCGTGTTGTCGTCTTTGATTCGCGTTATCGCGAGCTCGGTCCCATCGGGCGAGAGGCGTGGGCCATAGAAGGCGCCCTCCTCGGTCCACAGCACGTCGTTGTCACCGTCGCGATCGACCCACAAGATCGGGTATTCCTCGAGACTGTTCTGACCTCGGTTGTAGACCAGAGTGCCGGTGGCGGTCATGTCGTACTGAGCTCCTCCAGCAGTGCTGTCGGCAGAGACACCCTGCGCGACCGGTGCTGGTGTACCGCCGACCTCGAGGGTTTCGACATCAAAGGGTCGAGCGTAAAGTGTCCCATCGTTGATATACAGCAGGAAGCCGCCGGGAGCGTATCGCCCCATGAAACCGCCCTCTTGAAGGATCTTGCGCTCACCGGTAGCCAGGACGAGGGCTTCGATCTTTGCCTCATCAAAACTCGCTGCGTCCTCCGTCTGCGAGGTGAATATCAAGGCCCTACCCCCGGGCAAGATCTGCGGCCACCGGTGAGAGAACTCACCTGCCTCCTTGTCGAGCGTCGTCAATTCGACCGGTTCACCGCCGGATGCTGGCATCTGCATGAGAGCGCTGAGCGGATCTTTCGCAAAGATGATCTTGCCGTCGGTTGTCCAAGTCGCGCCCCGGCTCCGATTCAAGGTCGTCAGTACGATGGGTGTACCGCCAGCAAATGGGATTTTCTTGAGCTCGCCCGAAGTGACAAAACCGAGCCAACTGCCGTCGGGTGAGAAGAACGGGTGATAGGGCGACTCGGCACCTGCTCCAGACGCCAGCTCGGATCCTTCGAGCTGATCGAGGGTGCGAACCATGAGCTTGAAGTTCTCGTCTTCTACTACCACGTAGGCCAGATGATTGCCGTCATTCGACAGGACGGTCGATGCACCCGGTGCGCCGTTGTCGAGCGGGAATTCAGATAACGACACGTCGAGCTTGAGTGGAGCCTTGGATGTCTCCATTGGAGCGGAGCTGCGCCAGGGGGCCCACAGTGCGAGACCCATAGCCACGACCGCGGCGGCCGCAACAAGCCAGGGTACGAGCGGCTTCGACTTCGATGCCTCGGCAACCACCGCCGACTCGCTGACAGCACCATCTTCGCGACCGCTGATCGCATCCTCGATCTCGAGTCGGGCGGCCGATGCATCGGAGAGCCGGTAGCG
>CAXMQZ010000026.1:0-6381 GCA_964195975.1 uncultured Polyangiaceae bacterium | reverse complement strand
ATATCGATGATGCAGTCGAGGCCATGACACTTGTTTTGGAATCGGGTGAGCCCGGAGCTACCTACAACCTCGGCACCGGTCAAGCGCATAGCATCGAAGAGGTCCTGCACAAGTTGATCGAAGTCTCCGGTCTGTCGCCGCTCGTGGTCGTCGATCCAGATCGCTTCAGACCAGTCGATCTACCTCTTCTGCGGGCAGATAACACCCGCTTGCTCGAATTGGGCTGGCAACCTAGCCGTAGCCTCGACGTTGCACTCCGTGATCTTTGGACGGCCACGGTATCGACAGTCTCTAGTGCGTCGGTCTCGGGTGCGACCTCTCCGACTTCTTGATTGTGCCCGGGCTCGCCGGGACCGAGCTCCTCCGAAAAAAGCGACCCTATTGTCGCCGCCTTCTTCAACACCCTGCTGGCGTCGCCTCTTGGGACCACTGTCGGCGAAGTGGTAATCTGAGTTGTTTGCATCAAGGAGAAATGAATGAGCGGTGCCACTCAAGGTGAACCTCTGATGGACTCAGTCATGCTTCCAGGGATGGAGCTAGAGGATCTTGCGTCGAGCGGGCTGCTCAGCTTCTATGACCGGCTCAGAGATCGTGTGACTGCATTTGTACGGAAACGGTCCGGAAAGCTCGGACAGAATGCTGTGGAGGCACTTCTGTTGGCCCCTGATCTTTTTGTCCTGATTCTTCGCCTCTGCCTAGACTCGCGTGTTCCACCGGAGAGGCGCCGATTCCTTTTTGGCGCCCTTGCCTACTTTCTGACGCCGATCGATCTGCTTCCGGAAGGATTGATAGGGCCGGCTGGGTACTTCGAGGATGTGGTCTTGGCAGCAGCCGTCTTGAAGACGTCGCTTAACACGGATATCGAGCCGCTGGCTGAGATCTATTGGAGCGGGCCGCAGAAGCTCCGTGTAATCCTTGGCGACATCTCCGAAGCTGCGTATGGTCTCCTTGGACCGGGTCTCTATCTCAGGCTGCAACGTCTCCTGGGCAAATGGGGCGTCGATCTCTGAGCAGAGCTGCCAGATCAAATCTTGCGCGCCAGCCGACCCAGAATCGACATGGCCTCGGTCAGTTGATTGTCGGAAAGGTAGGGGGCGGGGCCGAGACGAAGGACTTCGGCTCTGTAGTCGGTAAAGACACCGACCTCCAGCAGCCGATCGTGCAGAGTACCCGCATGGGGCGATGTCAGGGCCAGAAAACCACCGAGCCGCTCGAGCGGGATATGTCGGTCGCGGCTGATTACCTCAGGTGGCAGATCCAATCTGTCGAAATGCTGGCACAGCAAGCCGATTTGATGTTGGCTGAGCTCTCTTAGGAGCTCTGGATCGAGTCTCTGGCGCTGGAAGAAGTCGAACACTTCGGAGGCTCGATAGTGACTGGTGGGATCGTAGGTTGCTCCAGCAAAACGATCCTGTTCTGCGTTGTAGACCACCTGGTCGGCGGAAGCCTCCTCCGCGAGGCGCCCAAACTCGGCAAACCATCCTGTGGCGAGAGGGCGAAGTCGACAATCGGATGGGAAACGAAGAATAGCGTTGCCTTCACCTAGTTGGCAGTACTTGTAACCGGCGGTCACGACATAGGCGTCTTCGAGTCCGGATCGATGCAGTGATAGGGGTATGACGTTGAGCTGGTGATAGACATCCAAGAGCATCAGGGCGCCATGAGTGCGACATGCTTCGGCCGCCAAGTCCAGATTCCCAGCGATCTGTGCGCTGCTGAAGAAAACAGTCGAAGTGAATACCATCGACGTGCGTTCGTCGGTAGCCGCGGCGAGACGCTCGCCGACACTGTCAGCCGGGTGCGCTGGTACACGGACGACCTCGACCCCCTCTTCCTGTAAACGCAAGAGCAGACGACGTAGGGAGTAGAACTCGGAGTCGGTGCTCACCAGCTTGGGCCGGTCCCGCAACGGCAGAGCGGAGATCAGTCGGACCAATAGCTCGAAGGTGCTCTCGGCTAGAGAGTAATAACCGTCCGGGTCGTCGAGCAGTCTGCGATACCCATCACGGACCTGGTCAGCTTTTTCAAAGGCGCGATCCCATTTGGTGTCAACCCATTCGGCGGCGTCTTCCCACGCTCTCTGCTGGCCCAGAAACCCACAGTCGGGCCAAGCCTGATGCGAATGGCCGGTCAGAAGAATCCGATCGGTGACCCGAAATTTCTTGTAGTGGGCTGCAAGAGGATTGTGGTCGCCAGCCAGGTCGGCGATTGAAAGAGGGGCTGGGCGGCTGGGCTCGCTCAACGCCTAGAGCTCCGAACGGATGGCCCAGAGATCTGGAAAGAGTGGTTTGAAGAGCGTCCTGCGCAAGTACTCAGCTCCTTCGGAGCCTCCAGTACCGATCTTGGCACCGATCGTCCGCTCGACCATTTTGACATGGCGGTATCTCCACTCTTGGAGACCTTCGTCGAGATCGACCAGACGCTCGCAGACCATGGCTTTCATCGGATCCTCTCGATAGATGGTTATGAGAGCCTGGCGAACTTCTGCGGATGGTTCGAGGGGTTGACTGAAATCGCGTTCGAGAAGCGACACTGGGATCCCATAGCCGTTGGCTGACAGATAGCGAAGGAATGAATCGTAAACAGTCGGACTGTCGAGAAGCTCGCCCAGTCTTTTGGCACCACGGGATCCGGGTGGATGATGGCGCAACATCGATTGGTTTTTGCTTCCGAGGAGGTACTCGACTTCTCGAAACTGGGCTGATTGGAAGCCACTTGCAGACTCGAGCCGCGTCCGAAAGGAGTTGAAACTTACAGGTGTCATGGTCTCCAGAATATCGATCTGCGATACGAGCGTCTTCAGGATGGTGAGGATTCTATTGAGGGTCGCAAGCGACGCCGGCGTGTCGTTGGCCTCGAGTACCACCTGAAGTCGTCCGAGCTCGTGGATGATCTGTTTGAACCAGAGCTCGTAGACCTGGTGGATGATGATAAAGAGCATCTCATCGTGCTCAGGGCCGTCCGATAGCGGTTGTTGCAGCTCGAGCAGCTCGTCTGTTTTCAAATACGAGGCATAGGTCACAGCTTTGGAGCGAGGCTTCTCGGTAGACATGAGTCGATGCTAGAGGATAGCGAGAGTTCGGAGCAAGGAGCAGATATGCTAGAGGGATGAAATTCAGGCTCGAGGAGGCGATTCCTATTCTACGGCAGACTCCGAAGACGCTTCGATCGCTGTTGGCTGGACTGCCGGAGCGGTGGGTTGAAAGCAGCGGTGATCCTGGCTTCTGGCACCCCTACGACGTTTTGGGTCATCTCGTCCATGGTGAACGGACCGACTGGATCCCGCGAGCCCGGATCATCCTGGAGATAGGTGAGAGCCAGACCTTCGACTCTTTCGACCGCGAGGCGATGTTCGTTGAGAGTGAAGGGAAATCGCTAGGCGATCTGCTCGATGAGTTCGAGCAATTGCGAGAGCAGAATCTGGTGACGTTGGATTCTTGGCAGTTGAGCGAAGAAGATCTACAGAAGAAAGGCGCTCATCCCGAGCTCGGACCGGTGACTCTTGGCCACCTTCTTGCGACCTGGACCGTCCACGACCTTGGTCACATCATCCAGATCTCGCGCGGCATGGCACACAAATACACCGACGAGGTAGGGCCCTGGACCAGGCATCTGTCGGTGTTGGAGTCCTGAGCTATCGGGAGGCAACACCAGCTGGATAATGAACGAAGAATCCGTCGGACCAGATGATGTCCTGGTCGTACTGGGTGGCCAGAAACGGACCTACGGAATAGGGGTTTGTGGCTGGGCCAACCGAGCCGTCCCGTCCTAGGCTACGAATTCCGAGCACACTACTGGAGAGCACCTGACCGGACCAGCGATAGTCGTAGGTTCGGCCCCAACCGTCCCTGGTGGGTACCGTCTGGATATAGAACATGTTTTGATCGACATAGAGCGTTTGTTGCAGCTCATCTGCAGTCAGGGATTCAGCGAGTCCATCGAAGTTGAACGATTGACTGGAGCCGGCGGCAGCCGCGGAAACCTGGTCGGTCAACCACGAGAACCAGGCTTCACCAAGGTCTCGCATGTCGGCCATGGTGCGCTTCTGTTTCGCTTTCTGGAGGGAGTCGAGGAGGTTCGGAATCAGAATTGCGGCAATCACCCCGATGATCGCAACCACGATCAGAAGCTCGATCAGGGTGAAACCTTTCCGCCCTCCATGCCGGAATGCTCTTGGATCAATCAAAATCAACGCTCCTGAAATGCCGGTGAGGTGGATAGTACTACACCGGCAGCTTCTTCTTGATTCTGCATGAACTGTGCCAGAACTGCGAACGAAATGAGAGCCCTGTTTTGCATAACCATCGCGAAGAATCGAGGGTTGGTAGGAAAGAAGGAGTGACAAAAATTGGAGTCCAGATAAGAAAAACTGTTCTATTTGAGCGTTGCCATATTTCATGTCTCGCAGCCTTTCGACGATCGCGGTAAGCTCGGGACATGACTGAGTACCCAAATGAGGATTCGAATGAATCACAGGGCGAGCAGGGAGGCGCAAGTGCGTTGCGTACCTTCGTTGGTCTGTTTTTCGTCCCACTGCTCGTGGTGGTCTTGTGCGTCGCCGTTTTCGTAGGCTTTGGCTGGATAGCCTACGATCATCACACCACCCAGGACTATCTCAACGATCTGAGATCGGGGTGGAAACCCCGACGTGCCCAGGCAGCCTACGAGCTGTCCAAGATTCTCGTGGCGGACCCAGAGGCCCTCGACGACACCCCGGGTGCTCGCGAGGAGTTGCGTCAGCTTTTTCAGGAGAGCGAGCCGGGGGACATGAAGAGATATCTTGCCCTCGTCCTGGGCTACACCCACGATCCGGAGTCGGTGCCTCTTTTGGTGGAGACTCTGGACGATCCTGACTCGGAGACCCGTATCTACGCGTTGTGGGCGCTTGGGACGGTCGGGACCCCGGAGGCTCGATCTCCGCTCGAGAAGGCCCTTCAGGATCAGGATCCGGGAATCCGCAAGACAGCGGCTTTTGCGCTCGGTGAGTTGGGTGATCCGAGATCGGTCGAGGCCTTGCAGCCGCTACTCCAGGATTCGGTTGCGGACGTCCGCTGGAACGCTGCTCTCACGGTAAGCAGATTGGGCAGCATCTTGGGTCTGGACGTTCTTTATGAAATGCTCGACAGAGGTCAGACGAGTCGAGTTCCTGGGATCACCCCGAGTCAGGCTGAAGAGGCCATGGTGAGCGCTGTCACCGCTCTTGGTACCATCCGCGATGAAGAGTCCAGGGCCCTTTTGGAGCAGCTGGCCGACGAAGATCCAAGTCTCAAAGTCCGCCGAGCTGCCCTAGGGGCGCTGAAGTACCTGGACAGCTGAATGAGTTTCAACAGTGAAACACCCTAAGATCAAGCAGCCTCGGCACCTTGGGCTCTCCGCCCTACTCAGGCTCGGTTTCACAGCTCTGACGGTGTCTGCCCTGGTGGCCTGTAGCTCTTCTGGGTCAGATGATGGCCAGTCCTCCGGTCAACGTTTCTATCGCCAAACCTGCACGGTCTGCCACGGTGCGAATGGCGAAGGAAAGCCATCTTTGGGGGCGGATCTCAGGATGAACGAGTTTGTGCAGTCCAAGACCGATGACGAGCTGGTGCAATTTCTTATCGAGGGCCGGGCAGCCAATCACCCTCTCAACATTCGCGGTGTAGCAATGCCGCCTCGAGGAGGCAATCCGCAATTGACTGAAGAGGATTTAGCGCAGATAGTTGCCTACCTCCGCACCCTCGAATAGCTGATTTGGGCGTACTTCATCGCCTACTACCCCTTGACAGGTCGGCGTGCATAGATTAGAAAATGCACACTAACTTCGTACGGACTAGCATGTCGACGCTGTCCAGCACTCGGGACAGACCCGTTGAGATTAGGAATGGCTGACCAAGACCAGAAAAATTCAGCAGAGGTATCGAGGCGTGGTTTTCTCTCCTGGGCTGCGATGGCTTGGGTTGGATTCACCGCTGCGATTGGCGGCTGCATGGCGGCCTTTAATCGCTTTCTCTATCCCAACGTCCTTTATGAGCCTGCCACGAGCTTCAAGGTCGGCTCTCCTAGCGACTTCGGCGATGGGATCGTCGACGAGCGCTATAAGGAATCCAACGGGGTGTGGATCGTCAACAGCGAGGGCCGACTGTATGCCCTGATCGCGATCTGTACCCATCTGGGGTGTCCTCCCAATTGGTTGGGAGGTCAGAACAAGTTCAAGTGTCCTTGCCACGGGAGTGGCTACTACAAGAGCGGCATCAACTTCGAGGGTCCCACACCACGACCCCTGGAGCGAGCCAGAATCTTTCTCGATCCGGATGACGGTCAGCTTGTTGTCGACAAATCACAGGTCTATCAGTGGGAATTGGGGCAGTGGGAAGATCCCGATTCGTTTGTCGAGCTAGCTTA
>CAXMQZ010000025.1:0-87598 GCA_964195975.1 uncultured Polyangiaceae bacterium | reverse complement strand
GTCCTCGAGATTAGCCTCGAGCTGATCGATCTGCAGAGACAGATTCTGCACCGCTACCTGAACATCAGCTTCCGATTTCAAAAGACCCTCGGTCTGCGATGAGATCTGAGCCTGGAGCTCACTCATCTCTTCCTTACTCGAGACCTGCTTTTGCAGCTGCAACACCTGTCTTTGAATATCGGAGAGTTGGACCTGGATGGACTCCATGTCGCTACCCGAGACACACGCACCGAGTACAACTGGCAGCATCAGACTGCCTACAATACGAAAAACCTTCACTTTGGGTCGTGTCCTTTCTAGCCGTTCCCGGTTCTGCCCGTGATAACAAAGTGGGCGCGCCGGTTCCGCCACCAGCACGACTCGGTGGACTCGGTGCACTGTGGCCGTTCCTCGCCGTAGCTGATGGTTCGAACTCCGGAACTGGAAATGCCGAGGGAGCCCAAGTAGCTCTTGGCTGAGCTCGCCCGTCGATCGCCGAGCGCCAGGTTGTACTCGTTGGTTCCCCGCTCGTCGCAGTGCCCCTCGATAGTGAAAGTGAACTGCGGATTGGTCTTCATGAACTCAGCATTCTTCGCCAATCTGTCGCGCGCGTCCGATTTGAGCTCGTATTTGTCGAAATCAAAGTAGACGTCACCAATGAGACCACTCTTGTACACGTACTCATTGACCTTCTCTATGTCCTCGCTGAGAGGATCCTCAGTCTTGTCTTGCATCGGTGGGGTAGTGGGTTGACTGACATCCGTCGTCGGAGCGGACGATACGGGCGGCTCCTCGGGTGCCGGCGCAGGCTTCTTTTTTGGACATCCAAGCATTACGATCGAAAGCGTCAGGGCTCCGATCCATACCGTGACCAGGGACTTGCGATTCATAGGACTCTCCTCTATTTCCGGAGGTAGATTAGGTTGTTATGTTACCGGCCTACGGCCAAGACGTACTGTAACAGAACGATTCTCCCCCATTCAATACTTTTCCTTTACATACCGCATACTTATCTTGAGAACCTAGACCATTCGGGTGCCGAATTGTTGCCCTGATTCGTCAGCTGCCGGATATTCGAGCCATTCGCATCCATCACGAATATCTCCGTCTCACTCTGCTGGGATGACGAGCGCTTGCTGGCGAATACAATTTTGCGGCCATCGGGAGAGAACGATGGAGTCTCGTGGCTACCGCCGCTCGTTGTGAGGAGTCGACTCTCCAGAGTTACTACGTCGGATATCGCTATGTCGAACACGCCGCGCCGACGTGAGGCATAGACAATTCTTGTGCCATCAGGACTCCAAGAGGCACCGTCGTTGTAGTTGCCTTCAAAAGTCGCTCGTCGCAGATTGGTGCCTTCAGCATCCATGAGGTAGATCTGAGGACTACCGGTACGGCTCGACGTGAAGGCGATCTCACGGCCACCAGGGCTCCAAGCGGGATTTGTGTCGATACCCGATGCATGGGTCAACTGACGCAGATCGCTCCCATCTCGATTGCACATAAAGATCTCGGTGTTTCCATCACCGATCGAACGCGCGAAGACCATCTTCGATCCGTCGGGTGAAAAAGAAGGCGTGATATTGAGAGTGCCATTCGTAATCACGGGCGACTTGTTACCGCTTTCCAGATCGACGAGATAGATCCCCGGCGTTCCCGAGAAGTAGGAGACATAGGCCAACTCCTGGCCGGTTGGGCTCCAGCCTGGCGACAGAGATATCGATTTGTGACCCGTAATCGGGCGTTGATTCGCGCCGTCGGAATCCATCATGTAGATCTCTTTGTGACCGCTCCGATCCGAAGAAAAAGCGATACTGGTCAGCGCTAGACCCTGACGACCACTAAAGAAAAGAACGATCTCATCCGCAACTGTATGCGCAATCCGCCTGGCGGAGCTGGGCACACCTCGATACCTCTTGCCGACCACGACTTGGCCACTTTCGAGCTCGAATACTCGACCTTCGAGAACCAGTCGGCCGTCCTCCTGTCGGACGTCTGTGGTGAGCACCAGCTCGTTGCGCAATGACTTGAACTGCTCAAAGTCTCGGCCCTGGTCGCCCGTCAGGGTCAGCACGGACAGAACCTCAGGTCCCTGGACCTCGAAGATCCCGCACTGCTCGAGGTCCGATCGCAGCGTGCGCTCGAGGGTGCCTGCGGCCGTCGACATTTCACTCGACAGACCTCCCACCTGAGTCGTCGACGGAAACGCCAGTCGGAACCGTGACCTCTGACGCCCCTCCAAGACGACCGTCACATCAGGATCCGTGAGTCCGTCCTGTGGCGGAGCCTCTTGACTCATCGCCAATCCACAGATCAAACTCCCACCCGAAATCATCAGTAGTGCTATGCGGCATCGCCGGTCCAGCTCGTAGCATCGAAACATTCAGTCGTATCCTCTGAGAACTACCTCAGTATCAGGTTCACACCCAGCGAACCATGTCTATAGCTTTGCGGAAGTCTCGGAAAGGGTGCTGCCAATTGAACAGCCCGCAGACCCGCCAAATCAAAGGAATTATAGCCCGACGAGGTGACTATGCGCAGATCCTTGATCTTGCCATCGCTGTAAATTCGAAAGTGCACCATCGCTTCCACTTTTCCACCAATCGAAGGTCGTAGCCAGTTGGCGCTGATCATGGCCAACATCTGATCGATGTAGTAGCTGTAGACAAAATCTGGGTTGTCCAACCCGCCTACGGCCGCACCGAATGTCGACGTGCCAAGACTGCTACCGAGCGCGGAACCTTGGCGGCGAGTCGGATCCGAAGGCGGTGATGCCGATCTTGATGATGATTCCGGCTCTGTCACTTTGGGTTTCGACGAGGGTTTTGTCTCAATTGCTGGCTTTGGCTCTGCAGGCTTGGGGTCATCGATTTCCGGTTTCGGCTCCGGTTTCGACTCTTCGACCTTTGCAGTCTTTTTTGGTTTTGGCGCAGGACGAGATGGGGCAGGGGAGGGCTTCTCGACACCCAGGGCTTGAAGCGGAACGATCTGAACCGCAACGAACTCGAGCGGTTCGACATCGCGAGCGGCCACCATGGGAGCCAGGAGAACCAAGGCCATCAAAAGCACATGGCAACCAATCGAGACCCAAAGGCTTCGTCTGGGAGAAGAGTCCTCTTCGAGCTGCTGAGCGCGAGCCGCGAGAACCGATTCGATCTGTGGGGACACTGGATCAGGGATCCTTACCCTAAGACTTGGGTCGCTCCGTCACCATACCGACGTGCTCGATTCCGCCACGCTGTAGGATATCCAGGACCTCGATGATTTGACCATAGGCCAGCTCTCGATCACCCTTGAGAAATACGGTGTCATCGTCTCGTGCCTCGATCAGAGGCTTTAGCCTTTCGATGAGCTGAGTCGGATGGATTGGCTCATCCTGGACATATACGAGCCCGTCGCGATTAACCGAAATCACCAAGGGGTCATCCACTCGTAGAGCCATCGCTTCGGCTTCTGCTTGTGGCAAAGCGACTTCGATTCCCTGGTGCAACATCGGGGCCGTGATCATGAAGATAATCAGCAAAACCAACATGACATCGACCAGTGGAGTGACATTGATGTCGGCCAGGACGCTATCGTCGGCTTCCTCGCCGATGGTGCCACTTATCATCGTCATAGGACAAATCTCCGATCGAATAAAAGCTCAGCAGCTACTGAGCGAAGCCAATCTCTGACATTCTTGAAACCTTCGAATGGGCCGTTGGTGTTCGATAAGACTGATGCCAGTCATTATCCGGACAGGCCAGTATCATTCGTCATCGAGCGGCTCATTAATATCTCGGCTATGTGAAGTTTCGCTCGGCCAGGTTCATCAGCTCGAGAGTGAAATCTGAGAGATCAGAGCGAGCCTGTCTGAGCCGATGGGCAAAGTAGTTGTAACCGATCAGAGCGGGTATCGCGGCTCCCAGACCCAAGGCCGTGTTGATCAAGGCTTCGGCGATTCCGGGCGCTACAGCAACCAGTGATGTCGAACCCGAAGCCCCGATGTTCTGAAACGCCACCATGATTCCCCAAACCGTCCCAAACAGCCCGATAAACGGGCCTGCGGCAGCTGTGGTCGCAAGAAAACCAGTCCCTCGGGTCAACTGATTGATCTCTACGTTCACGGCACGACGAAGACTGCGCTCGAGCGTCACCAGAGACTTGATTTTGTAACTTTTCTCAGCCCCCGAGGCACTTTCCCGATTGATCGCTTTGACCTGAGAATCAATCTCTACATAGCCTGCCCGAAACAGTCCCACAAGTGGCGACGCAACCAGTCGCTCGGTCTCGGCTGCGACCTCGCTAAATCGCTGACTATGACGGAATACGTCCAAAAACTCATCGGTGTCGGCATTGACCCTTCTGAAGTGAAAGAACTTGGTGATCATGATGGTCCAAGAAACAACCGACATGGTCAACAAAAGACCCGCTACAAACCAGGCCATCGGACCGGTTTGGAAAAAGAGCTCGATCAGGCTCGGGCCACTGGCATCGCCAATCTGAGCCAGGAGCAGCTGGGAATGGAAGATAGATTCCATGGTTGGATCAACCTGCGCGGCCAAAAGGTAGCACGCCGGTCTTAGCCATGTCCACGAGAGCTTTTCAGACCGCGATTGTCGCCATGCCCCGTGGTAGACTTCAATCGAGCCAGTTTGAGCCCGAGAAGCGCTTTCAGGCTGGAGCTTTCGACGCCTTCTCGGACCCTTGCACACAACGGCGAGAGCCTTCCAAATAACCCGGGTCGACCAGCTATTCGACCCTGAGGTGCCAAAACCGGATTTGCTTCGAGTACTAGATGGAGGAGGGTATTGTCATGAGAATCGCAGTCTGTATCAAACAGGTTCCGGACAGTGAGTCCAGGCTCAAGATCGACGTAGCGGGTACGTGGATCGAAGAAGAAGATCTGACCTATGTCATCAACGAAAGTGATGAGTACGCTTTAGAGGAGGCGCTGAGGATCGCCGAAGCAACCGACGGCGAGGTCGTGGTTTTCAGCCTCGGGCCCGAGCGTGTCCGAGAGGCCCTTCGAAAAGCGCTCGCTCTTGGTGGCGCACGAGCTCTGCATCTGAATGATCCAGCCTTCTTCGGCGGAGACAGTAGCTCCACCGGTAGGGCCTTGGCCGCTGCCATTGCTTGCGAGGAGTTCGACCTTGTGATGACGGGCTCCCAATCCGATGACGTCGGCTACGGATCGACAGGATCGATCGTCGCTGGAATCCTCGGTTGGCCTCACGCCTGGCTCGTGATGGGCGTCGAAATCGAAGCAGGAGGCACCAGTGCCAAAGTCACTCGAGAGATGGAGAGTGGGCTCAACGAGGTCTTTCGAATTCAGCTACCCGCAGTGCTGGAGATTCAGGCCGGTATCAACAAGCCGCGCTACGCCTCTCTAAAGGGGATCATGCAGGCAAAGCGAAAAGAGATTGCACCCGTAGACCTTGCTGCGCTCGATCTGTCACCAGCGCAAGTCGGCGCCATGGGAGCCAAGATCGAGGTGCTCGAGATTGCTTTTCCACAGCGAGGGGAAGGGGCTCAGATCCTCGAAGGCGATCCGGCCGATGTCGCCGCATTACTCGTCGAAAAATTGCAGAAAGAAGCGAGGATACTCTGATGTCGAATGCTATTTGGATCGTGCTCCAACAACGGGATGGGCAACTCCACAAGATGTCCTTCGAGGCCATCCGAGCCGGCCAGGACCTGGCTGATGCGACGGGGGGACAGGCCTACGCTGTGCTTGTCGGAAGTGGGTTGACCGAGACCACTTCCCAGCTCCTGGGTCTCGATTTGGCAGGTGTTCTTGTCGCCGATGCGGAAGGGCTCGAAGACTACACCCCGGGCGGCTACATATCGGTTCTCCGACCAGCGATCGCTGAGGCACAGCCCCAATATGTGGTTTTCCCTCACACGTATCAAACGGTCGACTACGCGCCCAGTCTGGCCCAGGCTCTCGATGCAGCGATGATTCCGGAGACCACCGGGTTCGCTGTCGGGGACGAGGGCGTTGAATGGAACCGCCCTGTCCTGGGCGGCAAATTGGAATCTAGAGTCCGGGCCAAACCAGACCAGCAGATCCTGGTATCGGTTCAGTCGGGCTCCTTTGCAGGCGATGAGGTCAAGAAGGGCAGTACACCGATGGAGCCAGTCGAAATCGACACAGCCTCCGTAGACCCGGATCGTGAGATTCTCGGTGTCGAAGAGGCAGCTGACGAAGAAGTCGACCTAACTCAAAGCGAATTCATCGTGGCCGTGGGTCGGGGTATCGGTGACCCGGAGAAGATCGTGATACTCGAGGATTTAGCCAAGGCTTTGGGGGCCGAACTCGGCGCCAGTCGGCCGGTAATCGATAGCGGCTGGCTACCACGCGACCGACAAATCGGCTCGAGCGGTCAAACGGTCACACCCAAGTTGTATCTTGCTGCAGGGATATCCGGCGCCATCCAGCATCTTGTCGGTATGAAGGGATCACAGGTGATCGTGGCGATCAACAAAGATCCCGGAGCACCCATTTTCAACGTAGCGCACTATGGAATCGTCGGTGATCTGCACGAGATCGTGCCAGCCATCACGTCGGCCGTAATCGAAGCCAAAGGCGGCTAACGACTAGGAGAAAGCTCGGCTGAGCTCGTACAACGCGATCGACGCTGCCACGGTGGCATTGAGCGACTCCACCTGTGACTCGATCGGGATGGTGAGGCGAAGGTCGGCGCGACTCTCGACCCACTCAGAGAGCCCGCGTCCCTCGGCACCCACCGCCAAAATCACCGAACGAATCTCCTCCAATGAGACCAACGAATCTCCGCCCCTCGGGGTCAACGCAGCCCAAAACGGGTCCAAGCTTGCGAGGTGTCTCGCTAGCTCCTGGGGCTCGACATCGACTGCTAGGTGGACTCGGAGCAGACTCCCTGCGGAAGCGCGCAGGGCGCGGGGGTGATTCGGATGCACGCTCGATCTAGACAGAGCAACACCTCGAACCGAAAAAGCCTCTGCGGATCGCACCAGAGCTCCCAGATTGCCCGGATCCTGGAGCCCGTCGACATAGAGAAAAAGACCCACGTTTTGGTTTGGGATCGACTCCACACCCCCACGCGAAAGCGAAACGACCGCTACGATGCCCTGAGGAGAATCGGCATCTGCGATCGCGTCGAGAAGGTTCGCTTCGACGTCAAAGACGTCGACCGAGCCAAGACTGTCCACCAGCAGGGCTCCTTTAGCGGTGCGGCGGAAGTCCGGCGTTACGAGCACATACTCCAAGACCAGGCCACACTCGACCGCCTCATGGATCAGATGAGGTCCTTCCAACAATGCTCGGTCACCTTTACACCGCTTCACGCGCCGAATATCCTTGATTTTCTGATTCTGTCGACTAACGATCATGGCTAGAGATCTCAGGGCGTTTTGGCGCCGTTTCCAGGGCGGTGTCGAGGTTGCCGTAGCCAGCTCGGCTGCGGACAAACTGCTCGGCATCCGAGATGGATTCATCCGCTACTTTCATGATGGGCTGGGTCGTCCGATCCCAATTGCTGTGGTGCCCCAGTCCTCTGGGGATGACCCTTTGGGACTCCCGCTGAGCGACGAAGCCACAATCGCGCTGGCGCGTCGAAAGGCCTCGACGATGCGCGAGAGCTTGGGATCCGATTATCACTTCTATGCAGCCTCGGAAGGAGGCCTGCACTCGTTGGAGCTCGAAGGTCGAGTCCATTACTTCGTCCGCGCTTGGACGGTGATTATTGGTCTGACTGGCGAGGCTTGGGGTGGGAGTGGCTCGGTCGAGATACCTCAACGAATGATCGAAGGGTTGGATGATCAACAAATACCGTTTGCGATACCGGGGACACGAAGAAGGGGGGGTATGACGAGCTCCTTGACCGGCGGTCTCGAGAGCCGACGAGACGCCGTTGCCTCGGCGACGTTTCATGCTCTAGCGTCAGTCCTGTACGGAATCATCGAAAGTCATCCGCTACGACGTAGCTAAGCTGCCTGCATTTTTTATTACCGCGCGAGCAAGCTTCCTCAGCTCAGTCATCCTCGAGCTCCTGCCAGCTTTTGCCGAACTTGAGCACGTCGTGTTTGAGTAAATCGAACTCACCCTGACGAGACCCGGGCCGAGCATCTCGAAAAACCGTGTCGCACTTGTAGCAGACCACAGCCAACGGTAGTCGAAGATAGAGAGCCAGGTCGACGAGGGCGAGAAGTACGAGTGATAGACCGAACGTCCAGGGGACCAAAATCGCTCCGACAGCGACGATAAGACAACCCAAGGCCCGATTGACGTCCCTCTGGCCATAGAGATGGCGACTACCGCACAATAGGCACTCCTCGATGCGCGATGGATCCTTGTCCGACCAGGCCTGAGTGTTCAACGACCAGGTCTCACCGCAGTTTGGACAGGTCAACTCGATCTGCTCGCGCTCCAAGGTAGCTCGAAACGGGAGACCACAACTCCGGCACTGGGTCCGGATGCGCATGGTGGCGGAATCGGTCAGATCGGCACCCCGGTCGTGATCGTGATGTAAAGAGCCGTGATCTCACCAATCAGAGCCCCAACGACGAGAACATAAAGGATTCCGGTAGCGGATTGATTGGAGCGTGCACGCGCGCAGTGGAGTGACATCAAGCCGAGTAACAGTGGGATTGCAAGACCCCACAGAATACGAAACCAAAAGAACATACCTTGCCCGGAAAGATCGACGAGCAGTCGCCATGGATGGGGCTCGGAGAACGGATCCACATTGTGAGCGACCCAGAGAGTCGAGAGGTCGGTGCCACATCTCAAAATCACGATTCCCAACAGAACCCAGCAGAAGACGACCAGGTGCCGAAAGGTCAGTTGGGGCACGACCAGGTACCAATGTCCTAGCAACATCGTAGTCAGCGACCAACCGAGCAGCAATCCAGATGCGATCACGTTCACAACCATCAGGGATTGCCGGTGGGGGAGGGTACCCAAAACAGGTATGAGGATTTCGGCCGAATGCAGCAGAAGATACCCGGTTAGCACCGTAGCCGCCGCCAAAGGCCACAGCGCCAGTTTCCAACGCTCCTTCCAGATCGCCCCGTAGTAGACAAAAGCGGAAACAAGAGCGGCGGCGAATATTGCCATGCCCTTTGCGGGTTGGTCTCCAAACGGATCGATTGGATGAAAATAGGCGATTGTGATGCCGATCCCGAGCAAACCGAGAACCACGAGCGCGATGGTAACGAAGTAGCCCCGGCCCAGATCCTTGCCCGACACCCAGAATAGAGTGGTCAAGCAGCCCCAAGCGAGCCCCAGAATGAAGAGAAATAAAACGCTCATCTTAGTGTGTCCAACCCTCCAGATCAGTCTAGCTTCTGACTCCGAGCAGCAGGTAGAGAGAGAGCATCAAGAAAGCGATATTGGGCGTCCAGACAGCGATCAGCGGTGGCAAAGCGCCGGTCTCTCCCAAGGTCGAGCTGAACGCCATCATGGCAAAAAAGACCATGCCCAAGACGAGACCAACACCGACACCATAAAGCGTCCCCTTGCGGCCCAGCCGAAATGCATAGGGCAAAGCGACGAGAGCCATCACGATCGAAGCAAAGGGTAGTGAGATCTTCTTATGGAGGTCGACCTCGAGATCGGGAACCGATTGGCCGCTCGCTTCGAGCTCAGTCACATAATCCTTGAGCTCGGCATAGGTCATCGCATCAGGAAGCTTATATTCTGACTCGAAGTAGTCGGGAGTCTCCGGGTAGTAATCAATCACTGGTTGGTCGAACATGTCGAAATCGAGCACTTCGTTGCCTTCGAACGATCGCACCCACCCTGTGTCGAACAACCAGGTATCGCCAAGATAGGTGGCTTTCGAAGAAAACAGCCGTCGGGTCATCGAGCCGGCCTCGCTGAACTCGAAAACCTGCAGCTTGTCCAAAGATTGCTCGGCGTCGTCGTAGTTTGCGTAGTTGTAAATATAGCGACCCTGACCAAACAGCCAATTTCGATCGCCCCGGCGGTACGAGCGAGCTGTCTGTCTACCCTTGATTCGATCTTTGAGCTGCGCGACTCTCTCGTTGGATGCCGGCAGGACGGTGGTCTGGAGAAACCCCGCCAGTATCGCCACCAGCATGGAGGCAAACACTGCCGGCAAAGCAATCCTGTAGAGGCTCACACCTAGAGATTTGGCGGCTGTGATCTCGTTTGTCTTCGAAAGAAGACCAAAGACCACCAGAGTAGTGGTAAGAACAGCGATTGGCGCCAGTTCATAGATGATCTGCAGGCTTAGGTAGCGATAGTAGTCGACAACCACCATCTGGGGTACGTTATTTTTGAAGATGTCATCGACCCGCTCGCTAAGATCCGCGATCACATAGAGAACTACCCCCGACAGAAACACCAGGACGATCACACCCGCAAACGAGCGTAGGACATAACGATCCAAAATATTGGGGAACCGAAGTCGCAAACGGGGGAGTCTGAGCAAGACATCTGCCCGGCCGGCAGTGCTGGACTGCGCGCCCTGGACACCGGTTCTTGCAGCTCGAGGTCGCTGACGACGGCGAAGAAAGTCGAGCCAAGGCCTTCCTCGCAGCCAGCGGTCCAATCGCCCGGTCAAAAGTGATCGGTCGCTGTTGCGGCGCATCAGCAAAAAGCCGCCAGCCACAGCGAGAACCATGTTCGGGATCCACATAGCCAGCCAGGGTTCGATCTTCCCAACCCGTGACATCTCTTCGCCGTTGTTGAGTAAGGCGTAGTAGATCATGATCACGACAATCGACATCGCGAACCCTGAGGATCTACTTCCATGTCCACTGGAGTAACCGAGCGCCAATGCCAAAATACCAAACACCATGCAAGCCACTGGGATCGCGAATTTTTTGTGAATCTCGACCTCTGTCAGGCTCCGGAGCTCTAGATTGAGTTTCGGGTTCTTGAGCTGCTCGCGGAGTTCACCCACTGTCATCTCACGGACACTCTTCGATGAGGTGACCTTGATCTTCTGTCCAGCGGCATATCGATCGACGAGAACTCGTTCGACGATGTCGAAGCTCGTCATGTCGTACTCGGTGGGATCCTCGAGATCTACCTTGTGGACAACGGCCTTTTCGAGGTGGAGCACCAGGCGATCGCCGGTTTTATCGACTCGAACCTCGCCCCGCTCGGCCACTGTAACCTGGCTCTCCGAGCTCTCCAGGTCTTCAGCAACAAAGACCCCATCCCAGTAGCTCGAATCGGCTGGAGTGTCGAATACATACAGCACGACCCCCTGCCAATCCTCGTAAAAGACGCGCGGTTCAACTTGCTTGGTCACACTTCCCGAAAGGATGTCCAGCCTGAGAGACTGCAGTGAGTTATTTCCCCGCGGTACAGCCCATACCATCAGGAACATGTTGAGAATCGTAAGGATCAGCGACAGGATGAATATGGGGCGATAGAGCGAATAAAGGCTGATGCCAGACGCGCGCATAGCCACCAGCTCGCTATCCGAAGACAGACGCCCAACTGCGACCAAGATCCCGAACAGGAACGACATCGGGATAGTGAGCACTATGATATTCGGCAGCGTCAGCAGCAACAGTTTCCCGACCAGCTCGGCGGGAACATCTCGGCGGATGATCATCTCTGCCGAGCGGAAGAGAAACTGCATCAAGAGCAGAAACGTGTAGACAAGCAGTCCTAGGACCAAGGGACCCAGGACTTCACGGAATACGTATCGATCGATTCGCGAACCCACGCAGGGATTATAAGCCTCTCAGCCAGCGAGGGTAGGGCCCGCTCAGATTGTTTGAATCCAGACCTGCATTGCGTCCGATAAGATATATTATGTAAACTACGATATCTGAGGAGACACCTACGAGCCTCACCCCACTCGCCTCAGGCATCAACCCAGAGTCTTGTTATCTTTGACCTGCTCGAGGATCTGCTCGAGAGCTTCAATCAAATCCTCGCGATCGACCGTGCTCCTGCGAAAGCTCAGAGACAGATTGAACGTCTTGTCGGGGGCGCGGAACTTGAACGTATAGGGACGCTTGCGTGATCCCGGCGCGGCCACTTTCTTCGAACTCGCCCGTGCGGCCCGCCGAAGATCGTCCCGGCTCAAACCCTGACTAGAGACCTGTTCGAGCAAGGCAAGCATCGACCCTTCGTCTTCGGCGTTTTTAAGAATCGACAACAACATCGACTTCGAACTGACATCCAACTCCAGGGCCTTGGCGCGAACTGTCTGGGGCATTTGCAGCAAAGCCAAGCTCTCGGTAACAACCGTCCTGGACTTCCCGACCGCCTCCGAGATCTGCTCGTGGGTATACTCGTGCACATCTGCCAGCCGGTAGTATCCTTCACCTTCTTCAAAGGGGGTCAAATCCTTGCGCTGAAGGTTCTCGACCAGAGCGATCTCGAGCGCCTCTTTCTCATCGACCTCCATGATGATAACGGGCACCTCAGCCAGTCCAGCCTCCAAAGCAGCGTTATATCGACGCTCCCCGGAGACGATTCGGTAGGTCCTGCCACCACCAGATTTTCCCGAATCCGGATGGGGGCGAACCAAAATGGGCTCCAGGACCCCTTTCTCTTCGACCGAAGCGACCAGGTCGGAGAGGTCTCCCATCGTGGACCGGGGCTGGTCGGGATCGGGGTCGATTTCCGACACCGCCACCATTCGACCGATCGACACTTCCTGCCCGACCGTCAAGTCTTCTACAAAGTGCGAGTCATGTCTCATATGGACGCGGCCCGGAAGACCTCGACGACTCCCAGCAGCCTCAGACACGTCCCAGAATCTCCTCCGAGAGCTTGTAGTACTGAAAGGCTCCACTCGATTGAGGCGCAAACGTGAAGATCGATTCTCGATAGGCTGGACTTTCTTCCAGTCGGACGCTTCTCGAGATCACGGTATCGAAGAGCTTGGCTCCGAAGACCTGCGACACCTGCTCTCGAATGTCCTTGGACAGACGCGTCCTCTTGTCAAACAGCGTCAACAGCGCACCGAGAATTTGCAACCTCGGATTCGCTCGAAGCTTGATCTTGTCGATAGTCTCCAGAAGATCGTCGGTCCCTTCGAGCGCGAAGTAGCTGGCCTGGATCGGGATCAGAACATGTGTTGAGGCGACCAGTGCGTTCACCGTGATGATCCCGAGAGCCGGCGGTGTGTCGATAATGACGAACTCGTACCGACGACGAATTTTCTTCAGCTCGTCCTTGAGCCGGAAATAACTATCCAACTCGCCTAACAGCTTGGCCTCGATTTTGGCCAAGGCGATCGAAGACGGAGCCACTTCCAGATTCGGGACGGTCTCAGCCTTTTGAATCACGTCCGACAGACTGATATCGGGATCCGTCAAGGCATCGTAGACAGTGCGATCGAGGCTGTGAATATCGACAAACGAAAGCGAACTGTTGGCTTGGGGATCGAGATCGATCAACAGTGTGCGGAGCCCTTTAGAGGCTATTGCCGCCGAGAGATTGATCGCGGTTGTGGTCTTCCCCACCCCGCCTTTTTGATTAGCGATCGAAAGGATCATCAGACAATGAGGAGTGTATGGTAGCTATCTGCGCCGGTCAAGCATACTCCCTTGGAAGTGATGTCGGCCCGCCGACAGTCGCCCTAAGGCATTGAATTTGTGACACTTAGAAGCGAAACCAAGACTCCCTGCGAGCGAGGCCTCAGTCTCTCGACGTACGGTAGCTACATTTCGTATTCGCCAAAGTCCTCGAGCTCCGCATCTTCAAGCCACTGCTTCAACTCTTCCTCATTCGGCGCGGTGCGTGTCAACTCGGCCGCCTGAGCGCTCTCCAACACCGACCGCAGGACGAAGATCGGCGCGTCAGCTCTCAGCGCCAAGGCGATTGCATCACTCGGTCTCGAATCTAGCCCGAGCTGCCCCCCCGAACCGACGATTGAGGTCACCGCAAAAAAAGTATTATCACGCAAAGCTGAGATCGTCACTTTGTCGATCCTGGCTCCGAGTTGATCAAGTGATGCAATCAAAAGATCGTGGGTCATCGGACGGGGCGGCTCAACGCCCTCGAGTCTGAGTGCGATAGCGTTCGCCTCGAAGGCTCCTATCCAAATTGGCAGAAAGATCTCGCCGGCCTCGTCGTGTAGAACGACGATGGGGGTTTTCGAGGACGGATCGAGCATCAGCCCTTTGACCTCCATCCGAACCAACTCTGATTCAGTACTGCTCATGATCGACTGTATTGTGACTTCTGAGCGGTCGAGCGGTCAAGCACCCGGACTCGAAGAGCATCAGCGGCTAGTACCTTCCGGGCCAACACGGCGCTAGACGGCCCGTCCGATCAGGCTGTGCGGGTTGGCCTTTTCGATCAGAACAGGGTGAATCTCACCCAGGGCACGTTCTGGCACCAAGGATTCCTGCTCGAAGTGCACCACGCGATGACAAGCGGTTCGACCCGCGAGGGTCATGTCACCGTTGCCGGACCCGGTGATTAGTACTGGAAGGCAGCTACCTACCAGCGCTTCATTGAGTTCCCTTTGGATACCCTCCTGCGTCTCCAGGACAACCTGTAGCCGCTGAGAGGCCAGCTGAGGCTCGACCATGTCGGGTAATTTCGGCGCTGCCGTTCCGGGTCGAGGAGAATACAGAAATGCAAACAAAGATGCGAAACGCATCTCTTCGACCAAAGACAGGGTCTGCTCAAAGTCCTGATTCGTCTCGCCCGGGAAACCGACAATCAAGTCCGTCGATAGCGCCAGGTCGGCGCGCGCGGAACGAAGTCGAGACACCACCGCCCGATAGTCCTGCAGCGAGTATCCCCTACCCATCAAACGGAGGATCTTATCCGAGCCCGACTGAACAGGGAGGTGAATACAGGGGCAGATATTTTCATGACGCCCGACCTGATCCGCCATGGCGCTTGTGAAGTCTCGAGGGTAAGAGGTTACAAAGCGGAGTCGCTCGACCCCTGATCGGGTAGCCACCGCGTCGAGCAGATCGGCAAAATCCAGGTCTCCGTCGGGCTCTCGCCAGTGGTTTACGGTTTGGCCCAGAAGCTCGATTTCGAGAAAGCCCTTGGCAACCAATTGATCAACCTCTACCAGGATTTCGGCAATGGATCTGCAGCGCTCGGCACCTCGAGTCATGGGCACAATGCAAAACGTGCAGCTCTTGTTGCACCCCTCGATGACTGTGACCATACCTTTGTAGGAGCCCTCGCGGCTAATCGCGTCGATGTCAAAAGATCGTTCCTCAGGGAACCCAACTGCGAGTACCCTCTCTCCCGCTCGACGACGAGCCAATACCTCGCTCAGTTCGCCAACTCGCGCTGGTCCGAGAACAAAATCCAGATCTGGCGACCGGCGAAGAGCCTCGCCTCCTACTTGCTGGGCGACACATCCACACAGACCGATAGTCAGATCTGGATTGTCGTTCTTGAGCTTTCGAAATCGGCCGAGTCTGGAAAAGACTTTATGCTCAGCCTTCTCCCGTACACTGCAGGAGTTGAGCAGAATGATGTCAGCCTCTTCGGCTGTATCGCTGGCAAGATAGCCTTGCCGCAAAAGCTGCCCGGCCAGCCGCTGGCTGTCCAGCTCGTTCATCTGGCATCCCCAGGTCTCGATGAAAAATCGATTCGCGCCCATTCTTCCTATCGCCTTGGCCCCTGACCGCTCTCCTCCACAATCACCGGCTCACCCGGCTCGTATCTATTACGATCGGGCTCAATATAGACATCTTCTTCTTCCTGGCGACGTTCAGGCTCGAGATCTACTCCCTCTCGTAGCCAACCGGGCAGTGCCCCTGCCTCTCTACCTTTATCGAGAAAAGCGGTGAGCTCTTCCTGTCGTTCTAAGATTTCGCGATTGGACTCTTGGAGCTGCTCGATGGCGCGATCCCAGGCAGGCTTTATCTGTGAATCACGATAAAAGCCATCATCCTCGGCATAAAAACGCTGGCGCAGATGGAACACCTCAGCCTCGAGATCGTCAACCCTCTCGGCGGCGTCGGCCCACGCCATGCGAATTTCCAAAACGCCGCTGCGCCAGTACTCTTCCTCGGCTCTTCGCTCCTCGAGAACGGCGGCGTTTGCATCGGAGATCGTCTGGCTCTGCCCGGCCTCCGCGACCGTCAACTGGCCGACCGCATAGTCCGACAGATTCTTGTTTGTAATCACGATCTTGGTCGGAGGGGCTGTTCCTCGCCTGGCCCGCTCGGCGGCCGCCGCTTCGAGCAGGCTCATATCTTCACCCGGCAAGGCGTCCTCTCCAGACTCGATCACGGTAACGGTGAAGTCCACGGGGGAGGTGTCCTCAGCGTCCTTGGCGTCCTCTCCAGACTCAATCACAGTCACGGAAGAGTCCACGGGGGAGTTGTCCTCAGCGTCCTTGGAGTCCTCTCCAGACTCAATCACAATCACGGAAGAGTCCACGGGGGAGATGTCCTCAGCGCTGGCGGTAGATTCTGGAAGCGAGTCCTCATTCGGCGCCGGCTCGTCGATCAATGTCGGCTCCGGCGCCTCGGGCGGCGGCGACAGGTCGGGAGTCTCAGCCACCTCAGCCTCGGTCGAGGCCACATCCGAAGGGCTGGATTCAGAAAGCTCCGAGGAATCGAGGGCGGGTTCCTCGATCGAGGAATCATCTGTAGCAATCGAGGATAGGTCCTCGGGCTCGGACTTGCCACCTCCACCACACCCGAGGCCAACAATCAGGGCGGCTACCAGAACCGCCATCCTTCTCAGCCCAAGATCACTACGAGCGACCATATCGATCTTCTAGCCTCACAACATCCTCGAGCTCGGGTGTCGACACCTCAATGATGTCGCAGCCAGTGGGACCTGCAACCATTCGGTGCCTTGTCTCGGGTTGGACTCGAAATGCCTCTCCTTCGTTTACGGTCCTTGTCACGAGCTCTCCTTCGACCTCCAGAGTAAGCTCGTACTCACCGTAGAGCAAGTAGAGCGTCTCATCTTTTTCTTCGTGGTACTGCAACGAAAGAGCCTCGCCGGCATCGACGTGAAGAATTTTTCCTGCGTACTGTTCCGTATGGGCGAAGATAAGCTCATATCCCCAGGGCTTGTCTACCTTGCGAACCTCAGAAAACATGTCTGGTCTCCCACATTACGAGTGCGTCGCTTTGATCGATCCGAAGGTGTAGCTTCTACCCTACCGAGCACTCTGCTCCGTCACTGATTTATCTTCGAGAAACTCCTCTAGGTACGCCTCCACCTGAGCGGCCGTGGACAGCGAAAGACACTCATCGGCAACGCTTTCAAGCTCGCTCATCGACAGCTGCCGAATCTGAGACTTGAGTTCGGGAATCGCCCTGGAGGTGACCGATAGACTTCTCAGACCCATTCCCAACAGCACTGGCGAGTAGAGAGGATCGCTAGCCATCTCGCCGCACATAGAAACATCGATCCCGGCGGTGCGGGCACTCTGCAAGACAAATTTGAGCATTCTCAAGATGGCCGGATGAAGCGGTCGGTAGAGATAGCTGACATGCTCGTTATTCCGGTCGACCGCCAGGCTGTACTGAATCAGATCGTTGGTACCGATGGATAGAAAATCAACCTCAGTCGCGAGTAGGTCGGCGATCATAGCAGCCGAGGGAACCTCGATCATGACACCGAGCTTGCAGTCAGGGTTGAATTCGGCCCCATCTCGAAGCATCTCCGCCTGGATCTTCGCCGCAAAGGCTTTGAACTGGCGCACCTCGTCCAAATTCGAGATCATTGGAAGCAAGATCCAGAGATCTCTATCGACCGCAGCACGATACAGAGCTCTGAGCTGGGTGCGAAAGATCTGGGGTCGCGCCAAGGTCAAGCGAATACCACGCAAACCGAGAACAGGATTCTCTTCTTCCGTATCCATCACATCTCTGGCGAGCTTTCGGCCACCCAGATCGTAGGTCCTGATCACTACGGGATGAGGTGCCATCTCATCGACGAGATGTCGATAGGTCTTGAAATGATCCTCTTCGGACGGCAGATTCGGGGATCTCTCAATGTACAAGAACTCACTTCGGTAAAGACCCACACCAGCTGCCCCGAAGCGCTTGGCATCGACGATCTCCTCGTTCAGGTCGATGTTGGCCATCAAGTCGATAGCAATGCCATCCCGAGTGACCGCGGGCAAAAGTTGCATCGCCAACATCTCACTCTCGCGCTTGTCGATGGCCGTGCGTCGTAGAGAGTATTCATCCAACTGGGCGGATGACGGATGCAGAATGACTCGTCCCGCCGAACCATCGACGATAACCGGATCGTCATCGGTGACGAGGCGCGTCACGCCGGTGAGCCCGGAGGCGAGCGGTATATTGAGATCGCGAGCGATGATCGCCGTGTGTGAGGTTTGCCCACCTGTTTCGAGGGCAAAAGCAACGACGTGCTGGCGGACCAGTCTTACCGCTTCTGAGGGCGTCAAGTCGTGTGCAACGATGATGACCTGTTCGCCCATTTCGGCCAGATCGTGGTGGGCGACACCCTGCAGGGCTCGCAGAAGATGGCGGACGACATCGCGGAGATCATCACTCCGGGTACTAAAATGCTCATCGTCGAGCTCTTCAAACTGCCTGGTCAGCTCATCAGCTTCCTTGTGAACGGCCCATTCCGCGTTGACTCGCTCATTGCGGACTCGAGTCTCGACTCTCGATAGGAGCGCGGTGTCGGATAGCAACAGAGCTTGAGCATCGAATATTGCTGCGAGCTCGCTGCCAAGCTCTTCCTCGGCCCTGGCGCGAGTCGCCAAAATCTCACTTCGGGCCCGCTGCGTGGCCTCTCGCAATCGGTCGATCTCGGGTTCTACGGAGTCGGCTGGGAGAGGAAATCGATAGACCTCTAGAGCCTCGTTCTCGATACAAACGGCGCGACCTATCGCGACCCCGGGAGAAACACCCAGCCCGTCGAGCACTTGCGGTTGCTGGCTATCCGACACTAGCTTTCCTCTTCGAATCGGTTGGCTATCAAACCTGTCACAGCGGCCATCGCATCCTTTTCGTCGTCACCCTCGCAGCGGACTAGGACTCTCGACCCTTGCGCTGCCGCCAATAGAAGGATTCCCAAGATGCTCTTTGCGTCTATCACTTCTCCATTCATCGCAAGTGAGATGTTGCTGCGATATTTGGACGCGAGGTGCACCAACTTCGCCGCAGCCCGAGCGTGTAGCCCCAACCTGTTTACGATTTCAACGTCTCTTTCAATCATCTTCCGATACCGAGTCCTTTTGGGAGCCGGAACCGTTACCCTCACCCGCTCTCCGAATGCTTCGCCGCGCCTTGGTCTGGATCCAAACCGCCAAACCCTCCAGGCTCATCTCTGACGCTCCCGGGCAGCCCAACCGAACCACCATCGGCAAATTAACACCCGTCACGACTTCGACATTACCGGGGTCTCGAAGACTCGAGGCTACGTTGTAAGGCGTGCCTCCATACATGTCTGTCAGTATCAGCGTTCCGCTGGACGAGTTGAACCGTTCGAGAGCCCGCTGGGTCTTCTCCAAGGCAACTTCGAAGGAGTCATCCCAGTCAAGGGTTACGGCCCTGAACTCGGTCGGCAGCTCCCCCACGATCGTCCGTGCCGCATCCAACAGCTCTCGCGCCAACCCACCATGAGTCAGGATCAAAGTCTTCACCATTGACCCCCAATCTCCTCGTCGTTGTTCAAACTCACTCCCAAGTCGATCATCGCTCAATGTCTCGGTGAAAGACCCGTCCGCTCCAACCGGCCTCCCCAAGGCGCTGTGCGAGCTCTTCAGCGATACATACGGACCGATGTCTTCCGCCTGTGCACCCAATCGCGATGGACAAATAGGACCTGTTTTCTCGTCGGTATTTCGGCAAGACAAACTCCAAGAAATCGCTCAGACGCCGAACCACTTCTTCATATTCGTCTTGGTTTTGCAGAAATTGCCGCACTGCGGCATCCCTCCCTGAAAGCTCACGCAACCCATCCTCGAAATAGGGGTTCGCCAAAAAACGCACGTCGAACAGCAAGTCTGTACCGCCCGGAACGCCATGTTTGAACCCAAAACTGACCAGCGAGACGATCGGTCGAACTTGCTCCTCGGCTGTGTCGGCGAACTCACGAAAGATCCGGCTTCGGGTGTCATGAATCGTCCAATTCGACGTGTCCAGAACCATGTCAGCCGCTCCTCGGATCTCCGCCAGCAACTCACGCTCCTTTCGAATACCTTCGAGAACATGCCCTCCACCTGCAAGCGGATGCGAGCGGCGGGTTTCGGAGAATCGGCGCACCAGTGTCCCCTCATCTGCTTCCAAGAACAACAATGTCGAGCGAGCGTTCCCCTGCCCAACCTCGCTCATGAGTCGAGGAAACTCTTCGGCAAATCCAGGCGCCCGGGCATCCGTTACCACCGCGATGCGATCGTGTCCCTCAGTAAGCTCCAAGGGCTGACTCAGGAATTGGCGCAGCAATGGCAGTGGCAAATTATCGACGCAGTAGAACCCGAGATCCTCGAAGCACTTTGCAACTGTACTTTTCCCGGACCCTGAAAGACCGGTAACAACCACCAGCTGATTCCCATCCCCTGACATTGCTCGCTTTCGCCAATCACCAAAGCTCAAGAGGTATCACTGCTTCTCGGCTGTCTCCCTAGTTCGAGTTTCTGTTCAAGTAGTTTTGCAAACTCGCGTGCTGAATGGTGGCCCCGAAGTTTCAGCAGATGATTTCGAGCCGCGAT
Organism: uncultured Polyangiaceae bacterium; assembly: GCA_964195975.1. GTDB lineage: Bacteria > Acidobacteriota > Thermoanaerobaculia > Multivoradales > JAHEKO01 > CAXMQZ01. Next base: position 67,031 of record CAXMQZ010000025.1, on the reverse strand, counting down.
TTCCACCAAACCGGACACATTGCGACCCAGGGCCACCGGCATCCTGATGTAGGGACAAGGTATTTCCAGAATCTTGTATACAGTCTCATCGAGACCAAGCCGATCGTAGGCTTTCGATTCGTCCCATTGTTCGAGCTCGATTACCAGATCGATAGAGCGACGCTCCCGCACCGCCGCAAGGCCAAAAAGGTCCTGCACATTGATGATCCCCAGACCTCGCAATTCCATATGATGACGGAGAGGCTCTTCACAGTATCCGATCAAATCTCCGTGTGGGTAGCGTTTGATGGTAACTCGATCGTCAGCCACAAGACTGTGGCCTCGGGTAATCAGATCGAGCGCACACTCGCTCTTACCTACACCACTACCTCCGATCAGCAGTACACCCATCCCATAGATATCGACCAAGACGCCGTGTTTGGTCGTCGACGGAACGAGATGCTCTTCGAGGTAGTAGCTAATCGCCTTGATGACGATCGACGAAAGCGCCGGTGATCGGACAATCGGCACTCCGTTCTGCTCAGAAAGGGACACGAGCTCCTCGAAAGGCTCCAATCCCTTGCTAACGACAAAAACAGGCAAGTCCAGAGCGGTTATGCGCTCGAAGCGTTCCAGGCGTGTTTCAAGGTCGAGAGTACCCAGATAGGCCATCTCACTCTCGCCAACGATTTGGACCCGACCCGATTTTATGTACGCGTAGTAGCCTGCGAATGCCAAACCAGGTTTCTGAACTCGAGGATGGGTGATCAAATTGTCAAGAAAGGACTCACCACTGATCACCGAGAGATCGAGCTCAGCCAAATCCGGACCCAATAGCTCCCGGACAGCGACCTGGGCTCCCTCATCAATCACTCAGACTTCCTCGTGTTCGATGAGTTGAACGATCTCTTCAGGGACCGACATCGACAAAATGCGATCTACATCGCTGGTGGTCTTGACCCATTTGGAAATCGCCGCCAAGGATCGCAGATGATCTGCCGGGGCTTCGGCAGGTGAAACCACCACAAACATGAGTCGAACAAGAAGACCATCTTCGCTCTCGAAATCGATGCCAGCCTGGGAGAGGCCGATGGCAACAACCACCTCATCCAGCCCCTCCACTTTGCAATGGGGCACGGCCACCTCTTTTCCGATCGCGGTCGTGCCGAGCTCTTCCCGCTCCCAGAGTCGGCGGTACAGATCGTCGCAGCTCACCATGATGGCGGTGGCTGACAGGCGCTCCGCCATGGCACGAAGTGCGGTCGGTCGATCCGAACCTGGCACATCGGGAAAGATCAGCTCGGGCGAGATCAAGGCGCCTAGATGCATAGAGTCGCTGGTTACTCCGCAGAGATGAGTCCGTAGTTTTTGTCTCGTCGCCTGTACAAGACGTTTACCTCATCGCTGCCCACATCCCGAAAGACTATGAAATCGTTTCTCGAGCCTTCCAAATGCAGAGCAGCCTCGTCCAGGCTCATGGGCTTGATGCTGATAACACTCGACTTGATGATTCGGGGTGACTGACCCTTGCCTATCGATGACGGTTCGAGAACCTCGACGGGCCATTGGTGACCGTCATCACGATCGGCCCTGCGACGTTTGTCGATGAACTTCTTTCGAGACCGGCGGGCTTGCTTTTCAGCTTTATCGACTGCCAGATTGATGGAGTCGAGCAGTTCGTCGGTCTCTTCCTTAGCCTGGATCAATCCGAATCTGTGCGATATGCGCACCTCGGCAATCGATCGATGCTTCTCCTGCTCCAGGGTCACATGAACCTCGACTGGATCGTCGAGGAATTTTGAGACCTTCTCCAGCTTGTCATTGGTGTAGTCGCGGATTGTATCGTCAAGCTCCAGATTTCGTGCCAAGAAGTCGATATTCATTTGCCTCCTCGCTATTCAATCCATCGTGTCAAACGAGACTGGTTTTGGTTCAATCAGAAGATCTGCTTTCGATTGGTGGATGAAGGGATCCTCAACTCATCACGGTATTTTGCCACGGTCCTGCGGGCGATGTTGATGCCTTCACGTTGAAGAACCCGGGTTAACTCGCTGTCGGAAAGAGGGCGCTTGGCATCCTCCTCTCGTATCAACTGCTCAATCTTCCCTTTCACCGTGAGTGAAGAAATGTCCGATCCATATTCGCGGTCAATTCCGCTGTGGAAGAAAAACTTCATTGGATAGAGACCGCGTGGAGTGTGCATGTACTTGTTCGAGACCACTCGACTTACGGTCGATTCATGCATTCCGATATCGTCTGCAACGTCTCGAAGCACCATGGGTCGCAGATACTCGATGCCCCGCTCGAAGAACGCCTGCTGCTGACGAACAATTGAATCGGAAACCTTGTAAATCGTACGCTGACGTTGATCGAGACTCTTGATCAGCCAGAGCGCCGACCGCAGCTTCTCCTTGATGAATTGACGCGCATCGCCCTGCTGCCGACTTGCGGTCATGTTTCGAAGCATCGTTCGATACGCTTTGCTGATGCGCAGGCGAGGCATCCCGTCATCATTGAGAACGATGACATATTTGTCGCTGACTTTGGTTATATAGACATCGGGCTCTACATAGTGAGTACGCTCGCTACTGAACTTGCGCCCAGGCTTGAGCTCGAGCGCCTTGATTATTTCTACGACCGGTTCGAGGTCGGCAAGCTTGACACCAAAGTTCTTGGCAATCAGCTGAAACTGCCGTTTGAGAAACAGATCCCATGCCTCGTGGATCACCTTTCGTGAAAGCGAATCCTCCGGCTCACCCTGCGCGTCGAGTTGATGAAGCAAACTTTCTCTCAGATCGACGCACGCGATCCCAGGTGGATCCAGGCTTTGCACGAGCGCCAGGGCATCCTCGACCTCCTCGTCGGAATAGGGCTCTCCGGCACCCTCTTGACGGCCCATTTGGCAGATCTCTCCAAGATCGGCAACCAGAAACCCCTCGGGATCGAGATTGCCGATGATCAACTCTGCGATCTCTCGCTGGCTGGGCGCTACCTCGCTGAGATGTAACTGCCAAAGCAGATGATCGTACAGATCCGGCGTACGAGTCAGAGTGTTCTCGAGTGGTGGCGCCACGCGTGCTTCAAAGACGGACGGTCCGGTCGATCCCTCGAGGTAGTCATTGAAGTAAGCCTCGAGATCGATATCGCTCATCGACTCTTGATGATCGAGCTCATCGCTGTCGGTGCTCGCCTCCTCACTCTTCTGATCGTCCTGACTGCCGTCACTGTCCTTCTCGAAAGTTTCGTCCCCTTCTTCGAGCACCGGATTCTCGACCAGTTCTTCTGAAACTACAGTCTGCAACTCCATTCGAGTCATCTGCAGCAGCTTGATCGCCTGCTGGAGCGAAGGCGTCATTACCAGCCGTTGACTCAGCCTTAACGACAGTTTTTGTTCGAGCGCCATCGCAATTTCCAACTATCGCGGATCATTCATGTTCCGCGCTAAAGTGAAAACTCTTCTCCTAAGTAAATTTTTCGGACTTGCGAATCCGTAGACAACTCTGCGGGAGTTCCGGAACGGAGCAGCTCACCATCGTTGATGATATAAGCGCGATCGGTGATTTTCAATGTTTCACGGACGTTGTGATCGGTTATCAACACACCAATTCCCATACTTTTGAGGTGCGCAACAATTCGCTGAATATCGATCACCGCAATTGGATCGATGCCAGCAAATGGCTCATCCAGCAAAATATACGCCGGATCCAAAACGAGCGCACGGGCAATTTCCACACGCCTTCTCTCGCCCCCAGAAAGAGCATAGCCAGGAGTCTTTCGAACCTTCTCCAAACCAAACTGGCTGATCAGTTGGTTGACGCGTTCTTCTTGAACCGCATGTGGAAGCTCCAAGGTCTCGAAGATCGCCTCCAAATTCCCCTCGACACTCATTTTTCGAAAGATCGACGGTTCCTGGGGCAGGTAACTGATCCCACGCCTGGCCCTCAAATACATCGGCAACTCCGTGATGTCGTCTTGGCCAAAATAGACCTTCCCGGAATCGGGTTGAGTCAAACCCACCACCATGTAGAACGTGGTGGTTTTACCGGCGCCATTCGGCCCGAGAAGACCGACGATCTCACCCGGCTTGACGTCGATAGAGAGATGGTTGACCACAGCCCGACCTCGGTAGACCTTTACTAGATCTCGGGTGGCGAGAATCTTAGCGGGAGTCATTGAGAGTTGTCTGCCGAGGTAGACCTGGGTATTTCAGTCTTCATCCGAGCGCGCCCGGTCTCCACATCATAGATCAGGATGCGGCCCTGAAGCGTGGTACCGTTCGCATCCCGCAGTACGACCGGGCTACCAAAAATCTCGATCATCCGAGTGTCGGGGTAGTAGACAGCTCGCTCTCCGGTCACAGTATTTCCGTTCTCCGCATCCTCAACTCGAGTAGAGCCCTCACACGCCATCTCTTCGAACCCTCCCTCCTCGGCGAGTGTGAGATGGATTTCGGTGCACCTAATGGTTCGCTTTGCCTGAACTGCGCGAGCGTTTCCCGAATAGACGATCGTCTTGTCGATCCGGTCGTAGACCATCTCTTCAGCAGTGACTTCGAGAGGAGATCGCGGGATCTCATCCTTTTCGGGATCTTCCTCCTGCTCGGCTGGCTCCTTTTTGCCGGGACGAACTACGGTCTTTACGCGACCAGAAGCCTTCAGGCGAGAGGTCTCCTCCTCGCCGACCATCTCGTCTGCCTGCATGAAATTCTCCCCCTGCCAGGCCCTGACTTCACCACGAAAGGTCACTATCGAGGGATAGCGTGTCCAGACAGCTTCCCGAGCAGCGATTCGAATCGGTTCGTCACCCTGATCCGAGGCATCAGGCCCACCACGGGTCTCGAATCCTGAGCCTCTCGAGACCACCGCTTGGACGTCCTCTTCTGCAGTGATTCGATCTTCGTTTTGATCGTAGACGATCCTGGGCGCTCGTAGCTCGTCGTTTCCTCTGAAAAACCAAGCCGGTCTCCCGACGATTTCCATCGCGCCACTACTCAGATTCGCCTCTGCATGATCACCAAATCCCTGAACATCACCCTGATACAGCTGCACCATCCCATCGACAACAATGTCGTGGAGCTCGCCCGAGTCCGATACCCGAGCTACTAGAGTGTCGGCGCAGACGGTTCTCAATACGATGTCGGGTGCATATGAAATGTTTTCTACGATCTCCACGTTGTCGACCGCCCGCACGGTTTTGAGAGCTCCCCGGGTAAACTCCCCGGTCAATGTGGCCGAGTCGATTCGTCGCGTCAGGCCTGTTTGATCTGTGATCGATAGGCGCGCTCTAGAATCGGCACTCGACAGAAGTTCGGCCCTCTCCGGATCTTCGCTACCCTCTTCGAAGTCGATCGCAAGCTCGCGGCCTGAAAACTTGGCGATACTCACCTGACCATCACTCGAGGCTTGGATCACTCTGCCTGCAACACCCCACCTCGCCGAGATGTACTTGACCCGACTCTCATCATCGGTCAGATGTACAGCCAGTCGACGCGCCCTCAAGGTGTCTTGACCCCGGGTCAGCTTGACGGCGCCTTCGGCACGAAGGATCTTTGTGTCGCGGTCGAAAGCAAATCTTTTGCACCGCATCGACATCGGCTCGGCATCGCCGCGAAGCGTATCGACCTTGACCTTGCCGGCGAGGACAAAGAGATTTCGCTGCGGGCTGATCCGCATACGGTTGGAACTCCCAGAGTACCTTTCCAAGAATCGAAACTCGACCGGAGACGAGCTCACCAAGAGATCACCGCCGTCTCTCAGCTCGAGTCCTTCGGTGGTCAACTCGACACCCTGGGGACCGGAAAAACGAACATTCCCTTCAAAGGTAGCTTCTTGTTTCTCCACGTTGTAGAAGGCTCGGTCGCTCTTGAGATGGAAGGTGTCACCCTCTTCCCTGGTGATGGTCAGCTTGACGTCTTCCAGCTCGTAGTTGTCGTCTCGATCGGAAAGAACTCGACCCGCTCTCACGCGAAATACCTCGCGGCCCTCCTGGGTCACTCCGTAGTCGAAGCCTCTCCCAGACAAGACCAGTGCGCCCTCGGCATCGCCGTCGAGCTCGTCCACAGTCTGGGTCTCATCGGGACGCCCCATCTGGCCAAGGACATAGAGCACCAAGACCGCTGCCAGGAAGGCGAACAAAGCCATCAGCAAACCAATGCGAAGCTGTTTGACCGGCAGACCCCGTGCAGAGCTCTTCATCGTCGTTGATTCTACGCCGACCTTGACGACGCACTCCAGGGTCGGGCATCAATGAGACGGAGTGTTGGTTGTCTTCGGTAGTTGTCGAGCTCGAGACAGCCTAGAGCTTCGAACGTCTCCGAAAGGTCATCGATCCTCTCTTGCCAACCCCAACCCAATAGACTGACGGAGGATCCGTCTTCCCCTTTGGCCAGAGCCGAAAGATGTCCGCGTCCAAATCGGCGTACCGACTTCTGTAGCTCGAGCGGACCGACTCGAATAACTGGTTGCCGATTGGCCATCCCAAACGGCGCTAACTGTTCGAGCTCATTGAGGAAGGCCATGGTGAGCTTGTCAGGAGTGAGCTCGAGCTCGTATTCCTTCCTCTCGACAAGGCTTTGGTCGGGCCACTCCTCCCTGGCAGCTACTAGCCACCCCTGCTCCAGCTCCTCGAGATCACTCTCTTCAATCGTCAGTCCTATCGCTTGGGCATGCCCGCCAAACCGCTCATATCTAGTCTCCCATCGGGACAAGAACTCATGTAGGTGAATCCCGGCAATACTGCGCCCGGAACCGGTTGCCAGACCCTGATCTAGACTCAGCAGGATCGTAGGGCGATGGAACCGTCGGGCAATTCGCCCCGCCGCGATGCCCACCACGCCTCGATGCCAGGTTGCATCCCAGGCTACCAACAGCGGTGGCAGCTCGGGAAGACTGAGAAAGACCTTCTCGGCCGCCTCCACGACCTGAGACTCCTCGATCTGGCGCTTCCGATTGAGCTCTTCTAATTGAGCGGAGACCTCGTTTGCGACCGCCTGATCGCGAGTCATCAGCAGTTCGAGAGCGGGTCTGGGATCAGCCAACCTTCCGGCGGCGTTTATCCGCGGTCCGATTCTGAATCCGATATCCGAAGCTCTGAACGGGGCTCGGAGTCCAGCCTTGTCGATCAAGGCTCGCAGACCACGAGATCGGGTTTCGGGAAGAGCGGCCAGCCCAAGAGAGACGATAGCTCGGTTTTCGCCCAACAGAGGTACCAGATCGCAGATCGTGCCAAGACAAGCAACTCTAAGAAGCGACTCTTGGCTGACCGGAATATCGAGCCGGCTCATCAGCGAAGTTGCTAACTTCAAGGCCACACCCGCACCCGAAAGGTCCTGAAAAGGATAGTCCGAATCCTTCCGCTTTGGATTGATCTCGATCACCCAGCTTGGCAGGGGACCGGAGCTGAGATGGTGATCGGTCACGATCACGTCGATATCGCGCTCGCGCGCAGCGTCGACCGCCGCCAGAGCAGTGCTGCCACAGTCCGCGGTCACGATCAACTCACACCCGATCTCGATAGCTTGCTCTACATGCATAGGCTGAAAACCGTATCCACCCTCGAAACGGCTCGGCAAAATCGCCTCGGTTTCGATCCCACAGCGACGAAATACAGCCAGCAAGATAGCGGTCGCTGAAATGCCATCCACATCGTAGTCACCGATCACTGCAACTCTCTGACCGGAAGTACGAGCCTGGATCAAACGGTCGACGGCTTGGGGAAGGCTTCCGAGTCGTTCCGGATCAAGAAGATCGGAATACCCGGGGTTGAGAAAGGCAGCCGCATCGTCGGCTGAGCGGACACCTCGTCGTGCGAGTACAGAGGCGAGCCACTCGGAGTAGCCGGCTTGAACCAAGTCGACCGAAGATTCGGGAATCGGTGCCTTCAGCCATCGCGGCACGGGGGTCTTCTCATCCACCATCCTGAGCTAGCACTCTTCGAACGCACCGAGCTTTCTGAACCGCTCGTATCTTTGTCGAATCAAAGTGTCTACCGAAAGCTCTGAAAGCTCATTCAAGGCCTTCTCGATGGCGTCTCCAACGCTGATACACGTCGCCTCCGGATCGACATGAGCAGCCCCCAACGGCTCTGGAATGACACCATCGACAAGGCCCATCTCTAAAAGGTCCGGTGCTGTCAACCGCAAGGCTTCAGCCGCTTCGCCGCGCATCTCCCGGTCCTTCCAGAGAATCGCCGCACAGCCTTCCGGTGAGATGACCGAGTAGGTCGCGTACTCGAGCATGTAGACACGGTCTCCCACTCCGAGCGCCAGGGCTCCTCCACTGCCTCCCTCTCCAGTGATCATGACCACAATCGGAACCCGAAGTGCCGCCATCTCGATGAGATTGCGCGCGATCGCCTCGGCCTGTCCTCTCTCTTCCGCACCGAGCCCCGGATAGGCCCCAGGTGTATCCACCAGTGTCACGACGGGTAGACCGAACTTTTCAGCCAGCTTCATGACCCTTAGAGCCTTTCGGTAGCCCTCTGGTCGTGCCTGCCCAAAATTGCGGTAGATACGCCCCTTTGTGCCCCGGCCCTTCTGGTGGCCAATCAGAGCGATCGATCGACCGCGAAAGGTAGCGAAACCAGCGACGATGGCAGGATCATCCGCAAAAGCTCGGTCGCCGTGGACTTCCACCCAGTCCTCGGTCAGATAGGCGACGTAGTCCAGCGTGTAGGGTCTCTCCGAGTGTCGTGCAACGAGAGTTTTCTCCCAGCGTGAGAGCTTCGAATAAACATCTCGAGTCGTTTTGACAAGCTGCGAGCGCAGATTGTCGAGCTCTTTTCGTCGCCCGCTGCCGGCTGGGTAGCCCTCCATCTCCTCCAGTCGCCGTCTCAACTCGACGATGGGTTCTTCGAAGGGAACTTCGATCGTTGGCATCAGCTTGTCACGCTAGCAGACGCTTCTTACACCCGTCAACGGAGAACCCGCCGAGTTGCTACGGGAACCAACGACAACTCGACTCAGATCTCTCTAGAGGAGCTCGTAGGGGTCGACATCGACGACTAGATCGCCCGAGATCGACTTCGGCAAGGCGGAGGTCAGGAGACTTCTGAGGCGATTTCCCGATGGATGTCTGAGGAGAAGCTGGAACCGCCACCGGCCACGAAGCCTCTCAAAGGGAGCGGGAGCCGGACCGGAAATACGGACACCCTTTGCGAGGGGGTGCGACTCGAGTGCCCTACTGATCATTCCCATCGATTTTGCTGCCCGACTCCGGTCGGAGTCGCGCAGCAGCAGCTGCACCATCCTGGTAAACGGAGGATAGTGAAACATCCGCCTGAATCGCATCTCCTCCGCTACAAATCGAGAATCGTCGTGGGCGAGAGCCGCCTGAATCGCATAGTGCTCTGGATGATAGGTCTGAATAACCACTTTGCCAGGACGGTCACCTCGGCCAGCACGTCCAGCAAGCTGGGTCAGGAGGTTGTAGGTTTTTTCTACCGCTCGAAAGTCGGGAAAACCCAAATAGGTGTCCGCCAGAAGTACCGCCGTGAGCGCCACACCTGGAAAATGGTGCCCCTTCGACACCATTTGTGTCCCAATCAGCACTCGGCTATCGCCCCGCCCGAAGGTCTCCAAGACCGCAGTAGCCAGACCCCGCCGACTGGTGTCTCGATCCAACACTCCAACCGGCACACCGGGAAACAGCTCTTGAAACCTCTCCTCGACTCTCTCGGTACCGGCACCGATAGCCTCGAGCGCATCTTCATTGCACTCGGTACACACTCCAGGAGCTGACTCTACAGCCCCACAGTAATGACAACAGAGCCGCTTGTCCTTGAGATGGTAGGTCCTCGGAAGGCCACAATCGTCGCACCGAAAATCGTGGCCACAAGCTCGACAGAGCAAGACGGGTGAGTAGCCACGCCGGTTTCTGAGCAGGATCGCTTGATCGCCCGCATCGAGAGTCGAAGCGATCAACTCTTTGAGTGGATCGGTGAAATGAACCTCTCCGGGTCGACTCGGTGGCGCCTCCGATCTCAGGTCGACCAACACCCCCTCAGGAAGCTCTGCCTTGCCGACTCGTCGGGTCAAAGAAAGGGCTTCGAACTTTCCGATTTTGCCGTTGTGGCGAGTCTCGAGACTGGGCGTCGCAGAAACCAGAACTGCGATCGACCCGCAACAATGTGCTCTCAGAATGGCTAGGTCTCTTCCATGGTAGCGCGGCACATGATCTTGCTTGTACGAAGGGTCTTGCTCTTCATCGACGATGATCAACTTGAGATTTTCAACGGGAGCAAAGACTGCGGATCGGGGACCCACCACGACGCGTGCCTCTCCACTTCGAATCCGCTCCCATTCCTGATGGCGCTCTGATTTCGACAATGCTGAGTGCAGCAGGGCCGTCGCCGACCCGTAGCGACTACGGGTCGCACCTGCAAGAGCCGGCACCAGGGCGATTTCAGGCACCAAAATGATCGCAGAGCCGCCCTGCTCGAAGACTCGGTCCACCGCTCGGAGATAGACCTCGGTCTTGCCCGAGCCCGTAATGCCTGCAAGAAGAAAGGTCTTGTACTCGTCTATCATCAGCGCTTCGAGGAGGGCATCGGCAGCGGCAGCTTGATCGAGTCTCAACGAGATCGGCTCCGACGGTCCGGAGGACAGTCGATGCCGGGCCAACGGCAGCTTGGCGATTTGGGTAAACCGGAGGAGCACCCCGAGGGAAGCCAACCTCCTGACTACAGAGGGGCCGCATCCGATCGACTCACAGACTTCGCTGACAGTGGCAGGCCGGGACAGCTCGGCAAGAAATTCAACGACCTCTCGCCCCTGCTTCGACCGCCCACATCTTTCGAGAAGATCTGAACGATCGCCCTTGGCAAGCTCGACAGCCGTCTGAAAACGGCCCCCATCTCTGCGCCCCTGGCGTACTTGAATTCGCCCGGACTCTCTCAGGCTTGCGATCACTGCCGGCGCATCGGGCAAGCAAAGATCCCGTACCAGGTCGGTCATCTTCACCCGACCCCGACTTGTCAGATGCTCGATTATGGCAGTTTCTTCGGAAGACCCTGGCGGCAGCATCAGGGCTGATTCCGAGAGCCAGACCTTCTGATCTCCCCAGTGTGGCAGATCAGAAGGGACCATCGACCGGACAACCTCCCCGATCGGAGCGAGGTAGTAGTCAGCGGTCTGTCGGGCAAGAGCGAGCAAATCCCGGGTCAGAATCGGGTCGACATCGAGAACAGCGTCGATCGGTCGAGTCTTGACCCCCTCGGGCGCCCGCACGTCTTCGGCCACAACGACACCGATCAACCGACGTTTACCTACCCGTACTCGGACTCGCACGCCGTTTCCAGCTAGTGCTTCAAGACCCTCAGGGACCGAATATGTCAAAAGGCCCGGCAACGGCAGGGGTACGGCGACATCGACGTTCAAGCTCTTATTTCCTCGTTGAACTGGCCCTTGAACTGGCCGAACAAGAAAACGACCGCCCTGGTAGGGCGGCCGTAAGATTACTCCAAAGTCAGGTGCTCGATCAGCAGGCCACTTCGTGCGCTCTCTGCTGTTTTAGCATTGCAGACGAGAGTGCCTTCTCGACGATCTTCTCGGCTTCCACTTCATCTATTCTTTTCACATGCGCAACTTCGCTCACGATGAAGTATCTGGCCCGTTCGTACATCTTCTTTTCGCGGAACGACAGACTCTTCTTAGAGCTGACAAGACGAAGGTTCTTCAAGACTTTTGCTACCTCGGTCAGCTGACCGGTCTTCATCTTGTCGAGGTTCTGCTTGTATCGCCCCTTCCAGTCTTTGTACGTGTCGATGTTTCCATTCCGTAGGATCGTCAAAAGACTACGAATTTGCCCGGTAGCGCAAAGCGGCCGCAGCCCGACAAGATCCAGATTCTCCCTTGGAACCATCACCTTCGAGTCATTCGAAAGAAGTCGAAGGTGGTAGTATGTCTGCTCTAGCCCTGCAATCGAGCCTTTTTCAATCTTCTCCACCACGGTCACGCCATGGTTGGGATACACGACCTTCTGACCAATCTTAAAAGTCACCTAGCTGCCTCCCTTGCGACAGTCTTCTTGAGTTGTCTAGTGCCTAAACGGCATGCTTTAGGCAAAGAAATAGTACAAGAAATTGTGCATTTTGTCAAGCCCCCCAGGGGTATATCTGGTACCCCGGAGGGTATCTCTCGGTTCAAAAAAAAGTTCGACTTGGGAAGATTCGTAACACTTCGGCCAGCCGATCTGTTTTCGAGCATGATCCAGAGTCTGCCCCACCGAGTAACCCATTGAACCGACTAGCCGCCCATTGACTAGGCTCGCTGGACTCCCTAGGATGCCCTTCCGGACCTTGAACTGCCACCACACCTGCCGGAGTGGCGGAATGGAAGACGCAGCGGACTCAAAATCCGCCGGTAGCAATACCGTGGGGGTTCGAATCCCCCCTTCGGCACCATCCAATCCTCCACCCGTGCCTCAGGGACTCGTCGCTCCCCTACCCCACTCACCGCACCAGATCGACTCGCCCCATCTGTCTAGGACGGGAAACTACGGTTTGTGTGAGCGAGTGAGATTCTGCACGCGAAGTTGAAACACCGGCTCCGGCCTGTCTTCGCTGACATGGACTCTCATGACCGCACTGTGGAAGATAAGCTCGAATGGCTGGCCTTCGGCGACAGCAGCGTCCGACACTGCTTTGATACCATCCATTCTTCCACCGCCCTCCGGGACGATTGTGTAGTTGATATGGACACGATCGCCGTCGCCTAACTTGAATCGATTGGAATAGAACTTTTTCTTATCATCACTCTCTTGTGTGGCCTGTTGTATGGCACCCCAACCACGTGTTTGCCTCACGTAGTGAAGAAGCGACACCTCTCCGCCAGGGCCTCTCGCTTCGACATCGATGTCGACCTCGAGCCATTGTCCCGGCATCAGCGTAATGTGAGGACCACCGTGAAGAACTCGCCTCTCCTGTACTTGCTGGCGGGCTTGTGTCAAAAGCTCGATCTCGTAATCGGCTTCGGTCGCAGAGATCTCCGACTGACTCCGACGGGCAAACTCCAGCACCATTTGATCCGTCGCCTCATCCCACTCGAGTCGGACCCGATCCGAGCCGAAGAAGGCTTTGTTACTTATCTGCCACTTCGAGCATTCGTTGGTCGTGATGCGGCAATCAAAGAGAGTCCCTGCCGAATCGATCGCACCTGCCCTGAGTAGATTCGTGTTGGCAAAAGGTATGAAACGCGCCTCTCGATAGCGTCTAAATACACTCCTGCCAAAGAAGCTCCCGGTTCGCTCAGATAGACCGAGATAGTCCAAGACCGAGAGCGCAATATCCATCTGGGCGAAGGGCTCCTTGATTCGCTCGATCTTCTCCTCCGGCTGGATGGCGATAAGGACTCCCCAGTTCTCCGTCAGCCGTCGAGCGATGTTACCGATGTGTAGCCCTTCTTTTGGATCGCCTGGAAGAGCGCCTCTCGACTCATCCGACGTGATCAGAACGAGTGTGTCCTCGAGGATTCCCCGTTTGTCGAGCGCCTCGACCAGCCAACCGATCGCACGATCGGCATGCATAAAGGCGGCTCGCCGTCGCCCAGCCTCATCGCCACTGCCATCGGAGGAATCCTCGGGAAGCACATAGGGGTGGTGCGTGCCTACCGTCAAAATCGAAGCAAACCATGGTTTTGCGGCTGCGCGGAGCTCGTCGATCACTTCCAGGCTCTGCTCGAAGAGCGACAGGTCATCGATACCCCACTTGCTGTGCGCCGCAGCCCGTTTGGTGTCGAAATGGGTCAGGCCGTAGACCTGGTCGTAGCCTGCCTTGGCCGCAAACTGATCCTTGACCATGAATGCGAGAGGGGCTGCTTGAAGATAGGCCGTCTCAAACCCAGCGTCGTGCAGCACCTGAGGTAGGCAGATCCGTCCACCTACCATCGCTACCTGCGTCATCTTTGGAGTGCCCGGAACCAGGTTGGGTGGCTCGCCGCACAAGAGAGTGAAAGTGCCTCGGTTGGTCTTGCGATTCTGGTTGACGAAGTTCGAGTAGCTGAGATTCGAAGTAGCAAGTCGGTCGAGATTCGGCATCTCGAAAAGGTCGTGAACATCATGATCTGCTGCCAGACTCGGCACGAAAGCTCCCGAAAGTCCCTCGACAATGACCAACAGAATGTTTCTAGCGCCCCCCGGCAGAGGAAGGATCGGTTCGCCGTCGAGATCCGCTGCCATCTCGGGTACGAGGTCGAGCATTGCAATGCGAGGATCACTCACAATGCTCGACGTTTCGGTCCCAGGTCGCATCAGATAGATGATGTTGGCCTGAATGAAGTCGTTTTGACGCCAGTCGGCCACATCTTGCGAGGTCAGCCAAAGACTCTGGCCCAGCAAAACGACGCCCGCCACGATCAGGCTTGCCAAGGTGATGCGAATTGACCAGTCGCCTCTACTTCGCCAAACCACGACAGCCGTGACGAGGCATAGAAGTGACAGAACCATCGGCCTGGAGATGTTCGTTGCCGAACCCGCCAGGAAAGTCTCGTCGGTCAGAAATTCGAGGTCTAGCACCGACGCCAGCGAGCCAAGATCGGCGACCACTTCGAAGTTGAGCCAATGAACAAGAGTCCAGAACAAGACAAAAAACACCCCGAGCCAACGCGAGATCTTTCTTGCCAACAACACCAGCGGCAAGGCCAGCAGAGCGATTCCCAGATCGGCGAGAAACCCACGAAGATCCTGTGCGACCAACCCCGAACCGGTCTCGTAGATGAGGAGAGCTCTCGACACAAAAGGCGTCGCTAGCAGAGCTCCCAACATGAGAGCCACTTGTCGTCCGGAGCTACGGCTGGATTCCATCGGGACGGAGAGGCTACCAAACGCAGCAGCCCATGGGTTGGGATCACCCTGGACCCGATCGGTGGAAGAGTTTTTGACTACGGTAGGGTGGCCGACCACGCGGACATGTTGCCCGACTCAAAGCCGTCGCTGAAGATAGTCAGATCGTGTTCTACACAATAGGCAAGCTCGTTCTGTAGATCCTCGCTATTGATGTCGTTCCACTGTCCTGGACCACCGAAAGGTGCGGGGCTTCCGACAGGCCAGGTCTCGAGCGCCATTGCCAAATGATCCTGCCCTTGAAAGTTGTCTGGTTCTTGCGGACGTCCAAAGTTGGAGTAGGCGCCCCCAACGGATCCTCCAGCCATTCCACCGGTCCAAAACTGGGTACTATCGATCCAGTAGAACTCCCCTTCGCTTGCACCGGGGATCGACCCGCTATCGTCGGAACCACCCAGCCAGCCGTAGATCGCTCCACCCCCGTTAGAGGCAACCGTGTCGACCCCCGCAATCACCATGTTGTTGAAGACCGCGGCGTCTTCTGCATCGCTACCGATGATGCAAAGATGACCAGGTACCCCCTGAATCACACTGGACTGAGCTGCCGTGCTGGCGGCCGACCAGACCGCACCGGTCACGACGATCGTGTAGGAGTTGCCGTCGAAATCGAAACTCACGTCGCCAGCCGAGGTTCGAGGCGGCACTACGAGAAAGGCAAGCGTAGCCATGATGACCAAGGGACGTCTGACTAGATACTCCTCTCCGGGTGCCACTGATCCACGAGCGATCGTCCCGATACCGGTTGTAGTACAAGTTGGGTTTGGCAAGCTTCAGGCGACGCTAGCACATGGGCTCCGACATTCCCTGAAAACTGGTCCTAGGCCATCCAGAGCGACCAGGTTCAACCTAGTCGCGCTGGGCGCTATCCGCCCGCGGTCTGTTGAGCTTCGGCAGGTACCTCGCCCGTCAGGCTGCGTAGAAAGGCGGCGAGAGCGGATACCTGCTGATCGGTCAGCTCCATTCCCAGCTGAATTCTGACCATCACCCGCACCGCCTCCTCCAACGTTTCAACGCTACCGTCATGAAAATACGGTGCGGTCTTTTCTACGTTTCGAAGTGAAGCCACCCTGAAGAAGTATCTATCGGCTTCATCCTGGGTCACCTGCTCCCGCCCTTCATCGATTTCGGTACTACCTGTGTGCTCCCAATAGTTGCCGTGCAAACCGAACTTTTGAAAGCTGTTGGCACCGACATTCACACCGTTGTGACAGGCGGTACAACCAAGGCGGATAAAGGTCTGCAACCCGGTCTTCGCCTCCGCGCTAAGAGCGTCCTGATTTCCGAGTAGAAAGTCGTCGAAGGGAGACGGCGTCAAGAGCGTGCGCTCGAAAGCTGCCAGGGCCTTTTGTATGTTCAGATAGGTCAGCGACTCGGTCTCGTCGGGGAAGGCTTCTACAAACATCCGTTGGTACTCTTCGGAGCCCGACAATCTTTCGACCAGGAATTCCTCACTCGGGATAGCCATCTCGACCGAGTTCAGAATCGGCATCCCAGCCTGCTCTTCTACGTCCTTGGCCCGACCATCCCAGAACTGGGTGCCATGCAGGGCTGCGTTCAAGACCGTAGGCGAGTTTCGACCACCTAGACCACCATCGTCGCCTGGCGAGGTTGGCAGGCTATCGACACCGAAGTTCGCGAGATCGTGACAGGAGTTGCAGCTGATGGTTCCCTGCTCTGAGAGTTGGTTATCAAAGTAGAGCTTCTTTCCCAGATCGACCTTGGCCCGGGTGACTTCGTTCTCGGGGTTGGGAGCCGAAGTCGGGAGCGCCTGAAAACGCAAGTCGGCATCCTCCCACAGTTGAGAGTCGTTAACCTCCGGCGGATCCACACTCGCATCGGAGCTCACTGTCTCAGACTTCTTGGCGCAACCTACCAGGGTCAAAAAGCCCAACAGAACCACTGCTGTGGTTTTTACTTTCATCAAACTATCCTCCTGCCTTCGTGTCGGGTCGAATGATCGGATCACCGCTTCTTGAAGCGGTTCCTTGGAAATCGTAACTCCGAGGAATTTCAGCCGAAACACCTAAACGGGTAGGTTCTCCAACTCGGACCGACAGCGGGTCGATCAAGCACCAAGCCCCAAGCGTCAGAAGCAGTGCTGCCGAGAGTCGGCGGCTTGCATGACTTGCCCTGATAGCGGAAAATTCTCCATAGGATGGATAGTCAGAGACAACGACTCTCTAGACCCCTGGCCGTTCTCGGCTTGGCCCTTCTGGCCCTTCTGGGCCTTGGCAATCTCGGTCTCCAGCTCCATGAGCCCATTCACCATCCGATAGGTATCGGCCTAAACGGGCAGGCTACAGCTCGGTCCCATGCGGGCCACAACGAGCCACTGACGACTCTTCACCTCGAGGCACCGGTCTCGATTCAAACGCTGGCCTGTACGGCCTGTGCGATCCATCAGCAGCTGAGAGAATCTCATCTGCCCCACTATGGGTCGACGCTCCAATCCGATCAAACAGATAGCTCATTCGTGATCGGTAGCAGCAATCTGCTCCTCCGCACACTCACATCCGCGTCTCCGCGCGGCCCTCCCTCCAGTTGAACCAGGTCTAGAAATACTCCATCAGTAAGTGCCCTCGACTGTGGGCATCCCAGTCAGCGCAACGAGACGGTTCGGCGATCTGTTCGTCGGAAGCAGCTTGACAGCTAGACAACAGGAGACTGGAACAATGAGTTGTACTCATTACAAATTTCTGCCTGGGACCTGGTTTCTGGGCTTGAGCCTGGTCCTCGCTACAATCTTGAACGCTCAAGAGACAGGATCAATCTCGGGAACGGTCCTCGCTGAGGACGGTACCCCCGTCGATGATGCCCTGGTGACTCTTGTCGACCTGAGACGCCAGAGCTCCGTCGACACCAAGGGAGCTTTTCGATTCGACGGTCTGCCGCCCGGCGCCTACCTCATTCAGGTGGAGAGTGATCGATATGGGTCACTCGTAGAACGCTATGAAGTCAAGGCGGGGCAAACCACGCAGATAGAGATCGATATGGGCCGCCACCATCACAGCGATGCGATCGTGGTGACCGGCAGTGCCGATCCCCGCAGCCAGCTCGAGCTGGCCAATCCCGTCACCATACTCAGCGGTGAATCGCTAGCTCTTCGTATCCAGCCCACTCTGGGCGACACCCTGTCGCAGGAAGCGGGGATCAATCAGACCTGGTTTACCGCCGGAGCCAGCCGGCCGATCATCCGTGGCCTGGGCAGCGATCGAGTCCGGATGTTGCAAGGCGGGCTCAGCACGGGGGATGTCTCGAGCACAAGCCCCGATCACGCGGTGGGGGTCGATCCTGGCGCCGCGCAAAGAATCGAAGTACTACGGGGACCCTCTACCCTGCTCTACGGATCGACTGCCATCGGCGGCGTCGTCAACGTGATCGACAATACGATCCCTGACCTACAGCCCACGGAGAAGATCACTGGACAATTCGACTTCGGCGCTGGCACGGTGGCCGATGAGCTCTCTGGTCGAGTCGATCTGAACGGAGGCGCCGGGAAGTGGGCGTGGCGAAGAGGAAGAGCACGAGGAAGGAGATGTCCGCATCGACCTCGAACGTCGCAGGTTCGACTTCAACGGAGAGATTACTCAACCTTTCAGTATCTTTCGCGGCTTCAAGGCCCGTCTCGGTGTCGTCGATTACAAACACCTCGAGCTCGAAGGCTCGGAAGTAGGAACCGAGTTTCTCAAAGACACTGTCGAAGGTCGCTTCGAGCTCGTCCAGAAACAAAAAGGACGCTGGTCGGGAGCGATGGGGCTTCAGATCCTCAACGACGATCTCGAGGCCATCGGCGAGGAGGCCTTTCTGCCACCATCGGGAACCACAACCTGGGGACTATTTGCCTTTGAAGAGCTCAGCACCGGTGACCTGAGTTGGCAATTCGGCGCCAGGCTCGAGTCGGTGGACCACACCGTGAGTCAATCCGACCTCGCCGATCGCTCCTTCACACCCGTCAGCCTCTCGGTCGGCCTCGTATGGGATCTCCCCGAGGAATGGTCGCTCGGCACCTCGCTGGCACGCTCACAAAAGGCTCCCAACGTCTCAGAGTTGTACTCCGACGGAGCCCACGCCGCTACTCGGACCATCGAGATCGGTGATCCAACCCTGGATATGGAGACGAGCCTGGGGTTCGACCTGTCTCTGCGTCGCAGTGGTGGTCCGCTGCACGGAGACCTGACCCTCTTTCTGAACCGCTTTGATGACTTCATCTTCCAGATGTTTACCGGCGAAGAAATCGACGGCCTGACCGTACTGCAATATGTTCACAGCGACGCTGAGTTTTTGGGTGGTGAGCTCGATATCGAGTACGACCTCTGGCACAACGCCAACCGGCATCTCGACCTCAAACTCATGGCCGACTATGTGCGGGCCGAGCTCCGAGACTCGGGGGAGCCTCTACCCCTGATTCCACCCTTTCGAATAGGGGGCGGACTCCACTTCGGATCAGTCAAATGGCACGCGGAAGGAGAGGTTCGCTGGATCGACGCTCAAGACCGCGTCGCTGCAAACGAGCTACCCACCCCCAGCTACACCATGGTCAACGCCTCTGCGGGGTATCGGTTCTTCCTGGGCAACCAGGTCTTCGATCTGTTGATAAGAGGTAGAAATCTGACTGACGAGCTGGCTTTCAACGCCTCATCTGTTTCAAAGTTCGAGCGACCGATGCCGGGCCGCGATATCTCTCTGTCCTTGCGTCTCTTGTTTTGATCGGTCAAAAAGCGGTGCAGCTGAGTTGTCGTCTCCTCTCCCTACCATCGAGGGTCGAGGCGGAGACGACTCCAGCTACAATGAGGTTTGCCGGAGGGTAGATGACATGGACCGCAAAGAACTGATCTCGATGATGACCCAAGCCTGTTGGCACGACCTGACCCAACCGCTCAGTGTATTTACACCGCCCTGGCCCGGAGAAATGCCGCTCCAAGTCCATTTCTTTAAACGCTTGACCGGCTCGTTCGGTGGCGGTCAGGGTGCCAACGGACAACTGATCGAGTGGAGCAACAACACCGGCTGCCACCTTGTGGGTCCCAGGGCGTTTAATTCCGGATCTCGAGCAATATCTGAAATTCCTCTCACCGATCTTTGCGGCCAGGGAGTCGTAGCCGACATCTCCGATGCTGTATCCGACTACGACCTCTATACACCGGAGATGATTACCGACCGGGTCGACGTCAAACAAGGTGACATCCTGATCATCAATACCGGCTATCACAAATATGCCTGGGACCAGCCCGATGTGGCGAACCCAGATCGACAGGGCGGCATCGAGAACAAGGAGTTCGGGTACTACGTTCGCCATCCCGGACCTTCACCCGACTTCTTCACCTGGGCCATCGACATGAAGCTCAAACTCATCGGAGTCGACTGCGGCTGCGCCGAGCACCCTATGAACACCAATGTTCGATTCATGCACCCAACCGAGTTCGAGAAAGCCGAGCTCAAGACTCGAGAGACCTACGGAAAGGGTTGGGACGAGCTCTTCCCACCCGAGGACTACCAGCACCTGAGCCACACTACCCTACCCAAGTCTGGCCTCCTTCTCACAGAAGCCATCGGAGGAGATATTGATGCGCTCAACAATCAGCGTGCCTGGTTCATGATTCAGCCGATTCCCTTTATGGAGGTCGAATCGGCCTGGAGCCGCGTTGTAGCGTTGTCCGCACCGGAGGGTGTAGAGCAAGCTGCTTTCCTCGACGCCATGACCGAGGTCGAAATGCTGGATCTCACTCTTCCATTCAGCGTACAGACGCCACAGTGGGCCAACTACGAACCCCTGAGTGTCAAGTACACCAAGCGTGTCGGCGGGTTGAACTTCGGTTTGGGACGAAACAACGCTCACTGCAGGGCCAGTTTCCATCTTGCCACTCACATGGATGGCGAGAAGCACTTCTGGGCCGCGGGTCGAACCATCGGCGAGGTGCCTCTCGACTACTGGCACGGCCCCGGTGTGATCGTCGACATCTCGGAAGATGTCAGCGACTCGAGTGTCTACACGCCAGAGATGATCGAGGAGAAGGTCGATCTACACGATGGCGACATACTTCTCATCAGGACCGGATACCACCGATTTGGTTGGAACAGCCCCGACTCTGATGAGTTCCGTTACATGATCAAACATCCTGGGCCCTCGCCCGAATTTTCCGACTGGTGCGTTGAGAGAGATATCAAGTGGCTCGGAATCGATTGTGTGGCGATGGAGCACCCAATGAATACGATCCAACGCGTGTTTCATCCGAAGACCTTCGCGGAGGCCAATCAGAAGCTCATCGATCGATTCGGCAAAGACTGGGATGAGATGTTCCCACTCGACAAGTACTACCAGGACATGCATCTGAACCTCTTTCCCAAGGCGATCGTTCATGCCGAAAACCTCGGCAATGAGTTCGCCAAAGCGGAAAACGGTCGCTATTACATCGCAGCCTTTGTCCAACGGGGGATGGAGCTGGCTTCCTGTTGGGGAAGGTTTGTGGCGTTTCGGGACTAGTCGACGTAACCGAGGGCTCGGAGGTGCTCGATCTGCTCTGCAGTGAGAGAGGTGGGATCGAGCTCCAAATTGCGGTCCTTGCCCCAGGTCCTCATTCGTTCGATTTCGGAAAGCAATCGGTCCAATGCTTGCCGGGTCATGGCCGGATTTGTCTCCGCAAGATCTGTGGACTCTTTGTCGTCGACGCCAAGATCGTACAGCTCGGTGCCTTCCTCGCCAGGCACCATGGAGTGAATCACTTTCAGATCTCCTTGAATCAGCGTTGCTCTGTCGCTTTCATGCCGTAGGGTGTGCGCAAAAATCGGCCTGTCCCTTCCCACCTGCGACATCAACGGTCGCAAGCTTCGACCCTCAAAATCGCTCGGCGGCTCGATGCCGGCAAGATCGAGAATCGTGGGCGCAATATCCAGATTGGAAATCCGCTCGGGTACGCGAGACCGGATACTCCTACCGCGACCTCCGGGTAGCTTGAACAAAAGCGGTACTCTCAACACCTCCTCATACAGCGTACGAATGTGGTGCATGGAGCCATGATCTTGCAACTCCTCACCATGATCAGACAGCAGAACGAGGAGAGTTTCATCCCAAATCCCTAGAGACTTTAGATGGTCGATCAGTCTCCCGATCTGACTATCGGTCCACAGGATTTCACCGTCGTAGAGGTCGATCACCCTTTGGAGCGCCCGAGGAGGCATCATCTTGTCGAGCGGGAGAAACCTGCGGATGTATCTCCAAGTGCCATTCGCGCGGCCCTTGTAGGAAGGGTCGATAAATTCCTCTGACCATCTCCCTGGCGGATCGTAGTCCCAGTGAGGATCGAAGTAATGAACATAGACAAAAAATTGTTCATCGGCGTTGGTGGTGAGCCACGGCAGCACCTCGTCGTTGAGGGCGTCAGCGCGAAGCTGATGCCCCTCCTTGAACCTCCAATCGATCGATAGCTCGTGATACTCATCGAATCCGCTATCGAGACCAAACAGACTGCTGACATAGATATGCGTTATGAAGCCTGCAGTGAGCCAACCCTTAGCACTCAAGGTCCCTGCCAGCGTCGAAAGTGACGGGTCGAGACGAAGTCCTCTGTCTACGACTTGATGCTGAATCGGATGAAGAGAGGTAAACACCGATGTCATGGACGGCAGGGTCCATGAGGAAGAGGAATACGCGTTTTCAAAGACTACCGCTTCATTTTCGGCCAGTGCGTCGATCGTAGGTGTGGTCGGACGCTCATAGCCCCAGCCGCCCATATGGTCGGACCTCAGGGTATCTACACCAACGACGACAATATGTTTCGGCTTGCCGATTCGATCCGCTGGGTCACCCCCGCAATTGAGAATCGACGCCAAGACCATGACTCCGACGCTCGTGGCAAAAGGCCACCAGGCTCTTATTGGATTGCCCATTTCATTTCCCGGGCCACAACGCCAGCGCCATGCCGCCCAGCGCCAACCCGCCTCCCAGCCATTCGAGACCTCCCACCTCGAGAACAAAGACTGCGGGAAACAGCAACGACAAAATGACTATGTTCACGCTCGTCAATGGGGGGTTCATGAACACCGTGAAGCCTACCGTCGACGCCGGAAGGTGACGTAGCAGCCATGTCCAGATGGCATAGCCGACGACGGTGCAAAGGATGGAGAGATACGACAGGGCCGCCCATCCATCCAAAGGCAGCTCTGCCATCTCCGGACCTCCCCTCAACGGGAGCAACAGGAGCAGCGGCACACTTCCGACTACGATGCTCAAATAAGTCCAAACCAATGGAGAGGCTGCGCCGGAGACAGGTTTGCTCAAGATCGAGTAGATCGACCACGACAGCGGCGCCAGAGCTGTGACACCCAGGGTAAAACCGTACTCCGCGATAGCGCCCGGTTCCCCCTTGGACAGAGCAATGATAACCAGCCCGAAGCAGGCCAAACAAAAGGCCAGAGTTCTTCTGAGAGTCAGATCCTCGCCGAGAAAGAGGGCCGCCAGAATCATCACAAAAAGAGGAACGAGAGCAGTCGTCAGCGAAGCTATGGGTGGAGGCACCCCATGTTGCTGCCCGTAGTAAAGCGCCAGGTTGTAGCCAGGCACGGCGAGCAGACTGCAAACCACCAGGCGAACCGGATAAGCGCGAAGAAGCCGCACAGCGTCCGCGCGTCCCACGGTAAGACAGTAGATCAGGCAGATCGGAAAGATGGGTGCAAAACGGGCCACCGAGAGACTGACCCAGTCGAAACGTGGCTGAGCCGACTCGGTTCCGAGTAAATAGGACGCAGCAATGAAGCTGTTGCTCCAGATCAAGAAAAGCCCGAACGCACTCAACAGGTAGAGACCGCTGGACGCCGCGACTCTCGACGATTCCTCGCGAGTGCTCATTTATGCCCACTGGCCTCGAGCAGGCCGAGGATCAACCCACCGATCAAGATGACTGGGGGCCCCTCGAACAAGACCCAATAGACAGGCAGGCCTGCAAATACATCGATGGCGAGCAACGAGATTCCTAGCAGACTGGTAGTCACTCCAAGGTATCGCACGATGGGGGCGAACCGAGGAATATCAGATGAAACCAGAAGCAGAAGCCCGCCGTGAATCGCGTACAAAGCTGATATGGATCGAGTCAGATATTCGACGACAGGAAAGGCGGGGAATGTTCCCAGACCCAACCACTGATGAATCGAAGCCATCCAGCGGGTCGGCAGAACGATGGCCAGAGTCGCCAAGAGCATCGCGCAGCCACCCACCCGAAGTAGTACCATCAGCGCTCTTTCGGGGTTCCTCATGGTGCGGTGGAGTCTATCTGCCAAGAGCGAGAGAGAGTAGTGACTGTTCTAGAATGAGGTCGAGATCCACCAAATTAAAACAAAGTTGCAAAGTGAGCTCTATCAAAAAACTCCTCAAGAAGGTCAATCCGGACGATCTCGACGAGATCGACAGTCTTTTCCTGGACGAGGAGCCGACGTTTCAAAGCTCGACCCGTGCCGGGAGACGCCTTCGCCTGATTGCTCTAGTCTCGCCGAAGGGCGGAACCGGGAAGACCAGCATCGCGATGAATTTGGCCGGCTCTCTGAAATCATCAAGACGACAGACAGCTGTCATGGACCTCGATCCCAGAGCCACCGCACTTCAGTGGGCCTCCGCTGGGAGAGGTCTACCCTTCCAAGTTCACCAATTCGATCCCTCTCGAGGTGCAGCGTCGTTTCGCCGGAACCTCAGGAGCCTGGGCGCCGACCTCGATGTGCTGATCATCGACACGCCACCAGGTTCGGGGGCGCCTACTCGACTCGCGTTACAGGTGGCTGATCTCGTGCTCATTCCTGCCGGTGCATCGGCGCTAGATCTCGAGGCGACGCGGGAGACGATCAACGCCGCCCACAGGGCGCGCCATGGACGCGAAGGCGAGCTGCCCTGGACCATGATCGTGCCCTCACGACAGGTCTTTCGAACTCGACTCGCGCGTAGCTTCGCTCAGGAGGTCAAGAGCCTAGACGCTTCCACTACCCCCGCAATCGGACAACGAGTCGAAGTCGCGGCAGCTGCGACAGCAGGCCGTCTCGTGCACCCAACCAGCACAGCGGGTCGAGAGTTCGAGCAACTCGGTCGACATGTATGGAAACGCCTCAAGAAGGTGCAAGCATGAACAACCGTGGGGCCTTGAAGTTTGTCTTGACGGCCGGTCTCTTGAGCGTTGCGCTCTTTGGGATCCTCCGCATCCCCTGGGTCGAGAAGACTCTGCTACTGCCCTTCACAAGCGCACAGTGGAGCGTCGCCTGCAAGATCGGTGGCAATCCCGATGCACCGGTCTCGGTTGGTCTAAGCTGTTCGGCCGCCGATGTCATTGCGTTGTGCGTGGGATTCATCCTGGCATTTCCTGCCCCGTGGCGACGTCGGATCTCCGGTGCAGCTCTCGGGCTTTTGTTCATCGCGGCAGTAAACACGGTCCGAATCGCCACTCTTTCCAGAGTCGTCACCAACCGCCAGCTCTTCAACACTCTGCACATCTATGTCTGGCCAGCGGTGTTACTCATCGTCGTCTCGATCTTTGTTTTCGTCTGGATGAGCCGCTCGCTAAGAGCCGGTGTTGCATCAGTGAGCCAGGGAGACGATCTGGCCCATTCCAGCTTCGGTCTTTCCAGCCGGGGCAGAAAATTTGTC
Organism: uncultured Polyangiaceae bacterium; assembly: GCA_964195975.1. Lineage (GTDB taxonomy): Bacteria > Acidobacteriota > Thermoanaerobaculia > Multivoradales > JAHEKO01 > CAXMQZ01. The sequence goes on along the minus strand of CAXMQZ010000025.1, from coordinate 41,600 downwards.
CTGCTCACGCTTCTGTTCGTCGGTCTTTTTGTCGGAGCCTCGGGTTGGTGGATGCAAAGCGCTGTTGTGCTGACCATCGCCAAGTGGGTGGCCGCCTCCGGCGCCGCTATCATTCGATTGTTTGGAGGGGAAGCGAATATTATCGGCAACCACATCAGGACTGCCAATGGTGGTTTCGTGGTGACGCAGGAGTGCATCATGACTCCGTTGATCCCGGTATATTTTGCCGCCATCTTCGCGCTTGATCTGACTCGTAGGCAAAGGCTTGCAACTGTACTCCTCTCCGGTCCAGTCTTCTTCGCCCTCGGAACCGCGCGCTTGATCGTTCTGGCTTTCCCGGCTGATCTTGTCGGTTCACCGTTGACTGCAATTCACGGGTTTCATCAAATTGTCCTGGCGGCGTTCTTGGTGGGCCTGGCAGCCTATAGATCGAGTTCAGAAACTGAATCAAGTCCCGAGATCGTGAAACGAGGCGCAGCGGCCTTGGCGGGTAGCGTTCTGATCGCTCTGCTGGTGGCTCTGACCTGGAATCGATTGTTATTTGAAGGACGATTCCTTCTCCAACAGGTCATTCCCCACATTGGACATGGCTTTTCCGACCCTCAGCGAGCCGTCTATCTCATGGCTCCGTATCAGATCGGCTTGATAACGGGACTTTGGATCGCTTGGAAAGGGCACCCCCCTTGGAGCCGCTGGTGCATGGCTTGCGGGTTTCTAGCGATCACCCAGGCTCTTTCTGTTGTTCTGATCGGCGAATGGTCTGCTCATACATCGTTCGAACCTCACGTAGCTCTCATTCGAGCCTGGACCGTCGCTGTACCGGCTCTTGTCTTTCTTTGGATGATTCATCAGCAGCAAGAGGCGGACACTACTCAGATGGTTCCGGTTCCGGAGACTGGAGGTGGCTGAACCCACAATCGGATCGCTGGCGCCGGAACTAGGCTCCTCTTCCAAGGAGGCGTCGAAGCCGACTTCACGATATAGGGCATTCTGGAACGATGTAGGAACCAATTTTCCAGACCTTGCAGGCGCCAGTTCCACCCAGGGCTATCTTGCCGACGAACAACGTCTTTTCAACGACTACCTTCCTGACCTGAGGGGTCTTCGAGTCATGAAGACCGACATGTGGGACGAGGCCAAGAACACCCGTATTCTTCGCTGGGTCTCGGGCCAGGGCGCTGACTGTTACGGCATAGACATCTCTCTACCCATCGTGATGCAGGCGAAGTCGGAGTTTGGGAGCCTCGACCTCCGCGTCCCCCGTGCCGATGTCCGGTGGCTCCCGTATCGCGATCAATCCTTTGATGCAATTTACTCGATGGGCACCGTCGAGCACTTCGATGAAACGGAACAGGCGATTTCAGAGATCTACCGCGTACTCAGACCAGGGGGACGGGCGATCATCGGTGTACCGAATCGGTGGGACCCTTTCCTGAGACCGTTCATGGTCGCAGTCATGTATCGACTCGGCCTTTATGGCTACGGTTTCGAAAAGTCGTATTCTCGAAAGGCCCTACGGCAGATGCTCGAGAGCGCCGGTTTTCGGGTCGAGAACGAGAGTGGAATTCTCTTCATCCCGGGCTGGCTGAGAATCCTGGATCTGGCATGCAACACCTGGTGCCGGCCGATCGGCCGGTTGACCGGATTCGCGTCTCATCTCTTTGCCAAGCTGGCCAACCGATTTCCCCGACTCCACCGGCATGGCTATCTCATTGTCGCAGTCGGAGTCCGACCACCGACGACGAGCGGCTAGGTCTCAGGAATCGGACTGCTCGCCATCATCCACGGTTGCTTCGCCAATAATTCCGACGCCACTCTGCTCGATCAACTTGCCGATCGACTGATAGTGCAAGGCAAGGGCGCGTCGGTAGGTTGCAACGGCGGCCACGTAGCGGCTTCTAGAACGCGTCAGATCTTCCTGAATCCGCAGGACCTGGAAACTGGTCGACATCCCGTTGTCGTAGCGTTTCTGCTCGGCCTCATAGTTTTTCTCTTCGAGTCGCCTGGATACTCCAGCAGACTCGACTCCTTCGGCCGAGGCTCCCAGAAGCCGAGCAACACGCCTGACCTCTGTGACGATCGCCAGCTCAATATCCTGAAGCTCGGCTCGCCCTCGGTTGTAGCTCACCTCGGCGAGGGCTCTATTGGCTTCCGCCGTTCGGTTCTGGATCGGGTAGGCAAAATTCAGCGCCGCCCTCCAGCCATCAAAATCGGCATTCAGAATCTGATCGATGGCGTCGCCGTAATCTCCTTGTTCACGCCCCAGGATCTCTCCGCTAAGAAAGTCTCGATCGGTAGTATCACCGCCCACACCATTCAGGCCATAGGTGACGTTCAGGTCGAGGCGGGGACGTTGCTGGTTGCGAAAATAGCGAATATCGAGCTCCTGGTTCGACACCGCCAGCATCTTCGATCGGATCTCTGGCCGCTCAGCCAACGCCGTTGCGATGGCAGCATCCACGTCGACCTCGAAAGGCTCTGAAAACGGGTCTGTGATCGGGTTGATCGGCATCGCCCAAAGATCGTCGGCACGCTCGACATTGAGCAGTTGTCGCAGCACGTCGGCCCGGTCCCCAACAGAGGCCCTGGCGCGAATGATCTCAACGACTCGATCCGCTACCCCAGCCTCGCTTTGAATCAACTCGAGAGGCGCCATGGTACCGACTTCGACACGGATGATGTTCTGCTCGTGTAGCTGCACCGCCAGATCCTCGCTCTCTTCCGCAACCCCCAGCTGGGCGATCGACTCGGCCAGGTTCCAGTAGGCCTCCTCCACCCTCAGAATGATCGCTGTCACTTGTCGCTCGAAATTCTCGAGGCTGATTCCTTTGTTGGTGCGAGAAATGGTGATATTGCGGTTGGTCGCCATTTTTCCCGCGTTACGGAGTAGAGGCTGACTCAGGCTCACATCGAGATCGATTCTGTAGCTCGGATTCAGGGTGGCGAACAGCGAGTTCGTCTCCTGCCGGTTGTTGTTCCAATCCCCGGAAATAACACCACCGCTCGAGATCAGCTGATCCACACCAAAATTCCAGTCCTTCCGCTTGAACTCCTGCACAGCGGCACCGGACAAGTTCGACGCCGTCGGCGCGTTGTCTTCAAGGTTGGAGAGATCGACCGTGCCAAACAGATCGTAGATTCCACGAGTCTGTTTGATCACTAGCTCCGCCTCCTCGGTGGCATAGCGCTCGACGACGAGAGTCAAATTGCGCTCGAGAGCAATCGCGACCGCCTCCTCCAGGCGCAGCTCTACTTCGCCGTTCGCAATCGTCAGGGCCGGCTTTCGAGCCAGATCGGGCTGCTGAGTGCTGACGGTAGTGGCTCCCGCCGTGGTCGAAGCAACCAACAGCCCCACAGTGGTTAGACCCGCAACAAGCGTCGTCGGAAATCTTCGGTTGGTCCTATGGGACCTTCGTCCAGGAAACAGTTGAAATCTCATCACTCTCATCCTCGCACCAGGTTGGATATCACTAAAAGCCTGTACGCCAGCGGAAATCGCTGTTGTTCAGTCCTACGTTCTAGGGGTAAGAAAGTTCCATTCGTGGTCGTTAGTTATCGACTCGACTCGAGCTTTCCAGGGAAGTGACACGCTACACTTTGTCCGCTATCAAGTCTACGCAGCTGTGGCTCTTCATTTCTGCACCGCTCCTCAGCAATCGGGCACCTCGGATGAAAAGCGCATCCCTTGGGAGGGTTCATGGGACTCGGCACCTCCCCTGGCAATACGATCCTCCCGCCAGTTCGATGCGGATCGGGCTCAGGAACGGCGGACAACAGGCTCACGCTGTAGGGATGTTGAGGCCGAGCAAATAGATCTTCGGTATCCGAAAGCTCTATGACTCGTCCGAGATACATCACCGCTACCCGATCCGCGATCTGCTCCACAACAGCCAGATCGTGAGCGATAAAGAGCAGACTCAGTCCTAGTCGCTGTCTGAGATCCATCAGCAGATTGATGATCTGCGCCCGCACCGAGACATCTAGAGCCGAGACCGGTTCATCTGCGACGATGAATTGGGGCTCCGGGGCCAGCGCTCGGGCCACACCGACCCTTTGGCGCTGTCCACCGGAAAACTCGTGCGGGTATCTCTGAGCCGCATCCTCGGGAAGCCCGACAAGATCGAGTAGCTCGAGGACTCTCCTATTCCGCTCGGCCGCAGGCACGACATCGTGGACCTCCAGAGGTTCGCGAATGATCTGGCCGACACGCATTCGCGGATTGAGTGACCCGTAGGGGTCTTGAAAAATCATCTGAAACTCCCGACGGCGACGACGAAGCTCCTCGCCCCTCAAGGAAACCAGGTTCTCCCCTCGGAAATAGATCGATCCACTTGTGACATCGATGAGACGAAGGATGCACCTGCCCAGGGTACTTTTGCCACTCCCCGACTCTCCCACCAACCCCAGACATTCGCTCTCGCTGATCGCCAGATCGACATCATCCACTGCCACAACACTCCCCTGCTCGCGCTGAAGCAATCCCCGGCGCACCGGAAACTCCTTGCGAAGACCTTCGACCTTCACAAGAGCCGTCATGACCGAGAATCCATCTCATCGGTTTGCTGGTGGAGAAAACAACGGGCGGATTGACCGCCGGCGAGCGCCACGATCGGCGGATCGCTCTGATCACAGATCTCCAGAACGTCGGAGCATCGGGGATGAAAGGCGCAGCCGCTCGGAAGACGGCTTGGCTCGGGGACCTGGCCTGGAATGGTCGGTAGGAGTCGGTCTTCGCGCCTGGTTCCGAGTCTGGGCATTGCCCTCAGAAGCCCCCTGGTGTACGGATGCGCAGGATGATCGAAGATGCTGTCTACTGAGCCCTCTTCGACGACCTGTCCGGCGTACATGACAACGACCCTGCTGCAGGTCTCGGCGACTACCCCCAGATCGTGGGTGATCAGGAGAATTGCCAGATCGAGGTCACGTCTGAGCTCTTCGAGCAGCTCCAGAATCTGTGCCTGAACGGTCACGTCCAGAGCTGTCGTTGGCTCATCGGCAATCAACAGGTCGGGACCGGCTGCCAACGCCATCGCAATCATGACCCGCTGTCTCTGCCCCCCAGACAACTGATGCGGATAGTCTTTGCGACGGTTTTTGGCGTCGGGAATCGAGACTCTCTCCATCAATCGTTCGGCTTCTGCCATGGCCTCGGATTTGCTCATATCTCGATGTGCTCGCACTGCTTCTGCGATTTGGAAACCCACCGAAAATACGGGATTGAGCGCAGTCATCGGCTCCTGAAAGATCATTCCGACTCGCCCACCACGCACAGTCCGCATCTCTGACTCTGACAGTCCGAGCAGATCTCGGCCGTCCAAAACGATTTCTCCCGATTCGATCCTTCCATTGGTTGGCAAGAGTCTCAGAATCGATAAGGCCGTCACACTTTTCCCAGAGCCCGACTCCCCCACAAGGCCCAGGAATTCTCCGCGGCTCAGCCCAAACGAAACCTCTCTCACGACCGGTACCCAGGCGTCTCGAACCGGGAAGGAGACGGTCAGATTGTGGAGTGTAAGAATTTGCTTCATGATCGGGTGATCAAAAAGTTCCCGTCTTGGATAACAGCCAGTCGATCGTGAGACCGACGCCGAAGCCGGTCGCGCCCGATATGCCAGCCTCGCGCGAAGCCCTGTAGGCTGGCCCAGCGATGTCCAGGTGTGCCCATCGGTTCACCCGGCCCACGAAGTTCGCCAGGAAAGCCGCAGCACTATTGGCGCCGCCCCACCGACTTCCAAGGTTGCGCAGGTCGGCATGGGCGCCTTTCATCTCTTTGCCGAACTCCCTCCATAGAGGCATCCTCCAGAGTTTCTCTCCCGAGCTCATCGACGCTGACAGTAGCTCCGTCGCCAGCAAATCATCAGGTGAATAAAGTGCCGCACCATGATGTCCTAACGCCACAACGGAGGCTCCCGTGAGAGTTGAATACTCCAGAAGGCTATCTGGTCTCTCCTCGGCGGCCCAGGCCAAGCTGTCGGCCAGAATCACTCTCCCTTCAGCATCTGTATCCAGGATCTCCACCGTCTTTCCGTTGTAGCATCGAATGATGTCGCCAGGTCGGTACGACCCGCCACCGGGCATGTTCTCAACAAGCGGGAGATATGCACGGAACCTTACCGGTAGATCCAGCTGCGCTAGAGCTTGAACGATCCCCAGAACCGTGCAGGCACCGGCTTTGTCATACTTCATCTCCTCCATGCCGCTGGACGGCTTGATCGAAATTCCACCCGTATCGAACGTCACCCCCTTGCCGACGAAAGAGACTACTTCATCGCCGGCTCCTCCCTCGAGCTTTACCAATAGCGGTCGGTTCGCCGATCCCTGCCCAACCGCGAGAATTCCACCCATACCGAGATCTTCGAGCTCCTCTTCCTCCAGGACCCAGCACTCGAGCCCTTCCTTATCTGCCAAGGCTTTCGCCTGCTGAGCCATCCATTCCGGATTGGCGTCGTTGGGCGGCGTGTTTCCGAGATCACGGCACCACCGAACTGCTCTCGAAATAGGTCGGGCCAGCCTCAGGGCCTGACCATAGGAGTCTTCTTCGCCGGCTGGTGGCACGACCCAGATGGCCCTGACCCCAGGACGCGACGTACGCCGTTTGTATCGATCGTACTTATAGCCACAAAGAAGCAATCGTTGCATCACTTGAAGAGAGTTTCTCCCTCGACCGGCCCTGTGGCTTGGAAGAACCAGAAACAGTTCGGGTCTCCCTTCCTGCTGAGCAGTTTCGACGACTGTGGCTATCCAATCGCAGAGGTTGTCGGTGTCGAAGTCCGTTTCGGTACCAAGACCATGGACTTCGACCATGATCGCCTCTCGAGCCCTGGTCGAAGCCCGGCAGACCTGTCTAGATTTCGCTTTCCAACCGGGCTGCTCGATCGCCCTCTCGACGGTACCACCAAGACGACGGGTAAGCCGATGCAGGTCAGGCGTCGAGCGCTCAAAGCAGCCGGTGACAACCAGAGAGCCTTCTATACCATCGCCGATCGCCAGTTTGATTGCTGGTTGCTTCAAACTCACCTCCTGACTAAACGAACAATCTCCTTCATCAATACTGCGCGTTGAGTCTATCAATCGGCCAGAACTCTAGAGCCCAGCTACCACAGGAATAGACCTCCAGTACTGGTACCATTCGCGTGTTGTCATGAAGACTAAAGCCTCACTCCAAAGATTGTTCCCCGGTTCCTTCAATTTCTTCCGGATCGACCTCGAGGAGCTTCGTCGAGTCTTCCCAGATCCGGAGCTCGTCCTGCCTCAACCCCAACGAATATTTCTCGACACCGAGGAGGCTACTCCCTTCTGGGGCTACGCCATATTGATGACCGACGGTCTCGCCGCACTGCGCGAGGCACTCGAGACCTACCTGCAAGCCGAAGAGGCTTCTCAAATTGCTGTTTTGAAAAATATCCCGATCGACAAGAAGGCACACGATGCTGCCTGGCGTCGCTATCGGAGCCTCCTGGAGCGTTGCACGGAAAATGCGGTCCGGTCCAGCTTCGGTCGTCGTCTGGCAAGCATCTTCTGGCTCTATCACTCGATTGCAGTATCGCGGTTGTTCAAGGAGATGCCGAGAAGAATTCTGCGTCAAGATCTGGAGCTTGGCAAAGCACACGGAGACGCCATCAAGTATCGCATTTATGAGCGGTTTCTTGATCGAGTTCTAGATCTCACCTACGACGTCGTCCATCGGGTCGCAGAGGAGGCGGAGGAGGCCGAGAAAGACCTCTTTCCGGTGCTTTTGGCTCGGATGCGCGACAACGTTCTGATTCTGACCGAAGATCACGTTAGCCCCGACCTTAGTGAGCTCGACAGCTATTTCCGCGGCTACATGCGTTTGGACGGGAAGGATTTTCGAGCAAGACTGAGCCGCCTGCAATCCTGGCTGACAGAAAGACTGCGCAAGGACCCGGACCTGCGTAGCGCCGCCGCTCACTTGCTCGGCGTAAAGCAGGATGGCTACGAAAGAGAGCTTTTTCGACAACCAGGGTATGTCAGGTTTCTCTCCGAGTTACCCAAATACGACTCGCAATCGCTTCTCAGTCCAAAAAACGTAATTCTCTGGGAGAGCCTACTGATCAAGCTCAAGGAATTCGAGGTTCTGCTCGCACAGAGGCGGTTGATTTTTCCGGTCAAGCTTCAGCAGGGTTCTTTGACCTGTCAGTCTCCCCACTTGAGAGGCTCAGCAGAATCGGAGCGCACGGTAAAGCTATCGTCGAGTACTCGCCCCCTGGACTACACGACCTCTTGGGTGGTCGACCCACTGGTACGACGTTGTGGGCTCATCTACGACATAACCGATTTCTCGGCAATCGTTTCAGTACTTGGCCGTTCGGGTAGCGACGACCAGGACAGCTCGTACCGCAGCATTTTCCGGTTTCAGCGGTGGGTCAACCAGATGGCCAAATCACACCGTCTGCAGCTTGAAAAGTATCTGGGCGATGGTGCTCTTTACTCGGGTCGACATGCCGCCAAGCTGATGCTCATGGCGATCGAGCTACAGCGCTACTACAAGCGCGCCTTGCTCGAAGGATTTCCGTTCGATCGCGGCATGCGGATCGCCTTGAACTACGGGGAGTACCGACTCCTACCCATCGAGGAAGGTAACTTCGGAGGCACTCGACGCTATGAGTTCTTTGGCCATGGGATTGTCGAGCTGAGCCGACTCGCTTCGGGCAAGACCATGCGGGAAATCGAAGAGATCAAGCATCTTCTTATCGGTCAAGGGTACGAGCCCTCAGCGGTCGAGGAGTTCTTCGCCCCAGCCGCGCGGAAAAACATAGACCTGGTCGACAAAGACGAAGAGGCCAGACAGTTTTATTGCTACATCAATCAAAATGGAGCCCTGGTGAACGAGGGTATTGTCGCGACACGGGAGCTTCTGTCTCAACTCGACCGATCCGACCAGCTCAAGACCATCTATCGGGGCCAAGGTGGGAATCGAAGTTACTTTATTTTTCCGCTCAACGATGGGACCCAAGATTTCTGGTTTGGAGTACGAAAACTCGGCATGGCGAATCTAAAAGGTCTTGATCGAATGCCGATCTATGAGATTGTCGACGGAGAAATATGGCAGGACCAGGAACTCGAGGAGACGTCATTTGACCGATTGTTGGACTGTCTGGATCGAGATCCAGGGTCTTCTCGAGTATCCTCGCCCGACGTCGCAAATCGTCGAGCGCAACCAGGATAGGGGTCGATTCTCGATGGAGGGCCCATAACGAATGTCGAAATCCGTCTGGAGCACAGAGATAAAACATCTCGGTCCGCCCCGCCGCGGCAAGGTCCGAGACATATATGACTTGGGTGACACTCTTCTGATCGTGGCTTGTGATCGGATTTCCGCCTACGATCATGTCCTCCAGCCGGGTATTCCCGGCAAGGGCAAGATACTGAGTCAACTAAGTAATTTTTGGTTCGACAAGTTCGAGCAGCTCGTGCCCAATCATTTGATCGCAACTGATCCGCGGGACTTCCCTTCCGACCTCGAGTTAGACGCCTATCTAGGCATCTTGGACGGACGCTCTACACTCGTACAAAAGACCATCGTGGTGCCCTTTGAATGTGTAGCCCGCGGCTACCTGGCCGGCAGCGGCTTCCGAGAGTACCAAGACAATGGAGCTGTTTGTGGCATTGCTCTGCCCCAGGGTCTCGAACGGGCTTCGAAACTTCCGGACCCCATCTTCACGCCCGCTACGAAGGCGGAGTCTGGCCACGATGAAAACGTCAGTTATGAAGTCATGAGTGCTGCGATCGGTGACGCAATCGCAGACAAGCTGCGTCGTCTGACCCTCGAGATCTACTCGAGCGGATCGATTCATGCCGAACAAAAAGGGATGATCCTGGCCGACACGAAGTTCGAGTTCGGCCAGCTCGAGAATGGATCTATTCTCTTGATCGATGAGGTGTTGACTCCGGACTCGTCTCGTTTCTGGGATGAGGCAACATGGCAGCCAGGCACAGAACCTGTCTCCTACGACAAGCAGTTCGTCCGCAATTGGCTCGACAAGGCCGACTGGGACCACGAGTCCCCTCCGCCTCGGCTACCTGACGAAGTCGTCGAAGGAACGCTTCAACGATATGTAGAGGCTTTTCGCAGGGTCACCGGGAAGGAACCTGATCTCTGAGTCGGGGTTGCTGCGTTCCTGGTTCGCAAGGTCCTGAAACACTCGGGCGGGCTCTTAGAAGGGCGGCGCACCACCATCGGATTTTGAAAGGTTGCAAAATTTCGTCGTGTCGCCAAGGAAGACCAGCTTGATGGTGCCGGTCTGACCGTTACGGTGCTTGCCTATGATCAGCTCGGCGATCCCCCGATCTGGAGACTCGGCATTATAGATTTCGTCCCGGTAGATGAACATCACAAGATCGGCGTCCTGCTCTATGGAACCCGATTCACGGAGGTCGGCGAGCTGTGGGCGATGGTCACCGCTCCTTCGTTCTGGTTGACGCGACAGCTGTGAAAGAGCAATCACGGGGATCCTCAACTCCTTGGCTAGCTGCTTGAGCCCTCGGGTGATCGCCGCGATCTCGAGATTACGATTTTCGTACCTACCACCAGCCTGCATGAGCTGTAAGTAGTCCAGAATCAACAGGTCCAATTTGTGTTCGGCCTTAAGGCGCCGAGCTTTGGACGCGAGCTCCAGTAAGGTGGGGCTGGCCGAGTCATCGATAAACAGAGGCGACGTTGAAATCGCCTTCACCGAGTTGATGACCCTCGCCCACTGCTTCTGGGAAAGGTGCCCCGACCGGAGGGGTCCGAATGGTACATCCGACTCTGAGGAGAGAATTTTCAAGGCGAGCTCATCTTGACTCATTTCGAGCGAAAACAAGCCGACTCCCTTTTGCTCTCGTATCGCTACGTGCTCAGCGATATTGAGAGCCAGGCTGGTTTTCCCCATACCCGGGCGACCAGCAATGATGATCAAATTGCCCGGGTTCAAGCCCCGAGTCATGTTGTCTAGGTCTATGTACCCAGTGGGTACGCCCAGGAAACCCTTGGCAGGCCTCTCTTCAAGGTCAGCGAGGGTGTCGTGAAAGATCTGTGAAAGCTGTACAAATCCGCGCTGAATGGCCTCTTCGCCCAGACCGAGTATGGCCTGCTCCGCACGACTCAACGCCTCTTGAGCCTGGAGACCACCATCCAAACAGGTGCGTGTCACTTCGCCACAGGCCTGGATCAGCCGACGCCGAATCGACCGCTCTTTGACGATCTCGACATAGGCGTCGAGGCGGCCGAGATCCGGCAAGTCGAGATCTAGGCTCGCAAGGTAAGCAATACCGCCAACGCTTACCAGCCGGTCTTGCTGCTCGAGGCTAGCCTGTAGCGTTCGCAAATCGATCTCGGTACTGCTGTCCTGAAGCATCAGCATCGTTCGAAAGAGGATGCGATGTCGCTCGGTATAGAAATCGTCAGGCAGGAGTCTGCCTGAAACCGACGGCAAAAGGGCCGGATCCAGAAGAGCACCAGCGAGTACTGCGCGTTCTGACTCCTCGCTGTGGGGAAGGGCTTTCTGAGTCTGAAGGGTCTCGATCATGGGGCTGGTTACTCGAACGGGACTTGTCATTGTATCTGAGAAACAACTCGCTTCTAATCGAGCCTGCAGCAACCCGTTCCTGGCGACAGGATTCGGCCCGGCGTCGGGCCGAGTCTACAATAGCGGAGCACATGCCTAGGCGACCGGTGTACACTAGACCGTACCGGCCCCTTCGAGTGTCCATCGAGTGTAGGACCGCCGCTTTTATGCCATCGAATCTCCTCAAGTTCGACGCTCGCGCTCCGGCTTTCGAGCGTCGACGTCAGCCCCGAATGCCAGTGCCGAATATTCGTGCGCTTCCATCCGAAGGGACGATGAATATCATCGATATGAGCCGGCGTGGCATGGCGATCGAGACCCAGCACCAGTTCACCCTGGGTGGAGATTATCTGTTCGAGCTCTGTGACGAGGGTCGCTCGCTGGTTGTAGAGGGCCAGATCAAATGGTCTCGCCGGGTCTTGCATACCGTGCCCCCCGAGGTCGATCCCACGACACTCTTCAGAACGGGTGTCGCCTTCGTCGGCATTCAATCGAGACAGCTCCGACCCAACGCCCGACATCTCAGTCAAGTCCCCAGGACGACGGTGGAAGACACAGTCCTGCAAGAAACGGCCGCCGACAGGATCGATCGCCTTGCCAACGCGCCCAATGTCGAGGATGCCGGGGAGTGTCTTCTGGATCTACTCGCGGCGTCGTTCGAGCGTCTGGTGTTGTTCAGGGTCTATCGGGACCACACCCGCGTCTGGATGGGCCGAGGTCAGACTCTTCAACCGGACAAGCTTCGCAACTTGAGGATCGACTTCGATCAACCTTCGATCTTTCTGCACCTTCGCGAGGGCGGGCGCCTCTTTTTCGGCAGCTTGCCACCGATGATTGCACATCGTCACCTCGTGCAATGCTGGCATGGGTCAATTACTCAAGAGTGCGCCCTGTTTCCGGTTTGGATCAAAAGCCGTCTCGTCGCAATTCTCTATGCAGACTCCGGAGACGAAGCGCTTACAGCCAAACATCTTGGCCAGATCCAGCAAGCTACCCATCTGTTCTCACAGTCCGTACTGAATCAGATTTTGAGGCAGAAGGCCCGCCAGCAGTCCCAGCTCAACTAGCCTGGCACGTAGCCTAGGTCCCGAACTCGTGCAACCGTCGATAGACGTCCTGCGCAAGCTTGCGTTCTTCCTCAACCGGTAGGGATAGAGATGCGGCAAAAAGGGCAAAGGAGGCCAGCTCATAGAGTGCCTCGTGAACTGTGGTCTCTGCCTGTATTCCATCGGCTCTGTGTGGGGAATTGAAGCTGGGATCGAGGTAGATCGATCCATCCTCGGAAATTCCTTTCGGGAACAAACCGCCAGCCGGACGGCGATCGAGCCAACGGTTGATCTCTTCACGGGTTTGAACCACGCTGCCGTGCTGTTCCACGACCGAGAAGATGTACCGCAGTAGCTCGTTGAAGGACCCAATCACCCGCTTGACTTCCTCCTGAGCCGACGGCGTCCTCGGCTTTAGCCTGACGTAGCCTTTTTTGATCAACTCGCGGGTGATTTTCATGGTCTCGTACTTGCCAAGCCAGGTCTCGCTGGCTATTTCACGCAGCGACCGCTCGCCGTTGCTCAGCGCTAGAACGAGGCGAGTCTGAGGATCCAGCTGAGTCACTTCGACGCCACTCTGCATCTCGGGACAGAGCTCGATATCAGGCACAAGGCTCTCGAACTGCTTGAGGCTATCGAGTCGCTCGGCACCTCTTAACAAAAGCTCTTGCACCGGAATATGGGCAATAGTGCTTGGCTGAATGGACTGTTCGTCATCGACCATGAACACATACGAGCCCTCTGTTTCCAAAATCGCCGAGAAAAAAATCTCTTCCGTTTGCTTGTTGAGCAACTCGAACAGCTGTTGCCGGTTTATGTAACCTCGTTCAACGAGCACTTTGCCCAGACGTTCGGGTGGCTTTAGGGAGCGCATTGCGGTCTCGACGCTAGCCGCTGTCATGACACCCATCCGTACTAGAACCTTGTTGAGTCGATCGTCTGGATGGTTGCTGGTCGCAGATTGTAGGGCGCCTTTGTCAAACGTGAGAACCCGATGGGAATCGGGGCCATAAACGTGAAGGTTTCCGGCCCAACGTGATGCGGACACAACATTGACGATGTCCAACACCGTGGTGTGCGACACAATTTCACCGGCCATCAGAACCCGACCCGGCTGCCGACAACTATCCTCATCGGGCATCTGTTGAAGCACCACAAGATCGGGAGATCGGACTACGACCCGATATGAGCCCCCCAGTGCCTTGGCTCCATCTCTGCCCTGACCGACAACACGAAGCAATTTACCCGCCTCGTCTCTCAGAAGGACACTGTTCCTATCCATGGCAGATTCCTCGACATGGTTTGATCGCTGGGTTCTGCCCAGCAATCGAACCGGGGATTCCTCGACCTGAACTATAGAGGCTAAGTGCTTTGTTTTCTAACAAATTGAGCCTCGTCTATAGGCTTTCTTGGACATTCTCAACCGACAAACCTCTCGAGCCGCTCGCAGCCCTCTTCTTCCAGGGAGACGAACTTGACACCCATCCCTCGAGTCGTTTCGAGCTCGGGCTCGGTGTAGCGCACGATCTGGGCCTCTCCCCGTACGGGTTCCTCGTCGCCGGGTAGCGTGAATTCGACCCCGATAATGGAGCCGACCGGGTACTCCTCGCTGGTGCGGATCAGCATGCCACTGACCGACACGTTCTCGCATTGGCATAAACGCAGCAGATTGCCGCTCCCCAGATGAACCTCCATGCGTACCACAACACGCTGAGCAGCCCTGGGCACCAGGAGCAAGCCCTCTTTCACACGACTGCGCAAGGTCGGCCCATCTTGCTCTTCCGAAAGGATCGTCACTCCCAAATCCTCGTAGAGACCGACCTCGGGAATTGCACTTTCGGGGGCAACGACGAATGTCGGGACCAATTCTTCACTACTTCCGCTGCTCCGAATGCCACGGATCAACTCGTCTAGCGTCGCATCCCAGAGCGGGTAGGAGATTAGTACGCCTTGGGGTCGACCGCCTCCTCTCAGCTCGTCTATGGCGCTTTCAGCGCTCACAAAACGGCGCGGTTCGAACCGTATTTCGCCCCACAGTGGGTTGAAGATCTCCAGCACCTGTCTTTCCGGCCCGACTAGATAGATGGATTTGCTCATTTTCGCCGGCTATTGTTCGAATCGTTATTTACCGCGGCTAAAGCGCGGCCCCTAAGGCTGCGGCTCTCTCGGCTGCGCCTCTAGTAGACAGCAGAATCGATCCTACTGCAGTTAGAAAGCTAACCCTGTGCCCGAGGGTCGATGGATTGGGAAATGCTTAAGGCGGCTACAATTGACGGCAAAAATAATTTAGACTACTCTAACTTTCATGTTTCAAACACAAAAACAACGCCCGGGGGAAGTTTGACCGGCGCGACTGGTCCGGCTGGTTCGAATTTGGCTGCTGCCTCAGCTACTGAATTTGTACCGAGATGAAGGATGAGTTATTGATCTCTCGATCCAGCCAGTCCTCGACCGCTTCGCGCACCAAGCCAGAAACTCCTACATTGAGCTCCCCTAGCGAACGACGTTGAAATCCTGCCACTTTCAAGGCTGCGACCATGTCGGCGGGCATCGTGACCGAAATCTTGATGGTCTTCACCTCGCGGACGAGTGAACGACTGTTAAATTGAGTCCTCATAAGGTCCTCTATTCTCCACATACCGAGAGCCAGGTCAAACATATACATAGATAGGTATCGAAGTCTGAACCAAGATCTTGTGGCTACTCTGCTGCTTGTGGCATCGTCAATCTCCGTCTCCTCGCAAGCCGCTGCCGAGCCATCGGAACTGGTTACGGACCGACCCGACTTCACAGAGAGCGCTGTCGTTGTTCCGGTCGGAAGTCCTCAGATCGAGGCAGGTATCACCTGGATTGACTCCGATCTGGTCGACGAGCTCTCCGGGGCAGAGGTTCTGGTGCGCTGGACAGTCGCTCGCCGCTTCGAGCTCCGGTTCGGCCTCCCGGACTATCTCGTCGTCAGCAAGGAGAGCGGAGCTTCCGGATTTTCCGACAGCACGATCGGAGCGAAGATACAGCTCGGGCCCATCGCCAAGTCTTGGGACCTGGCATTGATCGCTGCTACGTCCCTGCCGACAGGAAAGGAAGAGCTCAGCTTCAACACCTACGTCCCGGTTGTGATTCTCATTACAGGACGAGAGCTTGGCAATAGCTGGTCGCTCGGTGCACAGGCCGAGGCTGCCTGGCCAGAGTTCGCCGAGGAGCGAACAATGGTCTGGGGCGGCACTGTCGTTCTTGGAACCGGTCTGTCGGAGAAATGGGGCACGTTTGTCGAGCTGGCCGGATTCGACCTCAACCGGGACGAAATCTCGACCCTTCTCCATCACGGCTACACCTACCTATTGAGACCACACATCCAGCTCGATATCCACGGTGCGATCGGCCTCACGGACGCTTCACCCAACTATCTACTGGGAGCTGGTATCAGCATTCGCCCCTAGGAACCCCTCCGAGTAACCCGCATCATTCAGGACTCAACCTCGCTTGATACGTCGTCCAATCAGGGCTAGAACTCCCAGATAGATGACAATCGCGACAATCAGAATGAATTCTTGAAGACCGATCCACATACCAAGCTACCAGCTCCGCTACCACCCTACCAGAGACGATGATCTGACCTGGTTCGAATGGTTATCGATTTCACAGAGGCTAGGCTCTTCGTAGAGCTACAATCTACTTAAAATGAATGACTTACGGCCAAATCCAGACGAACGCTTTCATCCTCTGGTGGAGGCGACCTCGGCGGCGATGTTCGTACTCGAGTCCGGGAGGATCATCTACATCAACCCGGCCTCCAAGGAGCTGACCGGAAGAACGGCTCGCGAACTAATCGGCTCGCCCTTGGGAGATTTTCTCCACCCTAGGTATCGACCTTTGGTCGAAAAGCCAGTCGGGGCGGGCCTTCACAGCCAAGTCCAACTTGTTGGCAAGGCTGGTGAGTTCACTTGGGTCGATCTCACTATCCGCCCATTTATCTACCATGGCGTTCCCTCCACCCTGGTTACCGCAATCGACGTTGCCGATCTCAAGGAGTCCGATCTTGCCAGGCGTGATGCAGAAGTGCAGTTGAAGCTGGTTCAGAGGGCGGGACAAACAGTAAGTTGGGACTGGAACGCATCAACAGACGAATTGGTGGTCTACGGGCTTCCGGGCAAGCTCATCACGCATGGCGCGCCAGTGCTCAATACGACGGCCAAGGCAGTCTTCGAGAATCTCGACGGCGACGGCAGTCTGGCCTTGAAACACGCAATGCGGCACTCGTTAGCCGACCGAGAGCCTCTATTCATCGAGATCGCTCTACGATCTCCCGAAGACGGTGACCGAAGGGTCGTCCTGCGGGGTCAGCCAATTCCCGATCCAAGCGGTCAAAGAGGTCACATCGTGGGTGTGGCCACGGACGTGACCGAGCGATATCGCGCCGAAGAGGCGTTGTTCCAGGAGCAACAACAAAAGCTGGCCATGCTGGCCTCGATAAGCGACGGTGTCATCCGGACAGACCTGGAAGGAACCATAGAAGACATGACGGCTACCGCCGAATCGGTCACCGGACTCTCTCTCGACGAGGTTCGGGGCAGCCTGCTCTCCGAGGTCATCACTCTTGTCGATCAAGAGAGCGACGAAAAGCTCCGGGACCCAATTGAGCTATGCCTCGAAAACATGGATCGAATCAGCCAACCACAGACGGCCATGATTCGACTCTCAGGCAAAGACGACATCCCGGTTCGATTTCATACCGCTCTCCTGAGGGATCGCAACGCCACACCGATCGGCGCCTTTCTGGTCCTGAAGGACCTCGTCGAGCACAAGCAGTTCGAGCGGAGCCTGGTCTACCTGGCTACTC
Source organism: uncultured Polyangiaceae bacterium (assembly GCA_964195975.1). Classification (GTDB taxonomy): domain Bacteria; phylum Acidobacteriota; class Thermoanaerobaculia; order Multivoradales; family JAHEKO01; genus CAXMQZ01. The sequence continues at coordinate 24,150 of CAXMQZ010000025.1, read as the reverse complement.
ATGACCCGTTGACCGATCTGCTCAATCGAAGCGAGTTCGAGCGTCAGCTCGGTCAAGCCCTCTCTTCCAACAGAGCCGCCGATCACCAAGACGCCCTCTTGTACATGGATCTGGATGGATTCAAGCTCCTCAACACCACCTTCGGCTATCCGGCCGGCAACAAAATGCTCAAGCAGTTCTCATCCTTCTTAAAAACCCGTTTTCGAGAGACCGACACTCTCGGACGGATAGGGGGCGACAAGTTTGGGATCCTGCTGGAGAACTGCGAGCCTTGGCAGGCCCGCGAGCTAATCGAGAAGATTTATCAAGACATGCGATCGTTTCGCTTTGAGTGGGAGGAGTCGACCATCGCGGTGAGTCTCAGCACCGGCATGACAGGACTCAGCGCCGAGGATATCGATCCGGAACGAGCCCTGGGTGCGGCAGAAGCCGCCTGCTATCTGGCAAAGCAAAGGGGGGGCAATAGCTTCTACGAATATGAAGCCAAAGACGTCTCGACGTCTGAGCGTCATACGCAGCTCGAAGTTCTCCACCAGATCCAAGATGCTCTACGTTCGGATTCGTTCCAGCTCTTCGCCCAGGAGATCACTCCACTTGTTGCACCAGACGCAAATCCAGTGATCTACGAGATCCTGCTCAGGATGGAAGATCGCAGCGGAAAATTGATTCTTCCAGACCGATTCATCCCGGTGGCCGAACGACTTCAAATCATGACTGCTGTCGACCGGTGGGTGGTTACCCGTGCTCTCGAGGTGGTATCAGAGCGAGTCCGAATACGAAATGATGAGTCGACTCTGTTCGCCATCAATATCTCTGGCCAATCTCTTGGCGACGATCGATTTCTGGAGTACATCCTCAATCAGCTGAGCTACCGCAGCGTCGATCCGGGCCGAATCTGTATCGAGATCACCGAGACCGCGTCCGTCGATAATTTCGATCGCGCCCAGCGGTTCATCTCGGTGCTCAAAGGACATGGATGCCGATTCGTCCTAGACGATTTTGGTAGCGGCTTGAGCTCGTTCGCGTACCTGCGAAAATTGCCTGTCGACTTCATAAAGATCGATGGTCAGTTCATTCAGGGGCTCTCGAAAGACCCCACCAGCCGGGCCCTGGTCGAATCGATCAACCACGTCGGTCACGTAATGAATATCAAGACCATCGCCGAGTCGGTCGAACATCCCCATATGCTCGATCTCCTGCGTGAGATGAAAGTCGACTACGCCCAGGGCCACTGCATCTCCTTTCCTGAGCCGATCGAAAACATTCTGCTACACCAGGACAGTGACTCCATGCCGTCGGACGCCACAACTCACCTGGCCTAGCGGTTGCCACCGGCCATTCTGGCTGCCTCGGGTCGAGCCCGCAGCCTGAGCATGCTGACGATCCCAAAGAGCGGTCCTGGCGCAAGACCGACGAACGCCCATCCCCAACCTACTCTCTCGGCCACCTCAGGCAGAAGCCTAAGCGTGATCACCGTCACTAGAAATCCCAAACAGGTCTGGAGGGTCAACGCCGTACCCACGTATCGCTGATCCGACAGCTCTGTTATCGCAGCGCTGAACGGGGCGCTATCTGCGACAACAGCAAAACCCCAGATCAGACAGACCAGCGTCATCGCTCCCGGATTGCGAATCGTAAGACCGACAATCAGGCAGCATCCACCTGATATCGCAAGACTCCAAATGGTCAGCTTTGTTCGTCCCAGACGATCTGCCAACCTCCCAGCCAAGACTGATCCGACGGCGCCGATTGCAATCGAGCCAAAGGCTGCCAAACGAGCACCTTGAAGACTCCATCCTGCAGCGCCATAGGAAAACAGAAGCGCGATAGGCATCCAAGCCCACATCCCGTAGAGCTCCCACATATGCCCGAGATAGCCGAAGTTTGCCAATCTGGCAGACGGATCGGATAGAGACCTGGGAACATACCGCCAATCGAAAGGGGCAAGCTGGGTGAAATAAGGCCCACGTTGGACGAAACGGAGCACCAGAACCGCCGAACCAAACGCCTGAAGGGATACGATCCACAAGACGATCCGCCAGGGCGGCATTCCGTTGGGGCCGAGTAGGGGTACCGCGTTGAGAAGATGGGGAATAGCCCCGCCCAGGGTTAGTGCGCCCACGAGAATGCCGATCCCGAATCCCCGGTCATCGCGGAACCAACTCAAAGCGAGCTTCATGCCGGGAGGATAGACCCCGGCCAGGAACAACCCCGTCAGCAGACGGCCTACGATTACGGGAAGAGGTTCTTCGACAAAGGTCACCGCCGCGGTGGACAACCCTGCCAATACCGAGCTCACCGCAAAAAGCACTCGTTCCGGGACTCTGTCTGCGATGTTGAAGAATGCGCTCAGAAGAGCGCCGATCACAAATCCGAGCTGAACGCCGATCGTCATCCACGACTGCTCGCCACCAGATAGCGACCACTCCTCGGTGAGTTGGGGCACCACCGCCGAGCCCGCAAACCAAAGCGACATGGCTAGAACGGTGGCCAGGGCCAAGAAGGTAATGCTGCGCCGCTTCTGAGCTCTTGACAGGTGTGGGTCGCTCAAGATCTCTCCCTACGGATCCTCATCTCAACAACTCTGGATGCTTTGATTCCAGAGTGTTGACTGGCCGCTGACTGGCCGCTGACTGGCCGCGAGTCTAGTGCATCGGAGGCGAAGCGACGAACACCCGCGATGCGCTGAGGTGGAGGAATCTCCAGCAAACGTCTCGGCTTGAAAACTCGAGCTGAATCTCCACGCTCGCTCGAAACGATGGATTCGGGTTAGAATCCGGCCGGTCGTCGTTCGGTTTTGCACCCTCCTGACCCGTGGCGGGTGCCTTTGTCGAGGCCCCGAGCGGCGACCACTCTCGACCGGGTTCGGTCTCACGCCGAGTCGGCTTCTCAAAAATTAATACTGAGAACTCCTGCGCGGATTCCTTCGTATAGCATCAGACCGAGGAGACAACCATGGGACCGAGTACGAACCCACGACCTTTCAGATCCTTCCAATATCTTGCAGCCGTGGCTGCTATGACCCTACTGATCCTCCAGATCGGATGCGGTACTCAGACCTCCCAGGATCCGATCGAGTCAGAGCCGCAGAAGCAGGAGACGGCAAAGATCGAATGGTATGAAGGCGACGTCGACGAGGCTTTCAGGGTTGCAAGTAGCACTGGCAAGCCTCTTTTCCTCTATTGGGGCGCACAGTGGTGTCCCCCTTGCCACTACCTCAAAAACAAGATTTTCAGTCGACCCGAGTTTGTAGCCCAAATGAAGAATTTCGTACCTATCTATCTCGATGGCGACACCGAGCGAGCTCAAGCTCTGGGTGAGGAACTCGATGTGCAGGGCTATCCAACTGTGATCATCTTCAATTCGTCGGGTGATGAAGTCATGCGGATGTCCAGCAGCGTTCCAATCGAACAATACGCAATCGTTCTAGACAATGCTGTCTCCGGGATGAAACCCGTTCAGGAGGTCTTGACAGAAGTCCTCGAAATAGGACCGGAAGCTTCGTCTACAGCCGACTTGAGTATGCTCGCCAACTACTCCTGGTCACAGGCGAGCAACCTCGACCTCTCTGAGAAAAAGCTACTCCAGGCTTTCAAGAAGCTGTATGAGGAAACGCCAGAGTCGCAGGCTGTCAACAAGTCTCGTTTCTTGGCATTCTATGTTCAAGGTCTCATTCGAGAGCAGCTGGATGACGACTCAAACAATCCCAGTGGCCTTGACTCCGCAAGCCGGCTCGCTCTCATCCCACCGGTGGTCGACGTACTTGGAACTGCCAAGTTGAGAAACTCGAATCTTGTCTTTGTCAGCTATGGCCCCAGATACAAACTCGACTTGCTGACTCCCACAGAATCATCTGATCGAGAGGATCTGCTCGCGGCATGGATGAAAGCGGCACAAGCGATCGAACAAGACGAGTCGCTCACGGTCGACGATCGCCTCGGAGGCACGATGGCCCTCGTCGATCTGGCGACCACACCTGCCCAGGATGCCGATTCGGAGGATTCCGACTTCGTTCCGGCCGAGATGCAACAGCATGCGCGTGACCAGATTGCCTGGGCGCTCGAGACCGTCGACGATCAGAGCGAGCTACAGAGTGTCGTCAATGCCCTGGCCTATATTCTCGAGATGGCCGGTCTGGAGGACGAGGCCGAAACGCTCCTGATCGAGAAATTGAGCGACACTACCGCTCCCTACTACTTCATGGCCTGGGTCGCCGATCTGAAGGAGCAGGCTGGAGAAACCGATCAGGCTGTGGAGTGGTATCGGCAGGCCTATGACAACTCCGAGGGCAGATACAGCCGTTTTCGATATGGCTCGACCTATTTGAGAAAACTGATGGAGCTTCAACCTGAAAGCAGCGAGGCTATCGAGACCGACTCACTGGAGATTCTCGCCGAGCTGCTAGGTCACTCTGACGCCTTTGCAGGTGGTAATTTCTCGCGCCTGAACAGTCTGGAATCGGCCTATCAGGACTGGGGCGAAGAGCAGCGGGATCATGATTCCATAGGCAAGATCCGCGACTTTGTACACGCTGCCTGCGAACGCTACCCCGAGGAAAACAAGGACGATCAGTATGAGCGTTGCACTTCTTTTCTGTCCTTGGATTCATCGAGTGAAATGATGATGTGAGCTGTCTCAGTGCTCGGTCGCCGAGAGAGGTTCGATCGGCCCCTCCCCATCGATCATCATGCGAACTACATCCTCCGGCGCCACGGGCGGACTGAAGTAAAAACCCTGGATCTCGTGGCACCCCTCGTCAGCCAGAAGGTCAAGCTGACTCTGCCTCTCGACCCCCTCAGCCAGCACCTTGAGACCTAATTTGCTGCCGAGAACGGTGATTGCGCTCACGATCGCCGCATCGCTCGAATTCGACTCGAGATTCATCACAAACGATCGATCGATCTTGAGTTTTTGCAGAGGCATCCGCCGTAGATACTCTAGCGATGAGTAGCCCTTTCCAAAGTCATCCAGCGCAAATCGAACCCCTAGACTGCGCAGCCGGCGCAGAGCCTCATGAACCGTGGGTGTAGCCTCAACCAAGATGCTTTCAGTCAACTCCAGCTCCAGAAGCTCGGGTAGGAGGCCGGACTCCTCCAGTGCATCCACTACGCTATCGGCGAATCCTGGATTCTTGAACTGAACGGCAGACAAGTTGACCGCTACTGGAATCCCTCCTGCGCAGTCGGTTTGCCATTGAACTGCCTGTGCACAAGCTGCACGAAGTACCCAATCCCCGATTGGAACAATCACCCCACTCGCCTCGGCGACCGGAACAAATTTGCCAGGCCCGACCTCTCGTCCAGAGGGATGACGCCAACGAAGCAATGCTTCGACGCCCACGATTCTGCGACTGGGTAGGGCGATCTGCGGCTGATAGACAAGATACAACTCATTGCGGTCGATCGCTCCGTGCAGCTCCTGACCCAGGAGCATCCTCTCTTGCACCTCCCGGTTCATCTGTTCGGTATGGAACACGAAGGACGTATGCCCCTCCAGTTTCGCTTGTGCAAGGGCTCTCTCCGCTCGGCTGACGATCTGCTTGGCTCCTTCCATACACCCGACCGGAGCCACAGCGATACCAATGCTCCCACCGACATGAATGCTGTGATCTTCGATCTCGAAAGGCTCCTCGAGAGCGCCCAGAAGTCGTCTGGCTAGACCTGCAGCATTGCCAACGTCCTTGACCTCGACCTGCAAAACGCCGAACTCGTCACCACCGAGTCGAGCGATGGACGTATCATCTCTCAACGTCTGTCGCAGCCTCTTCGAGACCGCCTGAAGAACCGCATCGCCTACGGGAAGCCCGTAGGTGTCATTGACATCTTTCAGATGATCGAGGTCGAGCACCAGGACCGCTGTCAGATAGCCCTCCCTGCCAGCCCGCGTCAGCTCGATCTCGAGCCGCTCCATGAACGTACTGCGATTGACGAGGCTCGTAAGCCCATCTCGCTTTCGGCGGCTGATATCGCTATAGATACCGTAGATGCCGACCTGTCGGCCGTCCATGTGAATGGGATGCGCCAGGATTCGCACATCGATCGGCGACCCGTCTTTTCGACATCTGACACTATCGGCGTCAACGAGCTCGCCTTGAAGGACTTTCTTCGACAGTACCGTGGCTTCCGCCACCTGCGAGTCGGCTACGATCAGTGAGTTGATCCGCTTGCCCTGGACCTCTTTCCGCGCGAACCCGAAAAGGTGCTCGAACCCTTCATTGACTTCGACGACTCGATCGTCGTTGTCGAGCAACACAATACCGAGCGGGGAGCTCTCGAATAGATGCTTGAAATAGACAGTTCTGAGCCTCAAGGCCTCTTCGGCGTGTTTTTTTGCCGTCACGTCTGAATAGATGGTCGCGATCTGACCGGTGCGGGGCGAGAACGCCGATATGTCGAAATACTTCTCCAACACTTCCGAGTAGTGCTCGAACCTCACGGGTTGATCGGTCTTGGAGATACGACCAAAAACCCTCTCGAGCAGAGAGAGGTCGATACCCGTCTGAATTTCTGAGGCTAGCTTTCCAACCAGAGCGTTTCCATTCACTTGCATCAGTTCCCGATAGGCCTGGTTGATCTCCACAAATCGGTAATCAACAGGATGACCATCCTCGTCTGTTACGACTTCGTGAAGCGTGTAGCCACTCGATGAATGGTTGAAGATATTGCGATATCTCTCTTCGCTCGTTCGAAGCTCACTCCGGACCTCGTGATCTTCCATAGCCGTGCGCTCGAGATCTTCTACACGCTGGCGTAGAGCCACTATTTCCTCTTCGATTCCAAATTGCGAAAGCTTTTCAGTCGCCATCTCGCTGTCTCCTCAGCCGTTATCAAGCCGTTCGAAAAACTGCCTCTCATTAAACAAGTAACCGCTGGGCTCCGATTTCTGACAAAGCCCGCGCAGATACTCGTATTCGAGTGTTTCTATAGCTTGTTAGGGGCCCTTCTGGGGACCGTCGGAGGGACTTTTTCGCGGCCGTGTGGCTCTCAAGATAACCGCATATCGACGAGTCGACTCACGACTCTCGAGAGCCATCACAAGCGTCATCGTCAAAGGAACTGACAGAAGCATTCCGACCGGGCCAAGTACCCAGCCCCAAAAGATAAGTGATAGAAAAACCACCAGTGTCGAGAGCCCTAGCCCTTGACCCATCACTCGGGGCTCGATCAGATTTCCAATCAGAAGATTGATGGCAATGTATCCGAGCGCGATGACCAGCGCCCTACCCGGTCCAAGTTGCACCAGCGCCAGCAAGACTGCCGGGACCGCCGCAATAATCGAGCCGATACTCGGAATGTAGTTCAACAGAAATGCGAGCAGACCCCAGAGCAGAGGAAAATCCAGACCCATCACTGTGACCCAGAGACCCACGATCAGTCCCGTGACCAGACTTACCGCGGTCTTCAAACCGAGGTATCGATTCAAGCTCCTGGTGAACCCACTAACCGATCGATACGCTTCGGTCGAGGGCGCAACGGCCTCGAGTTTTCCGGGGAGAGTCCCTGCTTCGAGCAGCATGAAGACAATCGCAAAAACTATCAAGAAACCGTAGTTGAGAAGACCGCGCAAACCGTTGAGGAGGTTCACAGCAAGATCCATCGCCGCACTCGGATCGATCTTCTCTACCAGATCCCTGACCGATCCAATGCGATCGTCGAGATCGAGTCGAGACAGATACGCCGTGAGCTGCTCATCCAAACGCTCCTGGTAGTACGGCACCCGACTGGTGAACTCGGCTATGGATGTACCGACGAGTCCACCGATGAGAAACAGGATTGAGAGCATTCCGAAGACGATCATTGCCACCGCCAGGGCGTTGGGGAAGCCCTTGCGTCGAAGCCAGAACAGAGGCCGGGCACTGACCAAAGAGAGGAACACCGACAGCAGAATCGGAATCACCACGGCCTGCGCTTCTCGCATCCCGTAGATGAGGATCACGAGGGCTGCAGCCGAAACCAACCAATTACCTTGTTTCACCCTGATTTCACCTCGAATACGCAACTCTGCCGCCCAGGATCGTGATATCCACTCGAGTCGACGGAATCTCCTCGACCGGAATCGTCATCAGATCCTTCGACAACACTGCAATGTCGGCAAGCTTACCTATCTGGAGAGAGCCCTTCAGGTGTTCCTCGAAGGCGGCAAAGGCGGCATTGAGCGTGTAGGAGGCAAGAGCCTCTTCCCGGGTCATGGCCTGACCGGGATAAAACAGCTCGCCATCCTTGTTTCGACGGGAGACCGATGCATAGAAGCTCGCGATCGGGTCTATGGCTTCGACGGGAACATCGGTCCCGTTGATCAAGATCGCACCGGAGTCGAGGAGGTCCCGCCAGACGTAGGCTCCCTGCTGTGCTCTTTCCGGCCCGAGTCGTTTGAGCACCCACGGAGCATCGGAGGTGCAGTGAACACCCTGGACCGCAGCGATGATTCCAAGTGCCGCAAACCGACCGATATCACTCCGGCTCAAATGCTGAGCATGCTCGATCCGCCATCTCAGTGCCTCGGATTCGGGATGGCCGGCAAAGGCCTGCTCGTAGATATCCAAGACCGCTTCATTGGCACGATCGCCGATGGCATGCGTGTTGAGCTGATAGCCATTCTCGAGCGCAATCTCAGCCGTCTGCCGAATTTCCTCTTCCGACTCCAAGACCAACCCCACACTCGAGGAGAGATCTGAGTAGGGTTCGAGTAGCCAAGCGCCATGAGAGCCAAGAGCTCCATCGATCTGTCTCTTGATCGATCGGACTGCGAGGTAGTCATCACCTTCTGCAACAGATCGGTAGGCGGATAGTGATTTCGCCATCGTTTCGTTCGACTCGTGTCGGACCATGACATACAAGCGAACTGGCAACTCGCCTTCGGATTCGAGCTTTCTGAAAAAGTCTATCGTCGCGAACGAGGCCCCTGCATCGTGAAAGCTTGTCACCCCATGTTCTAGTGCCTCGCGCCCGGCCAGTTGCACCAATCGACGGTTGTCAGCCTCGACCTCCTTCGCACTCCTGAGACTGCCCTCCCGCTCCAGTTCCGAGGCTACGATCCTCTGAGCGGTTTCACGGAGGAGTCCGGTCAGATTGCCATCCGCGTCGCGCAGGAGCTGTCCGCCTTCAGGACTTTTCGAATCGCGATCAAGCCCGGCGAGACTCATCGCTTTTGCGTTGGCAAAGGCGGCGTGCCCACTCGCATGGGTCAGCAAGACGGGGTTCTCGGGACTGATCGAACTGAGCTCATAGTGGACAGGGGAACCTTCGACTGCGTCGTCGGGCATCGAGCTCCACTTCTCCTGATGCCAGCCCCGACCTCGGATCCAATCACCTGGAGCCGCCACAGCTACCGCATCTGCGACCAGCGAGACAATCTCGGCCCAGCTCGTAGCCCGAGTCAGATCCAACACAGTTTTAGCGGTTCCGAGGCTCATGAAGTGTCCATGCCCCTCGATGAATCCAGGTATGGCTAGTCGACCCTTGAGGTCGATGACCTCTGTATCGTCTGATATGAAAGGAGCGATCTCGCCTGTAGTGCCTACGGCGACAATCCATCCATTGCGGATAGCAATTGCTTCGGCAACCGGACGATGTGGGTCGACGGTGACAATCTTGCCGTTTGTCAGAACCATATCTGCCGGCTCAGACATATTCTGCTTCTCGCCGCATCCAGCGATGGCCATCACCACCACAAGCAACGCTAGGTTTCGTCGACCGACCCACCCGAGATCTCGAACCATCATTCTCTCCACGACTCCGATCGATATGGCTCCTAGCAGGGAAACCGATATGTGACCCTGCGCAAGAACAGCCCCAGTGTATCGTTCGAATCCCTACCCATCGAGTCTATTGCTAGGATCGCCTCAGAATCTGGGCTGTACCAACAAACTGGGAGCGTTCAAGATGAGCGACACAACAAGACCCGAAGTGGGAACTGTCGGCTGGATCGACCTTACCGTCGACAATGCTGAAGAGGTTTGCGACTTTTATGCCGCTGTTACTGGGTGGGAGCCGAGCGCCGTCGACATGGGTGGCTACAACGACTTCAACATGACCTCACCGGAATCGGGTGAGCCAAAGGCCGGCGTCTGTCATGCCCGCGGTGCCAATGCAGATCTTCCACCAGCCTGGCTAATCTACATCACCGTTTCGGACATCGACCAGAGTATCGAGCGATGCCTCTCGCTGGGTGGCGATATCGTGCGACCGCTGACGAAGATGAGTGGCTACGGTAAATACTGTGTAATCCGTGATCCTGCCGGCGCTGTTGCAGCGCTCTTCGAACATCAGTAACGAGATCGAAGCGGTGCGAATCAGTGTATCCGTCTAGGGGGTTCATCCTCCGCCGACTCGAAGCCATGTGACAGCACAAAGAAATATACCGATCCCTGATCGTGCTCGTCACCAGATATCAGCTCGAAGAGAAACTCCCCTTCCTGGTCACCAAGAACACCCTGCACATAGGCGACGCGATCTTTTGGAATGAGGAGCTCGCCGACCAATCGCTTCCCGCGAATGACCTGGACCAGTAGCGATTCGTGACCCTCTTGCGCAAAGTGCCAGTGGTAGTCCTCGTCGTCATAGAGAACGACCTCCCGACTCCCCGCTCTCAAGATGCAATTGGGGTGGGTGACGACCCAATCCCAAAAGGTGTCGAATGGTAGTGTCGGCGTTGAATCGGCGAGATCGTCGCTACCGGTCATATAGGTATCCTACAGCGATCTGGTGATCCTGTGCGGCCAGTTCGAGCGACAAAAACTCTTACCCCGACATCGGAGACACAAGCATCGGAGACACAGGAATTTCGATCCGAAAAAAAGGGCCGCAGTCACCGATTCCCTCGAAAGTAAATAGGATCGACTGGGCCAACTGGCGTCCTGTCGATCAGGGGACTCTGCTGTTCATCGTTCAACACGGTAGGGTCTTGCTGATTCACAAGAAACGAGGTCTCGGAGCCGGTAACGTCAACGGTCCCGGAGGCCGTCTAGACCCCGGCGAAACCCCGCTCCAATGTGCCTTGCGCGAGGTCAAAGAAGAGCTTCGGATCGACGCGATAGATCCAGAGCAGATAGGTGAACTTCAGTTTCAATTTCTAGACGGGTACTCGATTCACGTCTGGGTATTTTTCGCCCGAGAGTTCTCGGGATGTCCGACCGAAACGGACGAGGCAACACCGCTCTGGACATCTCTGGATGAGATACCCTACGAACGAATGTGGGAAGACGATCGATACTGGCTACCATTACTGCTCGAACGTCGCCCGTTCTTGGGTCGATTCATCTTTGACCAAGACCGCATGCTCGACTTTCAACTCATCGAGGAAAGCCAACTAGCTGATCTCGTGTCCGACAGCCTCAAAATCGATTCCATCAAAGGGGACCTTCAGTGAATGACGAAGTCAACGGCGATCAGGAATCGAACCTCGATGCGGTACCGAGCTCTTGATGCCTGACGTTACTGCCATGCGCCCGAGTTGGGACGAGTACTTCATGCGGCTTGTCGACGAAGTCGCTAGCAGAGCCACCTGTGATCGAGGCCGCAGCGGTTGTGTGGTGGTGCGCGACAAGCGAATCATTTGCACCGGTTATGTCGGATCGCCCCCAGGTCTTCCCCACTGCGACGATGAAGGGCACGACTTCAAACAACTGGTCGATGAGGACGGCACCACTAGACAGCACTGCGTACGCACGATTCATGCTGAGCAGAACGCAATTTGCCAAGCCGCCCACCATGGATTGCCCCTTGCAGGCACCACCCTCTACTGCACTATGGAACCGTGCCGGGTCTGCGCTATGTTGATCGCCAGCGTGGGGGTATCGAGAGTTGTCGCAAAGCGAAGGTACCACGCAGGTCAAGATACCAGGGACCTGCTTGCCAATGCGGGTGTCCAGCTCGACGTCTTGGATGAAAGCATCGAATCCTATGAAGGGCAGAACTGAGTGTGGTCATCGCGATCGACGGACCTGTAGCCGCGGGAAAGACGAGCGTCTCTAATCGTCTCGCTGCCCATTTCGGATTCTCTCTGTTGGACACAGGTGCGATCTACCGCTGTGTAGCTCTGCGGTGCAGACAGCAGCAGGTCGAGCTCTCGAACGAGGAGGCGGTGGCGGCTATCGCAAGCGATCTACCGATCGAGTTCCATCACGACGGTGAGACCAATCGAGTACTACTGGCCCGAACGGATGTGTCAGACGCCATTCGAACCCCGGAAATCTCCGAGGGTGCCTCAATTGTCTCTGCCCTGCCGTTGGTCCGCGAAGCACTGCTCGGACTACAACGAAATCTAGGCGCCACCGGCGACGTAATTGCCGAAGGCCGCGATATCGGAACCGTGGTCTTCCCCGGGGCACGCGTCAAGATCTTCCTTACAGCCGAGCCCCGAGTCAGGGCAGAGAGAAGACACCACGAGCTCGCTGAACGTGGAGATTCTGCCAATCTTGACGAGGTCCTCGCGGCCCTCCTAGAGCGAGACACCAGAGACAGCAATCGAAGTGTGGCCCCACTCGTAGCGGCTGAGGACGCGGTCGTAGTCGACAGTTCAAGTCAGAGCCTGGACGAGGTCATTGCTCTCCTGCTCGGTCACATCGAAGCTGAGCTGACCGAGCTGCAGGAAGCTGGGAACCGGATCAGAGAGCCCGAATGAGTCAGAAACCGGCCCATTTCTACAAGCAGTCCGCCGTCATCCCCTATCGAATCAAAGACGGGCAGTTGGAGATTCTCCTGGTCACCTCTCGAAAGGCAAGGCGGTGGGTCCTGCCCAAGGGAATTCACGAGCCAGATCTGTCTGCCGCAGAGTCTGCTGCGAAGGAGGCCCTCGAGGAGGCTGGGGTCGAAGGTCATACGAGCGAGCAACCGGTCGGTCACTATTCCTACGAGAAATGGGGTGGAGTCTGTTTCGTCGAGATCTTCCCGATGCGAGTCGAGACCGTCCATTCAGAATGGCAGGAGAGCTACCGCGATCGCGTCTGGGTTACGGCCTCCGAGGCAGCTATCCTTGTTGAGGAGCCTGATCTCAAGAATCTTCTTTTGAAAGTGGGATCCAACCCGAAGTTGCTCCTTGATCGGTGATGGGTTTCCAGGTCGGCATACTTCAAGTTATACTTTAAGGATCGACCGATACCGAGACACCTTCATGAGGCAGGGCTCGTGCAACCAACAGACTTCCCGCGACGTAGCACTAGTGGAACCGATGGCGGAATAGACAGGCTTCATTGACTTGTTAGCGAGAGTAACCCTAGGATGCTAGATAGCAGGGGTTGATTATGGATACCACGATAGGCGGCGATCGCCACGAGGCAGGTATTCCAACTCGAACGCTCTCAGCGATCGTGGATCACAGCCTGCAGATCGAACCAGTCCGCAAGCGGGATCTTCAAAATGGCGACCTGGTGGTCGTCAAGACCAGAAACTCAACCTATTCCATCTGTGTTGTCGGCCCCGAGCTCTATACGGTTTCTGGCGGTTGGTTCGACCTCCAGAGCTCTGCCCCACTTACGGTCGCGATAAACGGCTGCACCTGGGGTGGCAGCGCGATCAAGAGCGACATCCTCGCGGCGCCCGGTCTTTTCTTGGAGTTTTCCAACAGAGTACGAACCACCCGTATTCAACAGGTCGATGTATTTCGGGATGAGACCGACCTACACAACTTTTTCAACTAGCAAGAGTGGCCAGCCGAACTATTTCGGGACTGATCTCGCGGTGGCGGGAGAGGTCCAGAGTACATACCCTGCCAGAGCAGCCGGCGCGACGAAGGGTATGCCGAGAGCAATGAGTTGAATCCAGCTATCCATCCGATCGACCGATCCGGCGCCTTCCGCCAATTGAATTGACGCGACCGCCACTAGAACCAACCAAATCTCAAACCTTGGGAACCCGACCGTTCGATTCGACTGAGTCCCATCTGATTGCCAGTTGCGACGTCGGTCGAATGCCCTGACAACCGCTAACACTTGTACGGGCAGGGTTAGAAGAAGTGTGTGTGTCCAGATCAGAGGCACAGACCAGATCGCCGCGGTCAGGGCTAGACAAAGCAGATCCGCTTCGTCCAGCGGACGCAGCCTCGAAACCACAATGGCGATCACAGCAACGATTACAAACGCGATGAGAGGGTTGATCTCGATACCGGCCAGCGAAAAAAGACGATGCAGTGAGATCGAGCGGTTCAGCGAGAGCGCCGCGATGTTTTGCGAAAACATTTCGAGAAACGCAACGATTGGAAACAAAGAACCCAGCATCGCTACGCCGGCAGCCAGTCCGGCCACTACCTGTCGATACCCACCCTCAACGGGACGATGGACCAACAACACGAGAGCGGCGAGAGGTGCAATTGGTTTGATGGCGACACTGGAGCCCAGCAACAAGCCCGACAGTACGGGTCTATCCTTCCAGAACATCAGGGCCGGGATGATTGCGCCGATAACAAGAAAAGAGATGTTTCCGGTTCGCATGCCGAGACCGACCGCAGGGGCCACGCAGAGATAGAGCGCGCCCACTACGAGTCGGCGCCAGACCGGAGTCCGCCACCAGATCAAGGAGAGCCAGACCGTGAGAACCAGGCCGAGGACAACTAGACTGCGGATCAAAAGCAACACCACAGGTTGTCCGACATTGGCCAGCAGCCACCCGCCAAGAACCGCAAATGGCGGAGGATAGTAGTAGCCGTAAACCGAGTAGGGTGACTGGCCCGCTGCAACGGCTCGAAAGGCCTCGAGATAGATACCTTCATCAAACAGAGGTGCCGGGGAGAATAAAGTCGATGCCCACCGAGCTACGGTCACCGAAACGAGAATCGCAATCGCCAGACCGTGTGCCCTGGCCGATTCCAGGCCCGAAATTGAGTGGTTCTCGAGGGTGTCAGCAGGAGTCATCGATGCAGTCGTAGTCGGTCGGTCGGCGATGGGAGTGCCTACGAGTCGGAAGATACCACCCTCGAAGGGTGCTACTCACCCCCTATTTGCGGTACATTTGGCGGGAGATTAGGAGAGGGCAACTATGAGATTGGTTGTCGCTGTAACGGACAACGACTGGTACTGGCAGCTGCGGAGTCGTCCGCTGCTCGAGGAGGCCAACTTCTGGCAACCCGGTGGAAGTCGACGGTTTCAAGGCCTATCAGCCAGCGAGCTGGTGCTCTTCAAGCCCCACACCCCACATCACTCCATCGTCGGGGGTGGATTCTTTCTCCATACTTCAGAGTTGCCCTGCAGTCTGGCTTGGGAGATTTTCGGCCGTGACAACGGGTCCACGAGTCTTCATGAGATGCGACGCAGAATCGAGCGGTTTCGACACCTACCAGAGGACGAGACCAACGACTATCAGATCGGTTGCAGCCTCTTGCAACGACCCTTCTTCTTCGACGAGGTCGATTGGATTCCCCTTCCAAGCGACTTCTCCAAGAATGTAGCCACGGGCAAGCTCTACGACTCGACCACACCGGCAGGCAATTCGCTGTGGAATGCCGTCAGGGCCAGACTTCAAGCCTCGCAACCAGGCGGAGCCACCGATGCCCAGGGAGAAATGTTCGGAGAACCGACCCTTGTCGGTTACCGTTTGGGCCCCGGCGGCTTTCGGCTCTTGTTGACTGACCTCTATCAGAGGCGCTGCGCCATCAGCGGCGAAGCCGTGCTACCTGTCCTCGAATCCGTCCACATCCGACCGGTCAACGAAGGCGGGCTTCACAGAGTCGACAATGGCCTTCTGTTGCGCTCTGACATTCGTCGTCTTTTTCAACGCGGTTATATCTCAGTCAGTCACGACTACAGGGTGATCGTCAGTCCACAGTTGCAACAAGACTACGAAGACGCGAAGTACTACTCTGATCTGGCTGGTAGAGAGCTACTGCTGCCCGCACAGCCGGCACATCGCCCTCGGCGCGAGTTCTTGCAGTGGCATGTCGCAAAAGTATTTCGAAACTAGTTGATTCCAGGCGAGCGGTTCTGAGTGAGCACACCTCGCAGTCGCCTGATATCGTCAGGGCCAGTTCTGCAACATCCCCCGAGGATACGGGCACCCTTCTGGTACCACTCGAGCGCGTCGACAAATGGGTCAGCCTCTCCATGGCCATCGACCCAGCACTTTCGCACGGCATCCCAACTCTCACCGGAATTTGGATAGACCACGATCGGCTTGTCCCATCGGGTTCGAAGTGTGGCCACGAGATCACCAACAAGACCAGGAGGCACACAATTCACGCCGATAGCCACGAGATTGGGTGTGTCACGAAGCTCGGCAACGGTCTCAACCAGCGAAGCTCCATCGGCAAGCCGCAGCGAATCTTGACAGCTGAAACTGATCCAAGCGGGTGGACTCGACTCCAATTCAATCAGTTTCCTGAGCGCTCTGACTTCGTCACGGCAGGGTATGGTTTCGCATGCGACTAAATCGGCTCCCGCCGAACAAAGCGTTTCCCATCGAGCTCGATGAAACTCAAACAGTTGATCTTCAGAAAGACCATAGTCTCCGCGGTACTCCGAGCCATCAGCAAGGTAGGCTCCATAGGGGCCGATACTGGCTGCGACCAGTGGTCGCAGACGCCCCGCTCGATTGATTTTCTCGCTCCAGAAGTCATCCCGAGCCTCGAGCGCCAGCTCGACCGAGCTCCTTAGAACGGCATGGGCCGACGCTTCACTCATGCCTAGCGCGACCAGACCCTCGACGGTCGCCTGATAGCTGACGCTGGCAATACAGTCGGCGCCCGCAGCCAGATAGTCCTGGTGAACCTTATAGATGATCTCGGGCTGATCAACGAGGACCGCCGCCGACCACAGCTCGGAATCCAACTTCGCCCCTCGAGCCTCGATCTCGGTCGCTAGCCCCCCATCGAGCAACAGATACCCCTGCGCGGTCAGAAATCGCGAAAAGGCGTCGATGCGTTCTTCTGCGGTCATGCCTAGGTCTCGATTGTAGCTAGGTTCCCTGGCTCTTTCGAAGATCGAACGATTCTGTTGAGATCGATCTCAAAATCCTGCTACCGTGCCCCACTATGCAGATTGCCCTCTGGATCCTTGGGGTCCTGCTCATTATCGCCGGCCTGGTCGGCGTCATTGTTCCGGTTCTACCTGGCGCCTTATTGGTCTTTGTTGGAATGGCGCTCGGTGCGTGGGCGGACGGGTTCGTTCACATCGGCTGGGGCACGCTAGCAATCCTGGCATTGCTTGCACTAGCAAGCTATCTGCTCGATTTCGCCGCCGGGCTTATAGGCGTCCGCCGGCTCGGAGCCAGCAAATGGGCTGTATGGGGAGCCGCGATCGGGACGGTCGTCGGTCTGTTCTTCGGACTTCCGGGGCTTCTTCTCGGACCATTCATCGGCGCCGTCCTGGGCGAGTATGCGGTACGCCGTCAGCTCAAGGAAGCCGGCAAAGCGGGAGCAGGGGCTTGGATAGGGATGGTTGTTGGCGCTGCCGCCAAGGTGGCCCTGATCGGCATCATGATCGGAATCTTTCTGGCAGCGCTGCTGCTCTGACTCAGGGCGCCATTCTTAGGGCCGATATCTGCTTGAAGTCTCGAATGTAGAGTACTCCGTCCGACAGCGATGGCATCGTCCAGGTACGACCTTGCGAAACCTCGGCTGTGGCAAGTTCATGGTATTCCTCCGGGGTAGCCTCCACCAGTCCAAGGTGGCCTTCCCCTCCCAAGGCGATCAATAGTCCGTCGGCATACAGCAGAGAGGCACCCTTGCCATAGCCTCCACGGGCCCGCCAGATCTCGTCACCTGATCGGGCCTCGATACATTTCAATATCGCGTTATCGAAACCATAGATCAGGTCACCCACCAGCACCGAGCTGTTGAAGTGATTTTTCATGACTCGGTTTTTCCACACAAAATCTGCCTTCAACCCCGAATCACCCTTGGACACCGAGACCAAAGCTGAGCCTGTGTCGTAGCCGGTCGAGATAAAAAAGGAGTCTCTGGGCACAAAGATCGGCGTTGCCGCATTGACGTCATAGGAGGTCTTCCAGGGGACGCTCCACAGCATCTGTCCATCTTTCGCGCCAACTCCCACGAGCCCTCGTGCGGGGAAGAACACGATCTGGCGTCGACCCTGAAGAGTGACCGCGATCGGCGAGGCGTAACCAGGCTTGCCCGTGCCCGAGTTCCAAACCACCTCCCCACTGCTCTTGTTGAAAGCGACGAAGGCGAAGTTCTCCTTACCTCCAACCTCTACAATCAGTAGATTGCCCTCGACAATAGGCGAGCTGGAGACACCCCATTGAGGAACGCTCGCGCCTAGTTCGGAGCGTAGATCGAGCTCCCACTGCACCTCTCCGGACTCTATGTCGAGCGCCGCGAGACGACCTCGAGCTCCAAATACAAAGACCGTTTCTCCGTCGATCGTCGGTGTTGTCCTAGGGCCCTCGCCTTGCGAATCGGCTCTGAGTTGATCCAGTCGGTACCGCCAGATCTCATTGCCATCTGCGGTATCCAATGCAATCGCGAACTCGGATCCCTCGCTACCAAACAACGTGAACAACCGAGCATCGACGATTGAAATGCCCGAGTACCCGCTCCCCAGAGGTGCTCTCCAGATCACCTCGGGACCACCAGCGGGCCAAGTCCTCGAGAGCCCCCTCTCGGTCGAACGACCGTCACGGTTCGGGCCGCGGTATTGGGGCCAATCCGCAGCTCCGACTGCCAGCGGAGTCAGACCCATGGCACAAAGAAGAATCAGGTACCTACACGGCTTGGAGAAATCTTGGATTCTGATCATGGTTTTCAATCTCGATCTACGTTCGATCGGCTAACGACTTCGACAGGACAAACGAGATACTCATACCGGTCTGAATCTGCATCTCAATCTGCATCGCTTCTATTGTAGCCATCGTAAGCCTCTGCGGGCACCTGGAATCGATCTGATTTGTCGTAGTGATTTTTGGTTGCGTAGTGTATACTACACACTACATGGCCAGATTCGGCGCCTACATACGGCACCGTCGAGAAACTCTCCGCGTCGACGATGCACAGTTCTCGGTCCGCAAAGTCGCGGGCCGGATCGGTGTTGAACCCTCGTATCTGAGCAAGATCGAGCGTGATATCGAGTCGGCGCCCTCCGAGCCACGGATACGAGCTCTGGCCCAGGAGCTAGGCGAAGACCCCGATTTTCTTCTCGCTTTGGCTGGAAAAGTATCGCTCGATCTACAACAAACGATCTGCAAACGCCCGCAACTTCTCTCTCAGCTTATTCGCGAAGTTGATCACCTGCCGGACGTCCGACTGCGTCGAGTCGTTCGGCAGATTCAACGTGACCAGTGGTGAAAGGAGACACCATGATCGAGTTGACCAACGACCAGCTAACCTTTTCGTTTTCCGAAGTCCATCCAGATGCCAGAGTGGTGGTGGAGTTTCAACGGACCATTCGAATCCCAGAGGGCGGCACCGAGATGCCACAGCTGCCGAGCCTTGGCCGGTATCCGCTTTACGCTGTCGAGGATCACGCCCAGCGAGTCCCGACGCACTGGCTCGACAACGGGGGCGCCCTGCTCCCGATGTATCAATCGGAAGCCATGTGGTTGAGCTTTCAACCGGCCTATTCGGTCGCCCACGACGTCTTTTATCCTTTTGCGGTCAAGGTCTCGATTGGTGGCGTCGACGCCGTCACCGGGCAGAGATGGTCTCGAGGGATACACCAATGGCCCCAGGACTACCTGGTGGTCACGGATCAATCTTGGCTCGGAGGCTACCGATCACCGAATGGCGAGGTTCAGCAGTTCTCGGCCATGCCGCTCGGTTCCGGCTACCAGCCGCTGAGGGTAGATGAACAAGCCGATCAAGCAGGTCAGATCGAAATCGTCGTGTACCCAATGAGTCGCAAGGCCTTCGACATGCGGTTTCCAAGAGACGCCTGGCAAACTCGGCTCGGTGATGTACCGGTACAGGCCGCTCCCCTATTAAGGCGTCCAGATCATTCGTCGCAACCTGACGCCTTGATACGGCAGAAGCTGGAAGAGGGACTATTTCCCAATACCGACTGGGATACAAGGGAGTCATCCCGCTACTGCCTCCATCTCGCCAACTCTCTTCATTGGTGCGCGATCACAGGCGGACCTCCACCGACCACGGCGTCGCGACTGCGATCCACTCCGTCTCCTGAACCCTTCGAGGACCTTGGTGATCTAGGCACCGAGCCAACGGAGCTACGGCGTTGACCGCAACCCTGGTTTTCTAAGGCACGGCTACTCAAGGCACCGTGGTTTAAGGCACAGTACTGCTCCACACCGTGGTGTCACCGGACTCGAAACCGTCGGTGAATATCGTGCCACAGACGGCAGGGATACCTGCCGGAAGATCAAAGGCCTCGGTCTCGTCCCCCACTCCCGTGCCTCCCGCGTCGGCAGAAAAACCAAGCCCACGCTTGGCAAATCCTGTCCAGATCTCGCACTCATTGGCGCCGCCGTTGTTTGCCATATCTGCGGCCAGGATCGCATCTCGGGCCTGAACAAAAGTCGGTGAGCAGGGCTGCATCTTCATGCCGTCTACGACCAACTGTATCGCCAGGTTGTTCCCGCCAGAGCCGGAATAGAGGTCAGAATCGAAGCCGTCTCTGGCAACGAGGTTCCAATACATCTCCCACAGCATGGCGGCCCAGATCTCACCGACACCGTGGGGGATGTTTGTGGTGCCAATATCGGCATAGGTTTGGGGATTGACGGTCATGTCGGTCGAGTAGGGGAAATTTCGAATGCCAGGACCATCGGCCGGTTCAAACGAGACATAGGTGCCTATCCCGCGAGCCATCATGCTTCCATCGGACTCGTCCGCAAACAGAGTAAGCGTCCACCAGTCACTCCATCCTTCGCCCGCCTCCTCGTCGTTGTTCAGGCAATTGACGTTGGCCGGACCACCCGTAAGGCGATTCGAGATGCCATGACCATACTCGTGAGCAATCACGCCGTTATCGAAGTCGCTATCCCGATCGACTCCGACAGAGGTCAAGCTGGCGTTCACCCCTGGCAGTTCACTTTTGATCGTCGTGCCATCGCTCTGACCGATAAAGATCGAGCTGATGGTCACCTGGCCGCCATTCGCTCCGCCTCCCATATTGACGACTTCATCGCCTTGGTTGTTGACCACGATCGCAGCAATCGCTCCCGCGTTCTCGGCGTTCAGGACTTTGAGGCCAAACTCGCAACTGCCCCGGTCGATGACTGCGATCCGGCCCGCTGTAAATCCGACTAGCGGCTGGCAACCGTCGGTGACTATGCCGCCTGGACTCCCTGGAGGGATGGTCTCAGTACTCCCGTCGTTGACCAGCGCCAAATCACCGGTAATACCCGTCTGATCCAGGACGGCTCCAAAAGACGCTGAGCCGGCAGCGTACTCGCCGGCGATATTTCCCGGCGCGTTTATTGTCAGAGTCGGCGGCGCGATAAAACGAAACATCTGCATCCGAGGGTTGCTTCCATCAGGCGGAGTGAAAAAATTGGCGTTGTCGGTGTCCGACCCGTCCAGGGCGTCAGCCCGCACCTCGTCATCGCCCAGCCCGCCATTGCCATAGTTGTTGAACTGAAAATTACCCGACGCTTCGTCGAAGCCGTATTGGTAGGTAATGTCGTGCATGATGTTGTTCCAGTAAAACAGGTTTGTGACAGATGCCTCTTTGTTGGTGCCGGCTTCCGGATCGAGACTAGGATCCCAGAAATCGTTGAAGACCAGATTGGCGCCCCCTTCGGCACGGACATCGTCGCGACCGGGACTGTTGGCACCCTCCAGATCGGTGATTGCGTCGGCATTGTTACCCCTCGTATCGGTGAACTCGGCGCCCGCGATGCCATCGGTGTCGTGCCAGCCGAACGGGGATGCGGTGGCATCGTACGGTGCCGACGCCGTGGTCTGAGGGCTGACGATTGGGCTCTCAGCCGGCAGCGGAATCACATCGTAACAATCCTGAACACAGACCCCCGCCTCATTGGTCACCATGTCGAATTTCTCCAGCACCTCACCGCTAACCGCATCGACGAAGAGTGTGTACCAGTGCAAGCCGCTGGTGAGATTGAGGACTACCTGCCAGGTCAGACGGATCTCTGAGTCGTCGGTCGGCAGGTACATGAGCTTGACAGGAATCTCGTCGCTCGAAATTCCACCCCGTGAGAACTGCGTTTGTTGGCTGGGTCCACCAAGAGTCTGCAACAGCTCCAAGCCGACCGCAGTGAGCTCCAGATGTCGCGCGGCGCTCTCGATCGCTCCACGGGCGCCGATACTCGGGCTGTTGGCATTGACCCGACTCCGTAGACCCTTTTCGAATCTGTTGCCGACGAAAAAGACTCGGCCGCGGCGGTCGATGTTGAGATTGAAGTCACCGTTGACGACATCGATGCCGTTGAGCCGCTGCCGCACGTAAACGTGAGTCACTCCGTTGTGTCTTGAAACATACTCGTCACGGACAGCCAAATCTGAAAGATCGGCGGACGACAATCCGAACTCGGCTGCACTATCGGCAATAAATTGCTGCGCAATCTCTCGAGCTGGGGCGTCGGACGGTGCTGTCAGGTATCCGCTTCGATGGTCTGCAGGCTTTTTCGTAGTTGCTGCCGTAGCGATACCCGTAGCGAGAATCGATATCAGCACACAAATGCTCACACTTCGATGTCTCAGGGTCATGATTGGTTGCCTTTCCGTCGCGTGATGTTCTAGCGGAGATGTTTTCAAGCGGGTACGGTTGTCTTGTTGGTTCAGAAGGTGGAACTCCCTCCCGAGCTTCGAACGGGGTCCGAATGCCAACCAAATTTCAAGCAAACGCCAGCCAAACCGGTGACGTCCAAAAGTCGGCGCGATCCTATCAGGGGTCCCATATCAAGAGTGCCAGACGCAGAGCTCGAGAACTGTGAAAACGGCACGGTAGCCCAGGAGCACCTCGGGCAGCCCTCCCCACACCCCCTTCCCACACCAAGGGAAACCCTGGCAAGTCTTCCGACCCACTCGAATTGCCATCCAACACCTATGATTCAGCACACGGCATCGATCTGTCTAGGCTACGGTGTTACCCGTATGCTTGGTTTGCTTTGGTTCTGGATTCCCCAGGCTCACAGATTTCAAGTCCGCAGATTTACGGTATGATCGGTACCGCAATGACAATTCTGACCACACAGGTCAGGTTCGAGTGGAGGGTTCGCGTTCACGCGAATTCGAATCTATCGGTCGCAAAGCTTCAACACGGAGGAGTCCATGAAACGAATCGTCTCTAGTTCCACTTTCCTAATCGTCGCGATGGGGTTGATTGTCCTTCCCTCACTGGCCACGGCCCAGACAGCCGCGACGCTGAGTCCCGATGGGATTCAACAGCTCAAAACAAGCACCGGTGGAGCCGCTTTGGTCAGCACCAACTGGGCAACCGGAGCGGTCAGGTTTGTTCGACTCGACAACCGGGTGACAACTACAGAAAGTCTCTTGCCCGATGCAGCAAAAGAGGCTTCACCCCTGACCCAATCCGAGATGTTTTTCCAGCAGCACCGAGAGATCTTCGGGTTACGGTCCTACTCACAAGAGCTCCGTCTCGAGAAACAACACACCGATGCCCGCGGCGGGACTCATCTGACCTATCGTCAGTACTACCAAGGAGTCCCCGTTTTTGGCGCTGAGATGAAGACCCACTTCGATGCCGACAACAATCTGAAAGTCGTCAACGGCACATTCGTACCCGGCATCTCGTTGAGCACCGCACCGGTATGGAACACCAGCGCAGCAAGCGAACGCGCCGTCTCGCACGTGCAAGCTCAGAAGGGCGATTCAGCAAAGGGAGTTGCAGCAATAGAGACCCAACTGATCATCTTTCGTGAAGGGCTGGTCAAGGGTGTTGAGGGATCGAGTCATCTGGCCTATGAAGTCGAGGTCGGCAACGCCCTTGATATTCGCGAGTTTGTTTATGTCAGCGCCAAGACCCGCAAAATCCTCGACCAGATCACCGGCATTCACGAAGCGATCGACCGGGAAATCTACGAGATGGATCTGGATAACCTAGTGTGGTCCGAGGGCGATGCCTTCCCCACCGGCAATGTCGACTGGGACAACGAGATCGATGGCGCCGGAGAAACATACAATCTCTTTTCCAGCATGACGGCGGGCGCTTACCTCTCGTGGGACGGCGCCGACGCAGCCATGCTTACAGTCAATAACGACCCAACGATCAATTGCCCCAACGCCAACTGGAACGGCGTTACGACCAACTACTGCACCGGCGTAACC
>CAXMQZ010000024.1:0-5817 GCA_964195975.1 uncultured Polyangiaceae bacterium | reverse complement strand
GCTCAACAAGAAACGGGGCCAAAAGGGTTTCACCCTGATCGAGCTCCTGATCGTGGTCGCGATCATCGGCATTATCGCCGCGATCCTGATCCCGAATCTGCTCGATGCCCTACAGAAGGCGAAGCAAAAGCGAACCGTCGGCGACTCCCGCGACGTAGGTGCCGCCTGGTTCTCGTGGTTGACGGATCAGATTGGTGCTGCGGCTGCCGGTACACCTGCAAACCCGCAGTACAACTGGAGCGCGCTAGGGACTACCATGGATGGGGACGGCCTCCTACAGACCCTGTTTGTAAACCAGAATATGTTTTACATCCAGGATGTTCCCAACAACGATGGCTGGGGTAACCCGTACGTCTACGCCTATTCGGGTAACCCGCTGGCCGCCCAGGTCATGGGTATCTGCAGCCCGGCCCGAGATAACAGCGCCTGCCCCACTGGCGCAATCACGATGGGTCCGTTCATCGCCACCGATTACGACCAGGACATTATCTGGGCCGACGGTTTCTTCGTTCGCTACCCAGCAGGTGCGAAGGTCGACTAGTCTCGATAAACGGTTATCGAGTGAACAGGGCGCTGCAACTTTGCAGCGCCTTTTTCTTTTCTCCTTTTGTTCTCCCAAACCCTGTATGTTCAGGCATGCCCGGCCTTGCAGTAGAAGGCTTGTGAGAAATTCAGGCTAGACTCGGCCCTCATCGTGCGCACTCATCCAGCGATTCTTGTAGCCGTGATCCTCGTGGTTTTCGCGAGTACACTCCAAGCCGACCAGAAGCCGCCTTCCGCTACCAACAAGCTCCGCGACTACATCCGGTTCGACACCTCCACCCGCGAGGGCAGCGAGCAAGCGCTCGGTTTCTTGAGAGATCACCTGCATAGCGAGGGAATCTCGACCCAATGGATCGTTTCACCCGAGGGTGTTCCGAGCCTCTATGCACGGATCGACGCACTCGAGGAATCGAACGAGAGTATCGTTCTGCTCCACCACGCCGATGTTGTCGCGGCCGGCGACGGTTGGGCTCACGGACCCTTCGACGCTGACACCTCCGAGGGCATCGTTCATGGCCGCGGCGCGCTCGACGACAAGAGTCTCGGTATCGCTCATCTGGAGGCCTTTCTCGCCGCCAATCGTACTCTCGAGAAGCTAACCAGAAACCTGATCTTGCTCGTCGTAACCGACGAAGAGGAGGGTGGTTCGCAGGGCTCCAGGTGGTTGCTGGAGGCCCATCCAGAGCTGTTCGATGGCGTCGTCGCCGTCTTTGGAGAAGGAGGGATCAACCGGGTCTATGGCGACCAACTCGCCTGGTGGGGTATCGAGATAGCGCAAAAACGGCCCCTCTGGTTGCGGATCACCGCAAAAGGGCGTCCAGGACACGGGTCTACGCTCAATCTACATACCGCACCTCACCGCCTTATTCGAGCTCTCGACCGCCTTTTGGAGAGACCGCTCGACTTTCACGGCACTCCCGAGGTGCGTCTGTACTTCGAATCGATCGCACCGTATGAGACCAAGGGGCTGCAGAGACTGGTGGCCAATCTAGACGAAATTCTCAACTTGCCTCATCCTGAGACCAAGATGCTGCCAGGTATCCCGAATTACTTTCTGGACAGCATCCAGATCAACATGTTGCAAGCCGGGAAACAGCCCAACGTCGCACCCGAGACGGCAACGGCCTGGATCGACATTCGGTTGCTCCCTGACACCGACGAAAAGCAGTTTCTCGAGGATGTTCGGAGTCGACTGGGTAAAGAGGTCGGTGTCAAAGTGATCCTAGAGGCCCCTCGCGTCGAGGCCTCGCCCGTATCGGGCCCGGGTTTCGAGTGCATCGCAGAGGTTCTGTCCAAACAAGCTCCGGTAGTACCTGCCTTTATCCCCGGCATCACAGACTCTCGATACTTCCGGGAGCATAACCTGCCGGCCTACGGTTTCTCACCCTTCAAGCTCGGCGGAGCACGCCTCAGAGGCATTCACGGCATTGATGAACAGATCCCGATAAAAGAATTCGAAGAGGGCATTGCCACGATGCTCGCCGTTGTCCAAAGCTGCTCCGAAGAATGAGCCCTGAAAAATAGACAGGTGCCTGCCATACAATGACTCTCATGCTGGCTGAGCTCTGGCCGATCTATCTCTACGCCGCCCTGATCGGTCTGATCGTTGGGAGCTACTTGAATGTACTGATCCACCGCATTCCGGCAGGCAAGTCGACGGTCTTGCCCCGCTCTCGATGCCCCTACTGCAGCGGAGCGATTCGTTTCTACGACAACCTGCCCGTCCTGAGCTATCTGCTGCTCAGAGGCCGATGCCGCCACTGCAAAGCACCGATCTCGTTTCGTTATCCGGCTATCGAGGTGATTACGGCTGCGCTCTTCGTCGCCGTGGTCTACCGATTCGGGATCCGGCCCGTCCTGGCGCCAGCTCTGGTGTTTGTCTGTCTCATGGTGTTGCTTGCAGCAATCGACGTCGAGCACTTTCTCTTGCCTGACAAGATCACAATGCCGGGAATTCTGGTCGGTCTGGCTCTCCAATTCTGGAATCCAACCACGACCCTCCTGGACGCAATCGTCGGCGTTCTTGTCGGTGCTGGGCTGTTGATTCTGGTGATCAACTTCTGGTTCTGGCTTCGGGGCGACGAAGGTATGGGTCTGGGCGATGTCAACATGCTGGCCCTGATTGGCGCTTTTCTCGGCTGGCAGGGAGTATTGACTACGCTCTTCCTGGCCACACTCTCCGGCGCCCTGGTCGGTTTGTTGCTGCTCGCGGTAGGCAAGCTTGGCCTCCAGTCGCGACTGCCGTTTGGTCTCTTTCTGGCACTTGGTGGCATTGTGTCGCTCTTCATGGGCGAGGCGTTGTACGCGCACTACACTGGACTTCTATGAATCTCTTCCGTTGGCCTCGGCTGGGTCTACGTCGAGAAGTCCTGATTCTCCTGCCGATCGCCACCCTGCTACTGGTGATTCTTTCGACCTTCACCCTGTTGGCGTACCGAAGCGCTGTCGATCTGCTGATCGAAGACCAACAGCGGCAGGCCGCAAAGCTGGCGCAGATCCTCGCTTCGGATCTCTCGGTGGGGCCACTTCCATCGATTCAAGAGCTCCGGCGACGAGCCCCTCTCACGGACCGGATAGCTCTGGTCGGAGATGGCGGTCGACTCGTGGCCTCTTTTGGTCAACCCGACGCCAGCCAGGTGTTGGCTCCGATTGCAGGCCTGGATCTCACCACCGCAGTCGGACTCGGACCCGGCACCGCGACTGGAGACTCGGTGTCGGGTTTTGCCAGATTCGAGCGCAACGGTACCAACTATTTCCTGCGCGTGGACCGTTATGCCTTTGAGCTGGCACGACAGCACAAGATGACGAGGCGGCTGGTGTGGGTCGTACTGCCCACGAATGTCGGTCTTCTGCTCCTGATCGTATTGTTTCTTCCGACCCTCCTGAAACCCTATGAGACCCTGCTGCGTCAGGCCCAGAGGATTGGCGAGGAGCCTGGCGACGAAGACGAGGTGTCATTTCTCATCTCGACCGTCGAAAGAGCGCTCGAAGCTTTAGCCCACACTGGTGAACAACAGGGAGAGGACGACATTCTGGCGCTGCAGCGAACGCTCGGTGCCAGCCTCGAGAGTGGTCTTTTGCTGCTCGATCATAGCGGCGAGGTGCTGTCGCTGAATCCTCTCGGCAGCAGGCTGATCGAGCTCGAATCGCCCCAGGCGACAACCTCACTCGACCAATTCCTGGAACCGCACCCAGCCCTACTCGAAATGCTCTCGGCTGCGGTCGAAACTACCAGCGGTCTCAACCGCCAGGAGGTACAGATCGACACCTCGAGCGGAATCAGAACGCTCGGTCTGACAGTCCATGCCCTGCGTCGGGACGACGGTACCGTGCGCGGCCATCTGGTTTTGTTTGTAGACCTGACCGAGACTCAGAAAGAAGCCGAGGCGAATCAGCTGGCTACGAGCTTGGCGCAGTTGGGCGAGTTGGCTGCAGGGGTCGCGCACGAGCTTCGCAATAGCTTGGCTACCCTGAGGGGCTACTTGCAGCTGATCGAGCGGAGACCGGATGAGGAGTCGATTACCGACTACCTGAGTGAGATCCGACGCGAGAGCGACCATCTGCAACGGGTTCTCGAGGACTTTCTCTCTTTTGCCAGACCCGACTCGCGCCGGGCCGAAAACGTCGATCTTCTGTCGGTGGTTCGATCTGCCGCGGCCGACCCCGCGCTGGGTGGCAAGCGAGTCGAAATCCTGGCCGATGATTCGATACCTCACACCATACGGGGAGACGCGCAGCTGCTCGAGCGCGCCATACGCAATCTGCTGCACAACGCCACCCGGGCAGAGGCCGATTCCGGTCATGAGGGCCCATTGATGGTCGAGGTCGAGAGACTCGAGGAAGAGATCGATATCTCGATTCTTGATCGTGGCACCGGGGTGCCCGATTCAGTGCGTGATCGCCTCTTTCAACCCTTTGTAACCGGTCATCCCGACGGTGTCGGCCTCGGCCTCTCCCTTACCCATAGGATCGTCACCCTCCATGGAGGACGGATCGACTTGGAAGACCGATCTGGAGGTGGGACCGAAGCGCATCTATCGTTCCCCGCTGACGCCTCCGATTGACACTTTTGAGTAGAAACGTAACAAATCTGCCTGAATACTCCTAGCTCTCGACGGCTTGGCTGCGAGCTCGTAAAGCCATCATTATCAACATCTTACAAGCGGCAACCAGGCCGGAGAAAAGTCTGGCATCTCAATTGCTCTAGAAGGTATTCGCATCCGTGAATTCCGCAACTCGAGGACACGATTCGAGACACCAGGAAAGGTAAGAGATGAAAACAATGGACAACGATCTTTCAGAGCCCACGAGCCCCAGACGAGCTCTGAGAACCGGGACAAGAGAGCGGGGGTTCTCGCTAATCGAAGTCCTGATGGCCATGGTCATGCTGGTTGTCGTCGTCGTAGGCCTATTGCCACTGTTTTCCAGATCGGTTCTGGAGAATCTCGAAGGCAAGGAGTCGACGATCTCGACCAACCATGGACGTAGCGATCTCGAGACACACAAACAGCTCTCGTTCAACAACTGGGAATTGGATATTCCGGTTGGCAACAACGAGCGGGTCACCGACTCGGAGTGGACGCAGGTAGCCGCCGACCAGATCGGCGATGAGCGCTGGGTAACCACCGCAGCCGCCGGCGAGCTCGTCCCATGGACCCGATCCACCCGGGTTCGACAGCTTGGCATCAACGGTGTTACCGATACTGATCTTGATGGTGTGATCGACCAGATTCGGGGTCTCGAAGACGACGACTTCGATGGAGAGTTCGACAACTTTCTCCCCGGTGGAACCACCCCTGCCGCAATCCATCTCAAAGAAATCCAAGTTGAGATTCAGGGTGCCAAACAGTGGTCGCAAACTGGCACGGCTGCCGAGAGCACCATGCAATCGATCAAGGCCTTCTGATGGGGAGTCACAACATGATGCTAGAAATCCGAACTCAATCTCGTCCCCAGAGGCTGCGGCGATCCAGCCGGGCCGATGGCTTTTCACTCGTCGAGCTCCTTATCGGGATCGCGGTAGCCTCGATCGTCCTGATCGCGCTCTACCAGGTTTTCGAATCCAATAGTGCTCTGGCGCGCAGCCAGACCGATATCGCGAACATGCAGCAGTCGTTGCGTATCGGCCAGACGGAGATGGCCAAGATGGTTCGCATGGCCGGTCGTGGTGGTCTGGCCGATTCCGTAGTCAACGGCGGGCTTCGTCTGACCCCGGCATTGGTGGTTCGAGACAACGCCGCTACGGCCGGAGACCCACTCCCAGCAGAGATCGCC
>CAXMQZ010000023.1:0-47461 GCA_964195975.1 uncultured Polyangiaceae bacterium | reverse complement strand
CATGGCGTTGGCCAAGGGCGAGACAGATGAAGAGGGGAATCTGAGTCTGGCAATGGATGTGACTGACCTGCGTCGAGGTCACAGTGCGTTGATCGTCACGGCTTCGAGCGCGATCGGCACTGCCGAGATCAAGCATCTTCTCTAGCGACTGGTACTCCCGGCCGGAAATACCGGAACGTTTGCGGATGGCAGTTGTGAGTGAGGTCCAGGAGCGAGGAGGAGTCGATGTGGGACATCGGCGACGACGAGGGACGCCGAGATCGCTCACAAGAGCGATCCGCCCTTTGGGTGGCGGCGGGATGGCTCCTGCGGCGGCGGCGCGACGACTCGACGATGGCACCACATCGCCTGCGTCGCCGCTCCTAGCCTCGGTGCCATCCGCTCGCCACAAACGTCTCGCTATTTCCGGCCGGGAGTACTAGGGGTCGAAGCGTGGAGACCACTCGTGCCCACCGGCTCCACTCCGGAAAGATACTCGACCGGGCCACGGAAATTTGTATAATTCGCCTCCGGGGGGCCGCTAGCTCAACTGGCAGAGCAGCAGACTCTTAATCTGCGGGTTCGGGGTTCGAGTCCCTGGCGGCTCACCAATTTCCTGGATATCCACGCGACACCGCGGTTCCGAACTCGAGCTTTATCCTGCGAAAGTGGCGGAATTGGTAGACGCGCTAGACTTAGGATCTAGTCCCGTAATCGGGGTGGGGGTTCGAGTCCCCCCTTTCGCACCATCAAGACTTTTGGAAACCAAATACGACGGAACGAGTACCCGGCTTGATAATTCGATAAAGCGATCAGAGATATGAGCGTAGTTATTTCGATAGAAGATGTGGGTCCCTGCCGCAAACAGCTCAAGGTGGAAGTGCCTGCACCAGTTGTCGAGGCCGAGACGAAGCGAATAGTCGACGAGTTCAAGCGTCAGGTCAAGCTCCCAGGTTTCAGAAAGGGCAAGATTCCTCGTGAGCTAGTTCTCCAGAAGTATCGGGAGGATATTGAGAAAGAGGTAGTTGAGCGCTTGTTGCCCAGATACTGGCGTCAGGCTGAAGCCGAGACCGAGCTGGAGCCGCTCATCGCGCCGAGCATCGAAGATGTTGATTTGCAGCCCGATTCTGGGCTGACTTTTGTCGCTTCGGTTGAGGTTCGGCCTGATATCGAGTTGGGCAACCTCGAAGATTTTGATCTTCCCGAAGAGGACACGAATCCGACTGAGCAAGATGTCGATCGAGCAATAGAAGAAATGAGGCGCGCCGTAGCGGAATGGGTCGAAGTCGACCGAGCTGCAGCACAGGGTGATCTGATCGAGGGCGATCTATTGGAGCTGACGACGGAAGAGACGGCTTCGGCTGAGCCTCATGACGTGCGGTTCGAGGTCGGAGATTCCCAGATCTGGGAAGAGCTCACATTGGAGGCTCTCGGAAAGAAGAAGAGTCAGTCAGGTGAGTTCGAGAGAAGGGTCGGGGAGGATGAAGAACAGGAGACTAGGACCTATCGCCTCACGGTCTCCATAGTGAAGGAGCGTGATCTTCCGGATCTCGACGCCGAGCTTGCCGCAAAACTTGGAAAGTTCGACACTGTCGAGGCTCTCAAGAAGGATGTGGAGCAGCGAATCAGAGAGTCCAAGCTGGCAGAGCTGCGCCAAAAGCGTGAGAAAGCGCTGCTCGATCAGCTTCGCGACCGCATCCCGGTGGCGCTTCCTCAGGGCGTTGTCGACTACGAGATCGAAGCCATGTTACGTGACTACGCTCAGAACCTGGCAAGCTCGGGTGTGGATCTGGAGCAACAGGGCGTGGATTGGCAAGCCCTGGGTGAGCAGGTCAGGCCCCAGGCTGAGAGCCGAGTTCATGCCAGACTGTTGCTCGATGCGGTAGCCGCGGGCCGCGAGTTGGAGGTGGATGAGGAAGATTTCGAGCGCACACTCGCGACACTTGCAAGTGCTCAACGAAGATCGACATTAGCGGTTCGTCAGGAGCTCGATCGCGCAGGTCGCCTTGGTGAGCTGCGAAATCAAATGCAAAGAGAGAAAGCCCTACGCAGTCTTTTGGGCGAGGATGAGGACACATCCTCGCGCACAGAAGATCAACCCGAAGAGTAACTCGAGGGAGTCACCGAAAATGCTGATCCCCATGGTGGTAGAACAGACGCCGCGTGGTGAGCGCGCGTATGACATTTATTCGCGGCTGCTCAAGGACAACATCATTTTTGTCGGTCGGCCGATCGACGATGATGTGTCCAATCTTGTTATCGCACAGATGCTCTTTCTAGAGGCCGAGAATCCGGAAAAGGACATCGCGCTTTATATCAACTCCCCTGGAGGCTCGATTACAGCGGGTTTGGCGATATACGACACGATGCAGCACATCAAGCCTGATGTTTCGACGCTGTGCGTGGGGCAGGCAGCTTCGATGGCTGCAGTCTTGCTTGCCGGAGGTGCAAAGGGCAAGCGCTCCGTCCTACCCAACAGTCGTGTATTGATCCATCAGCCGCTTCTTTACGGTCTTCAAGGGCAACAGACCGATATCGACATCCATGCCAAGGATTTGTTGCGAATGCGAGAGAAGATCGAGGAGATTCTCGCCTTTCATAGCGGTAAAACCTTGGAGGAGATACATAGCGACACGGAGCGAGACAAGATCCTTGGTGCTCAAGAGGCCGTTGACTACGGTTTGGCGGATCAGGTCATGGACCGGCGGATAGCCTAAGGCGTATTCTTTAACAGTGGCAGTGGAGTTTTCTGGTATCATCTAGCAAGAGTTGGCCGCGGCGACAGGTCTTGATCGAGAGGCTTATCGGGTTGAAACTCGGAAGAGACTTCCCGGAATAGAAAGATCCTGGCGTCGTGTTTAGATAGGCGAGGATGGCCTGCATCCTCATCTTAGAACCGAGAATCGATCGCTCATAGGCACTTTCTTCATCGACACTTTCTTAGGCACCTATGGCAAAAAAAGAAGCTGGCGACGAGACCCTACGCTGTTCGTTCTGTAACAAGAGCCAGCGTGAAGTCAAAAAGCTGATCGCAGGACCGACCGTTTTTATCTGCGACGAATGCGTCGACATCTGCCTCGACATCATCGCCGAGGATCGGATGCTAGAGCAGCAGCAGGAGACGGCGCTGCCGAAGCCGATTGAGATCGACGACTTTCTCGACCAATACGTTATCGACCAGGATCTGGCCAAGAAGAAGCTCTCGGTAGCTGTCTACAACCACTACAAGCGAATCGAATTCGCCGAGAAGGCTCGGACGGAAGTCGAGTTGCAGAAGTCCAATATTCTGCTGATAGGACCGACAGGTACTGGCAAGACGTTATTGGCTCAGACCCTGGCACGCTTGCTGTCGGTGCCGTTTACAATCGCTGATGCTACGACCCTGACTGAGGCTGGGTATGTCGGTGAAGATGTCGAGAACATCATCCTCAAGCTCTACCAGGCTTCGGGGAACGACAAAGAGAAAACTCAGAGTGGAATCGTCTACATCGATGAGGTCGACAAGATCGCTCGCAAAAGCGACAATCCCTCGATTACCAGAGATGTCTCTGGAGAGGGTGTACAGCAGGCACTATTGAAAATTTTGGAAGGGACACAATGCAACGTGCCACCTCAAGGAGGCAGGAAGCATCCCCACCAAGAGTTTCTACAAATTGATACGACCAATATCTTGTTTATTTGTGGTGGTGCCTTTGTCGGTCTGGAAGAAATCATCGAGCGGCGGCTCAACGAAAAAACATTGGGTTTTGGCGCAGAGATCAAGAGTCGCAAAGAGAAGCGTGCAGGCCAGATGTTGGAGTTCGTGACTCCGGAGGATTTGATCCGATACGGACTGATCCCGGAGTTCGTTGGTCGCCTGCCGGTGGTCGCAACCCTTGGCGATCTTGATGAGCACGCCCTGGTTCGGATCCTCAAGGAACCGAAGAACAGCCTGGTACGGCAGTACCAGACGATGTTCGAGCTCGAAGACGTCGAGCTGACGTTCACCGACGATGCGCTCGTGCAGATCGCAAAAGAGGCTACGGAGCGCAGCGTGGGCGCACGAGGATTGCGCATTATCTTGGAGGAGATGATGCTCGACCTCATGTACAACATCCCGTCTGATAGGGATGTGAAGGAATGCATGATTACCGAGGAGGCTGTAATAAATCGCAGCCAGCCGTTTCCTCTCAAGAAAGCTGTCTAGCCGTTAGGTCTTTGACTCTGGACCTCCGACTCAGTCGGCTTTTCCAACTCCACTACAACTACAGAAGGCGAGTATGAGCTCCAGCTTCATAGAAACAGGAAGACGCAGATTGCCGGTAGTGCCGTTGCGCGACATGGTGGTATTCCCACACATGATGGCGCCATTTATTATCGGTCGCGAGCAGTCGGTGGCTGCCCTCGAATACAGTCTCGTTGAATCACAAAAAACGATTTTCCTCGTGGCACAGAAAGATCCCAAGGTGGATCAACCCATGCGCCAAGACATCTATGACATCGGTGTCCTCGCTCGGGTAATCCAAAACCTCAAGCTACCCAACGGCAATGTCAAGGTCATGGTGGAAGGCTTGCAGCGGGCCAAGCTTCTCGAGCTGGAGGAGCAAGAGGGCTCCGTGTTTTCCGAGGTCGAGGTCTACGAAGTCGATTATCCGACCGACGAAAAACTCCAGATCTACATCAACAAAGTCATTGGAATATTCGAGCAGTACGCGAAGCTGTCTCACCATCTCGCTTTCGAAGGTCTTGTATCGACGATCAAGCTAGATGACGTCGATCAGTTCACCGACCAATTGGCTGCGCATCTGATGATCACCACTTCCGAGAAGCAGTCACTTCTCGAGATTCTCAATCCCTACGATCGTCTCCAACGGTTGCACGACCTGCTCGACGTCGAGCTCGAGAAGTTCAATATCGACAAGCGTGTCAACGTAAGCGTCAAGAAGCAGATGGAGAAGGCCCAGAAAGAGTACTATCTAAACGAGAAGATCAAGGCGATCCATCAAGAGCTTGGCAGAAAAGACGATAGGACCGATGAGCTCGCGGAGCTCAAGGAACGTATCGAAGAGGCCGGACTGCCTCAGGAAGCGAAGGAGAAGGCCGAGCAGGAGCTCAAGCGGCTTGAAGCCATGCCTCCTGTGTCGGCTGAGGCAACCGTATCTCGTAACTATATTGACTGGTTGGTAAGTGTTCCCTGGAAGAAGAAGAGTCGCGAGATTAGAGATCTCGAGAGAGCCCAGAGGATTCTCGATGAGGACCACTATGGGCTCGAGAAAATCAAAGAGAGAATTCTCGAATATCTTGCTGTTCGCCAGCTAACCAAGAAGACCCAGAGCTCGATCATCTGCTTTGTTGGCCCGCCCGGAGTTGGAAAGTCCTCGTTGGCCAAATCCATAGCCCGGGCGACAGGTAGAAAGTTTGTTCGGCTATCGCTCGGAGGAGTTCGCGACGAAGCCGAGGTCCGGGGCCATCGTCGCACCTATATCGGGGCCTTCCCAGGTCAGGTCATTCAAATGATGAAGAAGGCGGGCACTGTCAACCCAGTCTTCTTGCTCGACGAGATAGAGAAGATGTCGATGGATTTTCGAGGGGATCCGTCGGCGGCTCTCCTCGAGGTGTTGGATTCAGAGCAGAACGACTCTTTTCTGGATCACTACCTCGATGTCGAATACGATTTGACCAACGTCATGTTCATCGCGACGGCAAATATCAGTCACACTATTCCGCCCGCGCTTCTCGACCGTATGGAGGTCATTCATCTCTCGGGCTATACGTTGAACGAGAAGATGGAGATTGGGCGCAAGTTCTTGATTCCGCGTCAGATTGAAGCCCATGGGCTGAAATCCAAACAGATCGAGATTTGTGACTCCGCCTTGCAGGCAGTGATCGAAAGCTACACTCGTGAAGCGGGAGTCCGAAATCTCGAGCGAGAGATCGCCAAGATATGTCGCAAGGTTGCCCGACGGATTGTCGAGGGCGGAAAGTCGGTGCGAATCGAAGTGACCTCCGATTCAGTTCACGAGCACCTGGGCAAGATCATGTTTCACCCCCGGCGCAAGAATGAGGAGTCTGAAGTCGGCGTGGCGACCGGATTGGCCTGGACCGAGGCCGGTGGAGAGTTGTTAGAGACCGAAGTCGGTCTCATGCCTGGAAAGGGTAAGTTGATCCTCACGGGTAAGCTTGGGGAAGTCATGCAAGAATCGGCTCGGGCCGCTGTCTCATATCTGAGAAGTCGATCCGCTCTTTTTGGTATCGATCCCGAGTTCAACGAAAACCACGATTTGCATATTCATGTTCCTGAAGGTGCGATTCCGAAAGACGGTCCGTCCGCAGGAATTACGATGGCTACTGCGCTTATTTCAGCAGCGACTGGTGTGCCCGTTCGTAAGGACCTGGCAATGACGGGCGAGATTACTTTGCGCGGCAAAGTCCTCCCAGTCGGAGGGGTCAAGCACAAGCTTTTGGCCGCCTATCGAGCAGGCATTACTGAGCTCATCATTCCGAGGTTCAATGAGAAGGATCTCGATGAGATCCCGCCCGAAGTGCGCGAGCGTCTGGAGTTTCACCTTGTCGAGACCATGGATGAGGTGCTGAGTCTGGCGCTGGATGGAGAGGTGTCACCTCTATCTCAGAGGGATGCCCAGTTTGAAGAGACTGCCTCAGAACCGCCTGGTCAAACCGGTCCCGTAGCTCATTGAGGCTGCCGGTTAGACCTAGCGGCGACGTTCCGCGAATAGATCGAAGACACTGTCTTTTGTACGAGCCGTAACACGATCCGAACAAGTAGTACGAAGACGGACGCAATATTTCATTAGCGGGCCGGTGCACCTGATGCCGGCTGGAGTGAAACTTGAAGGTCGATCAGGCGCAGTTTGTGTTATCCGCAGTTCGAAAGGCCGATTTGATCGGAGACAGCAGGCCGCAGTTCGCTTTTGTGGGCCGATCCAATGTAGGAAAGTCGAGTTTGTTGAACCGTTTGGTGCGAAGAAAGTCGTTGGCGAAAACCAGTTCCAGCCCTGGAAAGACGAGAGCCGTCAATTATTTTTTGCTCGATTCTGGCTTCTATTTGGTTGATCTACCAGGCTACGGATATGCCAAGGCGGGTAAGAGTGAAAGAAGGGCTTTTGCCAAACTGGTAGATGACTATTTCCAAGCCACGAGACCCAGGCCCATGGTGTTTCAACTAGTGGATTCGAAAGTTGGTGCGACGGCATTGGATGTACAGGCGATCGAGTATCTGCGCAGTCAGGGAGATAGTCCAGCCGTTGTGGCCACAAAAATCGATCGTTTGCCCCGGGGCCGACGGAAGGAGCGGTTGGGGCAAATCCGAGAGGCGCTCTCGCTTTCTGACAACACACCACTGACGCCTTTTTCAGCCCGTACCGGGGAAGGTGTCAACGATCTCTGGAGAGAGATTCATGGCCAACTTCGCAGCGTTGCGGAGAGGGCGAACTGAGCGAGGAGTTTTATGTCCAACAAGACGAGTCACGCACAGATGAAGAAGAGGGCCGACGAGGACAGCCTCGACATTAGTACCCTAAAGGAGATGACCAATTCGCAGATGATCGAGGTCGCGAAGGAGCTTGGCGTCGAGGGAGCAACTAGTCTGCGAAAGCAGGAGCTTATTTTCAAGATTCTTCAAGCCCAGACCGAAAAAAGCGGGCTGATCTTTGCCGAGGGAGTGCTGGAGTGTCTACCCGACGGTTTTGGTTTTCTCAGAGCGCCCGAGTACAACTATCTACCAGGCCCGGATGATATCTACGTTTCACCGAGTCAGATTCGCCGATTCGATCTGAGAACCGGTGATACGGTTTCAGGCCAAGTCCGTCAACCCAAAGAAGGTGAGCGCTATTTTGCTCTGATCAAAGTCGAAGCGGTCAACTTCGAGCACCCAGAGCTTGCTCGGAACAAGATTTTCTTCGACAATCTGACACCTCTCTATCCCCTCGAGCGGATCATGCTCGAGAGCCCGAAAGACATTTCCTCACGGGTGCTCGATCTGGTCACGCCGATAGGCAAGGGGCAGCGAGCGCTTATCGTCGCACCGCCAAGAACCGGAAAGACCATGCTCTTGCAGTCTTTGGCACACTCGATCGCTCAGAACGATCCAGAGGCCATCTTGATCGTGCTGCTGATCGACGAGCGTCCAGAAGAGGTGACTGACATGCAGCGTTCGGTGCAGGGCGAAGTGGTCTCTTCGACATTCGACGAGCCTGCAACCCGACATGTGCAGGTGGCCGAGATGGTCATCGAGAAGTCCAAGCGGCTCGTCGAGCACGGTAAAGACGTCGTCATTCTTCTGGATTCAATTACCCGACTGGCGCGAGCCTACAACACCGTGCAACCTCCATCGGGCAAGGTACTCTCTGGCGGTATCGATGCCAACGCCCTACATCGGCCCAAGCGGTTCTTCGGCGCTGCGCGAAATGTCGAGGAGGGTGGTTCGCTGACCATCATTGCAACGGCTCTCGTCGATACGGGTAGCCGGATGGACGATGTCATTTTTGAGGAATTCAAGGGTACGGGCAACAGCGAGATCCATCTCGATCGCAAGTTGGTTGACAAGCGAGTATTCCCTGCCATCGACATCAACAAGTCGGGCACTCGGAAGGAAGAGCTCCTGATGGGTGAAGATGAGCTGCGCCGTGTCTGGGTGCTGCGGAAGGTTCTGAATCCTCTGTCGACCGTCGAAAGCATGGAGCTGCTCCTCGATAAGCTTTCGAAAACCAAAGCCAACCAAGACTTCTTGAATGCAATGTCCAAATGATGGCGGTGACAAACCGCTTCGGATTGGCATTGTCGACTACCTGAACAGCAGACCTTTAGCCTGGTCTTTTCTGGCCGGTCGGGGTGTCGAGGGTGTCGAGGCAAGCTTTCTCTCACCGGCTAGAGTGAGCGAGCGACTTGCCGCGGGAGAGCTCGATGTCGGCCTCATTCCAACCATCGAGCTGCAACGAATTGAGAACCTCTCGGTCATTCCTGATCTGTGTGTGGCCGCTACCCAGGAAGTTCGCAGCGTTCTGCTCCTTTGTCGCGTCGAACCGAGGACGATTCGTCGGTTGGCTCTGGATGAGAACAGTCGAACATCGGTAGCTCTTGTAACGATCCTTCTTCGAGACCTGTATGAGATCGAACCGGAGACCGTCACAGTGGCTCCGAACATCTCGACGATGCTGGACAACGCCGACGCTGCGTTGCTGATCGGTGATCCCGCGCTTAGCGTCGATCGGACTCAGTATCGAGTCCTCGATCTAGCTGCAGAGTGGCGAAGAATGACCGGGAAGCCGTTTGTCTTTGCTGTCTGGGCGGTTCGGGACGGCGTTGATCTCGGCAGCAAAATCGACATTTTTCGGTTCAGCTTGGAGCGCGGTCTCGAGAATATCGATCAATTGGCGCAGGAAGCAGCTCAAGAGCAGTCTCTCGTGGAGGCAGACGTGCGAGAGTATCTGAGCGAGAACCTTTCCTATCGCCTGAGACGAGAGGAATTGGAGGGTTTGCACGAGTTCTTCAAGAGGGCCTACAATCACGGATTGATACCTTCGCCTAGGCCGATGCGATTTGCTCGATCTTGCGACTCCGCCGGCGATTCCGTAGAGTACGTTTCGTGATGGATCTCGAGCCATCGGGTAGACCGGTCGATTCAATTCTGGACGATGCGTGCTCTGGCAAGCGGATGTCGGCGGGCGATGCCCACACTCTTCTGCTGGAAGGCGATCTACTCGAGCTCGGCGCAGCTGCCCATCAGGTGCGGAATGGGTTCAACGATCCTGATGCGGCAAGCTACAACATTGACCGCAACATCAACTACACCAATATCTGTGTCTACAAATGTCGGTTCTGTGCATTTTATCGGGAGCCGGGCGATGCCGAAGGATACCTTCTACCTTTCGAGGAGATCGGTCAGAAAATAGAAGAGACCCTGGCCCTGAATGGCACTGGCATTCTTATGCAGGGAGGTGTTCACCCCGATCTACCCCTTGCCTACTACAAGGAGCTGCTGAGCTACATTCGAGAGAACTACCCCGAAGTTCATGTGCACGCATTCTCCCCTCCGGAGATCAAGTTCATCGCCAAAAAAGAGCGGCTTAGCTTCTACGATGTAATTGCAGAGCTCAAGGAAGCTGGTCTGATGTCGATACCGGGCGGCGGCGCGGAGATTCTCTCCGACGAGATCCGAAAGCAAGTGCTTGCCTACCCAAAAACCAGCGCTGAGGAGTGGATCGACATCATGAGGCAGGCCCATGGAAATGACCTCCGCACCTCGGCCACGATGATGTACGGGATGGGAGAAACCCTGGAGGCTAGAGTCGAGCACTTGCAAAGAATTCGGGATCTACAAGACGAAACGGAGGGTTTTACTGCCTTTATCTCCTGGACCTTCCAGCACGACCACACCGATATGGAGGAGATTCCGGAGACCTTTGCTCACGAGTACCTTTCCACGCTTGCTGTGAGTCGGCTGTTTTTGGACAACATTGTCCATCTCCAGACGAGTTGGGTAACTCAAGGCAAGAAGATCGGTCAGCTCGGTCTCTGTTTTGGTGCCGACGATATGGGATCGATCATGATCGAGGAGAATGTGGTCTCAGCAGCGGGCACGGCGTTCCGGATGAGCCAGGACGAAATGGAACACCTTGTTCGCTCTGCCGGATACACCCCGCGGCAACGCACAAGCCTTTACGAAAGATTCGTTACCCGCGAGACCACAGCGGCCGCGGCGCAGCGCTACCGCCATGCCTTGACACCGCAGAATCGTGATCTCGCGGAGCCGCTTTTGCCAGTCGTGAGCTGAATAGGTTCGTCGCGATCAGATCAGACTTCAAGTAACGTCAAACTCGACACCTTGGGCCAGAGGAAGCTCTGTACCGTAGTTGATGGTACAGGTCTGCCTCCTCATATAGATCTTCCAGGAATCCGAGCCGGCTTCACGACCGCCGCCGGTCTCCTTTTCACCGCCAAACGCGCCACCGATCTCGGCTCCAGATGTGCCGATATTGACGTTGGCAATACCGCAATCAGAACCTGACGCCGAGAGAAACCGCTCTGCGGAAAGTAGGTTGGTAGTGAAGATGGCCGAGGACAGACCCTGTGGAACGCTGTTGTGTGCCTCGACCGCCTCTTCGAGAGCATCGAACTCGAACAGATAGAGGATCGGAGCAAAAGTCTCGTCGCAGGTGATCGGCATTCCGGCAGTGGCATCCACTAGAGTCGGCTCGACAAAGTAGCCGGGCCCGTCGATCAGCTTGCCACCGTAGAGGATGGAGCCGCGCTGTTCCACAACCGCAGAAAGGGCGGCCATCATGTCCTGTCTCGCTCTGTCGTCTACGAGTGGTCCCATCAGTGTGCTCGGATCCATCGGATCACCGATCCGAATCGATTTGTAGGCTGAGATCAATCGGGTCTTCATCTCTTTGGCAATCCCACGCTGCAGAAAAAGACGTCGGGTCGTAGTGCATCGCTGTCCTGCCGTTCCTACCGCAGCGAACAGTACCGCTCGGAAGGTCAGGTCCAGGTCGGCATCATCCATGACGATGATCCCGTTGTTGCCACCGAGCTCTAGCAGACTGCGTCCGATCCTGTTGGCGACCGTCTCTCCAATCTGGCGACCCATGGCAACTGACCCTGTGGCCGAGATCAGTGGGACTCTCGGATCGGCTACAAGAGGATTGCCAACCTGGTGGCGGTCACCCACGGCCAGACCGAAGATAGGAGGCGCGCCGTTGGCATCGAGTACCCGCTGCGCAATACGGGTCACTGCAATAGCACACAATGGGGTCTTCGAGGATGGCTTCCACACCAAAGAATCACCACAGATAGCTGCAACCATGGCGTTCCAGGCCCACACCGCAACCGGGAAGTTGAATGCGGTAATGACTCCGACCGGGCCCAGCGGGTGCCACTGCTCGTACATGCGGTGCTCGACTCGTTCAGAGTGCATCGAAAGACCATAGAGCTGCCGCGACATACCGACTGCCAGATCGGCCATGTCGATCATCTCTTGAACCTCGCCGAGCCCTTCGCTCAGGATCTTTCCCATCTCCAGCGTTACCAATTTACCGAGTGCGTCCCTGTGGCGACGCAGCTCAACGGCAATTTGCCGAACCACTTCACCACGTCGAGGAGCCGGCCAGGTGCGCCAAACCTCGTAGGCATCGACAGCTGTCGCCATGACGGTCTCATAGTCTTCGGCCGTTGCGGTCTGGACCCTCGCCAAGATCTCACCGCTGTTAGGATCGATCGATGCCAGCTCGGGTCCCTTCGAATCGAGCCATCGACCACAAAAGGCCCCGGAATTCATCTCGGAAAGACCGAGCGAATCGAGCACATCAGCTGAATGGGATTTTGGGGTAGCAGTCGTCATGACGGATCTCCTTGTCGGTGGCCAAGTTTCTCCACAGTTTGTGTGGAAAATTCTGTGGAAAAGCGGCTTGCTAGGAACTTCAAACCTTCAAAAATGTGCACTTTGGCGCAGTTTGCACAGTTTCTTGTGCAAAATCCCTAAACCTTTTTGTTTCAATGAGTTACTTGTTCGACTAGCTTGACTCTCCAACAGGCATTGGACTCGTATCCCCTTGATTTTCCACAGGTTAGGGACCTTGTGCCGTTTCTGAACAACACTGCGAGATGATAGCTAGCCATCAGAGCGCGATGGCCAAGGCCGACTCGAGTCTGGCGAGGCCCTCGTCTGCCTCGGCGGTCGTGAGGCTCAAGTTGGGTCGAAACCGGATTGTGCTATCGCCCGAAGCCAACCCTAGGAGATCGGCATCCATCATCGCCTTCAGCACTCGGTCCCGAATCTCACCGTCGGTGAGATCGAAAGCCACAAACATTCCCCTTCCCCTAGCGTTCGCGACTCGACCCGGATGGAGTTCCTCGAGGGCCTGGATGCCGTTGAGCAAGTGGGCCCCCACCTCGGTGGCGTTGGCCAATAGGTTTTCGTCCTCGATGATCTCGATATAGCGTTGACAGCGGACCATGTCGACCAGATTGCCTCCCCATGTCGAGTTGATTCTGCTGGAGACTTGGAATACCGAATCGACCTCTTCGAGACGATCTGATGCGCAAATTCCGCAAACCTGACTCTTCTTGCCAAAAGCAAGAAGGTCGGGTTCGACACCAAAATGCTCGAAACACCACCACTTCCCGGTGGTTCCGAAGCCTGTCTGGACCTCATCGTAGATCAACAGAAACTCGGCTTCGTCGGCTAGATCGCGAAGCTGTTGAAGGAACTCCTGCCGAAAGTGGTTGTCGCCCCCCTCACCCTGGATAGGCTCGACGATGAGACCGGCGATGTCATTCGGATTGTCAGCAAGTGCTTTCTTGATCTCGCCGATGGCCGTCTGCTCTGCCGCTGCGACCTCGTCGTTGACTTCGACAGTGACGGGGAATCGGAGATGGGGATTCGAGACTCTCGGCCAGTCGAACTTCGGGAAATACTCATATTTCCTCGGGTCGGCCGTGTTGGTGAGCGAAAGGGTGTAGCCGCTGCGGCCATGAAAGGCTTGATGAAAGTGGATGATCTGTCGACCAAGTTTTCCTCGTCCAGTTGCCAGGTTTTTTCTGACCTTCCAGTCGAATGCCGCCTTGAGGGCGTTCTCTACTGCCAGCGCTCCGCCTTCGATGAAAAACATCCGGCGATTCAATCCGTCGGGAACCGTACGCGCAAACGAGTCCACAAACTCAGCCATATAGGTT
This sequence comes from uncultured Polyangiaceae bacterium, assembly GCA_964195975.1. GTDB lineage: Bacteria > Acidobacteriota > Thermoanaerobaculia > Multivoradales > JAHEKO01 > CAXMQZ01. The sequence continues at coordinate 33,808 of CAXMQZ010000023.1, read as the reverse complement.
GTATAGAAGTCCGAGTTCGAAGGTTTGTTGAGCGCGGTCGGAAGAATACGCTCTCTGAACTCGGGAGTATCCACCAATGGATGGTTGTATCCGAGCGGACAGGTCGAAAAGCAGGTGAAAAGATCCAGCAACTCACGACCTCTCAGGCTGTCGTGCAAATACGCTCCATGACTCTTTTCCAAATCCATCACCAGTGGGAATCCGTCTACCAGGATGTGCTTCTCGAGATGTGCAAAGACGTCTTCGGGCGAGACTCGGACGGAACTCTTAGTCGAGGGAATCATCAGAATCCTCCAGAAACTGGGCGAGATTTGAGGCGGAATGTGTGCCTGGTCAGTCGAGAAAAGACCAGGCGATTTTCCGCAATTTGGCCGCTTCGAATGCTAGCACCGGCTCCGAGAGGCGGTCAATCAGAATCGGGCTAGGTAGGTCTTCGTCGGACTGGCTCGCCTGCGACGACGGTACGGTTGCGGCCGGTCTCCTTCGCCACGTACATGGCAGAGTCGGACAGTCGAAGCAGGCTGCTCTTGGAACGTTCGGCCGAGTCTTGATTGTTGCCGTGACGTTCGAGAGAAGCGACTCCAATCGAGCAGGTAAGACCCTTCAAGTCCAGTACCTCTGTCTGCACCTCGCCCGGTTTGTCGCAGAAAGTTGTCTTGACGATCGATTCGCGTATTTCCTCGGCCAGATCGATGGCTTGATCGATCCCGAGGTCTGGCACCGCGACCACGAACTCATCACCTCCGTACCGCGCCGGGATGGCCTCTACCTTTTGGCTGATCTCTTGGAGAATCTGACCCACTTCTCGGAGGACCTGGCTGCCAGCAAGATGTCCGTGAGTATCGTTGACTCTCTTGAAGAAATCCAGGTCGATAAACAGCAGGGAGAGATCGCGATTTGCCTCCCGACATTCGGCGATGGTACTTGACAGAGCGATGTGGAGATAGCGGTCGTTGAAGAGACCGGTGAGATTGTCGCGTTTTGCGATCTCTTGGGCCATCCTGCCATCGAGCACGTTCTGAATAGAAATAGAGATGTAGCCGGCAAAAATCTCAAGCAGATTCAGATCTTGTCCGCTGTACTCATTGGCGTGTCGTCGGTTTACCAGCTCTAGAACTCCACAAACCTCTTGCTCGATCCGAATCGGAATCGCAACCAGCGACTGGGTGTGGTAGTCCGTCGCTTCGTCGATGCGCGGATAGAACAACTGATCCTCGGCGAGGTTGTCGGTTCGATACGACCGACCTGTTATGTAGACGTGTCCACCGATACCTTTCTTGGCCGGGACACGTTGACCGACGAGGTTGTCGGCCTTGTCGCCAAATGCGGCGATAAAGGTGAGAGTGTTCAGTTTTCTTTGCCGCTGCTTCTCGCTTGGGTTGTCCAGCAGGATCGAGCCGGCTTCCGATGGTACGAATTCGTTTGCTTTGCGAAGAATGGCGACGAGATTCTCCGACAGGTTCATCTCCAGAGGAAAAGTCGGAGCAGCGCGGCGGCGCTCTAGAAATCGCTGTAGGTTCGATGGCTCTAGACAGTGAAACTCGGTCATCTCGGACGACCTACCATCAGCGGAGTCGGCTGGCAGCTTGAGCGTAGGCGTAGACATAGTTACGGTCAGCTCACTCTAACTGACTTCGTCCGACTCAGGCTGTGAAGCGTCAACAGTCAGAACCCGAAATACTCATGAGTGTGAACAAGAGTACGCAAGCACTCATGGGCAGATCTTCCCATATCGAAAAATCCTACCAGACACCTGGGGGGGCGCCGTTGGTCTAGACAGCCTATGTGGCAAGATATCTCCAAGACTCGGAGCCAGTCCATTCTAACGATGCCCTATCTAAGGAAACGACTCGGACAGCATCACTTGAGACAGGGCGATCTCTGCGAGCCACTGATAGAGTTTTTGGCGCCAAGAGGTCGATCCGTAGTTGAAATCGGCCCCGGTGGTGGCGTCCTGACTGGAGAGCTGCTTGCTGCCGGAGCTAGTGTTATCGCGGTCGAGCTGGACCTGGCGTGGGCATTTGAAATGACCAGACGATTGTCGGATCGCCGGTTCGACCTGGTTGTTGGCGACGCTCTGGATCTTGGTTGGTCCCGCGTTCCGGAAGGAACTTTGGCGGCCGGGAATCTGCCGTTTGGAATTAGCACCCGATTGATCGACCTGGTGCTCGGATACCCGAGTCGTATTCCCAAGGCCGGGTTCATGGTCCAGAAAGAGGTGGCTGATCGCCTTCTGGCTCAGCCTGGAGACAAGGCGTACGGCGCTCTGAGTGTGCTGACGTCAGCCAGAGCGTCCGTGAGCTTTCTGGGTCGAGTCGCCGCGGGGAGTTTTTCTCCTCCGCCAAGGGTGGAGGGCGCGTTTGTCGGACTCGAGACGCGAGAGCCAATTATCGAATTTGCCGCCTGGTCCGAATTTGCTTCGACAGTTTATTTGGCCTTCTCTCAACGAAGAAAACAACTGCGAAATGTTCTGGCCAGCAGGTGGGGTAGAGGTCCTACAGATCGGGTCCTCGATCAGGCCGATGTTCGTGCTACGAGTCGTGCGGAGGAGCTTGGACTCGACGACTTCGTCCGGCTCTACCGTAGCCTCCAAGAACTCGAACAGGCTGATCTCTATCTCAAGCGCTAATGTTTTGGGGTGCTAGACTTGCGCTACTCCGGAGGGTCGATCCGGAGCCACACACCATCTCCCTCTGCAAACGACAGCTAGCCGGCATGCCGGAGGTTGTCGCTCAGGAGACGGAGGGGTACTGAGATAGGAGGTAGCGCCCTGCCCAAGAGTGCTGCGAGCTCGGGTGGTCAAGCACCGAGACGACGTCTGACAGCAGAAAAGCAAACCGAGCTGGCTGGTCTGATACTGCTTGTTATCGCTCTTCTGCTAGCTGCCAGTCTGTTTACCTACCACCCGAGTGATCTGAGCATCATTCATCAGAGCTCCGAAAGCCGACCGACCTCCAATCTCGTAGGGCCTGTCGGTGCTCAGGTCGCTGCAATCGGGTTCGAGTTGCTTGGCTTGCCGGTTCTGCTGACCCCGTTTCTGCTGGCTGGGGCCGCTTGGCGTCGGTTGCGTTTTCAATCCGGAGACAAGATCGTGGGGCGCGGTTTCGGCGCGATCATACTGCTTTTGAGTCTCCCCGCAGCTCTGCAAGTGGTGGTCGGTTCAGTTGATTGGCGCGGGTTTCCCGTAGCCTCCGGGGGCCTGGTTGGCAAGCTCATCGCTGATTTTCTGGCAACTTATCTAAAATCTACCGGTGCTCTCGTGGTGCTGTTCGGAGCCGTCCTGATCGGTGTGGCTCTGCTGGTGCAAACGACTCTTGGAGACCTGGTCAGCTCGTGGTGGAGTCGAATCCAAATCTTGGCTCGGAACGGCCGTTTGGGTTGGGTCAGAAGGCGCGAGCGCAATAGCAAGGAGAAGTCGAGGCGCAAGATCATGACTCGGCACCTCAAAAGGGCTGTCGACAAGCAGACTATCGAGACCCCTGCGGTTGCTATGAAGAAGTCCGAGGACAACGTAGACTCGAGCCCTCCTTTACGCGTCACGCAGATGCCCGGTGAAGGCAGGTTCGGCGTGAGGCGAGTCAGGGCACAGCCACCTACCAAGAAAAAGGCGATCAAGAAGGCCTCAGAGCGCAAGGAGCCGCAGCAAGATATTCCCTTTATTGAACCTGCGACTGGGGAGCCCTCGCTTCCCCCGGTGAATCTCTTGCAGCTCGATCCTATCGACTCGAATGTTGAGGAGACTGAGTTGGTCAAGCTCGGCGAGGCGATCCGCGCTCGTTGTGCTGAGTTTGGCGTTGAAGGTGCAGTCGTCAGCATCAGTCCCGGACCTGTAATCACGGTGTTCGAGTTTCAACCGGCCCCAGGAGTCAAAGTGAGTCAGATTGTCAACCTCCAAGACGATCTTGCGCTAGCCTTGAGGGCCGAGGCGGTTCGGATCGAACGTCTTCCTGGACGCTCAACGTTGGGGGTCGAAGTTCCCAACAATGAGCGAGCGCTGATTCACCTCGGCTTCCTGCTCTCGAAAGAGGAGTTCATCAAGTCGCCTTCTCGATTGACGATGGCTCTCGGCACGAATATTCACGGCGAGCCTTACTACGCCGATCTGGCGACGATGCCGCACGTGCTGGTCGCTGGTGCGACAGGCTCTGGCAAAAGCGTCGGTCTGCAGAGCATGATCACCTCGATGGTCTACAAAGCCACCTGGCACGAGGTCCAGTTCATCTTTATCGACCCGAAACGGATCGAGCTCGGAGTGTATGCCCACATCCCGCACCTCAAAGCCGAGGTGGTCGTCGAACCCAAGAAAGCCTCGAATGCTTTGCGCTGGGCCGTGGCTGAAATGGAGCGCCGGTATCGACTCCTGGCCGACGCCCACGTGCGCTCGATCGATTACTACAACCGTGCGATCAACGACCCCAAGGTGAGGAAGAGGCTGACACTGACCGACGGAGAGGCCGAGCTCGATGCAACCGATCTCAAACCCTTGCCCTACTACGTCATCGTTATCGACGAGCTGGCCGATCTGATGATGGTTGCGGCCCCGGAGGTCGAGACATCGATCGCTCGTCTCGCCCAGATGGCGCGGGCTGTGGGCATCCACTTGATCATCGCGACTCAGCGGCCCTCGGTGGATGTTCTTACAGGTACGATCAAGGCCAATTTCCCCTGTCGAATCTCCTTTGCAACAGCGAGCCGCCACGATTCGCGAGTCATTCTGGATCAGGGGGGAGCCGAGAGACTACTTGGAAATGGAGACATGCTGTACATGCCACCAGGGACGTCGAGGATACTCCGGCTCCATGGCGGTTTCGTCACCGAGCAAGAGACCGCAGGGTTGGTTCGCTGGTTGCGCAAGCAAGGCGCTCCAGAATTGGATCCGGCAGTTCTGGCACCTCCCCCCGAGGAGGATCGAGGCAAGGGGGTGAGTGGGGGCAGCGACGATGAGCTGTTCGACGAGGCGGCTCACCTCGTGGTCGCCGAACGTCAGGCGTCGGCCAGTTTTCTACAACGGCGTCTACGCATTGGGTTTTCCAGGGCCGCCAGATTGATCGACATCATGGAGCAGGATGGTCTCTTGGGTCCTCCCCAGGGGAGCAAGCCGAGAGAGGTCCTCGTAAAGGCCGATTACTTTTCTGAGCTCGACGAGAGCCGCGAAGAGGTTTGAGCGCTGCCGGGACTAGTCTTTTTTGGTACGCCCGAGTTTGCGGTTCCAACGCTCGCGGCTCTTTGCCTGTCCGGTAGAACACCCAGCTTGGTCGTGTCTCAACCCTCGAGACCCCAAGGTCGAAGAAGACGTCCTGTCGATCCCCCGGTCATTCGATGGGCCGAGCATCGACGTCTACCAACGGCGCAGCCCAGGAGAGTCTCCGATCTGGATTTCCTGAGTCGTCTCGAGGGGCTGAATCCCGACATCGTAATCGTTGTGGCGTTCGGCCAGATTTTTGGACCCGAGCTTCTGGAGCTTCCCAGTCGCGGATGTATCAACCTTCACGCATCGCTTTTGCCTCACTTCAGGGGCGCTGCGCCAATCCAGGCGGCGATCGTGGCGGGAGAGTCAGTCACTGGGGTTACGACCATGCTCATGAATCAGGGCCTTGATACCGGCGACATTCTGTTGCAGGAACAAGTCGATATCGGTGCGACGGAGACCGCGGCTGAGCTCAGTCCCCGTCTGGCGGAGACAGGTAGCGATCTTGTCGTGCAGACTCTGGAGCTAGTGGACGTCGACGGATTGGAACGGCGGCCGCAGAATGACGACGAGGCGACCTTTGCACCGCGACTCGATCGGTCAGATGGTCGAATCGACTGGACTCAAAGCTCGGCTTCGGTCTTCAATCGAGTTCGTGGCCTGATCCCCTGGCCTGGGACCTGGAGTGAACTGCGCGGTGAGCCCACCAAGATTCGATGGGGGCTGCCGGTCGAAAGCTCGAACACCGTGGAAGTGGCTCCCGGCACCTTCCTCGGTCTGGAGGATCGGCGGTTGGTAGTTGCTTGCGGGGACGCGACTGTCTTTGGCGTCGAGCGCCTTCAGCGCGCTGGCCGCACAACTGTGGATGCGGTTGCCTTTGTCAACGGCGAGCACCTGGAGCCTGGGGAGCGATTCGGATGAGGCCCGATCGTGGACGTGTTCGCTCCAGCGCAACGTGGGCGATAGATCGCACACTCGATACAAAACGACCAGCTGACATATTTCTGCACGACGTCGAATCGGATCTGGAGTTGCGCGACCGCAATCTTCTATACCAACTCACACTCGGTACCCTTCGCTGGTTGCGGAGGCTAGACCACGTTATCGAGAGCGCCAGCGCTCGAACGATCGAACAGATCGATCGAGAGCTGAGGACGCCACTTCGCGTGGCAATCTATGAGATCCTGTTTCTCGACCGAATCCCGACCTATGCCTCTGTGAGCGAAGCGGTCGACGAAGCACGGCGCCGAACCCATCAACGGGGGGGAGCGTTTGTCAACGCTGTTCTGCGCAAGGTTGCCCGGCGACCCGATCTAGAGCACTGGCCGGTCAGGCAAACCGATTTGATCAAGCGGCTTGGAATCGAAACAAGTCATCCCGACTTTCTTGTATCGAGATGGATCGACCAGTTCGGGGAGTCGGCTACTCGACGCATTCTCGACAGCAACAACATACCGAAGCCGCTGCATTTGCTCACCTTCAAGGATCGGGGAAATGTTTCTGCCGCTTCGCGCGAGCTTCGCCGGTTGGGAATCTCGACCGAGTTGTCTCAGATAGCTCCCTACGGCCTGATCGTTCGGGAGGGTGATCCTTTTTCGAGCGCCGCCTTCAAACGGGGCGATCTGTACGTGCAAGACGAGGCGAGCCAAGCAGCGGCGTTGATTCCGCTACCTAGCCCAAACGATCGTATTCTCGATCTGGCTGCTGCTCCCGGTGGCAAGACGTTCAGTTTGTTGGCATCGGAACCGACCTTGGATATTTTTGCGTCGGATCTGAGTGTTGAGCGAATCGCGCTATTGAACGAAAACTCGACTCGACTGGGTCGCGGGGTTCGGTCCGTTGTCGCGGATGCCGCTCTGCCAGCCTTGCGCACCGGTTTTGACCGCGTTGTGCTGGATCTTCCGTGCAGCGGAACCGGCACGCTGCGCAAGCATCCTGAGCTCAAGTGGCGGATCAGCAGCGCGGAGCTCCAGAGACTCTGCAGGCAAGGCCTGGCGTTGGCTCTTGGAGCTGCAGAACTACCTCGTCCTGGCGGTCTCCTCGTTGTGAGTACTTGCTCTCTCGAGGAGGAGGAAAGTGCCGGGGTCGTACGATCGATGATGGAGTCGAGTGGAGAGTACGATCTGGTCGAGCTTGCCGAGCAGAATCTCGGGGCACCGGCAGGGTACATTGCAGGACCCGGATTCTGGAGAGTCCTCCCGTCTGACGATCACGACGGCCTGACGGTTCATGTCTTGCGGCGGCGAGTACTAGTCTCGAAACTCGTAGCGACTCACCGCGTTGGACGATAGAGCCGCGCCAGACGTTCGGGAGATACCCCCAGAAAGTAGAGACCAAAAATCAACCAATTGTTGGCGATCGTTGATGCAACTCCCCCTCGGACAAATCGTCGGGTCGATGTTTTGGCGGGACTCTTGATGATTGCGATTGGGCCCATGCGTTTCAGACGGCTTGCGAAATCGAGATCTTCCAAAATCGGCCAGCTCCGATAACCACCCATATCGGAAAAGACCTTCTTTGTTGCGAACTGGGCCTGGTCACCTAACGGGGAGCGGGTAAGAGTCGTGCGAAGATTCACGATGCGAGACCCTAATCCAAAGATTGGACGTGGATCATCAAAACGGATGAGAAACCCCCCACCTACGTGACCCGCTTCAACTGCCCGCCGAATCAGGTCGATCCCGTCTGCTGGGAGATGGGTGTCGGCGTGAAGAAAAACGAGGATATCCGAGCTTGCTTCAGAGGCCCCACGATTCAACTGCGGGCCTCGACCACGTTCACCCTGGACAACAGAGGCGCCTAGCTCTTCGGCAGCCGCCACAGTATTGTCCTTGCTGCCACCGTCGCTGACGATGACTTGATCTGCTACAGCGAGCGCTTCTGGTAGGAGTCTTCGAACCGCGGCCTCCTCGTCGAGGGTCGGCACAACGATCGAAACTGTGATGGTCGCCAAAGTGGCGGGATGCTAGCATACGGTCTCACCTCGATGACCACCGCCGATTCCTTCAGCCATCTAGACGAATCAGGCCACGCCAAAATGGTGGATGTGTCCGAGAAACCAATCACCCGTCGCGTGGCTGAGGCTTCCTGTAGGGTCGAGCTCTCAAGCAAAACCGTCGATCAGCTATCCCAACTGCCAAAAGGCGATGCTTATGTGGTGGCGAAGCTCGCAGGCATACAGGGAGCGAAAAGAACGGCTGAGCTTATTCCTTTGGCACACCCATTGAATCCTGAGCAGATCGACGTCGAGCTGCGACCGATTTCGGTTGGTGTCGAGATTCGGAGCCGCGTGGTCGTAAACGCTCGAACGGGGGCGGAGATGGAGGCCCTGGTCGCGTGTTCGATGGCAGCCCTGACCCTCTATGACATGGTCAAATCTGTCGAGCGCAAGGCCAAGATTACAGACATTCGTCTGGATCGAAAAAGTGGTGGATCGCGTGGGGAGTTTCAACGCAAAGAATGATCCGCACCGGGCTGGATAGCCTTTTGCTGGATGGCGCCGCGCTGAAGGGTCGGCGTTATGGACTTCTCTCCAACACAGCGGCGCGCAGTGTATCGCTCGCGCCGATTCATCTCGCTCTGCGAGCACAGGGTGCAAAGATGCCCGAGCGACTGCTGGGGCCCGAGCATGGGTTTCACGGTATCGAGCAGGACATGATCCCGTCAGCGGATGAACGGGATCCATGGACAGGTTTGCCCATCGTTTCTCTTTATGGGGAAAGGGCCGAGTCGATTGTCGCGAAACCTGAGGTCTTTGATGATTTGGATCTCCTGGTCGTCGACCTGCAGGATGTCGGCTGCCGATACTATACCTATGCAGCATCGGCAATCTGGGCTGCTTCGGTAGCTCTGGAGCAGTCGTGCGAAGTCTGGATTCTCGACCGCCCCAACCCTCTCGGTGGAGCCACCGTCGAGGGGAATCTTCCCGCGCAAGAGCTGAAGTCGTTTGTCGGCGCCTTCAGTCTCCCGGTCCGGCATGGACTCACTCTAGGAGAGATGGCTCGACTGGAGGAAAAACGGTCGGGCTGGCCCGAAGGCCTCAAGATCTGGCAAGTCGAGGGCTGGAGTCGTGAAATGGTCTGGCAGGATTTGGCTCTTCCCTGGGTAGCTCCATCTCCCAATCTCCCTACCATCGAAGGAGCCTTCCTGTATCCTGGACTTTGTCTGGTCGAGGCTACGGAGCTCTCGGAAGGTCGAGGGACGACGAGTCCTTTTCGATTGGTAGGAGCGCCGAAGATCGATCCCCAGGCGCTGGTCGACGAGCTGCGTAGCCGGGACCTTCCGGGGATAGGTTTTGTGCCCACGTACTTTCGTCCCCAGTTTCAGAAGCATGCCGGCGAAGTCTGCGGCGGAGTAGAAATTCGAATAACCGATCTACATACCCTTCGACCCTATCGCTGTGGGGTCGAGTTGATCGCGGCGATCAGCCGCATAGCTCCCGAGCAGTTTTCGTGGCGCCGGCAGCCCTACGAATTTGTCTCCGAACATCCTGCCATCGATCTGCTCACGGGAGACACCGCGTTGCGTGAGGCGCTAGAAAACGGGGAGGAACCAACAGAGTGGATAAAGTCGTGGCCTTCTGACGAGCGTCAATTTCGTGAGGAATGTGAGGATATCTTGATCTACCCCGGAGCCTTGGGTCGTTGAAGAGAGTTCACCTCCTCCAGATCGAGGACGCGCCCTCGCGATTCGAGCCTCTTGTGCGTGCTGTAAGTAAAGCAGGGATGAGAGTTGGGTGGCTCGACTTCCGATCGATAGAGACACCTGATGCGCTGGCCGCGGCCTCAGCGACTGGGGTCTTTCGAGCGGTTTCGGTGGGTGAGAGCTCGACGGTGTCTGTCAAAAGTCGAATAGGACCGGCAGTAACCAAAGACTTGATTCGAGAGTACTTTCAAGGCTGCAGCGTGGTATTGATATCCGGACGCGAGACGGCGGTATCGCTGCATCGCCGGGACGATCAGTGGGCCGTGTCTTCTCCGGGCGGGGAGGAGGAGGTTTTTACAACGGAGAGGCTGGTCGCTGCCCTGCGTCGTGTCCGCCCGTTTGGAGTTTGAAGACGGTCTTGATTCGGAGTCTAAGACCAGTTGACCGACGTCGAGGCCAGTGCCACAATGCCGCCATGCGGCATTGTGGCACTGGCGCGTAGCAGGACGGTTCTAAATGACAGCTCAGAACATTCGTTTTTTTCTCACGGGTCCCACATGGGTGCGACCCGATGTGCTCGACCAGATGGATCGCCCGATGATCGGGCATCGATCTGCAGCTTTTAAGGATCTGTACAACTCCTTGCAGCCAAAGCTTCAGGGAGTGTTTCGTACCCAGGGCGATGTTCTGATGGCTACCGGCAGTGCAACTCTGGCGATGGAGGCGGCGGTTGTTTCGACGACAGATGCCGACATACTCCATTTGACGAACGGGGCTTTCTCCGAGCGATGGGCGGCCATCAGCGCGAGTCATGGCAAGAAGTCCGATCGGTTAGAGTTCCCTTGGGGCAAGCCGGTGGATACGGCTGTTCTTCATCAAGCTTTGCAGCGCAAAGATTATGGAGCCGTAACAGTTGTTCACAACGAGACTTCGACGGGTGTGATCAATCCACTGCAGCAGATAGCTGAAATCGTACGGCAGGAAAGTGATGCCTTGATTCTCGTGGACACGGTCTCTTCGCTGGCTGGGGCTCCTGTAGAGTCCGATGAGTGGGGTTTAGACGTTGTTTTGACCAGCACTCAGAAGGCGTTGGCCGTGCCGCCGGGTATCACTCTCTTTTCACTTTCCAAGCGAGCGGCTGAGCGAGCCACCGCTGTCGACAATCGAGGTTTCTACACCGATGTGCTTCGCTATCTGGAAAAACATCGAGCATCGGGCACCATTACAACACCTGCCATTTCGGTACTCTACGCACTCGATCGACAGCTAGATGTAATCTTGGACGAAGGTGTCGAAGCGCGCTGGGAGAGGCATCGCGCACTGCAGGCGACGGTGGCCAAGTGGTCGGCCGCTCACGGTCTCGAATTTGCTTCCGAGGAAGGCTACCGATCACCAACAGTCAGCTGTCTACGTTCGGCCGGCGGTCTGAGTGGACCCGATATCGTTTCGAAGATGGCTGGTCTCGGTCTTACGGTGGCAGGTGGGTATGGGAAGTGGAAGGCCGAGACGTTTCGAATCGGTCATATGGGTGAGGTGCGGGGAGCAGACCTAGAGATCCTTTTGGATACCCTCGAAGGTATTCTGGCCTGAACTCGCAGCCCGTGTAGGCATTCTCCAAGGGAGTTGCAGCTGTAATGAACAAATTTTCCATTCTGGTGGCTGACCCCCTGGCCGAAGCGGGGCTCGAGATCCTGCGCGAGTCTGGTGCAGAGGTTCATCTGTTGACGGCAGAGGAGAGGCCTAACCTGGCCACGATGGTGCGAGATTTCGATGCGCTGATCGTTCGAAGTGCTACCAAAGTCGACGCCGAGCTTCTGGGCTCGGGTTCACGGCTGAGAGTGGTCGGTCGCGCTGGGATCGGTGTCGACAATGTCGATGTCGCTGCTGCCACCAACCAGGGCATTCTTGTGGTCAACGCGCCGACCGCCAATTTGATTTCCGCCACCGAACATACCTTTGCGATGTTGCTAGCCTTGGTGCGGAATGTTTCCTTGGCCCACGATTCGGTCAGACAGGGTGAATGGGAGCGCAAGCGTTTCCAAGGCACAGAGCTGCAGGGCAAGACACTTGGAATCGTGGGATTGGGACGCATCGGTCAAAGCGTCGCCTTCCGGGCCCGGGCCTTCGGCATGACCGTGATCGCGTTCGATCCCTACCTCGACGCATCGGCTGCAAGACGTTTCGATGTGGAGATGATGCCGCTGGAACAGGTCTTGGCCAAGGCCGATATGGTGACAATACACACGCCTCTGACCGAACAGACCCGTAACCTGATAAGTAGGGAAATGATCGGTGCGATGAAGCGGGGAGGGGTCCTGGTCAATTGCGCCAGGGGCGGAATCGTAGACGAGGATGCACTGCTGGAGGCCCTCGACAGTGATCGACTCAGTGGTGCAGCTCTCGATGTCTTTGCGCAAGAGCCTCCCGAAGACCCTCGACTCAGCAACCATCCCAAAGTGGTAGCGACACCACACATAGGCGCTCAGACGCATGAAGCTCAGGAGCGTGTCGCGACCGAGACCGCGAGGATGGTGCTCGGTGCGTTGGCGGGATCGCTCGCGGTGACCGCGGTCAACCTGCCGTTCGTGGCTGCGAGTGGCGTCGGAGAGCCGTTCATGATTCTGGGCGAGCAACTGGGACGCCTTGCCAGTGCGCTTCTGGGAAGCAGCCTGGTGAAGGTTCAGGTTGAGCTCTGGGGCGTAGAAGAGTCGGTGCGAATCCCCGTAACGATCGCGGCTCTCAAAGGAGCCTTGACACCGTTTCTCGGTGAAGCTGTCAACTTTGTCAATGCCGAGAAAGTAGCTGAGGGCCGAAGTATCGAAGTTGTCCGATCGATTCATCTTGATGCCGGCGAGTACTCGCATCTTGTTCGAGTTCGGCTGCGGGGCGAAGCTGGGCTGTTCGAAGTCGCCGGCACAGTGTTTGGAGATACCGATCCACGGGTCGTTCAGTTCGAAGGTTATCGACTCGAATTTCGGCCAAAAGGAAATTTATTGGTCCTACGCAACCAAGATGTGCCGGGAGTCGTCGGCAAGATTGGATCTCTTCTGGGCGAAGCGGGTGCCAACATAGCGGAGATTCATCTTGCTCGTCACGCCAGCGAAGGTGAGGCCATGGCAGTTATCAGGCTCGATGAGTCGCTCTCTCCGGAAACTCTGAGTCAATTGCTGGAGTTGCCGGAAGTATATCGAGCTCAGATGATCGACCTTGGAGGGTTCTGAGGGCTTGGATGGCTAGAGTCGGTCTTGTATTTGGTGGTCGTAGCGTGGAGCATCGAGTTTCCGTGAACTCAGCTCGCACGGTGGCCGCTGGCTTGCGCCAGGCGGGACACTCCGTGATCCCGCTCGGGATCGCGCAGGATGGCTTCTGGGTTGGACCTGGTGATTCCGAGGCAGCGCTTGCTGGGCTCATCGATTCCTTTCCGCCCGGAGGCAATTCGATTCCGCGAAGTATGGAGTACCTCTTCTCATCCGATGCCGAAGTCATTTTCCCTGTTGTCCATGGAACTTGGGGTGAGGATGGCACCTTGCAAGGTCTTTGCGAGATGATGGATGTCCCCTACGTGGGAGCAGGAGTCACCACGAGCGCGCTTGCGATGGACAAGATTCTGTGCAAGCGACAGCTAGCTGCTTGCGGCATTCCTGTTGTCGAGTTTTACGTGGTGAGAGGTGTGGCGTACCGCAGTGATAGCAAGACTTGCCTGGGTCGGCTAGGCGGGTTGACTACGCCACTGTTCGTCAAACCCAGTTGTGGCGGATCCAGCGTCGGCGTGCAGAGGGTTGAAAGACATGAGGATCTGGATGACGCCTTGAGGTTTGCCTTCCGATTTGACGATACGGTCCTGGTCGAGAGGGGGATTGTGGGTCGCGAGCTCGAGTGCTCGGTCTTGGGTGACGAGGTTCTCGAGGCCTCGGCGATTGGAGAGATTGTGCCTGGCAACGAGTTCTATGACTACGAAGAGAAGTACATCAAGGATACTGCCCTTCTGAAAATTCCAGCCGAGCTGCCTTCAGCCCTGCAGTCTCGAATTCGTAGAGCTGCTGTCGACGCTTTCACAGCGATCGGTGGGTGGGGCATGGCTCGCGTCGATTTTCTGCTCGAAGGTGACGACGACCTCTATGTCAATGAAATCAACACGCTGCCGGGGTTTACCCGGATCTCGATGTACCCAAAGCTTTGGGAAGAGTCCGGTCTATCACTGCCCCAGCTGGTGGACCGTCTGGTTACGATCGCGCAGTCTCGGTTTCGTCGTAAACGTCGACTCGACGACGCGATCAAGGACTGGTTGTCAGGGACAAGCAAGGCGGAAGAGTAGGAATCAACCAGCTTTCAGCACGACCGCTGATATACCTTCGTAGCGAAGATCGCGCCTGGTCTTCTCCGCCTGTTTTTTCTTGCTGTAGGGACCGAGACGCACGCGATGCCAGCCCCCCTCTGACTCTATCTTGATCTGAGAATAGTCCGCCTCCAAATCCCGATACAGTGCCCGGGCCCGATCAGCATCCTGAAAGGCGCCGGCCTGCACCCAGAAAACACCAGATCCGCCTGGCGGCGGCGCGCTTACGACTCGTATCTCGACTCTTGCAGTGCCCGGACCGAGCATGTCGATCTCTCGTGCTGCTTGTCGCGACAGATCGATGATCCGTCCTCCGACAAACGGTCCCCTGTCGTTGATCCTTACTCGTACCCGTCGGCCGTTATCCCGATTCCGAACCTCGATAACGGTCTCGAAAGGAAGAGTCTGATGTGCCGCGGTCAACTCATCCATATCGTAGGTCTCTCCGTTGGCGGTCTTCTTACCGTGGAAACCCGGGCCATACCAGGAGGCGGAGCCCCGCTCGGTATACCCGACTCCTCCTTTGTACGAAGTACCTGTGGACGAGCAGGATACGCTAGTCACAATCGCTGCGAGGAGCACGAATCTGAGGCTCCAGTGAACCAAACGACGCTTGTCGTCGAGTCGGTGGTGGCCGCAACTGGGTTCAAACATCGTCGGATCAGACTCGAGGTTCGACAACGGCGGCAAACTCGATGCCCTTCAGAGCAGGATCGATGATTTCGTCCAGGAACTCCCTCACCTGCTCCGTGGCTCGACCCGTATATTGGATGGGATCGAGGGTCGATTCGATTTCAGTATCCTCTAGATGGAAACCCCTGTCCTCGACCAGCAGACCAATCAGAGGGTTCTCACCGCCGGCCGCGACTGCAGCGTGAGCCGTCATACTGTGCGTTCGAATAATCTCGTGAAGCTTCTGACGATCTCCACCACCGACTGTGGCCTTCATCAACAATGTCTCGGTGGCCATGAATGGAAGCTCCCTTTCTACGTGAAAGCGAATGCGCTCCTTATTAATCTGAATACCGGCTGCTATGCCTGCTGCCAGGCCGAGAATAGCGTCGGCGAGAAGAAAGGCATCGGGGAGAACCAGCCTTCGATTCGCTGAGTCGTCGAGGCTTCTTTCGAACCACTGGGTTGCAGCGGTCATCGGCCCGTTGAGCGCATCGATCATCAGTCGTCTCGAGAGCGCGCACATTCTCTCGGATCGAATCGGGTTACGCTTATAGGCCATCGCTGACGAACCCACTTGTTTCGAGCCAAAAGGCTCGGACATCTCACCGAAACCCTGAAGCAACCTCAAATCGGTTCCGAACTTGTGACTCGATTCGCCGATGCCTGAGAGCACGGCGAGGATCAAGGAATCCTGCTTCCGCGGGTACGTCTGTCCGGTCAACGGGTAGCTATCGTCAAACCCGATTTTCTCGGCTAGCTTTCGATCGAGCAGCCGCACCTTGTCGTCATCGCCATCAAACAGTGTCAAGTATGAAGCTTGAGTTCCGGTTGTGCCCTTCGCACCGCGGCATCGTAGACGCCCCAACGTTCGGCTGACGCTCTCCAAGTCGGTCAGAAAGTCCTGTAACCAGAGACAGGCACGCTTGCCGACGGTGGTCAGCTGTGCCGGCTGCAGATGGGTCAAGGCCAGCGTCGGTATCGAACGGGTTTGGCGTGCAAATGTAGCGAGCTCTGAGACGGTGGCTGCGATCTTTCGATGAACCTGCTCTAACGCCTCTTTGGCCAGGATGAGATCGGTGTTGTCAGTGATAAAGGCCGATGTGGCTCCGAGGTGAAGAATGCTGCCCGCGTCTGGGGCCTGTTCAGCAAAATGTCGCAAGTGGGCGACTACATCATGTCGTGTCTCACGCTCGATCTCGGCCACGCGTTCGAAGTCGAGCAAGGGCGCGACCCGTCTCAGGTCGGCGAGCTGTGTGTCGGTGATCGGTAGACCTAACTCTTGTTGAGACTCAGCAAGCGCGATCCACATCTGACGCCAGATTTGGTAGCGATGCTCGGAGGAGAAAATCTGCGTCATCTCAGGCGACGCATAGCGTTCGTACAGGGGGTTTTGAACTGTCGAGGAGGTCATCGTGAGGGCTCCGATTCTAACAGAGGACCCTTCGATCGCTCTGTGCCTATCGAGTCTTGGCTCTGCTAGGATCGCGGCGCGCCACAACCGCAGGAAAAACCTGAATGCCCGTCAGAAGTTTTCTATCGATCAGAGATATTTCGGCCGGCGAATGGGACGGTCTGTTCGAGCTGACTCGAAGGGTCAAATCGAACCCTTCCGCATTCGCTTCCAGTCTTGCCGGAAAAAGCCTGGCGATGATTTTCCAGAAATCGTCGACGCGAACGCGCGTCAGTTTCGAGGTGGGGATGTATCAGCTCGGAGGCCGGGCACTGTTTCTCTCAGGCTCCGATCTTCAGCTCGGCCGGGGTGAGACCATTGCAGATACAGCCCAGGTGCTGTCGCGCTATGTAGACGGGATCATGGTGCGCACCTTTGCACAAGGCGATGTCGAGGAGCTGGCCGAATTCGGATCTATTCCTGTGATCAATGGACTGACAGACTTGTTGCACCCCTGCCAAGCCGTGGCCGACTTCTTCACCCTGTCGGAGGTGTTCGGAGATCTCAAAGGACGGAAATTAGCCTATATCGGTGATGGCAACAATGTTGTTCACTCGCTGCTTTTGGGTGCACCGAAAGCTGGGATGAACATCGCGGTTGCGACACCGGAGGGATTCGAGCCCGACCCTCGAATCGTAGAAGAGGCGCGCCAGGACGCCGAAAAAGTAGGGGTGCAGATCGAAATGACTCACGATCCGGCTACAGCAGCGATGAATGCTTCGGCGCTCTACACCGATGTCTGGACGTCGATGGGTCAGGAGGATGATGCCGAACGACGTAAGGCGGCGTTGGCCGGATATAGGGTGGATACGGCACTGATGTCGAAGGCTCGTCCGGAGGCGGTCTTTTTGCACTGTCTGCCCTGCCACCGGGGCGAGGAGGTGAGCGCGGATGTCGCAGATGGCTCTCAAAGCCGGATATTCGACGAAGCCGAGAATCGACTTCATATACAAAAGGCGATCCTGCTTTGGCTGATGGGTGGAGAACCTCTCTAGGACGCAGTGTCGCTTTGAGCTGATGTGAGCTCACGACTCAGTTGTCGCCAAGCTCTACCCCGATGACTCAGTCTGTCCTTGTCTGACGGACGAAGCTCCGCATAGGTTCGAGTTTCACCATCTGGGATAAAAACAGGGTCCCACCCAAATCCGTTTTCACCACGGGCTGGGAGCACCAGCCTCCCGGATGTGGAACCCTCAGCAATAACCAAGCGGTCTCCGTCTCGAAGCAGCAGGCCGCATCTCGCCGTTGCTCTGTCGTTTCCCAATGACTCCACGATTCTTGCAATAGCTTCGACGCCGATCGAGTCGAGCATCCACTTGACCAGTGCTCCAGGGAAGCCGTTCATCGCATCGAGCTCGAGACCGGTTTCCTCCACAATGAAGGGTCCGGTGACGTGCCGAGTCGCCTCATCAGCCTTGTAGCTGAGAACCTTCAATATGTCCAGAGACTGAATCTCAGGCAGCTCTACCTCGACTGACGCGAGGTCAAAGCCACAGAGCCGTCGGGCCTCGATTAGTTTCTGCCTGTTTCCGGTCACAAACACGACCCCATCGAGCCAGCTCGGACTGTTGTCAGATTCGAGATCTCCCTTCTGGGGATATCTAGACATGACCTTCGGCTCGGCAGCGTAGTGTGTCGATGAGCTGCTCGGTTTGAGCTCGGAGCTCATCGAGGTCGCCGTTATTCCAAATGAGGGCATTTGCGGCGGCAATCCGGTCGTTGGTCCCACCTTGTGCGTCGAGTCGAGAATTGGCGGCCTCCATGGTCAGCCCGCGCTCAACTGCTCTTTGGAGTCGCAACTCCGGATCGGCCTCGATCGTAACCACGAAATCAAACATCGGAGCGAAGCCTGCTTCGACAAGGAGAGTTGCTTCCAACACGATGATGCCCGAGGACACTTCGGCGAGGCTTTGAAAACGACCTCGTACCAGTGGATGTACAGTGGCTTCTAGGCGGTCTCGTGCCTTCGGATCGGCGAACACCTTCTGCGCCAGCTGGGCACGGTCGACCCGACCATTGGTATCGAGAACGCCAGCTCCGAACATCTTGCTCACGATTTCTGCGCCGGGTTGGCCGGGCTCATAGAGCTCGGCTACAAGACGATCGGCATCGACGACTCTAAGCCCAGCGGCGGCGAGCCACGAGCCAACAGTCGACTTGCCCGCTGCCAAGCCTCCAGTCAGACCAACCCGAAACGAGCTCACACCTGATCTCAAAGCTCGATGTTTTGTCGCAGCCGAGCGGCCTTTAGGGTGTTTGCTAGAACCATCGCGACAGTGAGAGGGCCTACCCCTCCAGGAACTGGGGTAATGGCCGATGACTTTGGCTCGACGCGAGTGAAATCGACGTCACCTACCACCGAGTACCCCTTGGTCGCCAACTGCTCACGTCGAGCTTCGTCACCTGGGAACAGACGTTCGATCTCGTCAGCATCGCTTACACGGTTGATTCCAACATCGATGACCACGGCGCCATCTTTGACGTGTTCCGGGCCAAAGAAAGCGGGTCTTCCGATGGCAGCAACCAGAATGTCTCCTTCACGACAGACGGCGTCGAGGTTTCGGGTTCGCGAATGACAGAAGGTCACGGTACAGTTTTCTCTCAGCAAGAGAGCGCCCATCGGCTTGCCTACAATTGTGCTTCGTCCAACGATTACCGCGTGCTGACCTTCGAGCGGGACATCGCTGCGGCGCAACATCTCCAGAATGCCACTCGGAGTCGCAGGAGCGAAACCCTTCTCGTCGAGCCAAAGGCGGCCCACGCTCGTCGGATGGAAGCCATCCACGTCCTTGTCAGGTGAGACCCTTTCGAGAATCCGCTTCTCATTGACTGTGTCGGGAAGCGGCAGCTGGACCAGGATCCCATCGACCCCGTCGTCGTTGTTGAGACCATCGATCAGTGTCAGGAGTTCATCTTCGGAGCAATCGTCCGGCCGAGTGATGGTCTGACCGATGATGCCGACTTTCTCGCAGGCTCGGGTCTTGCTCCGGACGTAGATCTGAGACGCGGCGTTGTCACCCACGAGAACAACCGACAGCCCGGGTCGGCGCCCTCCGAGATCAACGAGACGTTCAACATCAGACGCGACTTCCTCGCGAATTTGCTCAGCAAAGGTCTTGCCGTAAAGTATGGTTGTCATTCAGGTCGCCTCCCAGTGTAAAGACAAACAATCCCACCCGACAGGTCGCGCCAGTTGGCTCGGTCGAATCCGGCTTGTTCCATTCGCTCGATGAAACTCTCTCGCTGAGGAAAGCCCGGTACCGATTCGGTGAGGTACTGGTAGGCGGAACCCCGGGGCGAGAGTAATCGACCGATTCGGGGCAGGATTCTTTGAAAATAGAACAAATATGGTCGCCGAAAAAGAACATTGGCAGGCACGGCGAACTCGAGGACAACAGCCTTGCCGCCTGGTTTGAGGACGCGCAGCATCTCAACCAGAGAAAGGTCGAGATTCTCGACATTGCGTAGTCCAAATGACACGGTGACGGCGTGGAAGATTTTTTCGGCCAGCGGCAGGTGAAGGGCGTCTGCCACCACTGCTTTCGGCCGGTTCGGACCCAAGACCGCGAACTTGGAATGAGCCAGATCGGCCATCGGCAGTGAGAAGTCCGCCGCAAGCAATCGAAACGCCCGTTTGTGTAGGGCGACCGCCTGATCGCCAGTGCCGCAGCAGAGGTCGAGAACGGGCGCGTCTGCTCGCAGATCCACTTGTTCAGAGGCTTTTCGACGCCAAGAGACGTCTTGCCTTGCTGAGAGCAGCCGATTTAGTAGGTCGTATCGGGGTGCGACTTCATCGAACATAGCTTGAATCGCAGCTCGACGCTTGTCGAGTGAGTGGACCTCGGTGCTCATGATCGAGAGTGTATCCGAACCCATGACAGGGACTCGATTCAACGCATCCGGGCCTTGACATTGTAATGGGGCCTCCATATGATCTGGAGCCCTTTGCCTTGAAAAGGGCAGGGGAAATTTTGTCGAGATACGGAGAAGTTCGAAGCAAATGACCAAGACCTATAGCCCGAAGAAAGACGAAGTCGATCGACGCTGGTTTGTGGTCGACGCTGCCGAGAAAAAGGTGGGCCGGCTATCGACCGAGGTGGCTCGGATTCTTACCGGTAAGAACAAGCCGGAGTATGCCCGCCATATCGACACCGGGGATTTCGTGATTGTAATCAACGCGAACAAAGCGGTTCTTTCAGGCCGCAAAGAAGAACAGAAAATCTACTATCGGCACAGCACCCATCCGGGTGGGTTGAAATCCGAAACAGCAGCTCGCCTCCGTCGTCGATTGCCCGCCAAGATGATCGAGCGCGCCGTGTGGGGCATGCTGCCCAAGAATCGACTCGGGCGCAAACAGATCAAGAAGTTAAAGGTCTATGCAGGCTCCGACCATCCCCATCAAGCGCAGCAACCCGAGGCAGTGTCGATTGCTTGACCAGGAAATTAATTGCTAAGGAGTTTGGTTTGAGCGACCTTCAGTATTATGGAACCGGCCGGCGCAAGACGGCAAAGGCCAGAGTTTTTCTGCGACCCGGATCCGGAGGAGTGACCGTAAACGGTCAGGAATTTGATACCTACTTTCCAAACAGAGTCCTTCGCATGGTTGTCAATCAGCCGCTGCTTGTAACTGAGACAACGGACAAGTTCGATATCTATGTGACGGTCATCGGTGGAGGTTCGACAGGGCAGGCCGGTGCAATCCGCCACGGAATCTCCAGAGCGCTTCTAGAGTACAACGGTGAGCTAAGAGAGCGACTCAAAGTGGCAGGTCTCCTGACGCGGGACCCACGAATGAAAGAACGGAAGAAGTACGGCCAAAAGGGCGCCCGTGCCCGCTTCCAGTTTAGTAAGCGGTAATGTCAAGGAGGGATCTGTTGGCTGACATCAAGATGAAAGAGCTGCTGGAAGCGGGTGTTCACTTTGGACACCAAACCCGGCGGTGGAATCCGAAAATGAAACGATACATTTTCGGGAAACGAAGTGGAATCTACATAATCGACCTGCAGCGAAGCTTGGGCTTGTTTCGGCAGGCCGCCGAGTTTGCCAAGTCGTTGGGTCATAGTGGGCAGCGTTTGTTGTTTGTGGGGACGAAGCGACAGGCTCAGGATGTTATTCAGGAAGAGGCTCGACGTTGCGGGCAATTCTACGTAACCCACCGCTGGCTCGGTGGAACTCTTACCAACTTTGTAACCATTCGAGCCTCAGTCGAGCGGCTCAAGGACATCGAAGCGCGTCTGGCGGATGAGGCAAATCCTCTTATCAAGAAAGAGAAGCTTCGGTTAGAGCGCGAGCGGATCAAGATGTCACGTAATCTAGAGGGTATTCGCGACATGGATCGCCTTCCAGATGCCCTTTTCGTAGTCGATCCAAAGAAAGAGCACATCGCGATCGCCGAAGCTAATCGTTTGGGTCTGTCGGTGATCGCAATTGTCGACACCAACTGTGACCCCGAGGAGATCGACTACATTATCCCGGGTAACGATGACGCGATTCGATCTATTCGGCTGTTTGCGTCCAGGATCGCTGATTCCTATCTCGAGGGATCTGGCGAGCTAGAGCGCGATCTCGAGATCGAGAGCAAAGAGGCACAAGAAATAAAAGAGGCTCAAGAGGCTCGAGAGGTTAAAGAGGTCGAAGAAAAGGTAGAGGTCGGTGAAGAAGCCAAGGATGATGCTGCCGATCCGAAGCCTGCTGTGGAGAGTACGGCTCCGGTTCAGTAACACCGGCCGGTGACCCTGTAGGTCTTCGTAGACAATGTAGACATATCTGGAGGGACCAGCCCAGCTGGTCCGAATCAGGATGCAGACAAGGGGTGGTCACTACTCGACCCGACGGTGGATTCGCGTTTCAATCCGAGATGCTGATCAAGCCATTCCCCTGGCATTCGGTGCTCTGAAACTGAGTGGCCGAACGAAGGGTCGCAGCAAGAGTAGGAGATAGGAAAATCATGCAAGTTACTTCTGAGATGGTCAAAGAGCTTCGAGATCGAACGGGTGCTCCGATGATGGATTGCAAGCGTGCGCTTGCCGAGGTGGAAGGGGATCTCGATCAAGCGGTCGATGTGCTGCGAAAGCTGGGGGTCGCGAGCGCCGCGAAAAGGTCAGGACGTCATGCCGGTGAAGGTGTAGTCGGTTCGTACATTCACGCGGGCGGCAGGATCGGAGTTCTGCTCGAAGTCAACTGCGAGACCGACTTTGTCGCCCGGACAGATGACTTTCAACTGCTGGTGAAAGACATTTCGATGCACATTGCCGCGGCCGATCCCCGTTTCGTAAGGAGAGACGAGGTCACGTCGGAGATCCTGAGCAGCGAGAAGGAAATTTATCGACAGCAGGCTATCGACTCGGGAAAGCCTGAGAATGTCCTTGATCGCATCGTGGATGGGAAAATGGAGAAGTTCTTCTCAGAGGCGGTTCTTCTCGAGCAGCCGTTCGTCAAGAACCCAGATGTCACCATTGAGCAGCTTGTCGCCGAAAAGATCGGTAAACTTGGCGAGAATATTCAAGTACGGCGATTTGCCCGCTTTCGAGTGGGCGACGACGGGTAACGGTCGAGGCCTTCCGGCGGGCAGTACGAAATGCCGGTCTGGAATGCGGGGGGGGGCAACGAATTGGGTTCCGAACCAACCTACGGGCGAATTCTCCTAAAGCTCTCAGGCGAAGCCCTGATGGGTTCTCAAACCTTCGGCATCGATGAACCTGTTGTCATTCGAGTCGCCGAGGAAATCAAAGACGTTCACAGTCTGGGTGTTCAGATCGCTATCGTGATTGGTGGCGGAAACATCATTCGTGGTGTCGCTGCAAGTGCCCGTGGTATTGATCGCGTCACCGGCGATCATATGGGCATGCTGGCTACGGTGATCAACGCGTTGGCTTTGCAAGATGCATTGGAGAAGGTCGGCGTCACGACGAGAGTTCAGACTGCCATCGAGATTCGTGATGTTGCCGAGCCTTTTATCCGGAGACGGGCCATTCGTCATCTCGAGAAACACCGCGTTGTTATTTTCGCCGCGGGAACAGGTAATCCATTTTTTACCACCGACAGTGCGGCGGCTCTGCGTGCCAACGAGATTCATGCGGAGGTTGTTCTAAAAGCGACTGCGGTCGACGGTGTATACACAGCCGACCCGATGATCGACCCGAATGCCGAGCTTTTGCGACATGTGACGTACCAACAAGTTCTGGAGCGAAATCTTCGCATCATGGACGCGGCAGCGATCAGTCTTTGCCGCGACAATGACCTCCCCATCATCGTGTTCAAGCTCATGGAGCCTGGGAGCATTCGCCGGGTCGTATGCGGTGAGGAAGTAGGCTCGATGGTGAGCGAAAGTTTGGAGGATGACGAATGAAGGATCTGTTTCTTGAGGTAGAGCTGAAGATGAAGGATGCCGTGGATCACTTTCACGAGGACCTGAAGCACTTGAGAACAGGTAGAGCGTCGTTGACCATTCTCGACGGAGTGACGGTGGACTACTACGGCACTCCGACACCCATGAACCAGGTGGCGAAGCTGTCGATCCCTGAGCCGACGCTGATTGTCGCTCAACCCTACGACCCGTCCCTCATACCAGTGATCGAGAAAGCCATCCTGCAGGCAAATATCGGACTCAACCCGGGCAGCGATGGAAAAGTGGTTCGGCTTCCAGTTCCGCCTCTGACCGAGGAGCGCCGAAAAGAGATCGTCAAGAAGGCCCATGATCTTGCGGAGACCGCGCGTAATTCGGTGCGACATTCCCGACGCGAAGGTAATGAACAGCTGAAGCAGATGGAGAAAGATCACGAGCTCGGCCAGGATGAGGAGCATCGCGGCATCGATGAGATGCAGAAGCTGCACGATCACTACATCAGTGAGATCAACCAGGCTCTCGAGAACAAAGAAAAAGACCTGATGACGGTCTAGCCCGCATAACTCCTGAACACCGCTGGAGTTTCCGATTGTCGAATGCCTGTCTATGAACCTCGAGGGCACTGAAATATGATCAGAATCGGACTGGGTTACGACGTTCATCCGTTGGTCGAGGGACGCCCCCTGATGATCGGAGGCATCGAGATCCCTTTCGACAAGGGGCTAGATGGCTTTAGCGATGCGGATGTGGCACTTCACGCGCTGGCCGACGCCTTGTTGGGCGCAGTTGCCTTGGGTGATGTTGGCACCCACTTTCCGCCCGGCGATCCACGATGGAAAGATGCCGACAGTGCTGACCTTTTGCGACATGTTTTCGAGTTGGTTCAGGGTGAAGGATACCGCGTCATCAATTGTGATCTGACCGTGATCGCCGAGGCTCCCAAGCTGAGCCCATACAAACGGGATATGCAACGACGTATTGCCGAGCTCCTCGAAATCGACAGCTCAGATGTGAACATCAAAGCCACCACACACGAGAAGCTCGGTCCGATCGGGAGAGGTGAAGGCATCGCAGCCCACGCTGTAGCCCTGCTCGAGAAGCCGGACCGAACGGAGTGAGAGGCGCATCGTTGGCGTCAACCAAGGAGAGGATGGCTCCACGTTAGAGATGTTGATTTACGGTTTCCACCCAGTCCACGAGGCGTTGCGCACCCGACCTCACGAGATCGAGAAGATTCTTATCGTCGAGGGCCGGCGGGGTAAGCGAAGAGTTCAGATCGAGTCGCTTTGCAAGCGACACGGCGTCTCAATGTCTGAGGTGGCCGATTCGGCCTTGGCGGCCGAAAGCCGCGGTGTCCACAACGGATTTGTTGCCGAGGTTCGCTCGGTATCGGGCAGGACGCCTGCTGAGTCGACCGACCAAGATCTGGTGGTACTCCTTGAAGATATTCAGGATCCACGTAACCTGGGCGCTTTGATCCGAATTTGTGATGGTGTGGGTATCGGTCGACTTCTTGTCCGGGACCGCGGCACAGCCCACGTATCCCCGACGGTGGTGAAAGCCTCGGCGGGTGCGACCGAATGGGTCGATTTGGAACGGGTCACCAACTCGGCGCAGGAGATTGCTCGGCTCAAAGAATCTGGCTACTGGATTTATGGCGCTGACGCCTCCGGCAAGCCGCCCTGGGAAATCGATCTCAGTGGCAAAGTGGTGCTCTGCTTTGGTGGAGAGGAGAAGGGGCTGCGGGCACGCACGAGATCGATCTGCGACGAGCTCGTCGGACTGCCGATGCGGGGTGGAATAGGATCGCTCAACGTCTCCGCTGCTGCTGCTGGCTTGCTGTATGAGGCCATCCGACAGCGTAGTGGCTAGTGGCCTATTGGCTACTAGCGTTGCTCCGGTCAGGGCTTGCACCAGCAGATCAGCCGACTCACCTTGGCACCGGGCGGATCTTTCGGCTAGACTCTGTGGCCCGGTGGCGAGGGCCAGTGACGAGGGTTGGTGGCCCGAAGGCGGGTCAGGCGAGCTAGCTTCGAGAGGCCCTGCCTGGACTTGCCGGCATAGCTCAGGGGTAGAGCAGCTGTCTTGTAAACAGCAGGTCCTCGGTTCAAATCCGGGTGCCGGCTCCATCACGACACCGGTAGAGCAGTTCTTTGGCAATGATCTTTGGAGGTGTGGCCGAGCGGTCAAAGGCAGCAGACTGTAAATCTGCCGGGCTAAGCCCTACGGTGGTTCAAATCCATCCACCTCCACCAACCACAAAGCGGGAGTAACTCAGTGGTAGAGTCTCGGCCTTCCAAGCCGTTGGTCGCGGGTTCGATTCCCGTCTCCCGCTCCACGTTCTTTCCTAGTAAACCTAGATAATAGCTAGTAAAACAAGGAGTTCTAGACGCTTTCTTTGTACGCTTGCGTACGTAGACCTACGCCTCAATTGGCTGTATAATGGTGACCAGGATGGTGACCACGTTTGGCAGGATGGAGGTGGCGACATGGCTCGAGAGGCAAGAAAGCTCACAAAATCCACCTTGGACAGCCTTAGGAAGAAGGCCCAGGCCGATAGCAACTTCAGCACCTATGTGGCCGATGCTGGTCAACCAGGGCTTTATGCCTGGGCACGTCGGGGGCGTGTACGTTTCGTGTTCGCTTATCGCCCGCCGGGTGGTGGAAGGCGTCGGCGCGAGAAGATTGACGACTATGGCGCGATTACCCTCGATCAGGCGCGGGAGATTGCAGGAAAGCTGCGAGGTCAAGTAGCCGACAGAAAGGATCCGCGAATGGAGCGGCAAGAAGAAGTCCGCCGGGCCATCTCTCTGGGCGTAACTATCCAGCTTTATCTTGATGACTTGAAAGAACGGGCTGAGAGCGGCGCTAAGCGAGGCAAGCGCTCCGGCTATGCCTCCGCGAAGAATCGTTTAGAGAGACACGTCCTTCCCAAGCTTGGAAATACCCTTGTGCGGAACGTTACGGTTGAACAGGTCAGCCGACTCCATCGCGGTCTGAAAAATACACCTGTCGAGGCCAACCGGACCTTGACGGCCCTATCTGCAGTCTTCGGATTTGCCGACCACATGGAGTTAGTGCCGGCGCTCTTCAATCCTTGCCGACATGTGGAGCGGTTTCAGGAGAAAGGCGAGCGTCGAGCCCTCACAATGGAAGAACTCGCGGCCCTCGGGGAGGCGATGCGGGAGGCCGAAGAAGTGGGTAGCGTTCACCCTTCAGCTCTACTGGCGCTTCGTTTGTTGGCCCTGACCGGCTTCAGGCGCTCTGAAGTGCTCGGTCACACCATGAAGGACCGCAGAAGCGAGCATGAAGGACTTCGCTGGGGCGATGTGAAATTCGAGGCGGGTCTCGTTCGGCTCCAGGATTCCAAGACCGGTGCGCAATCGAGGGTTATTGGCGAGGCTGCAATAGAGCTTCTGAAAAGCGCGCTACCTGACGGCGCAGAGGATGATGATCAAGTGTGTCCAGGTATCCGGCCGGGGCAGCCCTTTGTCGGTATCGATAAGGCTCGGGTTCGGATCTATCAGGCGGCCGGGATTGCGGGACTGCCAGGAGTGGATCTTCACAGCCTCCGGCACAGCTTCGCTAGTGTAGGAGCCCACGTTCAGAACGGACGCTTCGCGGCCTTCGTTGGACCGCTTCTGGGACATGGCTATCAAAGGCGATCAATCACCGAGCGCTACATTCACTCGAACCTTGAAGCTCTGCGCCCTGCCGCCGATGCAATCTCCGGAACCATAGCTTCGACTCTTGGTCTCACCGAGGCTGCAAGAGTGATCGCCTTCCGAGCTTGACGCAGCACCTGGATTGAGGTCACTACCCGGGCTCAGGCTTCGCCTACCTGAAGATCGTGTCTCCACCACGCCGTCACCACACCTAGACCACTCTGTATATTGATCTCGACATCCTCGGTCACGCGCACCCAGTAGGCTGAAGCTCTGGCCTGAGGTGTTGCTGTCTAGGTGAGTCTTTGGCTTGGAGCTGGCCGGGGTGGGGGGCCCAACTGTGGGGCCCCACGGCCACCACAAGGCAGGAATCATATGCCCCTCACCCGCACCCCAGGGCGGTGAGAGTGCCCTCCTCCGTCGCTCTTTGATCCCTACCTCTATAGGTGGTCCCTTCCATGTCCTGCAAGAGTTAGCATTCTGAGATCAGGGGCAAGCCATGGTTGGCCAAACCCTAGGCCACTACAAAATCGTTGACAAGCTCGGTGAAGGCGGGATGGGAGAGGTATACCTGGCCGTGGACACCGAGCTCGATCGCAAGGTGGCACTCAAGCTGCTGCGCGCAGAGATGGCTGAGGATCCAGAACGCCTGGAGCGTTTTCGGCGTGAGGCGAAGGCAGCGGCGGCTCTCAATCACCCGAGCATCGTCACGATCCACAGTATCGAGGAGGTCGACGGCCAGTGGTTTCTGACCATGGAGCTGGTCGACGGCGCGACTCTCGATCAACAGATACCGGAGGAAGGTTTCACCCTCGACAGATTCCTTGCTGTTGCAGTCCCGCTGGCCGACGCCCTCGGCATCGCCCACGCCAAGGGGATCACCCACCGCGACCTCAAACCCGCCAACATCATGGTTACTAACGAAGGTCAGGTGAAGATCCTCGACTTCGGGCTGGCCAAGCTACGCGCGGCCCCCTTGGTCGAAGCCGGATCGGAGCTGGAGACGTTGGGATTCAGCCAGGAAGGGCTCTTGTTGGGGACCCTGCCCTACATGTCGCCAGAGCAAGTGGAAGGGAAAGAAGTGGACCATCGCTCCGACATTTTCTCTCTCGGCGTCGTGCTCTACGAGATGGCGACCGGGCAGCGTCCCTTCGATGGGGAGAATTCGGCCGCATTGATCTCGTCGATTCTGCGTGACGAACCAAGACTGGCGAGCGAGCTCGACCAGGAGTCGTCACACCGGTTGAGCCGGGTTATTCGGCGCTGTATCGAAAAGGACATCGAACATCGCTTCCAGTCCGCTATCGATCTCCGTAACGAGCTCGAGGAGCTAGCGAGCAACGAGGCTCCTCGAGCTCCTTCAGTGGCGGTTCTTCCCTTTGCCGATATGAGTCCCGACAAAGATCAAGAATACTTTTGCGAGGGAATTGCCGAGGAACTGATCAATGCGCTCGCCAGAATCGAGGGCCTGAGCGTCGCGTCTCGGGTATCCTCCTTCCGGTTTGCCGCCCCCGCTGTGGCCCTTGGCGAGATCGCCCGGCGACTCAACGTCGACACTGTTTTGGACGGAAGCGTGCGAAAGTCCGGCGACAAGCTCCGGATTACCGCCGAGCTGGTCAATCCCGCCGACGGCTACAACCTCTGGAGCGGCCGCTGGGATCGGCAGATGAGCGACGTCTTCGTCATCCAGGACGAGATCGCGAACGAAATTGTCCGCGCCCTCGCGGTTCGGCTGACGCCGAGAGAAAGACGCGCGATCCGCATGGTATCGACGGCCGATCCCCAAGCTTTTGACTACTATCTGCACGGCCGGAAGTTTTACTACCAGTACCGGCTTCAGGGCGCCGAGTTTGCGCTACAGATGTTCTCCCGCGCCATCGACATCGATCCGAACTACGCCCTCGCCTGGGCCGGGATCTCCGACTGCCACGCCTACCTTTATGCGAATTCCGGACACGGCGAGAAGGATCTGCGGCAAGCGGACGTCGCCAGCCGCAATGCGATCGAGCTCGACCCCGAGCTTGCCGAGGCCCAGGCCTCACGCGGCGTGGCGCTGTCGCTTCTCGGCCGGCACCAGGAGGCAGAAAGCGCCTTCGAGGCCGCCATCCGCTTCAACCCGATCCTATTCGAGGCGCACTATTTCTACGCCCGCGACTCTTTCTTGCAGGGCCAGTCCGAGAAAGCGATCCGACTGTATGAGCGAGCCTGCGAGTTGCGTCCGGAGGACTATCAGTCGCCACTCCTGCTGGCGCAGGTCTACGACGATCTCGGTCGCAGGGAGGAGGCAGCCGACTCACGCCAGCGTGGCATCAAGAGGGCCGAAGAGCACCTGAAACTGCACCCCGACGACAGCCGGGCGGTCTATATGGGTGCCAATGGCTTGGTAGCGCTGGGCGATCGCGAGCGGGGTCTCAAGTGGGCTCGGAAAGCCCTGGAGATGGAGCCCGAGGAGGCCATGCTGCTCTACAATGTGGGATGCATCTACTCGCTTGCCGGCTGTTTGGAAGAGGCTATCGACTGCCTCGAAAGATCTATCGTTGCCGGTCTGGTCCACCTCGACTGGATCCGCCTGGACAGCAATCTCGATCCGCTACACGACAAGCCCCGTTTTCAACAGCTAATGAACAAGCTGGAGAAGCACGAGAAGAGAACAGACTAGACCCCACCCCCCAACTGTGGGGCCCCAAGGACACATGAGAGTAGGAATCATAGGCCCTCCTCTCTCGCTCCAATTCCATTTGCACTTACGCCTTATTTACGCCCTGCAAGCCACGATCTCTTCTTACCCTACCTTGGGTACTCCCAGGCAGAGAAAGGTCCGCCAGGAGCCCGTCACAGCCGTATGGGGAACAGTAAATGCCTGTTCACTGGTGAGGTGTAACGGATGGCCGGATAAAGAGGCTAGGCGGGTATGAACAAGGTCTCTTTGGAAGGGGTGAAAGCGCGACCAAATCGAGGAGATGAAGAAGGAACTGGAAGCCTAAATACAAAAGGGTAGTTGACCGAGCCCGCCTGGAGACTAGAGCAGGAGCTCAGGGAAGCGGAGAAGCTTGAGAGGTTTGCCAGGCGGTTGATGAAGTGGGATCGCCTTAGCAAGAACTTTCCGAAATAGCCTCTGTATCTACCCACCCCTTCGGGTGGTTTGCCCGCTACGAGTGTTGCCTAGAATGTTCACCTACACGACAGGTTCTTCTTAACATGAGGGGAAGAAATGGGAATCCCTGCCACGAGTCTCAGTCGCTCAAATTTCGATCCAAGCATCGGTCGACTGCGCCAGTCTGCTCGCTATCCTTCCGGGAATCTATTTAAGGGCGAGAGGAGGCTCGCATCGTCCGCGACCTGGTACACGCTCGTCTTGGTGACATGTTGGTTCACGCTGGGTGCCCTCGTCTCTGGGCCCGTAGCAGCCAAGCTCGGGGTTGAGAACAACCAGTTCTGGACCGAAGCCGACCCCGGTGTCCCTGGGATCGAGTGGCCCAACAATCACTTCGGATCGTCGCTCGCCAAGGGTGACTTCGACTGCGACGGCTATGTCGACCTGGCCATCGGCAGTCCCTGGGCAGATCGACCCGGGATCAGCGACTCTGGCGCTGTAATAGTGCTGTTCGGGAGTCCGAACGGCCTGGTCTCCGGTCGTGCCCAGTTCTGGGATCAAAAAAGCAACGGTGTGCCCGACGACAGCGAAACCTCGGACTATTTCGGGCGCTCGCTGGCATCAGGTAATTTTGACGGTGCAAATTGCGCCGACTTGGCGATTGGCGCCCCGGGTGAATCTCTCGGTGCCATGCAGTATGCGGGCGTTGTTCATGTGCTTTACGGCATTCCAGGTCTCGGCCTTCACGCCAACGGCAATCAGTACTTTCACCAGGACAGCGAACATTTCCCGGATCAAGCGGAGGCAGGCGATTTCTTCGGCAGCTCCTTGGCTGCAGGGAATTTCAACGGGGACGGCTACGACGATCTGATAGTGGGAGCACCCCTTGAAGACTTACCTGCTGGGCAGAACGCTGGAATGATTACGTTTGTCCAGGGCCGTGAAGGTGGTCTCGCGGCTTTCACCGCCGTTGGCTTCGATCAGGACAGCCCCGGCATTCCCGGTGGGGCCGAGGCGGAAGACAAGTTTGGCTCGGATCTGGCTGCGGGAGACTTCAACGGCGACGGCTACGAAGATCTCGCCGTGGGTGTGCCCTTTGAGGGGCTTACCGCCGGCGAAGATGCGGGGCAGGTGACTGTAATGTACGGTTCTCAGTTCTTTTACGATGGCCCACTCAGCGAGATATGGCATCTCGATTCGGCAGGAGTGGCTGGATCTGCACAGGCGGGAGGTCTGTTCGGATTTGCTGTGACCACAGGAGATTTCAACCATGACGGGTATTCCGATCTGGCAGCTGGAGCGCCGGGGATGGCGACAGGTGGGCAAGTCGATGCTGGAGCGATTACCGCGCTTTACGGCGGGGCCAGCGGAATCTCTGCGTTGGGGAACCAGAATATTCACCAGGACACGGCTGGCATTTTGGATTTGGCTGAAGCCGGAGATAGATTCGGCGCACAACTCGATTCGGGAGATTTCAATAGCGACGGGTACGAAGATCTCGCCGTGGGTGTCGATCTCGAGAGCATCGGAGCCGCGACACAGGCAGGTGCAGTTCAGGCACTGTACGGATCGATCGATGGACTGACGATCACCGGGAACCAGTTTTGGCATCAGGATATTGATGGAATTCTAGATGTTTCGGAGACCGGTGATTTCTTCGGTCGAGCGCTGGCAGCCGGTGATTTCGATGGCGACGGCGGCGGCGATCTCGCAATCGGCGTCACCAACGAAACCATCGATGGGGGGATCCAGGGTGCAGGGGCCGTCCAGGTGCTGTACTCGAGTGGTGCAGGAATCGTCCTCCCCAAAACCGGCCAGACCCGGTGCTTTGACGACGACGGGCTTGAGATCGACTGCGTGGGCACCGGCCAGGACGGTGATACTCGAGCCGGCCAACCCTGGCCCATACCGCGCTTCGAGACGCAGCCCATCGGGACGATCATCGATCGACTGACCGGGCTCACCTGGCTTCGTGACGCCAACTGCATGCGAACCCACTACCCCGAGGTTGACACGACTTCTGTTGTCCCTGGCGATGGTGCGGTGGAGTGGCAAACCGTTCTCGACTTCGTGGCGGGGATCAACGCCGGTGACTACCCAGACTGTGGTGGCGGCTTCACGGATTGGCGAATGCCCAACGCCAATGAGCTTTTCAGTCTGGTCCATCTAGGTCACTCGTTTCCGGCCGATTGGCTTACAGCCTCGGGCTTTCAAAACGTGATGACGAACAATGCCTATTGGAGTTCGACTTCTCACGCCAACGGGGCAGTTGACGTTCATATGGGGTATGGCTTTCAAAACTTTCGGTCAAAATGGGGCACACCCAACGGGGATTATGCCTGGTCAGTACGAGGAACCTCCGACGGATCTATTTACCTTCCCAAGACCGGGCAGACCACTTGCTACGACCGAGACCGCCAGCGCATCGAATGTGCCGGCACCGGCCAGGACGGCGATCTGAAAATGGGAGCTCTGTGGCCAAAGAATCGACTGCAAACACTATTTTGCGATCTCACGGGTCCGTGCGCGGATCCATCGGTCGACTGCGACGGCGATCCGTCTTCCGATGTCGTCTTGGACCGGTTGACCGGCCTCATGTGGCCCAGGGATAGCGATATACCAGATGCTCTGGTATTCGAGTGGTACGCCTACTTGGTGGCGGATTCACTCAACACAGGTTCGGGTCTGTGCGGCTTCACCGACTGGCGAATGCCGAATCTCCGCGAGCTCCACAGCCTGGTCGATTTTGAGCACGATTCACCGGCGCTGTCTTTGGATCATCCATTTGTCAACCTACCCCCTGTGCCGCAAGAAGGTCGGAAGTACTGGTCTTCGACCTGGACAGAGGCGCCAGTTGGCGTTCCGTATGTGTGGGCGATGGATATCGATTGGGGGAGAACAACATATTACTCAGTGCCTGAATCCGGCTCTCACGCCTGGCCAGTTCGTGACGCATCGATCCTGTTTTCTGACGGCTTCGAGTCGGGCGACACGACTGCGTGGTCTAGCACTCAGTAGTCAGTCATACCTCCCCGGCTTACTTCTCAGTTAGCTCGTGCCTACCCGTGACCTGCCCCCATCGTTTGTACCACTTCCTATGTTAGTAGATCGGCCATAGTTGGGTCTCCTGGTCGAGTGGCCCCGAGGGGCCACTCGAGTGCCTCTGGAGCCGGTGGTCGATAGCCCAGAGAGCTATGCGGCCGCACCTGGTTGTACTCCCTGCGCCACCTTTCGATCAGGACCTGGGCCTCCTTCAGGGTGTAGAAGATCTCGCCATTCAAGAGCTCGTCGCGGAGCTTGCCGATCAGCGACTCGACGTAGCCGTTCTCCCAGGGACTTCCTGGGGCGATGAAGAGCGTCGTCACTCCCAGCCGACCCAGCCAGTCCCTGACCACCTGGGCGGTAAACTCC
>CAXMQZ010000022.1:0-80092 GCA_964195975.1 uncultured Polyangiaceae bacterium | reverse complement strand
TCTGGATTGTCATCCGCAAGCCTCGAATGAATCGCACATGGAAACGGGTGCCGGCCGGGAATGCAACTCCTGTCATGAGCAGGAGGTGGATGAATTTCAGCAGAGCGTCCACGGCCAGATCGAAGCCGCTGGTCTAGCGTTCGAGCGGGGTTGCGCCAGCTGCCACGGACAAATTCACACCCTGAAGGCGTGCGGTGAGCCCGGCTGTTTCACCAACCCAACCGAAATCGCTGCGACTTGTGGGGCTTGCCACGCGGATCCTGATCTGGCTCACGAGATGGGCATTCGCCTTGTGCAGCCGATCGCTGCCTATACAGAGAGTATTCATGCCAGAAGCCTCGCGGCTGGAGGGGATGGCGCCAGCTGCGACGACTGTCATGGCAAGCATGCGATCTTTCCGTCCTTGGATTCGCGCTCTTCCGTAAACCATCAGAAAGTCCCGAGCACCTGCGCCCCCTGTCACGAGGAAATCACTGCAGTCTACGAGCAGAGTGTGCACGGGCGGGCTGTGGCTCATGGAATCGAGGACGCACCGGTATGCACGGATTGTCATGGTGAGCACCGCATCCTTGAGCCTCAGCGTGCCGACTCGCCCGTTTATCCGAGCAATATTCCGAAGCAGACTTGCGGCCGTTGCCATGGTGATCTGGAGATGTCCCGTAAGTTCGGCATGTCACCGGACAAGGTGCCGGCCTACGAGGACAGCTACCATGGTCTGGCTTCGCGATTTGGGCAGGTGAGCGTCGCCAATTGTGCGTCGTGTCACGGCGTGCACGATATCTTGCCATCGACCGATCTTGCTTCGCACACCAACCCCGAGAATCTCTCCGAAACCTGTGGTCAGTGCCATCCGGGAGCCGGTCAGCGGTTTGCGATCGGGCCGGTTCATGTGCTCCCCGATCAACCCGAGCACGCCACGGTCTACTGGATCCGCAAGATCTATCTCTGGCTGATCTATCTCGTCATTGGCGGCATGGTGATCCACAATCTCTGGGACTTCATCCGCAAGGTTCGGCATCCGCTACCACGACCAGACTTGGATCAAGTACCGGGCCATGTGCGGATGCCGCTGGTAGGCCGTTGGGTGCACGGATTGCTGGCGTCGAGCTTCATTGTCCTGGTCTACACCGGATTTGCATTGAAGTACCCGGAAGCGTGGTGGTCGTGCCCATTCCCGTTCTGGGAGGGTTCCTGCGAGCTACGAGGCTGGATTCACCGCGGCGCTGCAGTGGTAATGACCGTGGCAGCCATAATTCATCTCGTCCATGTGATGATCGACCGATATGCCCGCAGGGTTATCGCTGAAATGGTGCCAAACCGTAGGGACTTGAAGGATCTTGTCGGGCGGATTGAATATTTTGTGGGCAAACGCGAGCACCCGCCCAAGGTCGGTTGGATGAGCTATCCCGAGAAGATGGAGTATCTGGGCGTCGTCTGGGGCACGCTGGTCATGACGGTTACCGGATTCTTGCTCTGGTTCGAGACTCCCGTGCTGCGTTGGTTTCCATCCTGGGTGCTGGACGTTGCGACGGTGGTCCATTTCTATGAGGCTATCTTGGCGGCACTGTCGATTCTGGTCTGGCACTTCTATGCGGTGATTTTTGATCCCATGGTCTACCCGATGGATACGGCGTGGATCAACGGCCGCTCAGCACCAGCCCGTGAGCTCGAGCGCGAGGATCCTCCGACCCTCCTGGAAAAAGAAGCCAAGCGCCCCGATCCGTTCGACAGCGCCTAGGCGTCCGACCGAGTAGTTCGTGGCGTTGCGTTACGGATGGACTCCTAGCCCGGATTTCTCGAGGAGGCCGGTGGCTGGGAGACAAGCCAGACGCTAGTGGCCGTGATGGCAGGGTGATATTGTTGCCGCTCACCGAGGGAGGGAATCTCAATGACATTACCCCGTTTGTGGATGGCTTGTGTGAATGCAGTCTTGGTCGGTGGTCTGTTGTTGCCGTTCGCCGGCGAGCTTCACGCAACCGAACTGACCCTGACTCTCGAGATCGGCGATCCAGCCCGCAAGGGGAAGCAATCTCATCTGGTCTTCGACGCCATCACCGATACCCGCACCGATGAGCTTTTGAGCCCCGCCCAGCTCGCGGAACGTCTTTCCGGCAAGCGCATCGTGCTCGTGGGTGAGAGTCACACCGATATTGACTTTCACAAGGCGCAGCTTCGGATCATCCAGGAGCTCTACAACGCCGGTCGTGAGGTCTTGGTCGGTTTGGAAATGTACCCCTACACCAAACAGAAATACCTTGACGATTGGATAGCCGGATACTTTACGGAAGAGGGTTTCTTGGCGGCCTCGGAATGGTATGACTCCTGGGGATATCACTGGGACTACTACCGAGACATTTTTCTATTTGCCCGGGAGCACGAGCTGCCGATGTATGCACTCAATACGCCGCGCGAGATCATTTCCGCGGTACGCAAGAAGGGCTTCGATGAGCTGACCGAGGAGGAAAAGGCCCAACTGCCTCCCAGTATCGACACCGATAACGATGAGCACTTCCAGTTGTTCAAGGCCTTCTTCGCAGATGACGAGTCCGGGATGCACGCTTCGATGACCGAGGAGCAGTGGCGTGGGATGTTCGCCGCGCAGTGCACCTGGGATGCTTCGTTTGGGCACAATGGGTTGAAAGCCCTGGAGCAACATCCGGGCGACAACGCCGTGCTGGTGGTGCTGGTCGGAAGCGGACATACCACCTACGACCTGGGTATCCAGCGACAGGTGGCCAATTGGTCCGACGTATCGATTAGCACGGTGATCCCGATCTCGATCAGAGAGTGGGATGAGGATGAGGTCATCGAGAAGGTACAAGCTTCGTACGCCGATTTCATTTGGGGGATGCCTCCACAGACCGATTCCATTTACCCGAGCCTGGGTGTCTCGACCCGCACTGACGAAGACTTTGGTCGGCGCTCGGTGATCCATATTGGCGAGGATTCGGTCGGCGAGAGGGCGGGTTTTCAGATGGGAGATCTGCTGCTGGAGTTCGACGGGCAAGAGCTCGACGATCAGGCAACCTTGAGGCGTCTGATGGCTGAGAAACGGTGGGGAGACAGGGCGACCGTGAAGGTCCAGCGTGGCGAAGAGACGACGATCCTCGACATTGAATTCCGTCGAGAGCTCCCCGAGATCGAATAGAAGTCTGGTGGTGTTTTGGGCGGGCCGCGCAGTCTCCCGGCCCTAGGAGATGGGCTTGCGAAGAATTGGCGAAAGTTAGTAAGGTAGCCTTACTATTCGAGACACTAACCATCTAGAGCCAATCGCATGACCTCCGAGATCAGTCACTCCACACAAGAGTCGATCATTCTCACACTCTTCGACCTGGTCAACTATCTCACCAAGAATGGGGAGTCGATGAGCCGTCAATCCGGGTTGACGGTGCAGCAGTGGATTTTGTTGCTGCAAGTGGCGGGCGATCCGAATTTTCCCCAACTCCATGAAGACACGGGCGCGGACCCCGACGTGAGGGTCTCGACGATTGCGCGCAACAGAGGAGTAACGAGGCCTAGCGTCAGCGCCCAGGTCACCGCTCTGATTCGAATGGGAATGCTGACCCAACAGGAAGATCCGCAGGATCGCCGACGCAAGGCTCTTCACGTCACGAAGAAGGGCAGGAGGGCGCTTTCGGCCATAGAGCCTAGCCGCCGAGGAGCCAATCGCTCTCTTTTCAAGAACTGGAGTGCGGCTGAGCTCGAAGGATTGCTCGAAGCGCTGCAGGTCTGTCTGCGGCGTCTCGCTCGCTCTTCACCCGGCGGTAGCAACTCCGTCACTGCGAACCAGTCATTGGGAGAGTCCGAGTATGACAGTCGATAGCAAGAGGGTCAGCAGAAGGAGTTTTCTTCGAGGCAGCGGGTTCGCCGGTTTTGGCCTGATGCTGCGGTTTTCGTCGATCGGGGAAGCAGCGGCAAGGGTAGCACCTGCCCGGCCCTATCGACGTTTTGAAGATCTCTATCGCAACAAATGGACCTGGGACCGCGTGGCTCGCGGCACCCACGGTACCAACTGCGCCGGCACCTGCGCCTTCAACGTCTACATCAAGAACGGAATCGTCTGGCGCGAGGAACAGCAGGCTGAGTATGAAGCTTCGGGTGATGCCCCCGACTATGGCCCGCGGGGTTGTCAAAAGGGTCTGCGCCATGCCAAGTGGATGTATGGCAAACAGCGCGTTCTCTATCCGATGAAACGAGTCGGTGAGCGCGGCGAGGGGAAATGGGAGCGAATCACCTGGGAGCAGGCAACATCGGAGATCGCCGACAAAGTCATCGACTACAGTCTGGAATACGGACCCGAGTCGATCTCCTATGGCAGCGGTACCCAGATGAGCGTCAAGCTCGCATCGTTTGCTGGCATGGCCCGGCTTGCCAACATCACAGGGTTCACCGTGCCGGAGTTCTACTCGGGTGTTGGCGACCTTCCCACCGGGGTTTATCTGACGCTTGGCACCGCCTACACCGGCGACACGATGGCGGCGATCTACAAGGCGAAATGTGTGCTGATCTGGATGGCCAACCCTGCTGTGACCCGAATCCCCGACGCTCACTTTTTTTGGGAGGCTCGCTACAACGGCACCAAGGTGATTTCCATATCGCCTGAGTTCACACCAACTGCCATGCACTCCAGTCTCTGGGTCAACCCCAAACCGGGTACCGACATCGCCCTGGCAATGGCGATGATTCACACCATGCTCGAGGAGGGGGCCTACGATTCGGACTACCTGCGCGAGCAGACGGATCTCCCCTTTCTGGTGCGGACCGACACGGGTGAGTACCTTCGTGAGACCGATCTGTCTCTGGCCGCGACGCTGGCGGTCCGTGACAATGTCTTTTACTTCTGGGACGAAGCAACAAACGAGCTTGTCCAGGCTCCGGCGACCGGTGCAAGCGAGCCGCCTCTGGGGCGAGATCGCCGACGAATGGGCACACTCGAGCTAGGTGAGATCCGGCCGGCTCTCGAGGGTGTCTGGGGAATTGAAACCCGCCATGGTCCTGTAGAAGTCACCACGGTCTTCGAGCTTCTCAAGCTGCGGGCAGCGAAACATAGCCCCGAACGTGTCTCCAAGATTACCGGTGTCGAAGCGTCTGTGATTCGGCGCATCGCCGGCGAATTTTCGCGTGCCCAGCCGGCCATGATCTATACCGGGTATGCGGCCTGCAAGTTTTTGCACGGGGATATGTTGCAGCGAGCCATGCTCTTGATGTTGGCCCTCAACGGCAGTACGGGAAAGGAGGGTGGCGGCCTTCAAATCGCCAATGCGCCCAAGGTTCGTGGCGTCATGGGCTTTGTCTTTGCCGACGTAGGGCCGGCCCTGCGGCTGGTCTCGGGCACAACCTGGGACTATGAGCACGGAGAGATGAAAGAGCTGACTGAAAAGATCTACGGCAAAGACCTGGCGGATGAGTACGACAGCTACTACCAGGAGAGCATTCGCGAGAAATGGTTCCCATCGTTCGGCGAGAAGGGATGGAAGATGGGGATTTTTGCCGGCAACAATGGCGCCAACTGGAGAGCCTCGGCCAATCGTTGGCGGGAGGTCGGCTTTGGCAAGCTGGAAACCATTGTCGCCATGGTGCCGGATATGGGCGTTACCGCTACCTATGCCGATTACGTCTTGCCCATAGCGCATCACTACGAGCGTGCCGACATGATGCTGCAGTCACGGGTGCCCTATGTCCAGGTACTGGACGTGGCGGTGCCGCCTCTGGGTGAGTCGGTCGACGATTGGACCGCGAACTACCGCTTGGCGGAGGCCATCAGTCGGAGAGCCAAAGAAAGAGGGATTCGATCCTTTCGCGACGATGTGGAGGGGCGAACCGTGAGGCGGGACTTCACCAAATGTCTCGACCTCTACACCATGGGAGGGCGCATCGAGAACGTCAAAGACGTCGTGCAATTCATCATCAACACGACGCCGGGTGTGCCCAAGGTCACCTTCGAGGAGTTGGCAGCAAAAGGCATCCTACGAGTCGAGGACTCGGCTAACACCACCTGGGATGGTGAGGGCTCCCCCTACCACTCCGAAGTCACGCGCAGCGTGCGCGAGAAGCGGCCCTACGAGACACTTGCCCGACGCCAGCAGTACTACATCGATCACGAGTGGTTCCTCCACTTCGACGAAGCTCTGCCCGGTCACAAGGAATGGTTGGAGATCGAAGGCTTTCCCTTGCGATTCATCATGGGCCATGCTCGCCACGGCATTCACAGTATGTGGCGCGACGACTCCCTGATGCTGAGTCTTCAGCGGGGCGAGCCGGATATCTATGTCAATCCGGACGATGCCGCCCGGCGCGGAGTCAGCGATGGCAAGCCGATCCGGGTTTTCAACACCGCGGGCGAGTTCGTGGCCCAGGCCCATGTCAGCGCTGGAATCCAGCCCGGCATGGTCTTCATGTATCACGGCTGGGATCCGATGATGTTCGAGAACCGGCAGAATTTCTCCGCCGTGATCTCGACCGCCGGTCTCATCAAGCCCACCTCGATGGCCGGAGACTACGGTCATCTCGGGTACCGTGTTTTGCAATTTGCCCCCAATCAGACCTACCGCGATTTCACCTGCGAATTCGAGCTTTGGAAAGGAGCGGCTTCAGGATGACCACAGTGCCTCCAGTCGGGACCGCGGGAGAAGCCGTGGAAGAGACCGTCCAAGGCTGTTTTCGAAGCCAGGAGGCAACGACAGCCAGAAGCGTCGCCTATGCGCTTTTCTCGCAGTTGGTGGCGTCACCGCATGAATCGGCCCATGATTCCGGTGCAGTCTCTGAGCCTGTGCTGCTTCCACCCGAAGATCTGTCGCAGACTCTGAACCGGTTGGAGGAAGCGCTACCGTTCGATTCGAGCTTTTGTGAGCTCGCCGCTGCGGCCGCCGAGGTCACGGCGGCGGACGGCGAACGGCTGGCAAAACTCTATAGCTCTTTGTTCGAAGTCGGCTCCGAGGGCCCCCCTGTGGCGCTGCGCGAGGGGTGGGTCGAGGGTGTGGAGTCGTCGGCGCGAGAGGAGATCGTTCGCTTCTACGACTTTTTTGGCTACGAGCTTGCTCCCGAATCAAGCTGGGCACCGGATCATTTGGCCGTAGAGCTCGAGTTCATGCACTTCTTGACCTTTGCCGAGCAACAGGCTGAAGATGGCGGAGTCGCCCTCTCGATTCAGCTGGCGCAGCTCGACTTTCTCGAGCGTCACCCCCTGAAATGGCTACCCCGGGTGCTGATCGGCATAAGAGCGAATTGTGACGATGCCTACCTCGGAAGACTCTTCGAGACACTCGGTGTTTTTCTTCATCACGACCACTCCTGGCAGTCGAGGAGTTTGGAAAGGGAGATCTGACCATGGGCCAAGTAGCGATGCTGATCGATCTCAACAAATGCATCGGCTGTCAGACCTGCACGTCGGCTTGTAAGTCGATGTGGACCGACGAGCCGGGCCAGGAGTACATGCTCTGGAACAACGTCGAGACCAAGCCGGGGCGGGGCTATCCCAACGGCTGGGAGCAGAGTGGGGGAGGATGGACACCGGATGGCGAGTTGGCGCCGGGTGTGCTGATGGACAAAGCCGCCCATGGCATGGATGGGACGGTCAACTTCGAGCAGGTCTACTTCGAGGGTACCGAGAGCAAGCTGCAATTGGTGCCGCGGGACCAGCCAGCACGAGTTGAGAAAAAATCCAGCCCCTTTGTCATTCTCAACAACAGCGAGGCCAACGTTGCCCAGGAGGATCCCGGCTGCGGTTCAAACTTTGATGAGGACTCCAGCAGCGGCGAATATCCCAACAACTATCACTTTTATCTCCCACGTCTGTGCAACCACTGCACAAAGCCCTCCTGCCTGGAAGCCTGCCCGACCCGAGCCATCTACAAACGCGAAGAGGACGGGGTGGTACTGATCGATCAGGACAAATGCAAGGGCTTTCGCGAATGCAATTCGGCCTGTCCCTACGACAAGATCTACTTCAACTACGTCACTGGGAAATCGCAGAAATGTATCTTCTGTTTTCCCCGGCTCGAGGAGGGTGTGGCCCCGGCCTGTGCCCGCCAGTGCCCAGGGCGGCTACGTTTTGTCGGTTTTCTGGAGGATCTCGATGGCCCGATTCACAAACTGGTGAACGAGTGGAAGGTTGGTCTACCCCTGCATGCCGAGTGGGGAACCGAGCCCAATGTCTTCTATGTGCCGCCGATTCTTCCCCCGCAGTTCGACGAGAACGGCGATCTCGGCAATGAAGCCAGGGTGCCGATCGAATATTTGCGAGAGCTCTTCGGGCCCGGAGTCGATCAGGCCCTCGCCACCCTCGAGACCGAGATGGAGCGCACCGAGCGGGGTGAGCCCTCCGAGCTCATGGACCTGTTGATCGCCAAGGATTGGAAGTCGCTGTTCAAGATTCCCGAGGTGAAGTATTTCTAGCGAGTCTCCAGCCCTCTCCGCATCCAGACCCAGGCTTGTGATGTCGGCCCTGGTGCTTGCGTCGGTGTTGGCATCGCTCGATTCGAGCTTTGTACCGATC
Organism: uncultured Polyangiaceae bacterium; assembly: GCA_964195975.1. Taxonomy (GTDB): domain Bacteria; phylum Acidobacteriota; class Thermoanaerobaculia; order Multivoradales; family JAHEKO01; genus CAXMQZ01. The sequence continues at coordinate 71,598 of CAXMQZ010000022.1, read as the reverse complement.
GCCTTCCCCGATCTCATCGATGATCTCGATAGCAGCACCGGTACGGTGGTCTGGGTGGCGCTCGCCTATCTGATCGCCGCCACCGGGCCTATGCTCTTTTTTGCCAGGGTTGGTGATCGAGTTGGCCACACGACGCTGCTTCGAATTGGAACCGTGGTCTACGGACTGGCGATGACAGCCTGTGCTCTGGCCCCCAATGTCGGCACCCTGATCGGTCTGCGGGCCGTTCAGGGTCTCGGCATGGCTCTCTTCTTGCCGGCAACCTTTACCCTCGGGATCGGAGTCTACCCCCAGAGTGAGCGAGGCAAGGCCCTGGGAATCCTCGCTTCTGCGAATGCGGCAGGTTTTATTCTCGGTCCAGTGCTTGCCGGCTGGTTGCTCGACTCCTACGACTGGCGGGCAATCTTCTATAGCCGCATACCGCTAGCGGCGCTCGCTGTCGCTCTGGTGTATCTGGTCGTGCCTCGCAAGACCTCTGCTGGGGTCACCACTGGCGCCTCTACTGGGACCTCCGCCGGGGCCGCCATTGGCGCAAGGGCTCAGAGCGGAAATCTGGATTTCAGGGGCGCGGTGTTCTTGAGTCTCGGGTTGTTCGGCTCCCTGTTCGGGTTGAGTCGGCTACCGGCGGAGGACAATCATCTAAATCCAGCCGTTTGGTTGGTGTTTATCGCCGGGGTCATTTTCTTGGCGTTGTTTGTTCGCCACGAGCGGCGCACGGAAACACCCTTGATCAAATTCGACCTTTTTCGGACTCATCCCGGTTTCGCCAAGGCTTCCGTGGCATTTTTCGCCATCTTCGCCAGCTTTCCGGTCTATCTGTTCATCCTGCCGCTCGTCTTGATCTCAGGATTGGAGTACCCGGCCTGGGATGCCGGATTGCTTCTGGCAGTGGTCGCGGTCGTGACCTTCATCGTAAGCCCGTGGGCTGGCAAGCTCTCGGATCGGTGGGGTGCCGAGCTGCTGTGTACCATCGGCGCAGCCGGGGTCTTGCTGGGCTATCTTCTACTGCTGACCATCACTGTAGACGCTTCGGCGAAGGAGATTCTGCCACCCATGGTTCTCTTCGGGCTGGGTACCGGTCTGTTTTTCTCACCCAACAACCGGCTGATGATGTCGAGTGTGCCACCCGAGGATGCGGGTATGGCCTCGGGCATGATCGGAACGGTTCGCCAGTCTGGGTATGCACTCGGTTTTGCCCTTACGGCGAGTCTGTTTACCTTCATCCAAGATCGGTTGGAGCTCGGATGGACGCATAGGGGTCTACAACAACTGTCTGCTGGTGAGGCGCTCTCTCTGGAAAGGATTTTCGACGACGGAGGTATCTGGTCACCCGAGGTCTTGGTCTACATTCTTCATGTGGGCGCCATCCTCAGCGCCGCCGTACTGCTTTTGACCCTGGTCTATTCGCTACCCCGTCTCACTTTCTCCGTTCGGCGTCATCTGATTGCGCTAGCGGCCACCCTGGTGGTTGCTGGGGTCGGGATAGGTGCCTTTGTGGGTCTGACTGACCTCTCCTCGACGGAACACCGATCGGTGTTGGCTCAACCGGCGGTCCTGAGAGACACATCTCCTCCCGCACCCTTTGGGATGGCCAGTCGCTCGGCTCGCGAAGTGCCCTCCTTTGCTCCGCCGGTGCTGTCGTCCGGCCAGGAGGTTTTTGTCTTTTATTGCTCCGATTGTCACGGTCTCGATGGCCGTGGAGTCGAGCAGCGGGGCGTTGACTTGACCACCAGCTCGTATCTGCGCGGTCTGAACAATGCCGATCTTGCGAGCTATCTTCGCGAAGGTAGACAGATCGATGACCCACGCAACCGGACCGGACGCGCCATGCCGGGTATGGAGACCATGCCGACCTTCAGCGCTGAGAACTACGAGCAGGTGATTCCGTACCTCCGACAGATCACCCACTAAGGGTTGTCCGTTTCTTCACGATTGTTCTCGCCACATTCAGAAACTCGCGGGGAAACCAGCCAAGTTTGACATCGAGAGGTTGTCTGGTATATTCGCACGCGGAACGTTTTTCATATCAGGTTGGGTGACATAAGGAGGTCCGAGATGAACCTTGTACGCCGATGCCGGTCCTATTGGTATGACAAAAGTATATTTCTTTTGACGCCTGTAGTCGTCGCATTTTTGGCCCTCATTCTGACTCCGGTGACTCTGAGCGCAGAAGCGGCAGCCGAGCCGCAGGAGGAGCCCAATGCCGTAGAGGATACGGTGGAGGAAGACGAGGAGTTGGTGGAGGAGCCAGGCGATGAGGACCTGTCCTTTTTCGGTGAGCAGACCGTCACCGCCACCGGAACCGCGATCGACACCTTCGATATCCCGACCCCGGTCATCGTCATCAATTCCGAGCGGATCGACGAGCTGCAGCCCAACAATGCCGCTGAGCTTCTTCGCAATGAGCCAGGAGTCGACGTCAACGGTGTTGGTCCCAACCAGGCACGGCCGATCATCCGCGGCCAAAGGGGCTTGAGAGTCCTCTTTATGGAAAACGGCTTGCGGATGAACAACTCTCGCCGGCAGACCGATTTTGGCGAAATCGTTGGCCTCGTTGACATCGAGTTCGTGGAGACGATGGAAGTGGTGCGTGGGGCGGCTTCGGTTCTCTACGGCACCGACGCGATCGGCGGAGTTCTCAATCTCATCACCAAGGTTCCGGCCGTCGGTGACGGCTCGGGTGTCAACGGCTCGCTCGGCTTGCGCTACAGCGACGTTGACAGTCAGTTCAAGGGTGGCGGCACGGTCGGAGGATATGTCAACAATTTCTCGTATTTTGTCGGTGCCACAACCCGTTCCACGGACGACTACGACGTTCCAGCCGGTTCCTTCGGCGATATCACGCTGGAGGAGGACACGGTTGTACTCGATACCGCGATCGACGATGACAGCATAACCGGATACCTGGGGTACCGATTCAACGAAAAGCACTCGATTTTTGGTAAGTACTTGCGCTACAGCGCCGGTGAGACCGGTTTTGGTTTTGTCGACCCAGCGCTTCTGGGTGAAGACACCCTGACCCGGATTTTTTATCCATTCCAGGATTTTGATCGCTTCACCTTCGGTTATTCCGCCGATGGTCTAGAGAGCGCAATGGCTTCGACCGTGAATGTCCAGATCTATCGACAGGAAAACGAGAGAGAATTGGGTTTCAATATCTTCATCCCTATCGGCGCTCCCTTCGGAATTCCCAGCGACCTTACGATCGACACGCTCAATTTTACGAATCTCGATACCTGGGGCGGACGCGCAGAAGCCGTCAAGGCAATTCATGAGAAGCACCTGCTGAACTATGGAATCGAATACTTCAACGATGATTCGTTCAATACCGATCAGAACACGACGATCACCACTCTTCGAGCGCCGTTCCCAATCGACTTCATTTGTGGTCCTTCGGGCGCCATACCCTTTCCGTTCGAGTGCGTGTTCGAAGAATTCGACGACATTGCCAACACGCCCAACGCGGAGAACACCGGCAGCGGAGTCTTTATCCAGGATACCTTCTGGATCTCCAAGAGATTTACCGCGATCTTCGGAGCACGCTGGGGCAGATCGGAAACCAAGGCAAAGCCCACGCCGGGCCACTCGCCGGAGGTCATCAGCCTTGCCGACTTCGATGACGACAAGGTGGTCGGTGCACTGAATCTGACCTATGCTGCTACCAACAACCTCCATATCGTGGGCTCGATCGCCAGCGCCTTTCGTGCTCCGAACATCATCGAGCGTCTCTTTAGCGGCCCGACTCCTGAAGGGTTCGGCTTTCAGATCTTCAGCCCGAATCTGGTTTCCGAGACCAGTCTCAACTACGACATCGGTCTCAAGTACCGCAATAAGAGTGCCTATTTCGAGGTCACCTACTTCGAGAACGAGATCGATGACGCCATCGTCCAGCACACCCTGACCGACGAAGAGTTCGCGGCACTGCCGCCAGAGCTTCAGGATGAGATCATCGCGTCGGGCTTCGAAGATACCGTCATTCAGCAGCGCAACGCCGAGACCCTGACCATCAAGGGAATCGAGGCCGCTGGTGGTTGGGCCTGGGAGAATGGTCTTTCCATCGGAGCCAACTACACTCATCTGACCGGCCAGGCAGACTTGGGTGGTGACGCGGCCGATCCTACCGGAGACACCTTCTCGGACAAGATCGCCGGGTACCTGCGCTGGAGCCAGCGCAAGGGCCGCTACTGGGCCGAGTATCGGGTCCGACACAACGGCGAGCAGGACCAAGTCCTCGATCCAGGTCAGGATCCAGGACCGATCGGACCGGTTCTCCCCTCCTTTACGATACACACGCTGGCAGCAGGTGTGACCGCATTCGAGAACGAGACCTGGGCCCATCTGTTTGGTCTGGTCTGGGACAACCTCACCGATGAGCTCTATTCCGAGTTCTCCAACGCCGGGTTTTTCCGACCGAACCCCGGGCAGAGCATCATGCTGACCTACCGTCTGAGGGTCAGGTAGGTAGCGCCATGAAAGCAGTCGTTGCTGAGGCGCCCGGGGCGCCCGAGGTCCTCGTCTACACAGAGGTCCCCGAGCCCGAGGCCGGTCCCGGGCAGGTCCGGATTCAGGTGGCCTACGCCTCCATGAATCCGCTCGACACCCATGCACGGGCGGCTAGGATCGACTGGAACGCTCCTACCTTCCCGTTCATCCCCGGCTATGAGTTCAGCGGGTTGATAGATCAGGTGGGAGAGGGTGTGGATCCCTCACTGATGGGCAAGCGCGTGGTCTCGGAGGCCGAATGGGGCGGTTGTGCCGACTATGCTCTTGCCACCGCCGATCGACTCGTCGAAATACCCGAAGGCTTCGATTGGCAGCTTGGTACCGTTTTCCATACCTGTGCCTACTCGGCGTGGCATGTTCTGCACACCGCAGGTCGTCTGCGCTCCACCGATCACGTGCTGCTTCATTCCGCCGCCGGACCCGTAGGGATCATGGCTACCCAGATCGCCAAAGAGGCGGGGGCTACGGTCTATGGTCTGGTCGGAAGCCCCGAGAAGATCGAGTTCGCCAAACAGTTCGGCGCCGACCACCTGATCGACCGGCGAGCCGGAGATTGGGTCGAAGAGGTCGATCGTCTGAGCGGAGGTCGTGGAGTCGATCTGATCATCGACGGGGTCGCCGGGCCGGAGTCGGCCAAAAATTTTGTCGCGCTCGCCCCCCTGGGTGAAGTGATCTACATGGGAGCGATTGCGGGACAGCCACCCCCTGTGGATATCAGCCGCGAGCTCTACTACAAGACGATCGCGGTACGTGGGTTTGTGGTCTACACCGCGATGGCGCAGACCGGTGGCAAAGAGAAACCGATCATCGATGAGGCGCTGCGCACCGGCAGGTGGAAGATCCCCATCACCAAAGTGGTCGAGCTCGAAGAGACCGCCGAGCTACACCGGCAGTTTGAAAATCGTGAGCTCTACGGTAAGTGCCTGATTCGCGTCGGCGGCGATCTGTAGCCCCGCGGCATAACGCCGCGATCATGAACGAGGCGGGCTTGGGCGGCTCCTATGTGCGGCTTTCCCAGATTTCGAATCGCAGGGCACCAGGAGCGACTCCTGTCATGGCTCGGGCTCGAGGATGGATTGGCGTATCCAGTTCGATGATGTCGCTGAGCTCCGCTCCCTCGAGCTGTCCACAGACTGACTCGAGACTATTCACCGCGGAGGCCACCTCGGAGGCCACCTCGAAGGCCAGTTCGAAGGCAGGGGCATAGAGTCCGGCGGCGAGCGGGAAGTTTGGATGATCGGCGGCCGGCTCACCCAGAAACTCGATCAACTCGAGGCGAATTGGCTGAGCTTCGGAATCGGCGAAGACCGCCAGACGGGCTTCGATACGGCGATCAGGCACACCCAGGACCGCCCCCATCTCCGGGCTGTCGAAAACAGCGTCGGTCAAGGTCTCGAGACCGACCTGCTCGATCCAGAACGGCAGCAGCTTGTCGATCTCTTTGACGCTCCAGACCAGAGCGTGGATCTCGGAGTGGAGCCGGTCGGGCTCGCTGTCCAAGATGGTAGGTCTGCGCGCCGCGCTTTCGAGCAGAGTCACGATGAAGTCATCGGGGCCCTTGATCTCGACCTCGCGGATCGAGATCGGGCCAAACTGATGAGTTGCCACGGGACTCGAATGAAAACCGTGCTCGTCGGCGAGAGTGAGACTGCGATCGAGATCGGTTGTGAACAGATCGATCGCGAACGGGCGATTGTCCAAATTGTCGAAGTTGCGCTTCGGGTTGGGGGTACCGACGAGTCGCACGTACCCGAGGCTGGCACCGGGAATCTTCAAGATTGCCTCTTCGGTGGATGACTCGAGTCCGTAGAGCGCTCGGGCGGCCGCTGCCGGAAGAGTGGAGATTGTCGGCTCGCCGAAGCCGAAAAGGCGTAGGAACTCGATGGAGGTGTTCATATTCGAGCAGCCGACAACGGCGTGACTGGGACTGGGTAGCTTGGGGCTGGGTAAGCTGGAATTGGGCGACATTGTGATTCCTCCGGTTTACTGGCTTGACGTCTCGGTTTGGGTCCTTTTCACCTAGCGGGCTTCCACTGTGGCCTCGAGGGTCAATTCCTCGCCGCTGCGCAATACGGTGACCGCGATCGTCTGGCCCGGTTCGAGAGTTTTGAGGATGTCCGAGTAGGTCTGCAGATTGGCGATCTCCTGATCATTGATTCTCAACAGGATATCGTCGGCCTCGACACCGGCTTTCGCAGCCGGTGAATCGGGCACGACGCTGGCTACTTGCACCCCAGGGCCGCCGAACGAGAATTCCGGTACCGTTCCGAATCGTACCCGTCGACCCGAGGTCGCCCCGCCGGCTGTAGAGGGCGTGGGGGACGCGGCGGTCTCGGCAACAGCCGCAATAGTGACTGTGAGGGGTTCCTCTCGCTCGGTCAAATAGGTCAGTGCTTCCTTGACCACAATGGCGACTTTGACCAGACCGGCTGCATCGATCTTTTCGACGGTGTCAGTCGGGCTGTGGTAGTCGCTGTGTGCCTGGGTGAAGATCTGCACGCCGGGGATTCCCTGTTCGATAAAGCTCATCTGGTCGGAGCCACCTGCCGCCTCGGCTACATTTCTGGATTCGATACCAGTGACAAAACCGACGCCACGAAAGATATGGGGCCACTCTTCACTTGTACCAGTCCCCAGGATGGAGAGTTTTTGATCCGCCAGTCGACCCACGGTATCGATGTTGATCATGCCGCGGAGCTCCCCCAGGGAAAACGGCAACGGGTTCTCGACAAAGTACTTCGATCCCAGGCGGCCCGCTTCCTCGGCGGTAAAGGCCACAAAAACAAGATTGCGCTGCGGTGGGCCGGCAGCGGCGAAAGTCTTGGCCAGCCCGAGCAGGACCGCCACTCCACTGGCGTTGTCATCGGCACCGGGATGGACTTTGCCTTCGTTGCCCTGGCGCACATCGGGCCAACCAAGGCCGAGGTGATCGTAGTGCGCGCTGACGATGACCGACTGAGCCTCCCACCCCTGTTTTGTCCCGGGAAGATAGCCGATGATGTTGGCAACCTCTACGGTCTTGTCATCGGGCCCCTTGACGGTGAGCTTCTGGTAAAAAGATCCATCATCGCCACCTGGCTTCAAACCGTAGCTCTCGAAGTTCTTGGCGATTCGATCTGCGGCCGTGGCCAGGCCTTGCGAGCCGAGACCCCGTCCTTCGAGGTCGTTCGAGGCGAAATAGTCGACATGAGCCATCAGGTCCTTCTCGGAGAAGACCGGTGGTAGTTCCGCCAATGCCGTTCGTTTCTCGAGCGGCAAAGACGCCAATCGATCCTGACGCTGGTCGGTGGGGCGTAGGTCGATCACCAGCGGCGAATCGGAGGTCGGCCACTGCCCCTTGATGACGTTGGTGGGCTCGTCGCCTTCAAAAGCCAGGTAGGAGTACTTGCCATAGTGTGGAAGCTTTCGCGCTACGCCTTCAAACGCGGCCTGTGGCTCCACCACCAGCCAACCCACTGCATGCTCCATGTTGGTCGGGTGACGCCTGATGGCTACCAGCGAATGATCCGTGAAGGGGACCGCGTCCCCTTCGAACGCCACTGTCCCGGAGGCTGTCTCGAGATCGATGCCGCTCGACTCTGAAAACAGGGTGGCGAATCGGTTCTCGGTTCCCAGAATCCACACCGCTTGTTCTGCCGGTAGAGAATCGATCTCGCTGTCCAATCTGATCTCAATGGCATGGCTATCGCTCTGCCAGCCCTCCATGAGCTGACGATAGGCTTGGATTTGCTCCTCGTTGGCCCCGGCAGGAAGAAGTGCCAGGATCTCGGCTTGACCGAAGATCTGACCGATCGACGGAGGCATCTCACGGGGATCGAGAATGCGAAAGAGATCGAATTGAGGATCGACGGCCAGTCGGACCGGGCGATCCTCTGTGTGGATTTCCAAGGCAAGGGAAGCCGCGTCGAGTCGAACTCGGGACCATTCGGCACCGGTCTCTGTCTGAACAAGGATCGGAACATCGAGCGCAAAGGGCTCGCCTCCCTGCTTCTGCTCGAGGGTTCCATGCAGGCCCCAGGAGTCTTGCTCCTGTTGGACGTCTTGTACCGTTACGACTAGAGATGCGGCGCCAGGGCGTTCGACCCACGGTTTGAAAAACCACCCGAGCTCCTCTCCGCTGACGGATTCGAACTCGAGCTGTAGATCGGCAAAGGAGGCTCTTTTCCCTTTGTAGCTACGATAGAAGCGGGCCATGGTCTGGCGGAAAACATCGTCACCGAGCTGGCGGCGCAACATGTGAAAACCCATCAGGGTCTTGCCATAGCCCACCGCCTCGGTAGCCGCGCTGTGTCGCGAGCGAAATTCCGACAGAGGAAAATCGCGGCTCGCCTTGACGTAGTTGCGGTACTTTTGCAGCGTCGACCGGCGGTACTCCTCCCCCTTGCCTCGCTGTTCCTGGATCAGATGGTCGGCCATATAAGCGGTCAAGCCTTCACACCAATTACCGGTGGAATAGTCGACAAATACCGAGTTGCCCCACCAGTTGTGCAAAATCTCGTGGGGGTAGGAGGAGTGGAGAATAAATGGGAATCGGATAATGCTCGATCCGAGGAGAGTAAACGAGGGCATGCCGTACCCGGTCTCCCAGAAGTTCTCCACCAGAGCGAATTTTTTGTAGGGATAGGTGCCAATGAGATTGCGGTACATCTCCAGATATTGCGCTGTGGCCGTAAGGTATTTGGCGGCCAGGGCGTCGTCGGGCTCACGCAGATAGACCTGTGCTTCAACCGCTCCTGCTGCTTCGTGGTAGTACTGAAGCGGCCCGCCAACGATGTAGATCTCGTCCATCGCGCCGGCTGAATCCCAACTTGCCTGCCCTTGTGGATCGTGTGAGGTCCCGTTGCCCTGGCTGATGAGATGCCAGGCGGAAGGCACCGTGACGGCGAGCTGAAACTCGATCAAATCGTCGTCGAAATAGGGGTACCAGAAGCCAGTGCCTGCCAGATAAACACCCTCTGGGCCTACGATCCCGGCGGTCTCACGAAACCCACGTGTGTACTCCTCTTTCTGGTCGCTCAACCCATAGTCGATCGTCCCCGCGTAGGTGATCGACAGTGGCTCTCCTGCTGGTAAGCCGGTCACTCGATAGCGGTTGATTTCCACCTGGTTGCCAAGCTCTACACTCGAACCGTTGATACCGTAAAAACCAGTGGTCTCTCCCACGGGCACGACCTCGAGCTTCGCGTTGCTTTCGAGGATCTCGAAGCTCGAGTTCAAGAGAAGCTCGAGGGCTTCGGATGCCAATCGGGATGGCAACTGGATCTGATCGGTGATATTGAGCCGGTGCGCAGCAGGGTCGAGCTCGATTGTGAGGTTGTGATGAACCCGGTCTGCCGCAGAGAGGCTGGCGGAGAACAGCAGGGTGACAAGGAGTGTCGAGATGCGTTTTGATCGAGCGATCATGGTATTTTCCCCGGATGCAATTACATGAGTTCGAGAGCTCTTGAATCCTAGCGGAGTCTTGCCGACGTCGACTTGTGAGGTCGGGGCCTATCCAAGGAAAGAAGAGCCATTAGAATCTGTTATATTATCATTACAATCACACTTTTCCAGGGTAGCCATTGGACGCTTTGAACAGAGACAAGAGCTATCTTGCGTCCTACCTAGAGCGCATAGGTGGCTCCGATAAGAGAGACGGTCCATGATTACGAGAGTTCTGCTTGAAACCATCATTACCAGAGACCTGGATCGTGCGGTCGCCGCCTGGACCCAGACCCTGGGGTGGGAAGTGCGGCATCAATCGAAGGTCGATGCGGCCCTGGCGGAATTCTGGCACGTAGAACAAGGTGATTTCGGGCGCTACGCGGTTTTAGTAAGTCCCGGAACCGAGCAGGGCTATCTGCGTTTGCTCGAAGGGCCCACGGATGATGATACCGGGAGCTTTCACCACCCTGGGCTCTTCAACGCCGAGTTTCTCTGCCAGGATGTCGATGAGCTGCACGGCCGACTCCAGGAGTCCACCGAGTTCGAGCCTCTGTGCTCCCCAACGACCTACGATTTGGCTTCGACCGGCGGTGCCTGTTCTCGTAGCTTTGCCACCCGCGGTCCTGGTGGCGCCGGGGTCTTTTTCACCACCTATTTATCGGTGCCACCGCCCCGCGAGCTGCCGGTCTGCGAACATCTGGTCGGACCGATGTTCAATTCCGCCATGGCTGTAGAGGATGGGGACGCGATGACCGTCTTTTTCGAAACTCTTTTGGGAATGGAACGCCGACTCGAAGGTCGAATCGCCTCGCCGGCCATCAATCGAATTCTCGATCTTCCTGAGGAGTGGGGCTTCCATATGGTCGTCTACAAAGGTCAAGGAGATGGTCTGATCGAAGTCGATGTTCACGAGCACGAGCTGCCTCGAGGGTTTGGAAGCCCGGAAGGCAAACTCAAACCGGGCAATTCGTTTTTGACTGTGGAGACATCCGATATCGACGAGATCGCGCGGCGGGGATCCGAGTTGGGACGGATCCGCTCGATGCCAACGCGCCTGTCTCAGCCACCGTTCGGTGGACGTCGCGCGATGCTTCTACGTGGACCGGCCGATGAACCGGTCGAGGTCGTCGAGAAAGATCTGGAGTGAAACCGAAGCCCGTTACAGGTACGATGGCCGCAACCCTTGGAGGTATCTCATGAAAAAGCTCTCCTGGACCCTGATCCTCGCCCTCGTAATGGGGCTCTGTGCGACTGGTCCGTCAATCGCCCAGGAGATCGATCTGTCCGGTACCTGGACGATGACCATGCTGACCAAGTCGCCTACCGGTGACAAGGAGGCGACACTGAGCTTCGAACAGGATGGGTTCAGCCTCGCGGTGAACATGAAGGGCGCCAGCGGAGAGGTGGACTGCGTCGGCTACATCGATGGCAAGGAGGTTCGGTTTTTCTGCGTGACTCCGGGTAAGAAGGGCGAAACGGTGGCCAAATTTCGCGGTCACATACGGGGTGATTTGATGGGTGGGGAGGTCGATCTGGGCAAACAGCCCACGACCTGGAAAGCCACCAAGGGCGAACAGCCGAGCCCGGATCTCACTGGAAACTGGACGCTGCAGATGAGGGGGGAATCGCCCAGCGGAATGGATCGAGCCAAAATGAGTTTCCGTCAAGAGGGACACAGCCTCGTGGTGACCCTGGAGAATGAACTGGGTTCGGTCGAGTGTGAAGGCTTTCTCGCCGGCCGTGTCATCACCTTTTTCTATGTCCGCGCTACCAATGGTGATCAGTTCGTGGCGAAATTCACCGGACAGCTCGCTGGGGCGTTGATGGGTGGAGAAGTCGACATGGGCAAGTTGGGCAAGACCACCTGGCGCGCAACCCAGAATATCTAAGCGGCGCTCTAGCTACCGCCAGGACCCCTCTTGAAGGCCACCTCGAGGAGCCTACCCGCAGGGGTGGGAGCCGTCCTACCCGTCGGGGTGTTTACGGCCCGTCTCCGATTCGTTATCAAACGGCAGACAACCGTTCAGGTGCGCTTGAAGGTCGCGTTTGGGTCTTGTTCGAATCACTTCTGAAGACCTTGATGAGAAGACCTTGATGAGAGGTCGAAGGAAGCCGTGGGGCTCAAAGCTCGACTCCAACTCATGGCGCTCTGGCTAGCGAGAAAGGGAGACGTACAATGAGTCGACGCAATGTTCTCAGTTTGGTGATCGTGACAGCTCTGCTGGTGACCACTTCGGGCCTGGCAGCGAAGGAGATGGATCTCTCAGGGACCTGGACCATGACGATGGAGGGTGATTCGCCCACCGGCGCGGAGAGTGTCGCCATGACCTTTAGCGGCAGTGGTCAGAATTTGGTGGCGACGATGAAGGGCGAGCGGGGGAGTACCGAGTGTCCTGGCTATATCGATGGCAACCAGATCAGGTTCTACTACACCCGTCCGACCGCCGAGGGAGAGTTCACAGCCAAATACGTCGGTCACATCGCCGGAGATCTGATGGGTGGTGAGGTCGACATGGGCGAGCAAGGTACGACCACATGGAGAGCCACCCGGTCGGCTGCCAAAGGCATCGATCTCGCGGGCTCCTGGACGATGACCATGGAAGGCGACTCTCCAACCGGCGCGGAAGACGTCGACCTGACCTTTCGCCAGGAGGCCTCCAGCTTGATAGTCACCATGTCCAGTGCCGCCGGTGAAGTGGAGTGTGAGGGCTGGATCGATGGTAATGCCCTGCGGTTCTACTATGTCCGCCCCACTGCGGAAGGGGAGTTCATTGCCAAGTACACCGGCCACATCGGCGGCGACGTCATGGGCGGTGAGGTCGACATGGGTGAGCGGGGTAAGACGCAGTGGAAGGCCACTAGGAGTAATTGAGAGCCCAACGTGGGCTGATAGTTCGTTACTGCTGGAGGCTGTCTGTAGCGACCGTGGCAGGAGTGTGTTCCGGCTCGATGACGAGTGGAAGATCGTGGCCATGGCCAACAGCCGGGCGACGCGCTAGCGGGACTACTCGTAGGGTTAGATGATCCCTTTCTTGGCCAGCCTCTCGATCGTGTCGCGTTGGGTGCGAGAGAAATGCTCTCGTTGGGGAGGTTTCTCGCTCAGAGTATTGGGTGGATAGAAACCGGCCAGGGCGTAGCTCTCGGCGTAGAGGTCGAGGCGCTGACGCGACAGCATGTTGTCCATGCCAGGCCTGCGGCGGTATCGACGCAGGGCGGCCAGATCGATCTCGGCGTAGGCCACCACGGACTCCCCAGAACCGGCTTCGGCCAATACCAGACCCCGATAGTCGACTATTTGGGAGCCTCCGTCGGAGGACTCGCCCGGAATGGGGATTCCCTTCATTCCCGCTGTGTTCGCAGAGACCACGTAGGCCATGTTCTCGATGGCGCGAGCCAGTTTGGCGATTCCCTTGGGGGTCGGTCGGGGACTCGAGACCTCGCAGGTCGAATGCACCAGGACCTCGGCGCCTCGAAGGGCCATACATCTCGCGACCTCTGGATAGAGAATCTCTTCCGAAGCCACCGCAGCCAGGTTGCCGATCTCGGTTTTGGCGACCGGAAAGACCCCGTCCAGGCCATAGATGTCCAGATAGCGATCCCAGACATCGTGCGGAGTGGGGCTGAACATCGAGTTGAGACGGCGATATCTCAATACGACATCACCGCTGGGACCGAGGATGAAGCTGACCTGGAAGTAGAGACCGGGAAAGCTGGGATCCAGCTCGTAGGCGTTGCCGGCGAGATAGATGGCATTCTGCTGAGCGATGCGTCCGAGGGCTTCGTACTCGGGGCCATCGATTTCGAGACAAGCCTTGTCGGCCCATTGCTGAGCGGTCTCTCCCATGGGAAAGCCGGTCAGAAAGTACTCCGGCACCACGACTAGCTTCGTATCGCTACCGATCCATCCGAGAGCTCCGCCAATCTGCCTATCGAGGCGAGCAATAGATTCATTCATTACTGCCCGGGCCTCTGAGCGAGCCTCGAACCTGTTGACTGCGTGGCAGGTGATTTGAAGTGCGACGGCTCGGAAAGACTCGCTTGTTGGAGGACTCTTCATGGTTCTCCAACCTTACACGATAGAAAACGATACATCGCAAAAGTTGCGAGGCCGTCCTGCCTGCCTGATGCTGCACAATGGCTGCTGAAATGATAGCCTAGCGGTCCGTCATGAAATGTATTTATGATAGGACAGTATAACAAAGTTTGGAGGGTTCGAACATGGCTTCATATTGCAAATACACACCCGGGTTCGTCGCGCTTGTCGCTCTTGGTCTGAGCGTTGGCTGTTCCCCGGCTTCAAAACAAGAGACGCCACCGGCTGAGGCCGAGGAGGCCAGTGCTGAAACAGTTTCTGAGCCGAGCGAGCTACCCGTCATGAGGATTCCTCATCCCGGCGAAGCGGCCGAGGCCTACTTCTCACCCGACGGGCAAAGCCTGATTTGTAACGCCAAGCTCGAAGGCGATGAGGTACATCAGGTCTACACGATGAAGCTCGATGGGTCGGACATTCGCCGCATCAACGACCAGGGGGATGATGCTTGCTCGTTCTATTATCCCGACGGCGAGCGCCTGATCTGGACATCGACCAGGGACTTTCCCGAAAAAGTCGAAGGCGTGAGCTTCTCCGATCCCAACAATTATCCGCAAGGTTCTGAGCTCTACAGCTCAGCTCTCGACGGTAGCGATGTCAAACGGCTGACCGACAACGAGTATTACGACGCTGAGGTCTCGGTGTCACCGAATGGTGACTGGGTTCTATTCAGCCGACAAGTCGATGGCAGGTTGGACCTGTGGAAGATGAAAGCGGACGGCAGTGGGCAAGAGCAGATCACGTTCACTCCCGAGGAGCAGGAAGGTGGCTCGTTTATCCTGCCCGACAACGAGACCATCCTCTATCGCTCGTGGACGATCGCCGACCAGGCAGAGCGTGGCATGCCGATGACGATCTACACCATAAAGATGGATGGCACCGACAAGCGCCAGATCACGCATGAAGAGGGCACGAATTGGGCGCCGTACCCGGCGCCGGATGGGAAACACTTCGCCTTTGTAAAAGTGTTGCCACCCCACAACTTCGAAGTCTTCATGATGAACATGGATAGCGGCGAGCAGACTCGTCTCACCTATGACGACGGCTTCGACGGTTTCCCTGCAATCTCACCTGACGGGAACACCCTGGTGTTTTCCTCGAGTCGGGATGCCGCGGAGGGCGAGCGAGCTCTCTATCTGTACACCATGGATATCTCGTCTCTAAACGTCGGTTCCGCCGACTAGCCGACATTCTTCATGGCCGGGCGGGCTTGGCTACGAATCATCCCCGTACTCTTGCCTGCCCGGTCCAGTACTTCTACACTCCGGTTCTACCTCGCAGCCTTACATCCAATCGTCGTCGTCTTCAGGTGTAAAGGGCTTGGGCTCGGCTTCGCCTCGATGACAGGTCCAGCAGGTGATGGTCTCAGGGTCCAGGTCAGCCTTGTAGTAGGTGCTGATGTTCTGGCGTAGATAGCCGACCAGTCGGATCATCTTGCGAGCTGCGACTTTGTGCTCCAGGTCGTCTTTGTAGTACTCATCCAGGATATGGCAGTGGGTGCACTTGACCCCCAGCATCTCGGTGAACCCGTCCATGATGGGCTTGAGCTCGTCTTTGGTGATGTTTGGATCCAAGATCTGAAGGTTCTGGAACCCTTCCTCCGATTCCTGGGCCGACTCCTGGGCCAGTAGTCCGCCCACGGGCCCAATAGGGATGAGTGCGATTGCCAAGGTGGCCGCGACGGCTCCGAGTATCCAGGTTCTCTGACGCATTTTGGTGCTTCCTTTCTTATCGTCTAGTCGTTCGACCGCGAGGTGTCGGCCGGTGCGAAGTTCGTTTTCATAAAGGATAAGACGGCTACGGTCTCTTCGTGATTGAGCTGTCTGCCAAATCCGGGCATATCCTTGCCCTTGCCGTCACGGGTCGAGCGGATCATTTCAGTTTCGGAGACTTCTTGCCAAACTTCAGGCTGAGTGAAGTCTCTCGCTTCGAGATCGAACCTCAAGCTGCGAGCGCCGTCACCGCGGCCCTCAGCGCCATGGCATTCCAGGCACAGGTCCTTGTAGACGTCGTTGGCTCGCATCTCCATGGCCAGCTCATACGGAAGTTTCGGCTCTAGATCACGATCCTGATGGATTGCCAGACCGGTAAGAGTCACCCAGACGACAACCCATGCTAGAGCCACCGCGCACCGCGCACCGAAGCCCTGCCGAGTCATCAGCGGGAGGGCAAAGAGAAATGTCAGCCCGGCCATCGGTACAACCAGGCTTTCGACCCACGGCACGGACTCGACATACTTCCCGAATTGAAACAGCCAAAGAAAGTACCACTCGGGTCGGGGCACATATTCGGTGTCGGTGGGGTCGGCTCGCAGCTCCAGGGGGGCCATGTTCGAGGCCGCCAGCAGATAGAGCAGCGCCAATGCGCCCACTCCCGCAATTGCCCACGCGACCCAGGGCCCGGATTGGCCCAGGCGCGCGCTGACTTTTCTCAGAAGCGGCGCTAAAAGCAGACCGCAAAAGATCGGCAGTACTGCCACATGCAGGGCATAGAAGCGGGGCAGCGTCGAGGCATTGAACACCTGGCCGCCGCGCAGCATCTGGGCGAGATCAGATCCGATTACAGGAACCGTCTCCATGATGCCGAGCCGGACCACGGTACCCCAATAGGCATTCTGATCCATCGGCAACAGATAGCCCGTAAAGCACATTCCCAGCACCAAGAAATAGAGGGTCAGCGCCAGCCACCAGCGACTCTTGTCCACTGTCTGTTTTCCCAAGAGATACGTAACGAGCAGATAGAGGAACCCGGTGACGACCAGGCTCATGGACAAGAAGTAGTGAACGCTCCTGACACCACTGCCCCCTGGTACCTGCTGGCGTGCAAACAAGACCGACGAGAAGGCCTCTGCGTCGGAGGGGACGTAGCCGGCCATCAGGGCCCAACCACTTGTCAGCAAGAGAACCAGCGACAAAAGGCACAGAATGGCGGAGGTGCCTCGCAGCCAACCGAGCACTTTCACGCTTTGAGGACCTCCTGGTCGCGGACACCGGGTCGGAACTGCTGAAACAGTACCTTGAGGCGCCCCTTTTCGACCTTCCATTCGAGCTCGTCGAGCGATCGTGGAGCGGGGCCATCCAGGACTCGACCGTCGGCATCGAATGAGCTGCTGTGGCAGCGGCATTCAAACCCTTCTCCCTCGCTTCGGACAAGACAGCGGGCGTGCGGGCAGATCGAGCTGAGAACCGTGAGATCTCGTCCGACTCGTCTGAGGTAGACGGTCTCCTCAGTTACGTCCTGTCGCCAGCGATTGCGATGTTCCACGGAGAATTTTTGCAGTAGCCATCCTTCCTCCGGGATATCTCGCGCTGGTCCCAGGTCGATCCAGGAGTCGGTCTGCGAAACCGGCGACGCAGAGCGCCACCAGAAGGCGACTGTGGGTATGGATCCGACTGCGACCAGAAGGGCGCCCAGAACCTTGGCAAGCTCCAAGAATAGCCTTCGAGTCATAGGCGTTATGTTGTCACGCCGGGCTCATCTGCGTTGCAGATGAGCCCGGTAGAATTCAGGTGCGGGTTACCTCAGTTGAGATAGGTGACGTTGTTGAACTGTAGCTTCAGATCGACATCGATGATCGACCTATCGGGTTGAGGCAGCTTCCCCTTGAGGTTGCGGTGCTGAGGCATCCAGTATTCGCCCTGCTTGGCAAAGACATCATCGTAGGTCACAGTTCCCAGATCGACCTTCTGGTCGCCATGTTCCATGAAGAAGGTGACCGGGTAGTAGTTGGCGATATAGCGACCATCATCGGTGATGATATTTTTCTCGTGGTGGATCATGAACTTCACTGGTCCACCGAGAGACCGCGTCAGCTTGCGAACTTCTTTGCCATCGATCAGATACCAGGACCCCATGGCAGTCTCACCATCGGCACGGATCTCGTACGATCCGTCAGAGCGCTCCTTGATCATGCTGAAAAAAGCTTTGCCCTCACCATACTTCTCATCGAAGGGTTCATACACCCGATGGGTCACAAACTGGCTTACCTGGGCGCGGGCGAGTGAGCGCAGCTCGCCGTCACACTCGTCACATTCAAAGTCTACCGAGAGACTCCTATCGACGGTAATCGCTGCCTTTATGGGCTCACCGCCATGGTTGATGATTTCGATATCGGCATGAAATCCCGGGAAGTCTTCGTCCCAGACATATCGGTTCTCAGAGGCGGCGCGAAAGATCTTTCTTGCCTGTGGGTCGTCACGGAGGAGCTCCTGGGCTGCGGCCACATTCGCCATGTGAGTCTCTACATCATCCAGAGAGGCGATCTCGTCACCCTGTAGGGTGCTGTGCTTGACGCGTGCCTCGAGGGCGATGATTCGATCGCCACTCACCTTGTCGATGGCTTCGTAGTCGATACCGATGATGCCAACGTTCTTGGCGAAGTAGTAGGTTTGGCTCACCCAGGACTTGGAGGTCGTCCAGGAGAGACGCGTTCGCAAGACATCGCTGAAGGTTCCGATCGGAGTCTCTAGTGTCTGGTAGCCCTCGATCGCGGACGTCCAGTGCTGCAACCGTTTGTAACGGCCGATATCCTCGGGCTGACTGGCTTCTTCCTCACTCCACGTGTACTCGCGGCCGATAACCTGATCAGGCCGAGCGATCGTGATCGGCGGCTGATAGGTAAACACCTGACCGCCGGCTCGGTTCTCGAAGGAGCCGTGCATGCGGATCCCTTTGTCCGAGAGGTAGGTGTAGTACTGATAGCTGCCTTTGTTGTCGAGCAACTTGAAAGCCGCGGTGGTGTCGAAGAATTCCGTGCCGCTGAAAGAGCGGGTGCGATCTTCGGTTCGGGTGGTGCCGTCTGCCATGGTGTAGGCCCAGTCGTAGGTCCAGGAGTCGCTCTGGAAGTACGGAAAGTACTCACCGAGGTCGGCGACTGTGGCGGCGCTGCGGCCGCCAACCTTCTGGCCATCCACCGTGGCGTGGATCAGGACGCGGTCGAAGCGAAGCGTCTGGCCGACCTTGGGTGAAAAGATGGCAAATTCCTTCTTCACCACACCGACTCCTTTGGCCAGATAGGTGATCGAGGTAAAGGTCGATCCATTCGGGTTGATGTACTCGAAGGTACTCTTGAGACAGTTCTTGAACTCGCCCGCCGGCACACGAATGCTCTCGTAGCCGTCGAAGATCACCTTGGTTCCGCGCGCCGAGCCGTCGCTGATGAGATGCGCAAATGAATAGGGCTTGCCGTAAGCGAAGCTGGTGTCGAAAAAACTGAACGGAGGATCGTTGGTCACCAGTCCCTTGTTCTCATGCTCTCCCCAGTGGAGGTAGCGGTCGGGCTCGATGGTCAAGAGGTAGTACCAGCCGCGCTGATCCTCCAATTTCTTGACTACGTTGCCGTCTTCGAGCTCGACGTCACCGGCTACGGTGTAGGTCTTCAGGCTGTACTTGATCTGCCCGTCGGGCTGGAAGGCGCGAAATTGGTAGGTCCAGGTGTTGTCGTCCTGCAGCGGGTAGTACTGCGTGAGGTCGATGTCGTCGGCCGCGATTACGGGCAGCGCGATCAACGCACCCAACAGACAGACGAGTGTCCAGCTCAAAAGCCGGGAGATGGACATGATTTGCATCTTCATTCTGCTTTCCTCCTTGAATCAAGCATATTTCTGTGCAATCTGGCGGATCAGCTCCAGAAGCTCTTCAGCCTCGTTTGTGCTGATTTTGCCAGCCTGCCCTTTCATCTTGTCCTTACCATTGAGGATGATATTGAGCAGCTCGTCGGTGTTTTCGCTCCGTTCCGCGATCCATTTCTGGGTGGCGAAAGCGGGCACACCCTGAAAAGGGTCACCATCCCCATACTTGCCGTGACACTCCTTGCACTCACCGAGATAGTAGGCTTTGACATCGAAGGGCTCGTTGCCGGGGACCAGCATTGCCAGGCTGTCGGCGCCAGTGCTGTCGGTGTCGGAATTCGCCGGGACCGAAGCGCCATCCACCAGGAAATAGTTGGGGTACTCGGCGATCAATGCCCGGGTGAACTCTAGTCCGACCCGGTCATATTTCTTGCCGAAAGGCGACAAAGGTCCGGACCCGTCGGCGTTGACATGGCAAATAACGCAGTCGTCTATGTTTTCTGGCCGGGCCTGCGGATGCTCGTTGTAGCGATCCTGCAGAATGGGCATCGAGCTCGCCACCGAGATGGCCAGGCAAAAGAGGGGCCCGACAAGAAGAAGGGGGCGAATCAGTGAATGGGGCCTGTTGGGCATCGACACTTCCCTACGAGGTGCACGGTTTTCTAGATGTTTGGTGCAAGTCTGTACTCGATATTATGAAGTCAGAGTAGCGCAACCGACGGTCGGCCGAAACCGACGCCCTGGATGCGGATCTATTCGTAACATTGTTCGATCAATAGTACAAGTGGCGAGAGGAATTGTATCGGCTCTCTTTGTCGTGTGTCAACAGGTCTTCGAGGTTCCCTGGCTTGTTGCGAGACAGGGCTAGGAAGGTCTAGGTTGCACCAGCGACGGTTTGCTCGATTGCGGCCAACAGGCCGTCGACTTGCGCTTCGGAATTGAAGATGTGGGTACACACCCGCAGCGCGTTGATGGGCTCCGGAAGCTCGCTATCAAAAACCTCTTTTGTCGTGTACCCCAGCGCCTTGAGGTCTCGAAAGGCCTGTTTGTTGGAGCCCTGGAGTAGCTTGAAGGTGGTCATGGGGCAAGAGCGGCTCTCGGGCGCGATCTCGATCATCTCCAGCCCTGGCATTCCCGCGAGTCCTCGTCGAAACTGCCGAGTCAGGTCGAGGCAACGCTGTTGAACCCTCTTGGCTCCGATTTCTTGATGAAAATCAATGGCGGCCTCGAGCCCCATGATGTCGTCCATGTTGTTGGTCCAGACAAAATTCAGTCGGGTCGTACCTGCCTCGAAGCTGCGTACATCCTCTGGAATATGCTGCGGATCGTAGGCGGTCAGCAGGGGTTCGACTCGATCCAACAGATCGGGTCGGACATACAGAAAGCCGGTCCCCTTGGGGGCACAGAGCCACTTGTGGGCGCTGGCAGCATAGAAGCTGCATCCGGTCGACTCGATCTCGACCGGCATCTGACCCACCGGGTGGGCGCCGTCGATGAGGTAATAGAGACCCCGATCTGAGGCGAGCTGCCCGATCCGGCGAACCGGCATGATCAGACCGTTGGTGTAGAGGATGTGAGAGACCATCAGGACCCGGGTGCGGGGCGTGATTAGCCGCTCGAGCCCGGAGACGATCTCATCGTTCGAGGGTGGCACCATCGGCATCGCGCAACGTTTTAGACGGATACCCTTTTTCATCTCGAGATAACGCCATACCGCATCTCCGCCCGGATGCTCGTGGGTCGTTGTCACGACCTCGTCGCCTGGCTGCAGATCCAGTCCCCGGGCGATGATGTTGATCCCTTCGGTTGTGCTGTGGGTCAGGGTGATCGCTTGCGGAGTCTCGACCCCGAGCAGGCGAGCCGCCTTGGCGCGGACCTCGAAATAGCGCGGCATGCACTTGGCCCAGTACTGGTAGGTGGGGCGGGCGTCGAGCTTATCGAGAGTTTCGGTCACTCGCTGCCGCACCGGCCGTGGACACGATCCGAGCGTTCCGGGGTTGAAGAAGTGCTGCTCCGGATCGAGATTGAACTGTGACGCGACGCTTCTCCAAAAGTCTCTGTCCGGGAGTGTTGGGTCGAGCGTTGTGGGCGACGCCGGGTTACCATCTTGAACCAAGCCGGCGGCGGCCGATTTGCTGACAGCTGGAGCCGCGACAAGCCCTGCGAAGCGGGTAAGAAAAGTTCTTCGACTCTGCATTATTGGCACTCCCAAAGCTCTATCAAGATTCCTATTGGTGACCCGAGGGCGGCGACTCGCCCAGTTCCTAGACCCCCAGTGCCCAAACCGGGAACTTCGATGTTGACGATTGGCCGCAGGAGAGTCCCACCCGCCTTCTCGGACCGAGCGACGGCGCCCTCGAGATCTGTACAGTCGTAGCGCAGCGCATTCATCCCGCGAGCTGGCGGCTCAGCAAGACCAGGTGCGGTTGGGCCAGGCGCCGAATCCTCCTCGTCGTATTGGATGAAGATGATCCGGCCAATGGAGTGATCGGGGTGACGAAGCATCTCGAAGCGAAACCGGGTGTCGGGAGCGACAGCCATGAGCTGCTCGAATTCCGGACCGTTGCACTCCTCCTTGAAGATGACCTCGTGATCGAGAGCGGCGCACATGAAGCTGCTCGCTGCGCCAAGATCAGCCACCACATGGGAGGTGTGTAGTGGCTCGCTGGTCTGCCATGTTTCAGAGATTGTGCCGTAGGCGGTGTCGACGTTCTGGCGCTCGATAAGCACCATGAACTCACCATCCAGAGACTGCCCGAAGACCTCGAACCGACGTGGACCCGTAGGGCCTTCAGGTTCGGGTGTGAGCTCGATGGGCGCAGAGAGATACTCGACCCCGAGATGCTCGGTCCGCTGATAGACATCTTCGATTCCCCGAGTCGTAAAACCCACTCCCAGGGGCCCGAGGGTCGAGGTGTCACGACTGGGCCGCTGGGTAGAGCCGTTGACCTGCATCAAGCTCAGACGGGGCGCCCCGGGTTGCGATGCACGACCCATCACGGCTATCTCGGTCGACCCGGAAAACCCCCACAGAGCCGTCGCCAGCTCGGCTTCGACAGGACCGCTCGACAAGAGATCCAAACCGAGACCCTCACCGTAAACCCGTTGGCTCCGAGTCAGATTCTCGACCCCTAGTACGATCTCTTTGAGGCCCGATATTTGCAGCTTTCACCCCCTTGTGCCGGTGTCATGCCAGTGTCTCGATATTGGTTTGAATGTCATAAACATGATACATTATCGCGTCCGCTGCGACAGTCACGGTTTCAAGGTCGAAACGTTTGTGGATAGCGGCTTTTCGACACGGTTCTCAAATGGCTGAAAATGAGCATGAAAAGGGTCCACTCGACGGTCTTCGAGTGGTAGATGCAGCCACCCTCTTTGCTGGGCCCATGGCGGCAACCGTGCTCGCCGACTTTGGTGCGGACGTCATCAAGGTAGAGCATCCCAAGGGCGATCCGCTTCGATATCACGGCTATCGCAAGGATAATATCCCTCTCTGGTGGAAGATGCTCAGCCGTAACAAGCGGACTGTGACTCTCAACCTCAGCACCGGCGAAGGACAGGAGATGATGACGGGGCTGATCGGGCACGCTGACGTCCTGATCGAGAATTTCAGACCCGGAACGCTGGAGCGCTGGAACCTGGGGCCAGAGATACTTCACGAGATCAATCCGAGGCTCGTCATTGCGAGAGTCACCGGCTTTGGTCAGATTGGACCCTACCGCGATCGACCCGGGTTTGGCACTTTGGCCGAGGCGATGAGTGGCTTTGCCGCTATCACGGGCGAGCCCGATGGACCTCCCGTACTGCCACCGTTTGGGTTGGCAGATGGCATCTCGGCTCTTTCGGCCGCTACAGCCATCATGATCGCCGTCTACGCGCGCGATCGAAGCGGCAAGGGCCAGGTCATCGATCTGGCGATTATCGAACCGATCCTCACAGTGCTTGGGCCACAACCCATCTGGTACGACCAACTGGGAATCGTTCAAGAGCGACGCGGCAACCGCTCGGTCAACAACGCACCACGCAACACTTACAAGACCAAGGATGATCGTTGGGTGGCGATCTCGACCTCGGCCCAGAGCGTCGCCGAGAGAGTGATGCACCTGGTCGGTCATCCTGAGGTCATCAGCGAGCCATGGTTCGCCTCTGGCGCCGAGCGTGCCAAGCACGTCGATGAGCTGGACGCCATGGTGGGAGGCTGGATCGGCAAACATGACCTCGAAGAGGTCGTGCGTATCTTTGAAGAGGCCGAGGCGGCCGTGGCGCCAATTTACGATATTCGCGACGTCATGCAAGATCCACAGTTCGCCGCCCTCGAGAGCATCACCACGGTGGAGGATGAAGATCTCGGCTCCGTCAAGATGCAAAATGTGCTGTTTCGTCTGTCGCAAACGCCGGGAGGGATTCGTTGGGCCGGACGGCGTCTGGGGCAGGACAACGAGGAGGTCTACTCCGAGTTGCTCGATCTCGATGCGAAGCAGATCGCCGCACTGAAAGAGAAGGGCGTGGTCTGATGAGATCCGGCCTGGCACGCTCGTATCTGTTTGCGCCCGGCAACCAGCCGGATTTACTGAGCAAAGTCTTTTCAGCGGGTGCCGATGCGGTGGTGCTCGATCTCGAGGATGCGGTACCGGTCGACCAGAAGCAACGCGCTCGCGAGCTCGTGCGTCGTGCCCTGGAGAATCGATCGAACAGCACCGGCCCAGCCGCCTGGGTGCGGATCAACTCTCTTCGTGGCCCCGAGTGGCAACGGGATCTCGAAGTGATCGTGGGTCCGGGATTGGAGGGAGTGCGGGTACCCAAGGTCGACTCGCCCTCAGAGCTCGATTCGCTCGCAGAGGCCTTGTCTGAGATCGAGGCCGACTCCGGGCTGGAGTCGGGCTCGATTCGAGTTACCTGCACCATAGAGAGCGCCAAGGGCTTGCTTGCAGCGTCCGAATTGGCCCTACACCAACAGGTCGATCGGATAGCATTTGGCTCGACCGATTTCATGGCCGACATCGGGGCCGATCCAACGGCCGAGTCGATGGCGACTCTCTGGGCTCGATCTTCACTGGTCGTTATCTGTCGCGCCGCCGGATTGATACCCCCTATTGCCCCGGTCTGGACGCGACTCGAAGACCTCGAGGGGCTGCGAAAAAACTCTCTCGAGTGCCGGCAGTTGGGTTTGTTTGGCCGCACGTGTATCCATCCGAAGCAAATTAGCACTATTCACGAAGCCTTTACACCGACGGCCGAGGAGGTAGCACAAGCTCGCAGCGCGGTGGAGGCCTGGGAAGATACGGCTCGGGCGCGCGACGGTGTCGCTGTGACCGAAGACGGAAGATTTGTCGATCCAGCTGTATTGAGACACGCGCGAGCCGTACTCGAGTTGGCGACTGCTCTTCATCTCGATTCAGAGCAGGGAACGGTCCAATGATGATGATGAGCAGGGAGTCCACGAATCCCTGGGACATGGTGGCTGGGTGCAGCATCTACGATCTCGCCCAACCTCTCGAGGCAAAGATGCCGGTGTCGCAGAATCACCCAGGTTTCAAGATGGCCCTGATGCGTCGCCACGGTGACATGGAACGGACAGATGGCGGCTCGGCCGCCAACGAGATGATGCTCCTCGGAGGCCACACGGGCACCCACATCGACGCCCTTTGTCATGTCTCCCACCGGGGCAAGCTGTTCGGTGATGTCGATGCAAGCGAAGCCCAGCGCGGCGGCAGCTTCAGCTCGCATGGTGTCGAGACGATCGCGCCGATTCTCTGTCGTGGAGTCCTGTTGGATATTGTCGGTCTCAAGGGGGTTGATGTTTTGGATCCAGCGGAGCCGATTTCCGGTGCGGATCTCGATGCGGCGGCTGACCGTCAACAGGTCGAAGTCCGGGCTGGAGATGCTGTTCTGATTCGGTCCGGATGGCCAAGCTTCTGGCAGGACTCGGCAAGGTTTCTAGGCACCACGGACGGTGCACCGGGACCCGATGAGAGTGCAGCCCGGTGGCTGAGCGAGCGGCATATACGCATCAGCGGCGCGGAGACCGTTGCGTTCGAATGGATTCCACCGGGTCGGGGTCACGCCCTGTTGCCGGTTCACCGAATTCTCCTGGTGGAGTCCGGGATCTTTATCGTAGAGATGATGGACCTCACCGAGCTGGCACGCGACAATGTTTGGGAGTTTCTGTTTATCCTCACTCCGCTTAAAGTCGCAGGAGCCACCGGGGTGCCGGTGCGTCCGATCGCCGTGGCCCAGGGAGAGCCGGTATGACCCTGTCGCATGAGCTGGCGGACTTTGCGGGCGGTGTGAGCTTTCGAGATCTGCCTGCCGAGGTGACGACCAGCATACGGGAGCGAATTCTGGATATTGTCGGCCTGGCTCTGGCTTCTCGTCCTTTGGAGACCAGTGAGATGGCGGCGGCGATGGCCCGTGCTTGGGGTGGCTCCTCCGAGTCCCAGGTGATCGGATTCAAGGATCGTGTGCCGGCGGCGGCCGCCGGGTTTGTCAACGGTGTCCTGGCCCACTCGCTCGACTTCGACGATACCCACCTGCCCAGTGTGCTGCACCCGAGTGCCTCGGTGATACCCACCGCTCTGGCGGTAGGAGAAGCGGTTGGAGCTTCCATGCACAGCGTTGTGGCGGCCGCGGCGGCAGGGTATGAGGTCTGCATTCGAACCGGCATGGCTGGATACGACAGGGAGATGGGCAACTCGGTCTTTTTTGAAAAGGGGTGGCACGCCACCTCGATCTGCGGCACCCTTGCCAGCGCGGTTGTCGCCGCGAAGCTCTACGGTCTCGATGCGGCAGGAATCGGTCATGCAATCGGCATTGCGGCCTCAATGGGTTCGGGAATCATCGAAGCGAACCGCTCGGGCGGGTCGGTCAAACGGCTGCACTGTGGCTGGGCCACGCATGCCGGCGTGATCGCAGCGCAGTGCGCTCGCGAGGGAATTACCGGCCCACCCTCGGTGCTCGAAGGCCGTTTCGGTTTTTATCAAGCCTACTGTGATGGCTTTTTGGTAGCCGAGGAGATTACGACGGGTCTTGGTGAGGACTGGTCCATCCCGGAGATTTTCTACAAGCCCTATCCCGCCAACCACTTCACTCATGCCGGGATCGATGCGGCGCTCGAGCTCCGCAACCTGGTCTCGATCGACGACATCGAGGCACTCGATCTCCGAGTTGCGACCCCGACCCTGCGCACGATCGCAGAGCCACGACAAGAGAAGATCCACCCGCGCTCGGGCTACCACGCACAGTTCAGCGGACCCTTCACGATCGCTGCTGCTTTGCTCGGAGGTGGCGGTCTCGGGCTGTGGCTCGATGACTTCAGCGACGAAAACGCTCAGGATCCGCGCTATCTCGCTCTGGCCGCAAAGGTCGAGTGTGGTTCTGACCCTGAGTGCGACGCCATCTTTCCGAACCAGTTTCCGGCAATTCTTCGAGCGCGGATGTACGGTGGAGAGGAGCTCGAGATCAAGGTCCTGACCAATCGGGGAGGTCCTGGGAATCCCTTGAGCGTCGAGGAACTCGAGACCAAGTTCTATGCCAATGCCGGTCGCTGTGTCGACGATAGAGTAGCCGAAGCTGTGGCCAAGGCGGTGCTCGACCCCAGCGATCGTCCCGTGGGTAGCCTGTTGGAGGCTGTCGAAGTCCAACCGTCTGCGGTGGCAGGCTGATTCAGTAAGGAGGAGACGGTGTCAAAACGTCCAAATATCGCCAGCAAGCATGAAAAAAGTGTCGAACGGAGCATTCAGAAGAAACGACGCCAGGATCAGAAGGCGGCGCAGGCTCGCCGCGCAGAGTCGGTTCGCGACCGCTCCGTCCCCGAGCCTGAGATTCTGAGCGCCAGCCGTGGCCCTGTAGAAGGTCCGGTACCTGCCAAGGTAAAGCGGTGGATCGAGTCACAGTCCGCACAGCAGGCTCGGCACTATCGCCGTATCAGCCGCGAGATGGATCGCTTGGAGCCCGATCGAAGACGCTGGGTCAAGGAGTTTTTTGCCCGCATCACGGGTCCTCGTGGCTTCTCGGTCCACGCCGGGACTCGACGGACCATTCCTAAACAGGACATTCCAAAGCGACCACGGCGCCCCTGGCGGGTGGTCTGGTAAGCCGGTGAGAAGGTCAGGCTAGGAGGAGCTCACGATGGGTCGCCCACATATCGAACCGTTGATCGACAGCGATGTCACCCAACAACCCCTGGTCCTGCCCGGATGGAAGAAGGGTATTCAATACCGCACCCTGAGTATCGATCCGGTCAACGGGGCCTGCACCCAGATCGTTGAAATAGGGGGGGGCTTCAAGCAGCCAGGCGGATTTTCCAACAGCGAATGGGAGCTTTACATCCTCGATGGCAGTCTCGTAATCGATGGCAAGACCTACACCAAGGACCAGTATTTCTTCGTGCCTGCGGGCTACCGTCTGGGCAATATCTCCAGCCGTGAGGGGTGCCGGGCGATCTGGTTTTTCAACGACCACTATCCCGACTGGGTCGCAGCCACCGCCCACCGTAACCGACAGGTCGACAAGAAGGGTTTTATCAGCATCAACTCAAACGACGAGGTGCGCTGGCAGGTACCCAGCTTTTTCCCGCAAACCGAACCGGGCATCTTTATCAAGATCCTCCGAATGGACGAACATACCGGAGCTTTTACCGGTCTCTATGTGATGGCTGCCGGATTCTGGCAGGACAATATCTCGTATCACGATTGTATGGAGGAGTCGTATCACATCTGGGGTGAGTCGTGGATGATGCAGTTTGGATATCTGCCAACCGGAGGCTATTTCTACCGGCCCCCGTATATCAACCACGGACCTTTCAAGTGCGAGTACGGCACCTATGCCATCTTTAGAACCGATAGCTGGTTGGTAAATCACTTCCATTGGAACCCCTACACAACTGTCGAAGAAAACCGTGTCAGGGTTCTCGAGAAGGTGGCAACCCGCAAGCCTCTTTTGACCGACTGGAGCCTATTGACCCGGCATGAGTACGTCCCGTAGTCCCGAGTCACCGAGACCGTTGGCGGAGCGCAGGATGGTGGAGCTCGATCCCAGAGCGCACTTTATCGACGGCACCCGGCAGTGCGGGGAGGGACGCGAGCTCGATGTGACATTTCCCGTGACGGGTGAAGTACTGATCCGCTTGAAGGGAGCGGACTCGGCCCAGGTGGATGCCGCGATAGCTGCCGCTCGGAGGTCGTTTGACCAGGGGGTCTGGCGGCATCGCTCGGCAGCCCAACGAGCCCAGACGTTGAACGCGATGGGGGAGTGTCTCGAAGGGAGACGAGACGAGCTTGTCCGTCAGGTGATGTTTGACAACGGAAAGACTCGAGGCGAAGCCGTCATCGATGTCATGGCTGCAGCAGGGGCCTGTAGAGCTGCGGCGAGCTCATGCCTCGAAGACAAAGAGATCACCCTGCCTGAAGAGCGGGGTGTCGTCAGGAAAATCTGGCGTGAAGCGGTGGGTGTAGTGGCCGCAATCACTCCTTTCAATGCTCCGCTGATGTTTGCCGCTCTGAAGTCAGCGCCTGCCCTGGCAGCGGGGAACTCGGTCGTGCTAAAGCCCTCGGAGAGGGCGCCGCTGTTGCCTGTAGCGTTGTGTGAGGCTGGCCGGGAGGCAGGGCTACCGGACGGTGTGCTCAACCTGATCCATGGCACTGGAGAGGTCGCGGCGGCGCTGTGCGAGGACGATCGGGTCGACATGATCTCCCTGACTGGCGGCGTGGCTACCGGAACGGCGGTGATGCGGGCCGCGGCACCGACCATCAAGAACGTACTTCTGGAACTGGGTGGCAAGTCGGCGCACATCATCCTGGCCGACGCCGATCTATCCGTCGCGATCGGTGCTGCTGCGGCCGGTATCTTTCGCAATGCCGGTCAGCGGTGTTTCTCCGGTTCCCGCTTGATCCTCGAAGAGAAGATCGCCGACGAGGTCGAGGCGGGGGTTGTGGCACTAGCTGAGTCATTGGTGGTCGGAGATCCTTTCGAAGAGACCACTCAAGTTGGAGCCATGATCGACGAGGCGGCGGTCGAGTCTGCCGAGACCTTTGTCGCCCGTGCTTGCGACGATGGACTGACCCTGGCTGCCGGGGGAGCGCGGCTGGAAGATCTGGCTCCGGGCGCATTCTTTCAACCCACCGTTTTGACGGGCGCGAGTGCCTCGTCGTTTGCGGCCCGTACTGAGGTCTTTGGACCGATTTTGACGATCATCCGGGTACCCGATGCCGACGCGGCGGTGGCAGCGGCCAATGAGACTCGCTATGGCCTGGCTGGCGGTCTGTGGACCGGCGATGTGGATCGCGCTCTGGAGATCGCTCGAGAGATCCCCTGTGGCTATTTCTGGATCAATACCTATGGAGCGGTGTTTGGTGACGTACCCTTTGGTGGATACGGCCGGTCTGGAATCGGTCGCGAAGGCGGGCAGTACGCCTATGATGCCTATACCGAGCTCAAGAGTGTGTTGATCGACACCACGGGAGGCACTTCAGCCCCGCTGTTTGACGGTAGCTGAGAGTTGGATCAATGACAGACGCTGAAAAGTTCGACTCCATCATCAAGAACGCCCGGGTGGTTCGACCGGGGCACGACAGTGTCGAGGATCTGGATTTGGGAATCCGCGACGGTAGGTTTGCCGCGATCGCGCCCGAGCTCGATGCGGCGCATGCTGCCGAAGTCATCGACGCTCGAGGCTGGCTGGCGTTTCCTGGTTTGGTAGATGCCCACATGCACGTCGGCATCTACCAGGAGTTGAGCCAGGATGCTCTCAGCGAGAGCCGGGCGGCGGCGATGGGTGGTGTGACCTCGAGCCTCAACTACATCCGCACCGGTCAGTACTACCTCAACCAGGGTGGCCCCTATCGGGAGTTCTTCCCCGAGGTTCTGCGTCGATCCGAAGGGAATTTCCACGTCGACTATGGCTACCATGTGGCGCCGATGAGTGCTGGCCACATCGAGGAGCTCGAGCATCTGGTCGACACATTCGGCGTGACCTCTTTCAAGATCTTCATGTTCTATGGCGGCTACGGCCTGCATGGCCGATCCGATAGTCAGAACGAATTCTTGATGATTGGTGAGGACGAAAAATACGACATCGCCCATTTCGAATTCGTAATGCGTGGGATCCGACGCCTGATGGAGGTGCGTCCCGAGGTGCGTGACTCCATCAGTTTGAGCTTGCATTGCGAGCTGGCC
Organism: uncultured Polyangiaceae bacterium; assembly: GCA_964195975.1. Lineage (GTDB taxonomy): Bacteria > Acidobacteriota > Thermoanaerobaculia > Multivoradales > JAHEKO01 > CAXMQZ01. The sequence goes on along the minus strand of CAXMQZ010000022.1, from coordinate 40,836 downwards.
GAGATCATGAGTGCCTACACCAAGCTCGTGGAAGGGGAGGGCAAGCTCGAAGGCTTACGTGCCTATAGTGCTGCGCGACCCCCTCATTCGGAGGGTCTCGCGATTTGGATCGCTTCCTACCTGGCCAACGAAACCGATTGCGCCAATATCAATTTGCTCCATCTGAGCTCGCGCAAAGCGGTCGAGTCTGCGCTGACCATGCGGCAGGTCTTTCCTCATATCGACTTTTGCTGTGAGGCGACGATTGGGCATCTTCTTCTCGATGTGGATGCTCCAACGCAGGCCTACGCCAAGGTCAATCCACCGATTCGTCCACGGGAGGATGTGGAGTTTCTCTGGCAATCCCTTCTCGACGGCCAGATTGACTGGGTGGTTAGCGATCATGCCTGCTGCTCGGCCGAGAAAAAGATCGACGCCGAAAGACCGAACGACATATTTCTCGCCAAGTCGGGGTTTGGTGGCACAGAGTATCTACTCTCGGGTCTGTTCACCGAGGGTTCCAAGCGCGGACTCTCCTTCAACCGTATGGCGGAGCTGGTCTGTCGGAATCCCGCCAAGCGGTTCGGGCTTCTGAGCAAAGGCGATATCGCCGAGGGGTTTGATGCTGATCTCGTGCTACTCGATCCCGACGAGACTTTTGTCGTGCGGGCGGCCGAGTCCGAGTCCTCTCAGGGCTTCACGCCTTTTGAAGGCATGGAGCTCAACGGCCGGGTCAAGAGCACCTTTCTGCGTGGCCGCCTGATTTACGATTGCGGCTCGGTGATCGGTTCTCCCTCCGGGCAGTATCTGAGGCGCCCCTATGGAGGGGGTCGGGTCTCGACTCAATCTGGGGAGGAACTTTGAATCTACTCCTTTGGGCAGTCCGTTTCATCCTTACTGCGTTTGGTTTCTACACCATAGCGGTGTGGGCGGAGAGGTTCTCTGGCAGACTCAAACCGTGGCACGTGGTCTTCTTCTGGCTGGGCTTGATTGCTGACACCGCGGGAACTGGTTTGATGAAAAAAATCGCCGGGCGGCTGGAGCTGAATATCCACTCGACAACCGGCTTGATGGCCATAGTTTTGATGTTCATCCACACTGTCTGGGCCACCGTCGTTTTGCGACGCGGCGACGAGCGGGCCATCGTGAACTTTCACAAGTTCAGCGTGATCGTCTGGCTGATATGGATGATTCCGTTTCTCAGCGGCATCATCATCGGTCTACAACGGTGAGCTTGGCCGGGTAGCTAGCGGGCAGGCTTGGCGATCTCGGCGCCTGTCTTGCGAAAGATGTACTCCTGATCCTCAGGTGTCTCGAGGTTCAGGAGCGACAATGCGCTCATAACAATGATCAAGATCCAGACGAGAAACACGACCGGCATGGCGAAATTCATATCCCGTTTGATCTGACGATTGAGCTCGTCGGGGTTGGAAACACCCTCCTGGATTGCCTTCAGGTTTCTCAGTGCCGAGCCTGATACAGGTATCAGAACCAGAGCCGCGACCACGATGACCCCGTAGAGAACGTGTTTCCAATTCAACCAGTTGGTCGTGAACAGGGCGGTGCCGCTAGCGTAGCTCAGCGCGATACCGATCGGCAGAGTGAGAATGAAAATATATGCCACGACTCGGTCGATGCCGTGCATGACATGGGCCCGCTCGATTCGCCGCGTCAGGGGCACAGCAGGATTCTTGATGTCGAAATGAAGCCAGTAGACTACGAAGTCGAATACCAGCCAGGTCCCGACCATAAGAGCATGAGTGCCCTGAAGCATGGTCTTGACAACATCGATTCCGAAGATCTGGAACTCAGGCATTCGATTCAACCTCGCTTGAAAACCAGCTTGATGAGCTTCGGCATCCCGTAGAGAGCGCAACCCAGGTAGAGGAAGGTGTTGAGCGCTAGTGCCGGGTCAAAGCCGCTTTGCGCCATTTCACGGATCGAGCCGAGCCCCATGAACATGCCTCCGAAAACGACCGTGATCCACAGCAGATAAACAATCAGCATCTAGTTAGATCCCCAGCTAAATCCTCTGCCGCTCCGGTTTTTTTTGTGGTTGTACCCGGGTGGCTGCCAGTAACGCGAGAAATACCAGTACGGCTAGGACGGTGAACGGCACCTGATAGCTACCCGTTCGGTCATACAGTAGACCGGTGACCCAACTGCCCAGACCGCCACCGATCGCATCTACGACCGTAATGGTGCCGAGGATTTTCCCCGCCGCCTTGAGACCGAAGCTTTCGATCGTGAGCAGCTGTAGGAGAGTGTAGAGACCGCCCCAACCCAGACCAAAAAGAATGACCGCGGGCAAAAAGAATCGGGGTTCCAGAGTCGCGAGCAAGATGCCTCCGACCAGCATGATGGTCAGGTTTGCGAGGAAGACGCGCTTTTGGTTCAATTGGTCGGCGAGCATGCCAAAGCTGAACTTTCCGATCAGGGCCATACCGAATGCCAGGCCGAGGACCGAACCCGCTTTCTGCGGCGAAAAGCCCAGATCCGTACCATAAAGGAACAGGTGGGCTACGGCTGCCATGATTGCGTAGAAGGTGGTTCCGGCGGCGAAGGCCAGGGCCCAAAAGGTCGGAGTCCGCAGGGCCTCACCGTAGCTGAGGCCCTGTTGTTGTATCGACGGTGAATCGGCGCTTGTCCGGCTGGCGCCCAAAGCCGTCAGACTTTTGTCAGCGGGGAACTCTCGCACCACGATGGCAATGACGAGGATCAACAGCACCGGAACCATGGCCTCGTATACAAAGGCTTGCCTCCAGCCATAGTTCTGGATGAGCCAGGTGCCAAGTTGAGGAAAGAGCATGCCGCCGAGACTGGTTCCTACAACGGCAAGGCCGATGGCGGTGCCGCGTTTGGTGACAAACCAACGCGACACCAGAAGGATGGAAACGATCAGACCGCAGCTGACCAGCACGATCGCGAAGCCGACATGAATCGCGTAGAGTCCGGCGGTCGATTGCAACCGCGAATATGCGAAAAGCAAAACAACGAGAAGTGTCGCACCGAAGTACATCAGGCGCTTGACGCCAAAGCGGTCGGCCAAAGCGCCGGCAAACGGTCCCAGCGAGCCGGCGATTGCGAAGGTGAGAAAGTCGCGAAAGGTAAGTGCGCCCCGGCTCCAACCAAAAGTCTCGAGTAGCGATGTGTCGAACACCCGTATGCCACTGATGATCAGACCGTTGGTAACAAAGAGCACCAACATCGCCGAGACTGCGATCATCCAACCATAAAAAAACTTTGGCACCTCCTAGTCCTCCGACTCGCTTTTGAGCGTCCATTCCTGGGCGGGCCGAGCTCGACTCGGTTCTCGGGTGAGGTGGACATTCAGGGAATAGATGTCGCCGCGGTAGAAGGTGTGCACCTTTTCCACGGCAGTGTTGGTGTCGGTTCGAACTACACGGTCGACGGAGAGAATGGGTGCCCCGATTCGTGTGTCCAGGAGGCGTGCCAGCGTAGCGTCGGCAAGACTGGCGCGCACTTCTTGATCCGCCTCCAGCAGATGCATCCCGAGACGCTTCTCGATCGACTGCAGAATGGCTCCCTTCTCCCAGTCGTCGTCTTCGAATTTATCTGCGATCTCGACCGGAAGCCGGTTGACGATATAGCTGTAGGGCGCCTTCTTGTAGTAACGGAGTCGACTGCATTGCATCAGTGGATCGCCTTCAGCGATGCCCAGAGCCTCGGCATCATCGCGTGTCGCCGCCACTTCTCGTAGGTCCAAAAGCTTGACCGAGGTGGCAAGACCCATGGTGATCAGATCGTCGAGCGAACCGTTCATCTTGAGCGATTTTGGTGCAGAGATGTCGCCGGTCACGAAGGTGCCACGTCCCGCTTCGCGTCGCACAAGCCCCTGCTCTTCGAGTGCCTTGAGGGCCTGGCGCACCGTGATGCGGCTGACGCCGTACGCCGACACCAACTGGGTCTCGGTAGGTAACTGGTCTCCGGGTGCATAGCGTCCCGACACGACTTGCTCACGCAAGATGGTGCCGAGTTGATAGTAGAGAGGCACCTCCGGGGTGGCGAACTGAGCCGCGCGTTTCTTTCGCTTTTTCATTCCCAATCCTCCAACCCGTACACTTTGATGGCATTGTCCCAGAGCAGCAGCTGCTTGGACTCCGGCTTCAAATCGAGCGCATCGATCTCAGTCATGGCACGGCTGAAATCCACCACCGGCCAGTCGGTGCCAAATAGAACCTTGTCGCGACCGCGACGGGAGTTGATAAAGCGAACAAACGATGGATCCCAATACCTGGGTGCGTGGGCGTCACACCCGATATAAACGTTGGGATGCTTCCACGCCACCGAGATCATTTCTTCGACCCAGGGATATCCGATGTGGATTCCGATGATGGTCAACTCGGGAAAATCAATCGCGACCCGATCCAGAGTCATGGGTTTGGCGACAGTAGGCAGGAAATGCTGTGCTGAATGGCCCACCTGAATCTGGAGGGGTACTCCAAGCTCGGCGCACTTGGCGTAGAAGGGGTAGTAGATCCGGTGATCGGGCGGTTCACCAAACCAATGTGGGTATAGATGAGCTCCCACGAATCCCAACTCTTTGACCGCCCGCTCCAGGTGGGCGAGCGCAGGTACGATATGCGAGGGATTGAGACCGACGACACCTTTGAACCGATTCGGGTGCTGCGCAACTACCTCGGCAATGCGGTCTACCGGTTTTTCGAAATAGATATCCGAGCCTTCCCAACCACCGGTGGTCGCGATCAACAAACCTTTTTCGATTCCAGCATCATCCATGCGGAGGATTTCGTCTTCGAGTGATATGCCAGAGCCGGTCTCACCCAGGATCTTCACCTTCTGCCAGAATGCATTCAGCTTCGGCGTGTAGTTGGTGGTGAGATCCGAGGTCCAAAGATTGACTACGATGTCGAGGACTTTCATCCGTTGTCCTTGCGTTCTGTTGTGAGTCGATCGCTGGCGCCTGATCGACGGGCTTGCGAGTGTAAGATCGTCGCCAATATAATGTCGTAACAATAAGACAAGATCAAGCGGGAAGTTCCCGATGTGATCAAACTGCCGTCTGGAGAGAGAGTTCAGAATGACCGGTCCGCTTGAAGGAGTACGAATCCTGGAGCTCACCAGCGTAGTTCTGGGACCCTGGGCTTGCCAGATTCTCGGGGACCTGGGTGCCGACGTCGTCAAGATCGAACCACCCAAAGGCGACAGCAACCGGCAGTTGGGACCGGCGCGAAACCCCGCGATGGGCTCGCTATTTCTGACCTGCAATCGAAACAAGCGCAGTGTGGTGCTGGATCTGAAGCAAGACTCGGGCCGCGCTGCGTTGCTCAAGCTGGTTGAGACGGCCGATGTGCTGATCCACAACTACCGACCCCAATCCGCCGTCAGGCTGGGCCTGGGCTATGACGCGATCTCGGCTATCAATCCCCAGATCATCTACTGCGGAACCTACGGCTATCGGGAAGCTGGGCCTTATGGAGACAAGGCGGCATACGACGACTCCATTCAGGCCGCAAGTGGAATCGCGATGCTCCAGGCCATGGTGGCGGGTGAGCCCCGCTACCTACCGACGATTGTCTCCGACAAGACGACTTCGCTGGCTGTGGTCTACGCCGTGACCTCGGCGCTCTACTACCGAGAGCGACATGGGGTCGCACAGGCCATCGAGGTGCCTATGTTCGAGACCATGGTCTCCTACGTCATGGCCGAGCACCTCTACGGGTTGACCTTCGAGCCGGCTCTGGGTGCTGCGGGTTATACCCGCCTCATGAGTGAACATCGAAAGCCTTACAAAACCACGGACGGCTATGTTGCCATTCTGCCGTATCTCGATAGTCACTGGCAGACGTTTTGCGAGCTTGCGGGGCGCCCCGAGCTGCTCGAGGATCCGAGATTTCTAACTCTGGCGTCCCGACTCGAGAATATCGACGCGACCTACAAGGAGGTAGCGGATACGGTCGCTACTCGATCGACGTCCGAATGGCTGGAGATTCTCGAGGACTCCAGCGTTCCCACCATGGTTGTCAATACCCTGGAAGATCTTCTCGAGGATCCTCAACTCGTGGCAACCGGATTCTGGAAAGAGATCGATCATCCGACTGAGGGTCGACTGCGCATGACCGATATCCCGGTGACCTTCTCGGAAACGCCGGGCTCGATTCGGAGGCACCCACCACGCCTCGGCGAGCACAGTTTGGAGGTGTTGAAGGAAGTCGGTCTGAGCGATGCGGAAATCGAGGCCATGGTAGAGAGCGGCGCTACCCGCAGCGCCGAGTAGGACTTTTTACGGTTGCCGGAGACAGAACCCATGAAAGACAAGCAAGCAGGCGGGCCCGCGGAGACTTTTCCGGAGCGACCCCTGGATGGTGTAAAAGTCCTGGAGCTCGGTCAGCTGATGGCGGGTCCGTTTGCCGGTACCCTGCTGGCCTACTACGGCGCCGAGGTCATCAAGATCGAGCCACCGGGCAAGGGCGACCCGGTCCGTGTCTGGCGAGTCATGGACGGCGGCACTTCCCTCTGGTGGAGAACTCTGGGTCGCAACAAGAAATGCATCACGCTCGATTTGAGACAGGCTGAGGGGCAGCGCCTGGCTCTGCGTCTGGCGGAGCAGTCGGATGTCCTGATCGAGAATTTTCGCCCCGGAACTCTCGAGCGCTGGGGCTTGGCGCCGAAAGATCTCGAGGCGAGCAACCCTGGGCTGATCTATGCTCGAGTTTCGGGCTATGGGCAGACCGGCCCCGCCTCCTCCCTGCCCGGATACGCCTCGGTCTGTGAGGGTTTCGGGGGCTTCCGCTATGTCAACGGCTTGCCGGGGGAAAGACCCGTACGACCCAACCTGAGCCTGGGGGATTCGCTGACTGGGCTTCACGCTGCCTTCGGAGTGCTTCTATCCCTGCTCCAAAGACAACGCACCACGGCAGGGCCAGGGCAAAAACAAGGGCGCGGGCAGGTCGTGGATATTGGCATCTTCGAGTCGGTGTACAACATGATGGAGGCCGTGGTCCCTGAATACGATCGTTGTGGGGTGATCCGGGAGCCCTCGGGCTCGACGATCACCGGCGTGGTTCCGACCAATACCTACCTGTGCAAAGACGACAAGTACGTCATCATCGGCGGCAATGGCGACTCCATCTATCGTCGATTGATGGAAACAGCAGGGCGCCCAGAAATGGCTGAAGACCCGAGACTGGCCACCAACGACGGTAGGGTCAGACATCAGACCGAGGTGGACGAGGCGCTCTCAGAGTGGACTGCTGGCCTGACTTGCGATGAGGTTTTGAGCCTCCTGGCAGCGGCAAAGGTACCGGCCGGACCGATCTACAGCGTGGTGGATATGATGCAGGACCCTCAGTATCAGGCTCGGGGTCTATTCGAGGAAGTGGAGGTCGGGGGCCGGCCGCTCAAGATCCCGGCCATCGTACCCCTTCTATCCGAAACACCTGGACGAACTGATTGGCCCGGGCCAGAGCTCGGGTCGCACAACAAGGAAGTCTTTCAAGAACGCCTTGGACTGAGTGATGAAGAGTTGGAAACGTTGAAGAAAAACGGTGTCATTTGAGCGGTGTCTACAAACACGGCGGTAGGCAAGGAGCTCGAGTGCACTCAATCGGAAGCACTCTCGGGGAGAAGACCATGACGAAGACAAGGATTCGACTGCCACTGGTGTTGGTGGCGATGTTGTTGGGCATCGGTTCGCTTGGGGCGGCTTGTGGGACGCCCGTCGAGACTGCCAGCGAGACCGGCAGCGAGACCGCCAGCACACCTGAAAGCCCGCCATCGAAGAGTCTCGACGAGCTGCGACTGTCAGCCTATGCGCCTCTCGAGGGTGGAGAGGCGGTCTTCTACATGCAGGGCTGGGCCTACGGCTTCGTCCCCGGTGAGCGTCCCCAGAAACTGTTCGGCATCGAAGGCTTCAATATCCGTAACTACGTGCCCGTTGAGGATATGGAGAGCGATCTCATCCTGGCCAGCCGCGAGCTTGTTTTCTATACCGATCCCAAAAGCGGCGAAGCGATCTCGGAGTGGTCCAACCCCTACACCGAGCAGACCGTGGAGGTCTTCCACATTCAAAACGATCCGGTCAATTTCCGGATGCGTCGCCAGGGGGAGTCCTTCGTAGGGGTCAGCCTCGACGGCAGCAGAGTGTACGGCCCTTCAGCGCCACCGGCCGAGTGGGACGATTACTTTGTCTGGCACGCCGACGTCTTCCCTTTCTACCCAATTCCTGGGTGGGAGAAGAATTACACCGCGGCCGAGATGTTCGACTTCTATGTCCCCAAGGCAGGACTCTCCAGCGATCCATTCGAGACGATGGTGAGCTGGACCCGCGTTGGGCCCTGGCTGCCTTGGTTGGGAATGGATGGGCATGAGGGTCTGATGGTCTACCATGCCCGCAGCCGGCGGCTGAGTAGCTGGGACGATCTACCCGAGTGGATTCGAGCCCGGGTGGATCAGGAGTATCCGCAATATCGGCACCCGCCCGAGGAGGTCGATGTCACGGGTCACAACGAGACTTCCTGGACCTTCTACATGAAAGAGATGAAGCGGCGCGCTCAGGCCAGCGGTGGGTCTTGAAACGCGCGGCGATAGTATTTCTATCCATTGCCTCAGCGCTGATTCTGCTGAGTTTTCTCCCAGGCCTTCGGTTCGGGCCGGTGTTGTTTGCCGTCTTGGCCGTGGCGTTCCCGGTGGCCCTTATCGCGTTGGGAGCGGCGCGGCAGGGTCGGCTCGGGCCTCTCACGGTACCTCTCACGCTCCTGCTCGTAATCCTCGAGACAAGCCTTGTAGGCATGATGATCTTGCGGGGTCACGTTATCGACGGACCCTGGGTTGCCGGATTACCACTGGCTGCGGCGATTCAACTGTTTGGCATGTGGTTGTTGCCTCTGGGTCTGGTCGCTCTTGTCTACGCCATCACTTTCGACAGCTTTACCCTCCGAGAAGAGGATCTGGGGCGACTCGAGCGTCTGACCCCACCTGAACCGACAAGCGACCGGGAGGCGTAGGCAGTGCCCATCCTTGCCAAGCCAATCGTGATCGCGACGGCCCTGGCCTACTTCGTCGTGGTGCTCGCCATCGGTGTCTGGGCTGCCCGGCGAACCCGGACCTCGAAAGACTTCTTTATCGCTGGGCAGGGGATCGGTCTCCTGGTCACGGGCCTGGCTACGATGTCAGCCGCGTTTAGTGGATTTGTCTTTATCGGCGGACCGGGCCTCACCTATCGAATGGGTCTGAGCTCCCTTTTTATCGCCATTCCGGTGAGTTTCACTGCCGGTCTTCTCTGTTGGACGGTCGCCAAGCGATTGAGGCTTCTGAGCGAGGTGCGCGAGACCTTTACGGTGCCGGATGCCATTCTTCACCGCTATGACAGTCGTACCGCCTCGGGTCTGGCTGCGTTGGCCGTCATCGTCGGTACGGTCGGTTATCTGGGCGCACAACTGCAAGCCATGGGAATCTTGATCGAAGCTATCTTTGGCACCCGAGAGGTACTCGGGGTTTGGAGCCTGCCCGCCGCAATGACGATCGGTCTTGTGGTCGTTCTGGTCTACGCCATCGCCGGCGGCATGGTCGCTGGGGTCTACACCGACTTGTTTCAAGGCGCCATCATGGTGGGAGCGGCCGTGGCGGTCTTCTACTACGCCTTGAAATCGGGTGGAGGGCTGGCAATGATCAGCCATCGGATCGTCTCTTCAGAGTCGTTTGGCCCTTCGTTCCTCGATCCACTTGGCAACGCACCGGTTTATACGGCTATAGGGTTCTTTTTTGTTTTTGCCGTGGGCAACCTCGGCCAGCCCCACATGCTGCATAAGTTCTACATGCTCGATGATCCGCGCAAGTTGAAATGGTTGCCACTCGTTATCGGGTTGACACAGACCCTATGTGTTCTGATCTGGCTAGGAATCGGGCTGGCCGTACCCGCCCTCGTTGCGGCGGCGAAGTTACCACCTCTGGTCCGACCCGACGAGGCCTCGCCGACCTTCCTGCTCAACTTTGCACCCGAGCTGCTGGCCGGAATTGTCTTTGCCGGCATCCTGGCGGCGATCATGTCGACCGCCGACTCCTTTGTGAATATCGGCGCCGCCGCGCTGGTACACGATCTGCCGAGAGCCATGGGCCGGCGCATTACTGACGAGCTGTTCTGGGGGCGAATCGCGGTGCTTGGAGTGGCGATTGTTGCGGCTGTGTTTGCCCACCTCTACGGCGATCTAATCGCGCTTTTGGGAACCTTTGCCTTTGGTACCTTCGGAGCCGCCCTGGCGCCTGCTATCGCCGTGGGGCTGAACTGGCGGCGGGTAACTGCCAAAGCGGCCATAGCTTCGATCTCGGTCGGGATGGGTCTCAACTTGACCCTGGAGTTTCTGAGCAAGCAGACCTTTTGGGCAGCATTGCCCAAGCCGCCATTGGCCCCTGGAGTCCTTCCTGCGGCCGTCGCCCTGGCGGCTTCATTTGCGACTCTTTTTGTGGTCACATGGCTCACGGATCGACGTGGCCGTGCACCTTTAGCCCCGGACGTTGCGGCCATCATGGAGATGTAGAGAGGTCGCCTATTTGCCGGCCTTTGTCAGCCGACTAAGCTACCAGCCAGCCCACAACGGTCCGTCGGCGATATCCCAGAGTAGAAAAGTGTGGATTCGATAGTCGTAATTGACGTCGGTGATAGGTACCTGAACGCCGACGGACAGGGCGACATGTCCGAGTTTGGACAGACCGAAATAGAGTTGTGGGTTCACGGTGACGAGCGTGTCGATTTCGCTGTCGAAAAATTCGGTCACCGTGACCTCGAACCCAGGAGTGACACTGCGTGGCCAGGGCGAGGGTGTCCATTGGACAATCCCAGCGAACCTGGCCGATCCGCCACCAAGATCGTCTACCGGCAATCTGGCGCGAAGGTTCGACTGAAAGGTGACGCTGTCCGAAAGTCCCTTGGCGAACGACCAGTACGGAATCAATCGTGCCGCTACGTCTTCGTCTGAGAACGGAATCGCCAGCTCGATTCCTAGTGAATTGATTGTCTTCCGATCCGGATTGAAGTGGATTACGCGTTTGTACTCCACCTCGAGCGCGTCGAGCTCATCGTGGTCACCGCTGATGGCGAGATGGGTAAGCTTGATTTCGCCGTGGGAGCGAGCGCCGAAGCGACGGGCGTAGTAGAGCGTCGTGGCCAGTACGTCCGGTGCGCCATCGGTGCCGTCCGCGTAGCGATTGATGAGTAGCGCCTCATCTTCGGGGAAGGCCTTGGTGGTTATGATCGGTCGAATGAAATTGAGATCCCCAGGAGGATAGCGGGAGGTGTCGGCGAGCTGTTTCAAATACCCGACCAGATCGTCGATCTGCTCGTCGCTGAGTGCCGTGCCGTAGGCAGGCATCTGGGAAGACAAACCGATCCGGGCACCACCAAATTTGACCACTATGAACCAGTCGGCGGAGGGCTCCCTGCTGTTGAAGAGGGGATCGGTAAGATCCGCTGGTGGCGACTTAAAATTGGCGTAGTTGGGGTGGTCGGGAGCAAGACCGCTACCATCGGTGCCATGACAGGCGGCGCAGGCCCGCAGATAGAGTGTCTCGCTATCCCAGGTCGATGGGTCTTCGGTCTGGGCGGAAACGGCACTGACCCCGAGCAACGCAGAGGCCAGAAAGAGAAGGGTAGCTAGCTGATTGGGTGAACTGTTTTTCACGAGTCCGCGAATCTTGGCGTATCCGGGGCAGGCAAACCCGGTAACAGGAGACATTATGGCAGCCCCGGTGACAGGACACATTATTCAAACAGTTGAATCTGTATGCAATTTGGTGCAGGTTCACCATCTTCACCGGTGAGACAATCTCGCCCTCAATCCAAATCTCTGAAGAAAGGGGGACACACGACCAAATGTGGGTCAATCCAAGTTTCTGGATTGTGCCACCATATAGAATCCCCCCGAGGAGGAACACAATGCGACAATCGATGCAGATACGGTCAGTAATTCTCACCCTGGTCGTGAGCCTTGCCGCCGGTATGGGAGTGGCTCTCGCGGGTGGTAGCGAAGTAGCCGGGTCCTTTTCCGTCAACAATGACCTCCCCGACGGTTGGGGTCTGAGTGCCGTTCTGGTTGGCGATGGGGAGACGGAGGCCCTGGCTACCAACAAGGTCACCTCAGATGGATCGACCGTTGCCTTTTCTTTCGCCGATGTCGAGCCAGGGTCGTACCGGGTAAGGCTCGTAGCCACAAAAGACGACACGGTTCTTGGACTCAGCGAGACATCCGTTCTCGAGGTGGGCTCTGAGACCTCGGAATCACCGATCGATGCTGGGAAGGCCATCGGTTCGGGTGGTGCCGTGTCCGGCGAGATCGCACTATCTGGAAAAGCTCCCGAGGGAAAAATGATCCTCGTCCGTGTGCGCCGGGTCGACATTGACCTCGAGGGGAAATTCCCGGACCAGCTCAATGCTTTCACCCTCGAAGTTCAGCCGGATGAGATCGAGACGGGGAAGGTGATCTACGAGATGAACGGTCTGAGCCACGGTCTCTACGCGGTCGAGCTCATCGCCTACCACTACGAGTCGCACACGACGAAGCCTATCGATGCCTACTCAGAGCAGCTGGTTGTCGATCTCGATCATGAGGAGTACCAGGACATCGACTTCAAGGTGGACTTCTAGCGGTCCGATATAGAGTCGAATACGCGAGCGAGCGAAAAATCCGACAATGATGCGTGTCCTGCAACCTCTGCTCGCCCTGGTCCTACTGACGGTGAGTGGACTGGCCGTTGCGGGCTTGCCTGCGAGCGAGTGGCCGCAGTTTCGAGGGCCGCAGCGCGACGGGCTCTCCGTCGATACCGATCTCCTCAGCACTTGGCCGGAGTCGGGTCCTCCAGAGCTGTGGCGGGTGCCGATCGGCACCGGGTACTCGGGGATGGCAGTCGTCGGCACTCGCCTTTTCACCATGGATTCCGATACCGAGAGGGAATTTGCGGTCTGCTTGGATGCGAGCAGCGGCAAAGAGCTCTGGCGGACACCGATTGGACCGCTCTTTGAATCCTATTTCGGCAACGGACCCCGCAGCACCCCGACAATCGACGGCGATCGGGTCTACGTGCTCGGTGGACAGGGCCGTTTGGCAGCGCTACAAGCGAGCGATGGCGAGATCGTGTGGAGAGTGAATTACCAGGAGAGTTTTGGTTCCGTGCTGCCGGAATACGGTTTCAGCACCTCGGCCCTTGTAGTCGGGGATTTACTCATCGTCCAACCCGGTGGAAGTGATGGCAACGCTGTTGCCGCCCTCGACAAACACACTGGCGAGGTGCGGTGGGCGGTGCACGACGATGCGGCCGGCTACTCCTCTCCGCTTCTAGTGGAAGTCGATGGTGCCCGCCAACTCGTCTTGATGACCCCGAAGGATCTGTTGGGCGTCTCTGTGAGCGGCGATGTTGTCTGGACCCAGCCTTTCGCCGCTGACCAGGAGATCAAGCCGGCCATGCCGGTCTTTGTTGCGCCAGATTTGCTGTTTTTCTCCTCCGGCTACGATGTGGGCTCTATCGCCTTGAGGCTCGAGGTTGAGGGAGGCGTAGCGATGGCGAAGGAGGCCTGGCAGGATCGTTTGATGCGCAACCATTTCAACACCTCCGTTGCCGTAGGCGGGGACATCTACGGCTTTGACAACGCCACGCTCAAGTGCATCAGCGCAGAGACCGGGGAGGAGCAGTGGGCCAAGCGAGGGGGCCTCGGCAAGGGCTCCTTGATCTACGCCGACGGCCATCTCATCGTGCTGACAGAGTCGGGCAAGCTTCTGCTGGTGGAGGCAACGGCAAAGAAGTATCGCGAGATTGCTGGACACCAGGTCTTGAGCGGCAGGTGCTGGACGTCACCATCGATGGCTTCGGGCAGAGTCCACCTGCGCAACCAAAAAGAGATAGTGAGCCTCGATCTACGGCAAACGCGGTGAACGAAAACGTAGTCATGCGGAGCTAACCACGTGATGAATTCATCGAGGAGCCGAAATACCCCGTGGGCTGCGGTAGTGGCATTCGCACTCTGTCTGCCTCTGGCTTTTATCTTCTCCAACCCTCCCGCACCGGTCGAGGACGAGCCGGCCGACCGATTTTCAGCAATTTCGGCCGCAACGGTCTTGGAGTCCATCTATGCCGATGGCGTTACACACCCTATCGGCACAAATAACAACCGGGAGTATAAGGAGCGCATCCTCGATCACCTGCGCCAGTTGGGCTATGAGCCCACCGTGCAGCGTGCCTTTGCCTGCAGAGAATCCGGTGTCTGCGGTCACGTGGAAAATATTCTGGCGCGTCTCGAGGGCACCGATCCGGGTAAATCCGTATTGCTGGCGGTGCACTACGACTCAGTAGGAGCGGGTCCGTCGGTCTCCGACGACGGCGTCGCGGTGGCGGCGACCCTAGAGATCGCCCGTATGCTCAAGGCTGGTCCCCGACTGCGTAATGACGTTATTTTTCTCGTCGATGAGGGCGAGGAGGCCGGGCTTCTGGGCGCGATCGCGTTCGCCGCCGAGCACCCATGGGCTGACGATGTCGGTGCCGTTGTCAACCTCGAAGCGCGCGGCACTGCTGGTCGTAGCTATATGTTCGAGACCGGCGTCGACAACGCCTGGCTCATCGATCTGATGAAGAGACATGTTCCCCGGCCTGCGACCCACTCGCTCTTCTTCTCGATCTACCAGCGACTGCCCGTTGACACCGACTTCACCGTTTTCAAGAAACATGGGATGAACGGGGTGAATTTCGCCTTCATCAGGGACGTGGCCCACTACCACACACCGCTCGACAATCTAAAGCATCTGTCGCTGGCGACCCTGCAGCATCAGGGTGAAAACGCCCTTGGCATGGTCAGGGCTTTGGCCGACACCGATCTAGTGTCACCTCCGGCCGGGACCGCTTCGTGGTTTGATGTATGGGGCTTTGGAATCGTCTCCTGGCCGGAGCCCTGGAATCTCCCGCTGGCGATTCTCAGCCTGTTCATGATTACAGCAGCATCCGGTATCCATCTCGCCAAAGGTCGCGTGCGGGGCAGCGAGATCCTGTGGGGACAGATTCTCTTTCCGACAGCTATCCTGGGAGCTACGGTGTTTGCAGCGGCGATCGGTTGGTTCCTGACCTCCGTCGGCAAAGTGCCAGCCTGGCCTGCCAGCGCGTGGGCACCCAAGACAGCTTTCTGGCTGATCGGAGTGATAACCCCGGCGCTGGTAATCGCGTGGATGGGTCGTCGGGCAGGAGCGACCTCCGCCTGGCTGGGGGCACTGGAGTGGCTCGGACTCCTGGCCCTCATCTGCTCGATCCTACTTCCAGGTGCGACCTATCTCTTCTTGGTGCCGGCCCTCGTTGGCGGCTCGCTTGCCGTCGTGGGTGCAATTTGGGGAGGCGTCCGGCTGCGCTCTTTCGGTACCTTCCTGACGATCGTCGCAATCTGTACCGCACAGCTGATCTTGACCTGGAGTCTCTGGGAGGCGATGGGTATCAAGGTCATGCCTGTGGTCTCTTTCTTGGTTGCCGGAATGGTCACCCTGGTGATGATTCCATTCGTGGATTGGAGGCAGAGCAGCCGATCGAGGTTCTCGTTTTTCCGTGTAGCGGTAGTCGGTCTCGCATTGGTTTCGTTGCTCGCCGGGATGTCAGTAGTCCTGCCGGCGTACTCCACTGAGAGCCCACGACGGCTGAATTTCTCTTTCGTCCAGGATGCGGAGAACCAAACCGCAAGGTTAGTCCTGCGGCAGGGCAAGCGGCCTCTGCCCGAATCGCTTGCCGCTGTCGTCGACTGGCGCGCCGATCTGGAGCATTTCTACCCATGGTGGGAGGGCACTCCCGAACACACTGCCGCTGATGTCGATCCGTTGCCTGTTTCACCGCCTGCGCTCGAGATCCTGGAGCAGGAGAAGACCCCTGGAGGGCGGCGGATCGTCGCGCGCTTCTTTTCTCCACGACGAGCCGACAGAGCTGCCCTGGTCTTTCATGACCCAGATCGAATTACTTCGCTGCGCCTCGATGGGTGGGCTTTTGATCTGACCAGCGGCGCAGTCTGGCGGCGCGGCGATGATTGGCGGATGGTTTCATCGGCGACCATTCCCAACGAAGGCATCGAGGTAGAGTTGCAGATCAGCGGTACCGAACCGATTGATATGGACCTGGTGGATTATTCCTACGGTCTGCCGCCGGCCGGCGACATCCTGCTAGGGGCCAGACCCGAAAACGTGGTTCCCTCCGATCGCGGCGATCTGACCGTAGTCCATGCAAGTACCAGTATCTGAGATGGGACGGCCCATATCGAGAACGTAGGCGTGGTCCAACCGCTACCGGTTTCTACGGGTGTCGGCTAGGCGTGCCTTCCAGACTACAGAGACTGCTCGGCGTCCTCGGTCCGGGGATCCTGGTCGCCGCTACCGGTGTTGGTGCTGGAGACCTGATGACGGCCAGTCTTGGTGGATCGGCTGTTGGCTTGGTGATTCTCTGGGCAGCGGTGGTTGGAGCACTTCTGAAGTGGTTTCTCAACGAAGGCATCGCGAGGTGGCAGATGGCCACCGGAGAGACTCTTCTCGAGGGTTGGGTAGAGCGTCTGGGTGGATGGATCCAGTGGGTGTTTTTGGTCTATCTCCTGGGCTGGACTCTGTTTACGGGCGGAGCGCTGATCACAGCTTGTGGAGTTGCCGGCAACGGTCTGCTGGCGCTTTCGCCCGATCCTGACACCTCGAAGATTATTTGGGGAATCATCCATTCTCTGGTCGGTCTGGCTCTGGTCTGGTTTGGGGGGTTCAAGCTCTTCGAACGGGTGATGGCGCTCTGTATTGCCGTCATGTTCGTCACCGTAATTTCGACGGCTCTGGTGGCGGAGCCCGAATGGGGGGCTGTAGCGCGAGGCCTTGCCCTGCCGACGATTCCCGAAGGTGGCTTGCCATGGGTTCTCGGAGTCCTCGGCGGAGTGGGGGGAACGCTAACGCTGCTCTCCTATGGCTACTGGATACGGGAGGAGGGACGTGATGGCGCGGCCGGTCTGCGGGCTTGCCGTGTCGATCTATCCGTGGGTTACACCATGACCGCGCTGTTTGGAGTGGCGATGATCATGATCGGTTCGGGGATCGAGATCGAGGGACGAGGGGCTAGCGTGGCACCGCTTCTCGCAGGGCAGCTTGGAAGCATATTGGGGCCGGTGGGAAGCGGAATCTTCTTGGTTGGCTTCTGGGGCGCGGTCTTTTCTAGTCTGCTCGGGGTGTGGCAGAGCGTTCCCTACCTCTTTGCCGATTTTGTGAGCCTCCGCCGGGGCGACTCGGACTCTCAGCGTGCGGCGCTCGATCTGACGCAAACACCGGCCTACCGTGGATACCTGCTGGCGATCGCGGTGATCCCGTTGCCTCTCCTCTGGGTCTCGGTCAAGAAGATTCAGCTCTCCTACGCAGTTCTCGGGTCTCTGTTCATGCCACTGCTGGCCTTGACTTTGCTGTTGATGAACAATCGGCGGAGCTGGGTTGGAGAGGACTTCAGGAATTCGTGGCTCAGCAATGCGGCCCTTGTAGTTATTTTGATTCTCTTTGGCTATCTTGGTTTCATCGGCGCTGTCGAGAATCTGTCGAAGCTTCTGCTTAGAACCTGAGACCGATACAGGGGTTGAAATCCTACCTAGCCAATGGGGTAGGGTGGAGCCCACTCCTTCAGGTGTTGGCCGTTTCTGATTTTGCGACATCCTAGTACATGCCTCGACAGAGGCACTCAGATCCTGGCTGACGCC
The DNA here is from genome assembly GCA_964195975.1 of uncultured Polyangiaceae bacterium. Lineage (GTDB taxonomy): Bacteria > Acidobacteriota > Thermoanaerobaculia > Multivoradales > JAHEKO01 > CAXMQZ01. Next base: position 23,156 of record CAXMQZ010000022.1, on the reverse strand, counting down.
TCTTGGCCATGGGTCGTTATGAAATGCGGCTCCGGAGTTGAACCCCGGAGCCGACTTTTTGTTGTAGCGAGGTTGATCGATCAAAAACCTACGGCTTGGCCATGATGATGTCCCACATGTAGTCCTGATGGGAGCTACAGATGGAGCTGAATTCTTCCATTGCATCAGCATGGTTCTCGAGCATGTCGGAGATCACGGCATCGCGGGCTTTGAGCACTGAAGCGTGATCGGCTCCGGAGACGGTCGCTAGTCGGCGATACTTGCCGCCGATCCAATGTTGGTACCAGCCCCAGGAATCGAGATTGCCGGCCTTGAGCTGTTTGTCGTAGGCGGCGGCCAGGCTCTCCTGCATGATTTCGTCGGCTCTTGCCTCTTTGCCTTCGTCGCAAATGTAGTAAACGGAGAAGGCGGCCTTCCCGCGAGTGTCCCCTCCCGGGTCTGATCCGGCCACATGTTCCCAGACGTAGTCGTCGTGAGTACTGCAGATTCGGGAATACTCGTTTGCTGCCTGTGGAGCGGCCTTGCCAAGATTGTCAAAGATCGTGTCGGCTGCTGCCATGAGATCTTCGAGGTTGGGAGCCATGTAGTAGGTGATTCGGCGCCAATTGCCTCCTGTGTGATGTCCCATATACCCCCAGCCTGTAATCAGACCGTCCTCCATAGCCTTGTCGTAGACCTTGGCATGGGCACCTTCGACGATGCCGTCGAGCTTCCATTGCTCGGATAGATCACAGACGCTGTAGGTTCCGTAGATGTATGGCCCTGACGGATCATCATCCTGGGCCTGCACTGCAACCGGCACAGCTACCAGCAGCAGCGCCACACACAACAATACCGATACTCGAAACATGAATTCTTCTCCTCTAGCTGGACGAGCACCGTCGGTGGTGCCACGTCGCGGTTATCCCCCCCTGGGATGAATTGAAACTGTGGCGTGATCCTATGCCAAGACGCCGGCGCTTACAATCACCAAAATCCATCCCTTTGGATAAAGGGGGGATAAGGGGGGACACACGACCAAATTCACCTCGATCCAATGATTTGTATCGGCACCAGCGAACCGGGCAGGAATTCAACCTGTTGGACCAAGAGCGATTAGGTCGTGTGTCCCCAAATGTTCAGGGGATTGGATCGGGCGATCTGTCACGCAGCTTTGAAGTGCGCGGGAAGGTGCTCTCGATGCGCTGATACCCGATCGGGTATCAGACCCAGATCCTGACGCGCGAGGCGAATGCCTCCCTCGGAGAGCACCGTCGCTCGGTGGTGCCGCTGGTCGCGATAGACAAACAGCGAAGGCAGGGCAGCGTCGAACCTTTGGAGACAGTCGCTACAGATCCACTCCGCACGATGTTGCGGCTCGGGTTCTACGACTGTCCAAACTCGTTCCGGTCGGAGGACGAATTCGCCACAGCTTGAACATTGGAGTGCGCTCATGTGGATTCCTCCTTTCGAGGTGGCGGGAACAGGCCAGTTGGCGGCATTCCCTAGCGGATTGCTGATTAATATCCGCCTATATATATAAAACGATTTGGGAGCGAAAAGTAATCCCGCTTCGGCTTCGCTTGATAGATTATCTTGAAGAAATTCGAAGAGAATTTCCTGTTACAGCAGGCTGCCCGCTACGGCTGCTGTAAGTAGGGAAGTCAACGCGCCGCCGAGCATGGCGCGAAAGCCGACCTTGGCGAGCTCGCTCCTGCGGCCTGGCATCAGCGCGGATAGCCCCCCAATCTGGATACCGATCGAGCCGAAGTTGGCAAAGCCGCAAAGTATGTAGGTGGCGAGGATCGTCGCTCTTGGGCTGAGGACACCTTCGCGCATGTAGCCAGCCATCGCGGTGTAGCTGACGAACTCGTTGAGTGACAGCTTGATCCCGAGGAGCGCACCGACATTCGAAGCATCCTCCCAGGGAATACCGACGACCCAGGCAACTGGCCGCAATAGGGTTCCAAAAAGCGTCTGCAGCGAGCCTGGCACGATGCCGGCATATTCGGCCACGACGGGTGAGATGCCGCCGGTCGAGCGTTCCACAAGCTCACCGCCGAGAAGCCTGCCGTCGATCCAAGCGTCTACCCAGTTGAGCGAGATATCGACAACGGCGATCAGTGAGATGAAGCCGATGAGCATCGCCGCGACATTGACGGCCAGTTTGAGACCGTCGGTGATGCCGTTGGTCGCTGCCTCAATGACATTGTCGCCAACGTCGATGTCGGGCAGCCCTACATCACCCGCGGTCTCTGAGTGTTGTGTCTCTGGGTAGAGAATCTTGGCGATGACCAGTGCTGCGGGAGCCGACATCAGACTTGCAGCTAGCAGGTGCTCGCCGGGGATACCCATGGCGATGTAGGCCGCGATTGAACCGGCCGACATGGTGCCAAAACCTGCAACCATCACTGAGGCGATCTCGGACCGGGTGAGGCCGGGAAGATAGGGCCTGATCATCAGAGGCGCCTCGGTCTGGCCAATAAAGATGTTGGCGGCGCTGCACAGAGTCTCAGCACCACTCGTGCCTAGGGTCCAGCGCATGAACTTTGCGATCGACTCGATGGCCTTCTGCATCCAGCCGAGGTAGTAGAGCACCGAAGTCAGGGCCGCAAAAAAAATGATCACAGGCAGGAGGAAAAAGGCGAATTGATAGCCGAAGCCTGGCCAGGTCGCGGTGTCGGAAGGAAAGAAGTATTGCGGATCGGCAAGGTTGCCAAAAAGAAATCGAGCGCCGTAGCTGGAGAGGGTGAGAAGCTCCGCAACACCATCGGCAACGGCCGCAAGTAGATCTTGACCGTAGATTTGCTTCTTGAACATCCAGAGGCAGCCCCCACCAACAACCAGGCTGCCAACCGCGCTCCTGAAGCGTGCAAGTCCGGACGCGCGAGATGCGCGAAGAATCAGATAGTAGACAATCTGGCCGAGAAACAGTCCCATGCCAATCATGCTCCAGGCGTCTCTGCGAAGCATCATCAACGCAAAGACAAACTGCAGGTAGAGACCCCAGAGAATCACCCTGGGCTGAATGGCCCGCCGTTGGGTCGAAAGCCCGTAGGCGAGGGTCAGAATCGCAAAGATTCCGAGAACACTGATCCAGTTCATTGTTTACCCGGTCAATCGAAGGCCAATCAATAGAAGGTAGACCGAATGACAGGCTGGAAGAGCTCCTTGTGGTGCGCACAGACCGAGTCGATCGGACATTCGCTGCACACCGGATCGGTCATTTCAGGACAGCGGTGACGGTTCTGGAAAAAGAACCAGTCGAGAGCTGCCATAGGCTTGCCGGTCTGAGCGTGCATTATGATGAGGGCCTCGAAGGCAGCTTGGCGAACAGCCTGCTCGTCGGTTTCCGACACAGTCTGGCGGGACTCGAGCTTGGATCGCAGGTCACCCGGGGCAACCTCAACAAGACCAATGCGGAGACAGCTGCGTTGGAGATGATAGTCGATGATGGGCGGTATTTCTTCGTCTTCTGCCCAGCGTAGGAATCGCTCGGGTCTTGCGTACAGGATTGCTGCAAGGAGGGCACTCTTTTTTCGCAGCGGATCTTCCTTGTAGCCACCGATCTGGTCGAGAAGCTCGAGAAATGCTTGTAATGGTTTCTCGGCCTTGTTGGCATGCTCGACAACAAGCGTCGGAGTCAAGCCCAGGGCGGTGAGATCATGACCATACGAAAGCGCCTGTTCGAGATGGAGATTCGGGGCGGGCAGCGGATTACGACCTGAGTCGTCTCTGAGGCGATAGTCGAACGCGGCCTGGATCAGCTTGTCGTGTGCATGAGCTGAGAGGCCTTCAGGATCGTCATCGAGCCATCGACGATAGGCGGCCCAGATGAAGTCGCTGCCTTTGAGCTCTCGCCCAGCGATGGCGGCGTACATGGGCTGATCGTAGCGCCCGTCTCTGGTCGTCCAGAATCCGAACTGCTGGAGCGTGGATGCGAAAAAGTAGTCAAGTGCCGATTGGTGGCCTGTAGGGGGGTAGTCATCGCCGGTGAAATCGAAGGCATTGGCTTCTGGAAGGTTCTCGAGGATCTTGCCGACGGACTCGATTCGCGTCGACGAGGGCCTAACGACAGCCCGGTCTGGTCTAGCGGAGTCATCGCCTGACTCGTAAAGATATTCTGGACCGATGCGGGTAACCATTTGCGCCGCGGTCTGGACTGCGTAGCTTGCAGCACAAACCGGATGTTCACCCTGGAGAAGGTTGGCCAGTACTGTGCCGCAAAAGGTGTCACCGGCGCCGGTCGGGTCGAGCTCAGCGACCTCGGTTCCAGGCACTTCTGTGATGTGGTTGCCTTGAACGACGAGCGCCCCCTGGGCGCTCTGCGTGATGAAAAGCAACTTGCCTGGGCTGGTCTGGGCACGATCGAGACTACCGAAAAGGGCGGCCGCCTCGCTGCGGTTGCAGAAGAAAATATCTGCGAGCTCGAGTGTCTGTCGGACGATATCAAGATCGTGGGTAACGGCCTCTTCAAAGGTGCCGCACGCAGTGGGATGCCCGAGACCATGGAAATGGCGAATGAACTCGAGCTGGAGAGAGGGGTCACAAAGAGGGCAACAGTAGACGAGTCCTTGAGGTAGGTCTGGGGGTAGTTTCTTGGGAGCCAGGTCACTTTCCGCCTTCCACTCGTGGCTGATCATCTCGGACGAGCCACCCCCGCGGTGCTTTATCTCGAATGAGGGAAGTTGCTCGGGTGGAACTTCCTCGCCCCGCCAGTCAAGAGTCTCCAGGGCAAATGAAAGCTCACGCGGAGCCGGACTCGGCCTTGGACCAACCATTGTCACCGGGACTCCGGCCCGTTGAGCTGCTAGAGCGGTGTAGAGTCCGGCGCCCCCGGCCGATTGAACCGTCTGACCGCAGAAATGCAAAGTGTCGAGCGAGGCGCCACCGATCACTACCAGGGGACGCTCAGTGAGATTCGTACGAGAAGGTAGCGTGTTTGCCATCGCGGAGATCTGCCCAAGGGAGTTAGGTCTCGTGTCCCCGAATCAGTAGCTGGTTGGGATTTGAGGGAGTTAGGTCTCGTGTCCCCGAAATTCTGTGTCGCCCAAATTCTTGAGATTAGCGGTTTGCGAGCTCGATGGGGAAGTTGACGACGATGGTTACCGGCGGGCCGGAGGTACCTCCGGTATTGGGTTGCGAGACGATCAGGAATCGTTGACCATCCGCGGTCATCGCCCAGTTTTCCTCCTGGGAGAGAGCCCTGTGGGAGTCGAACAGGGGTTCCACTTTGCCGACGTGAAAAGTCTCTCCAGCGATATCGACTTTGGCCACGTGAATCATTCCATCGGTATGGTTGAGGTAGACAATCTCGCGCCCACCGTCCCGCCAGATCGGTTGCATACCGCCGCCGGCCGACACTTGCCACTTTCGGCCCACTTCGGGAAACGGCGTCACATAGATCTCGAACTCGCCCGACTCATCGGAGCAGTATGCAGCCCATCGGCCATCCGGTGAGACCGCCACACAGGTCTCGATAAACTCGGACTCGAACAGAGGACCGGCTTCCTCGGGTGCGTCGACCGGGATAAGCCAACTATCGGCATCTCCGGTGCCGAGAGTGTGCCAAGCAACGATGTGGTTGCCGTCCGGGGTCCAAGTGTCGGGGATCATGTCTCCCTCAGAGCTCTGGTAGAGCAGCTCCGCTTCCTCGGCGCCGCCAACGGGTTTGACATAGATGGCTCGAACTCCGCCCCGCTCCGATGCAAAGGCGATTCTTGATCCATCGGGCGACCAGATCGGCGAGTTGTCGGAGCCTGGAGAGAAGGTGAAGCGCGACTTGATCCCCCTCGCGACATCGAAAACCCAGATGTCTTGGCTACCGGTTGCGTTGTCTTCAATGGTTACGGCGGCCGAAGTGTCATCAGGCGAGAGCTCGACGGAGAAGTAGAACTCCTCGTCTCCGAGGGTTTCGATTTCATTTCCCTCGCGGTCGCGCCAGGCTAGTGTCGTATGTATCGACGTCGCGGCACCAGAGTGATACCCAAGGACGCCTCCTTCCGTCACAGAAAAGAACGCAAAGGCCGCACCACTATGAGTCATGACGGCTTCGGTCACGGGGAACGCGTCACCGACCAGCTCTGCTGTGGCGGTGTCGAACTTCTGCGCCATCAGGGTGCCTTGGATTACAAACCAAAGGTGGCCTGCCGCGATCTCTGCTTGATAGGTCGATGCAATCAGCTCACGATCGACACTCCGATCGAGGGCTCCGAGCTTGATCCGGTAGACACTCTCGTCACCCGCTTCTGTCGTCTCCAGACGGGCAAGATAGATAAAACGATTGCCATCGGGTAGGAACCGGGGATGACGATGGCTGTTCTCACCCTCGCTGAATTCGGTGATTGCCTCACTCTCGCCACCCGCTGACGCCACTCTGTGGATGGGCGTATTGTGGGAGGGTGCGAACAGGATCACACCATCCGGGCTCCAGGAACCACCCTTACCGTTGGGAGCGTCGCTCAAAGTCAGGACGGGTCCTCCTGCCGCTCCGACCTTGCGAAGCTTGTCATCGTTGTAAAAGGCGATGTGGCGGCCATCCGCTGACCAGAAAGGGTATCTTGCACCTTCGGTGCTGGGGATCTGCCGTGGCTCGAGCTCGTCGAGCTCGCGGACCCAGAGCGTCGTGTCGTCGTTTGCATCTGTCGCAGCAAAGGCGAAACGTCGACCATCGGGCGACAGCGTTACGGAACCAGGGGAGTTTGCCGCCGTTTCATATTGCATTCCCTCGGGTGGTGGGATCTGAGCGCGAATGACTCGTTCCTCGGACTCTGGACGCGACAGCAAGAGCCAACCCAGAGTTAGAGCAACTATTGCCAGGCCGATCGTTGTTGCGAGCCAGAGCTTCTCTCGGCCCTTGGTCGAGACCGCTCCGACTTCAGAGCTCGGCAGGGCTCCCGACTCGACGGCTTCCGCGATCTCTTCGATCTCGATGCGAGCATCGGCGATGTCGTGCAGGCGATTGTCGAGCTCCTTTTCGAGACAGCGATGGAGCAGCTTCTTGATTCCTTGCGGCGTGTCGGCCGGAAGCGCACCCCAGTCGGGATCGCGGGCCACGATCGCGGCGATGACATCGGTGACCGTCTCGCCACCAAAGGTCTGGCGCCCGGTGAGCATCTCGAGCAAAACCGAGCCAAAGGCCCAGATGTCGGAGCGCTTGTCGACCGGCTTGCCACGCGCCTGCTCGGGACTCATATAAGCGGCCGTGCCGAGCAGCACACCGGCTTCGGTCATTTGCTGGGTCATGGTGGGGGAGGCGGTGAGGAGCGGACTACTCCCGGAGGCGGTCTCAGGCTCCCAGGCCTTGGCCAGACCGAAGTCCAACACCTTGACATTACCTTTCGGGTCGATCTTGACGTTGGCCGGTTTGAGATCGCGGTGAATGATCCCCTGACCATTCGCCGCTTCCAACGCGGTGGCGATCTGGCGGGCTATGTCGAGTGCTTCCTTGATGGGCAGCGGGCCTTGGGCGATCCGTTCCTGCAATGTGTCGCCCTCGACTAGTTCCAGAATCAAAAACGGTTTGCCGTCGGCCTCTTCCAGACCGTAGATGGCGCCGATATTTGGGTGGTTGAGCGAGGCCAGGACCTTGGCTTCGCGCTCGAATCTTGCGAGGCGTTCGGGATCCTGCACGACGGCCTCGGGAAGTACTTTGATTGCCACCTCACGGCCGAGCTTGGTGTCCTGAGCACGGAAGACCTGTCCCATGCCGCCCTCACCGAGCTTGTCGGTGATCTTGAAGTTGCCTAAGGTTTGATCAATCATCAGTTGTGAGTGGTTCGAGGCGGCATTCTATCGCCAGATCGGCGGCTGGGGATAGGGGGGCAAGCGGACTTGACGGTGAATCCAAGGAATTGAAGTTGGTGTCCTGTCACCGTTTGAATCATTCTGTCGCCGTTTGAATTACCGCTTCATTCGGGCGAGGACCGCGTTGCCAGGGTTGAAGATGATTTTCTTGGGCTTGGCCTCGAGCTCGAATATGAACTGGTTGGACTCTTTGTCGACTGTGGCGAGAAGGGTGGTCGTCTTCCCCCCTGGGTACTGGATTTCTACGGGCACCGGCATTTTGAACCCTGGACTCACGTTTCGTTGCTCGACATCGAGAATGAGAACCAGCTTGCCATCCCTGGTCGAGATCCTTTCCGACCAGGAATAGGTTGGGATCTCGGCGCCATAGACCCATTGATCGAAAAACCACCCCCAGTCGCCGGGAAGGCGTTCGGTCAAAGCTGCTTGCAGGTCCGCTGTTGAAGCGTAGTCGTTCTCCATTCGATCGACGTAAATCCTCAGGACGTCTATGAATGCCTCATCCGATCCGGTCATGACGCGGGTCAGAATCCGGAGCATGTGCATCACCAGCGATCCCTTGAGGTAGGCCTGAGAGCTGTAGGCACTCGGGGTCTCACCGATCGAGCTGCGGTACCCGTGAGCGATCGGGCCCATGCGATCCATGCCACGACGGTTGAGCTGGGTAGCCCCAGGTCGGGAAAATTGACTGCCGACCGAGCCGAGCGAACCTGTGATCTCATCGCTATAGGCTTGTAACATTTGCCTGAAGTATCTCGGGCCGCCTTTGACCGTCTGTTCGACAAACATCATGGCCGAGTATTGCGCCATGCCTTCGCTCAGCCACTGATCGCGGTACGACCGCCACCCGACTTTGTGGCCCCACCATTGGTGAGCTACCTCATGAGCTCGAAACATCTCGACCCGAGCAACCTCATCGGTTGCGGTCGTGAAATCACCCACATGGAGCAGCCCCTCGAAGGCCTGGCCGTGGGTGGTTGGGATCGTGCCGACCTGCAGGCGATCGATCCCCAGCTCGGAGTCGAAGAGTTCCTGAAAGAAGTTCAAGCTGTTGACGACATCGGCTCCGATGAGCTCGAGGTCTTTGGGTGAGAGATAACCTCGTACAGATCCAAAGACCGCGATCTCGGGAAGATCATCGAACTCGAGGACCGCTTCGTGGTGCTGCTTGGCCACCACAAAGCTCATCATCTTGACTGGCTGGTCGAGTTTCCAAACGGTTCGCCTCGTAGTGCCCTGATCCTCGTCGAGCTCGAGCTCTCCCATGGCTCGGACCGCGTATTCGTCCCGAGTGGTAAAGGCCAACCTCCCGGTATGCCGATCGTAGAGTGGGGTTCCGGCGGGCTCGGTAGCGGGATACCAGCCTCGGCCAGGAGCAAAACCGTAGATTCGCATCTCGTAGTCGAACTGAAGTGTCACCGGCTCATCCACGACTAGCGGTTCGTTCAGGAGCACTACGAGAGAGTCATCGTAGATATCGTTGTCGATCGCGGTGCTGCGCTGTCCGACGTGGTCACGGAGGAACATGAGATTCCGTTCATTGCCGTCATGAACATTCAACACCTTGGCCATCGGTGTCAGGGAGAACCGAAGTGCCGTATCGCCATTGTGTTTGGGCGAGAGGATGACGGTGGCCCGAAACTGGGCCTTGAGCGGTCTGACACGACTTTCGCCATAGATACCCTGCTTGGCCATAGTGGTGAGATCGGCATCGATGCTGACATGGTCGATGTCGACCCGTGGTCGATAGTTGAAACCGGGCCGGCCGTCTGGGGAGCGATCCTGAGATCGATCAAGACTCAACCAGGTCTCGATGTAGGGGTACTGCGCATTGTAGTACTCGAGCTGGATCTCCTCGAACCGGTCGTCGTCATAGCTGTAGGCAAGCCAACCGTGCCCATCGGTTTTCATCTCTGCGCGATAGAAGAGATCGTCGGGTCGAGCGATCGCGGCAATCAACCTTGCGGCAACATCGTCCCGATACATTCGGAGGGTGAAATCCTGGCGAGTTTTGCCCCGGTTGCTCGGACGGTAGCTTTCGGTGACCTCCATGGACTGAAACGGTTCGGGCAGGATGCCTACGGTTTGAATGAGCATCGTGTCGAAAGCAAAAGAAAGCTCTTCGAGCTCAGGGTCCTTGGTGAATCTTCGCAACTGTCTCAGTTCGATCGGGTCGGGAACCTCGATTGAAAAAATTCCATGACCTTCGAAAATGAATCCGACCACGACATTCTCCGAGACCGAGCGCTGGATCCAAATCTGGCCCGACCCGAGATGCCAAAGGGCAGTGTCGATCTTCCAGGTGATTCCTTCGGGTGGCACCTGGAAAGCTTGGGTGCTGAACTGCTGCTCCAGCAGTGAGTGGTAGTCGGCCTCGAAATCTTGCGAAGAAAACGCAGCAGTTGCCAGCAGCGGAAGCAGTAGACACAATTGACTGGCGATCTTTGCTCTCATCGATAGCGGCAACCCTGAGTTGGTTAATGGGTCAATGATTCGACTAGTCACTCGACAATTCACTCGCTAGGTCCAAGTGCAAGATTACCTCCCCAGCTGGACCTGTCAAAGAGTCGTCCTGAGCAGGTTCGATTTTGTGTAGGCCGAGCAACCACCGAAATGTTTCGCCGTATGAACCCTATCCGCCTGGGAATACGGATTTGGAGGTCTGAAGTTGGTTCATCTTTGTAAATGCGCCGGATTTTTGGCGAATCTAGTTGGAGTCGAATATGACGTCATTGAATAAGTACGTTGCATTGGTTGTAGGTAGTGTGCTCGCTGTCTCTTGCGCCCCGCTGGAGGTGTCGGACGTTCCCGACACAGAGATGCGCCCCGTTGTAGATACGTATCACGACGTACAGGTCACTGATTCGTACCGTTGGCTCGAGAATTGGGAAGACGATGATGTTCAGGCCTGGAGCGAGAGGCAGAATACCTACGCGCGCTCGATTCTCGACGATCTTCCAGCAGCAGAACCTCTTCGTGCTCGGCTCAGCGAGGTTCTCGGAGACACTTCGAGCACTAGTCAATTCTGGCTGAGCGCTCGCGGAGGAAGACTGTTTGCCATGAAGTTTCAACCGCCGATCCAACAGCCTTTCCTGGTTTGGTTCGAGAGTCCCGATGATCTCGATACAGCAACCGTGCTGGTCGATCCGATTGGTATCGACCCTTCTGCCTCCACAACTATCGACTGGTACATGCCGTCGCCCGATGGAAGTTTGGTTGCGGTGTCGATGTCGAAGAGTGGATCCGAAGTGGGTGATCTGTCGATTTTCGAGACAGCGACCGGTAGCTTGGTTTACGAAGCGATCCCTCACGTCAATGGTGGCACCGCGGGTGGGGATCTAGCCTGGATTCCCGACAGCTCCGGATTCTTCTACTCACGATATCCGCGGCAGGGCGAACGTGCAGCCGAGGATATGAACTTCTATCAACAACTGTGGTTTCACGAACTAGGGCGGCCGATCGAAGAGGACCGCTATGAGTTGGGCGAGAAACTCCCCAAAATTGCAGAGATCAGAGTCGAGATGCACGATGAGACGGGACGCCTGCTGGTCACGGTGCAAAATGGCGACGGGGGTGAGTTTGAGCACTACATCAGACAGAGCGATGGTGTTTGGAGTCAATTCAGCGATTTCGATGACGAGGTAGTGGAGGCTACGTTCGGTCCGTCAGGGGAGCTCTTCGTATTGAGCTTTGAAGACGCCCCCAAGGGCAAACTACTCTTGATCGACTCTGTCGCGCCGGATATGACCGACGCCAAACTGATCCTTCCCGAGGGTGAGGGCTCGCTCGAGAGTAGTTTCTATGCCTGGTTTTCTCCCTCGTTCTTGGCTACCGAAAGTCGTCTGTTTGCGATCTATCAAGTTGGGGGTCCGACCGAGCTGCGAGTGTTCGATCTTGGAGGCAGAGCTCAGACTACTCCTGAGCAGCTCGAGGTATCCACCATCTACAGTCTGACGCCCCTGGGCGGCGACGACATCATGTTCGCCAACCAGTCCTTTATCGATCCAAAACTATGGCTTAGGTATGACGGAGAGTCTGGTGAGACGACCCAGACGGAACTGTCTTCGAGCTCGCCGGTGGCTTTCAACGATCTCGAGGTGATTCGGGACTTTGCTCTCTCCAAGGACGGCACCCAGGTTCCTCTCAACATCATCAGACCCAAGGGGGCGCGGCAGGATGGCTCGAGTCCGGTTCTGGTCACGGGATACGGTGGTTATGGCGTGAGCCAGTCTCCCTTCTTGGTCACGATCTATGCACCCCTGCTCGAACAGGGTTTTGCCATCGTCAAGGTAAATCTTCGCGGTGGCAGCGAGTACGGGAACCAGTGGCACGAACAGGGGCGACTCACGGAGAAGCAGAATGTGTTCGACGACTTTGCCGCTGCGATCGAACATCTGGTTGCCGAGGGCTACGCCGATCCCGCAAAGGTAGCGATCCTGGGCGGAAGCAACGGCGGACTACTCATGGGGGCGCTGATGACCCAGCATCCGCGGCTTGCCCAAGCGGTAATTTCGTTCGTGGGTATCTACGACATGCTTCGGGTAGAGCTCAGCCCGAACGGCCAGTTCAACATCCCGGAATTCGGCACGGTTGAAAATCCCGATCACTTTGAAGCGATGTATGCCTACTCTCCGTATCACCGAGTCGTTGCCGGCACGAGCTATCCAGCCACTCTGTTTCTCACCGGCGCCAATGACCCCCGTGTCGATCCGATGCACTCGCGAAAGATGACCGCCTTGTTGCAGGCTGCGCAGGGTGGCAGTGGACCCATTTTGCTGCGAACCGACGCCAACGCAGGTCATGGTATCGGTAGCTCGGTCGAGCAGACGGTCGAAGAGTACACCGATGCCTTTGCCTTCGTGATGGACGCGGTCGACGTGACCTACAAGGAAGGCAATTGATTGCGCTGGGGAGGGCCAGGAGAGCTGATCAGGTTTTGTCGGTTGCGCCGATAATCGGTTCGGGTGGGTCAGCCACGTAGTGAGGCGACATGATTTGAACACCGTTCTGGTGGAAGAGATCTTGGATGTTTTCGTGCAGGTTCGAAAGAACGCGGCCGCGCTGCTCGGGATGATCGATCACGGCCATTAGTCGATACTCGGGATAGTGATCGGCGAGAGCCGTTTGCAGTACGAAGGGTTTGGGCACATCGCGCAAACCGGGAGTTTTTTCTGCGGCAGCCTCCAGCAACGAGTGGACTGTCCTCCAGGGCGTGTCGTATCCGATCGTAACTGTAGTGGAGATCGCGACTCCTTCCCTCTCGAAGCGGCTGTAATTCGTGGTCTCGCGGGAGACAACTACCGCGTTGGGAACGGTTATCTCCTCATTCCTGAGGGTCCGAATCTTGGTCGACAACATCCCGAGTTGCGTCACGGTACCTTCGACATCCCCTACCTGGACAAAATCCCCGGGTCTGAGGGCGCGGGCGTACATCAGCATCAACCCACTCATCGCTTGATTGACGATACCGGTTGAGCCCAGGGATATCACCAGACCGGCAAAGACACTCAGGCCCTTGAAGGCGGCGGTATTGCTGCCGGGGAAGTAGGGATAGGCAACAACTATGGCGACCAGCCAAATGCCAACGATGGTAAGCCGGCGAGTCGGCTGTGCGGTCTCGGGATGTAGACCGGGGAGCTCGATTCGGCCGGCCTCGATAGCGTCGAACAGGGCTCGGATTGCCCGGCTGGCAGCGCGAGCAAGAAGAAAGACTACAAAAACAATAAACAGACCGGGAATGGCTCTTGCAACTCCATCGCCAAGCCAGGCCAGCAGATCGACAAGCTGTTGTCCGAGGCTTTCACCCCAGGGGCGGGTGTAGGGGAATTGCTCGAGCGAGAAAGAGAACCAGACATAGGTGACACCCAGAAAAACAACCCAGAGCATGAGATTCAAGAGGGTTCTGAGGATATTCAGAAATCGGATCTCTTTTCGAGCACCTTCACCGATGTGTTTGGATAAGGAGATCCGCATTCTGCGGTCGAGCGTGGGGAGCAGTTTTCGATCGATCCAATTCTTCAGACGTTGAAGAATCCAGATGATCAGGCCGAACAGGAGGAGTGCTATGGAGTTCTTGACGACTCCCTCGATGAGGATCTCCGGGTCGTGCAGTTCGACCATCTCGGGTAGAACCCGCTCGAGATTGGAGTAGGCCTCGGCTGTGCGTTGCTCGATGGTCTCACCGACGATCAGATCGAGATCCTTGTGGGCGATCGCAAAGACCGCCTGGTCTGCAACCACGAACAACACACCCTGTTCGAGAGTAAAGGTTTCGATCGGCGAGATCCGGTCCTGATCGGCCAGATTGCTCAGTTCCTCCACAATTCCGGCAGCCCTGGCGGCAGGAGAGTTGGATAAGATTGTGGCGCGCAGACGGGTAATAAAACGATTGTGGACGAAAAGATCGACGTGGTCCTTGGCTGGAGCAATCTCGATCAACCCATCGGGAACGCGAATCGAGGTGTAGTATTTCTCTCGGTCAATCTCATCGAGGCTGGACACAGCCTCTTGGATGCTTTGAGTGACGTCGGGTACGGCCGCGTCGGTGGGCTTCGGGTTTTCCTGAGCCCACACTGACGCCTGGTTACTTGGGATAGCGATCAGCAAAGATGCGCTGATCAGCGCTAGTAGATGAGATACAGGGGATCTGTAGATCGATTTCATTCGAATCACTCGTAGTCTGTTGCGACAGGATATACCAGAACATTCTCGTTTGACCGGGCCGCTTGAACCAAGACGGGTAGCGACTCGTAAGATATGCAGTGGGTTGGGAATCTCGATTCGGAGGGCTCATGAGACGAAGTCTCCATTTCAGTCTTGGTAGTAAGGGCAGGACGATCACCGCGGTTGTAGTCGCGGGTCTCGTGGCCAGCGGTGCGAGCGCCGCAGATGAGCCAGTTCTGGATGCGAGTGGGCTTCCGGTTCCTGCTTGGCAGACTGATAGGGCACTTGCAGCGGAATGGAGAGAGCTGACCGGAAGATTTATTTATCAGCGAGCCTGTACTTCCTGTCACACCTGGGGGCCAGATCATCTCGACCGCGAGAGGTGGGATAGCTACCTGTCGGAGTTCCCAGACAACCACGAGCCAGACGTTCAGAAGGAATACGGCGACCTGACCGCGCAATTCACCCCTGGACGAATGGTCCCCGATATGGATCAGCGGGCCGATGCCCTGACGGCTTTCCTACTATCGAGCCATGGTTCAGAATTCGCCGGAGCTGAGCCTTGGGATGGATTCCCAAAGGTCGGAGAACCTGCACCTGACTTCGAGATCGTCGATCTGGAGGGGCGGAAGCACAGCCTCGAAAGCTATCGCGGCAGAAAGCGGCTGGTTTTGGTGTTTTCGAGGGCCCACTGGTGACCGCCCTGCATCCATCAGCTGGTCGAGCTGAACCGCAACTATGATGAGATCCGAAACCGGGGTGCTGAGATTCTGGCAATTCACCTGGAGTGCAGCCCAGAGGGGACTGCGGTCACGATCGAAAAGCAGGGGATTCGGTTTCCCATGGCCAACGACGAGCGTCTGTCGGTAGCCACTTCATATAGTCCTACGAGCACCTATCTGATCGGGCTTGACGGACGTATCGAGGCTCGCTGGCTTGATCAGATCCACGATCGCGCGACGCCCGAGGCGATTTTGAAAGCTCTGGGCGCGACGGCTGGTCCAGCTCTGCCTTGATTCCTGCGAGAGAAAGAG
The DNA here is from genome assembly GCA_964195975.1 of uncultured Polyangiaceae bacterium. Lineage (GTDB taxonomy): Bacteria > Acidobacteriota > Thermoanaerobaculia > Multivoradales > JAHEKO01 > CAXMQZ01. Next base: position 7,674 of record CAXMQZ010000022.1, on the reverse strand, counting down.
CTCAATTGACACCCTCGCGCAAAGAGTATTGGGTGCCATCAAACTCGGAGAAGACTGCGTCGACCAGGGGATGATGGATGGGATTGGGTTCCCTGGCGTTTTTCAGGTTGCGCTCGGCGACATAGGTGGTGTGTGTCGCACCGTCGGGTAGGACGTGGTACCAGGGCTGGTCCCTCGGGGGTCGTGATTTGGCTACGCTCTCGTACCACTCGTCACTCTCTTGAAAGGTGACGTCCACGTCGAATATGACTCCCTGGTAGCCAAAAAGCTGATGATCCACGATCTGGCCTATGGAAAAGCGGGCATGCGTGCTTTTGGTCATGAGTGAGGTTCGTCCTGTCGTCCGCCGCACTTTGTATCCTCGCCGCACTGTGCATCAAAGTGGTCGATGTCGAGACTCATTGATTGTCTCCCTCTCAGCTCTTCTTGCTGATCACCGCTGCGAGAATCAAGCCGATCGGGCCGAGAATCGAACAGAGAACAAACCAGCCACAGCCGGAACGACCCTTGGTGGTCGCGATCCAGGCGCCGAGCACACCAAAGAGGATCCAAAGCGGGATACCGAGAAATAGCTCCATGAGGCCTCCTTCAATCAGATCTTGTCATGCTATTCCCCGAGACTGGGCTTTCTATGGTCAGGCAATTCAAAGCGGCAAGCATGACATGGCACCAAATCCAATCTGTTGGACGAGAGCCCATTTGGTCGTGTGTCCCCCTTCGATTCAGGGAAATGGATCAGGAGGGGGCGGGGTGCTGAGCGACGTAGGCCTTGAAGCGGTCACGGCAGGCGATGGAGTCGCGGCGCAGCGATTCCCATTCGGGATGGTCCCGTAGGACTCCGATCGGGAAGTCTCGTTCGAAGGCTTCAGGTGCGCAGTAGTTCTGATCGATCGATCTACGAATGAGAGCTATGGCCGTCTCGGTTTCTCCGCAAGTAGCAAACATTGCGCCCATATGGAAAAAAGCCTCGGAGTCCTCGACCTCCAGAGCCCTCGCATCGGCCCCTCTCTGGGCAATTGCCTCTTGATTCCCCGAGGCACAGGCTTCGAAAAACTCTCGTGAGGGATGGCCGTCGGGAAGAGTTTGGGCAATTTCGATCGCACCCGGCAGGTCCCCGGCCCACACTCGAAGCCAGGTCTCGGCGTTGGTGGTCCAGGTCGAACCAGGTTCCAGGGCGAGGAAAGTTCTGGCGCGGTCGAAACGACCCAGGCGGTAGTAGACGACCGAGCAGGAGCGATGCCCCCGCTCCGGGTCCATCACGAACGCCACTTCGCACTTTCGCGCCGCCTCCCCCAGCATGCCACCGTAGCGGTAGACGTAGGAGAGCAGAAAGTGCGCTTGGGGGGATTCGGGCCAGGCCTGGAGTAAGCTGACCGCGCGATCATAGCCATCCTCGAGATCGCCAATTTCTACCTCGAAGACGATGAGAGCGCCGAGCGCGTCGGGTAGCTCGGGATCGATCTCGAGCGCGCGTTGCATGCTGGCCTGGGCCTGCCGGTAATAGGTCTCGGGGCTTTCGTCAACAAAAGCGCCGAGCCAGTAGGTCCGCCAGCCCAACCGGGACCAACCGGGCGCAAATTCCGGGTCGAGGCGGACGACCTCCTCGAGCAGCTCGATAGCTTTGAGGTTGTCCTCACGATCTCTGGCGAGTGCCGATTCTTGAAGAAATAGCTCATAGGCGCGTGGATCGGTGGGGACTGCAGCAACGGAGCCAGTCGCTGCCGTTTCGATACCCAGGGCGGGCAAGAGACCTGTGGAGACCGCTTCGCCGATCGTCGATCGCAATGTCGTCATGTCACCGATCGGAAGGCTGATCCGTTGGCGCCAGGCTAGACGGCTCTGATCGATATCGATCGACTCTATGGTGACTTGGAGCAGGTCGTCTTCGACCAGGAATTGCCCGGTAACAATCTGGTCGGCTTGTACTTCCTGGGCAATCTGGGAAGGATCCACCTCGGGATCGGAGAACTTCCGTGTGGCAGAGAATGGCCGCACCGAGAGCTCGGGTGTGTAGCTCAGGACCGTGGTGATCTCATCGGGCACGGCCATGCGCAGATGATCGAGTGTCGTGTCACCTGAATAGTTCTGAAATGGAAGAACGGCAATCGCGTGATGAACGGAAGCTGCGACTTCGGGCTGAGTCTTGGGTCGACTGAAAAACCAAGCCACCGCGACCGCGACCACGATCAAAACCGCGAGCAATCCCCAACGCAGGAGATTTCCACCCGCCTTCTCGGGCTCTTTGGCCCGCGGCGCTGTGGCCGCAGCGGCTGAAACTCTCGTCGAGCTGTCGCGTTGCAGTCGTAGCAGGTCCGCTTTGAGCTCCGCAGCACTTTGATAGCGGACATTACGGTCCTTCTCCAGCGCTTTGGCGAGGATATGTTCGAACTCATCGGGCACCTCGGCCCGCAAGCGAACCGCCGAGATCGGTTCAGCATGAAGAATGGCATCAAAGGTCATCGCCGAGGTTTTGCCCGAGAAGGCGAGTTGACCGGTGATCATCTCGTAGAGCACGGCACCCAGAGAGAAAACATCGCTGCGTGGGTCGAGGTCTTCGCCGAGAGTCTGCTCGGGTGACATATAGGCCACTGTGCCTATGGTCGAACCGGGTTCGGTCAGATGATCGCCCTGATAAGCCTGGGTTGGCATCTCAGTCGAACCGGTCGGATCGTCCTCCTGCGCTACGAGTTTGGCGAGCCCAAAGTCGAGCACCTTGGCATAGCCGTGTTTGGTGACAAAGAGGTTCGCGGGTTTGATGTCGCGGTGAACGATCCCAGCCTCGTGGGCCACAGTCAGAGCTTCGGCAATCTGAGATCCGAGCTCGATCACGTCATCGAGCTTCATGGCGCCGCCGGTGATTCGCTGCTTCAAGGTCACGCCTTCGAGCAGCTCCATGGCGATAAAAGGCTTGCCGTCGTACTCCCCTATATCGAAGATCGAACAGATATTGGGATGGTTGAGAGCCGACGCGGCCCGGGCCTCGCGCTGGAATCGCTCGAGTGCCTGATCATCGCTGGCCAGTTTCTCGGGCAGAAACTTGAGAGCCACCTGCCGACCGAGGCGCTCATCCTCGGCGCGGTAGACGATACCCATGCCGCCTCCTCCGAGACGCTCTTCTACCCGATAGTGGGAAACGGTTTTGCCGATCAGGTCCGCTGAGTCGTTGATGAGCGGATTCTAGCAGGGGTACTTCTTCAGCAACTAGCGTCTGCCCCTAGGGCACGGTGCTGCTCCAGGCAGAGGTGTCATCACTCTCGAATCCGTCCGCGAATATCGAAGTGCAGGCACTATCGTCGGCGTCATAGTCCAAGTCACCGTCGTTATCGAGACCGAGGCCATCACTGGTCCAGTTCTCGGTACCGCCTGGATTGCAGGGATCCAGGACATTGATAGTCGGTAGGCCGTAGTAGGCGGGAAGAATATCTTCAGGCATGGGTAGGGGATCGACAGGATGACAGGTGACACATTCGAGACCGTTGCCGTCCCCGCCTACGTTCGCGTTGGCGTGGTGCAGTCTCAACCCGGCGCCCCAAAGATTGTTCTCCGTACCCGGTGTGGGGTCTACTCCATGACAGCCCATGCATCCCAGACCGGGCAGCTCTGCGGTGCCGGCCGAAGAGTTGAGCAGAGGATCGTCCCCGATTTGATCGTGGCAAGCGCCACAACTGTCCGGGACGTCTTGGTCCATCATGGCGCTTCTATGGACAACGTGTTTGTCTTCGGGCCAGACATTGCCGGGTTTTGTCGATTCATCACCTGTAAAGCTCGTGTGGCAATCGGTGCAACCGGTATCCCATGATCGGTAGGAAAACGCGGGGCTTGCGGAGCCGACAGCAAGGACCGCGACAATGACGACGAGTAAGAGGGGTAAGGCATATTTGGTTGGCTTCATGAAGAGCTCCAATTCGTAGTTCAGACTTTGGGTTCGGCGTCTCGACGCCTACTGATGCGCATTGTGCCCCCCTGGAGTGCTGACAGACAACACCCGTTTGGGTAGTACGGATTGGGTAGTACGGCCCCCACCCCAGGAAACCAAGAGTCAATCGTTGGTCTTTCCTTGTCCAAGTTTAGGGGTGGGACAGAGGGCTGTCCGACATCCTGCCCATTAGTGAGATTCCTCCTTCGGAGACATCTCCTATGAGAGACTAGAGGTCACAAAATCATGCTTGATGCCCTGGATCTAAATCTCGAGCTCGGAAAGGCCGAGTACAAACAGCTCATCCCCGAGCTCCAACGACAGCTATTACTGCTGCAGCGCGCCAGCTGGGAGGCCGATCTTGCGACCATCATCGTCTTTGAAGGTTGGTCGGGATCGGACAAGGGCGGCGCCATTGGCAAGCTGACCCAGCGCCTGGAGCCGCGCGGATTCAGCCTGCATGCCACGCGAGCTCCACGTACGACTCAGTCCCATCTACCCTGGATGTGGAGGTTCTGGGTAGATATTCCGAACTGGGGTGAGATCTCGATTTTCGATCGGAGCTGGTACCGGCGGGTTGTAGTGGAACGGGTCGCGGGCGATATTGACGAGCAGGCCTGGACCGAGGCCTACAACGATATCGTGAGCTTCGAGCGCACCTTGACCGAAGATAGATACCTGATCGTGAAATTCTTTCTTCATATCAGCAAGGACGAACAGAAAGACCGTCTCGAGAGGGCGGGGTCCGACCCTCATACTGCCTGGAGGATCGAAGATCGCGATCGGGAGCAGCATGCCAAGTACGACGATTATCTGGTCGTCATTGAGGAGATGCTGGAGCGAACCGAGACCGAATGGGGTCCTTGGAGTCTGATTGCAGCGACCGATAAGCGATGGACTCGATTCCGTATGTTCGACACGTTGGTAAAAAGCATGACCGAGCGACTGGTGCGACTCGGGATAGAACCGCCCAAATTCGAGAGATCCGAGAGCGAAGTAGCCGCGCCAACGGTGAGTCAAACCGAAGACAGCGAGGAGTGACCACGATGCTCCGGGCAATAGATCTGAGCAAGAGCCTCGATAGGGAGGAGTACAAGGAGCGGCTGATCGACTATCAGCTTCAGTTGCGGGAGCTGATGTATCAGGTCTATGTACAAAAGAGCTCGGTGATTGTGGTGGTCGAAGGATGGGATGCTGCAGGAAAAGGAGGAGCGATTCGGCGTCTGACCGAGAAGCTCGATCCCAGGGGCTATCAGGTCTACTCGATTGGAGCCCCAGCTGGTGAGGACAAGACCCATCACTATTTGTGGCGTTTCTGGCGCCGGCTGATGCCGCCTGAGGAGAAGCAACTTCTCGTGTTCGATCGCTCCTGGTACGGACGCGTGTTGGTCGAGAGGGTGGAAGGTTTCGCAACAGAGCCAGAGTGGAAACGCGCCTATCGCGAGATCAACGAATTCGAGCGCCAGCTGATGAACCACGGGATCGTTCTGGTCAAGCTTTGGTTTCACATCAGCTCGGACGAGCAGCTACGACGGTTCGAGGCCCGCCAGGAGACGTCTCACAAGACGTGGAAGCTGACCGATGAGGATTGGCGAAACCGCGAACGGTGGGACGAGTATGAGATGGCGCTGGAGACCATGGTTCGAAAGACCAGCACACGAGGAGCACCTTGGACGATTGTCGAAGGCAACGATAAATGCTGGGCCCGAGTCAAGACTCAAAAAACGATTGTCGATGCTGTCGAGAGATTTCTCAACCAGCAAGCGGCGAAAGAAAAGAGCTCCAAGGCTGAAAAGTCCAAGTCTAAGAAAAAGAACTAGTCGCAGGGCTAGGGTTGGCTGTCGCTCCAGGCCGAGAGATCTCCGCTCTCGAAACCATCGGTGAAGATCATGTCGAGGTCCGTGCTTACTTTGATCGTGATCGAAGACGAGCTTGGTAGGCCATGACTATCGATCGCAGTAGCCGTGATCGTGTGAAAGCCGATCGACAGACGTCTCGAGACCGTAGCGCCGGAGCCCAGAGCGCCGTCGAGATTCGAGCTCCACGATAGTAGAGTCGAGATGTCACCATCCTCGGTGTCGATTGCAATACCCGTCAGGGTGATCGCTGGACCCTCGAGATGACTCGAGCCATCCGCCGGAGCCGTTATCGTGATTGCGGGTGGAGCATTGGTCACGGTGACCGCGATGGTCAGGCTATCTGACGCCGGCACGCCATGGCTGTCGAGAACCGAAGCTACGATCGTATGGGATCCGACTGACAGGGCAGTCGAAAATGCTCCACCGGATCCGATCACTCCATCCAGGTTCGAAAGCCATTCGAGGCCGGCAGTCAGGTCACCGTCCTCGACATCAGAGGCGCTGCCCGAGAAATCGATCGGTGACGCGACTAGATAGCTCGTGCCATCCGCAGGGGCGCCGATTGTTACAGAAGGTGGAGTGTTGGGAGTCACAGTGACGGTGATTGAGGCTGTGTCGGGCTCGCCATGACCGTCGACGACCGATGCGGTGACGGTATGGGTGCCGACCGAGAGAGTCCGGGAAAAGGAGGCGCCGCCGCCGATCGAGCCGTCGAGGTTGGATGCCCAACTCAGATCGGCAGAGATGTCTCCGTCTTCCGTGTCTGTGGCCAAGCCCACAAAAGTGATATTGGTGGCTTCGATAAAACTGGCGCCTGAGACGGGGTTGGTAATCGAAACCGTCGGCGGCGTGTTTGGTGTAACCGTTACCGTGATCGATGTCGACCCAGTTTCGTCGTGACTGTCGGTAGCTTCGGCCGTGATCGTGTGGGTGCCGACACTGAGAACCTTTGAAAATGATGCACCCGCGCCGAGCAGACCGTCAAGGCTAGAAGTCCAGTCGAGAGTCGAGGAGAGGTCGCCGTCCTGAATATCGGAGGCGGTACCGGTGAAGGCGATCAACGAGTCTTCGATAAAGCTCGAGTTGTCGGCTGGAAGCGAAATGACAACCGTCGGCGCCGTGTTGGACGTTACGGTCACGGTGATCGAATCCGATCCAGGATCCCCGTGACTGTCGGTGGCTGTAGCGGTTACTGTGTGGACTCCCACGGTTAGGACAGTGGAGAAGGAACCTCCACCGCCGATCGCGCCATCGAGACTGGAAGTCCAGCTAAGCGTGGTTGTAAGGTCGCCATCCTCCGTGTCTATGGCCGAACCGGCAAAATCGATCGAAGTAGCTTCGACGACGCTGGTGCCATCCGACGGGGCGGTTATTGATACTTCCGGAGGCGTGTTGGCTTCAACGGTTACCGAGATCGTCGCCGACCCGATATCTCCATGACTGTCGGTTGCCGAAGCGGTGACGGAGTGCACTCCCACCGACAGAACCTTTGCAAAAGAACCACCTGTGCCAAGCATTCCATCGCGGTCAGAGCTCCAGCTCAGACTCGAGGTGAGGATGCCGTCCTCGTTATCCGTCGCAGTGCCGACAAAGGATATCAGCGCGTCTTCGATGAAACTGGAACCATCGGACGGTGCCGTGATGGTGACATCTGGTGGCGTATTGGCATCAACCGTAACCGTAATCGAGGCCGAACCGGTCTCTCCATGGCTGTCGATCACAGAAGCCGTAACGATGTGATCGCCCACCGAAAGCACGGCCGAGGGGGTGGCTCCCGAACCGATCGCTCCATCCAAATTCGAGCTCCAGGTGAGGCTTCCGCTCAAATCACCATCCTCGTTGTCACCGGCTGTACCTGTGAAATTGATCAGGGTGTCCTCGATGAAGTTCGATCCATTG
>CAXMQZ010000021.1:0-4433 GCA_964195975.1 uncultured Polyangiaceae bacterium | reverse complement strand
GCCTTGCACAGCTCGAAACAGAAGAAAAAGGGCGGCTTCGAGTTCTACGCTCCTCGAATGGATGCGCTCAACCGGGAGCGCACCAAGATCGAGCAGGGTCTTCGGCAAGCGCTGGCACGCGAGGAGCTTTTCTTGGCCTATCAGCCCCTGGTCGACTTCCAGACCGGCCGGGTTGCCGGCGTCGAGGCGCTCCTGCGGTGGCAATCGCCTGATATCGGGCTCGTGAGCCCGGGAAAGTTCATCCCGGTCGCCGAGCGCTCCGGTCTGATTGTTCCGATCGGGAAGTGGGTTCTCGAGATGGCGTGTGAGACCAGTAAACAATGGCAAGAGGCCGGTTTGCCGGCAGTGCCGATGGGAGTCAATATTTCTGCCAGGCAGCTTCAGCAGGACGATTTTCTGGGCATCGTAGAAACCGTCCTCAGGGATACCGGGCTCCGGCCGGAGCTCTTGGAGCTGGAGTTGACCGAGAGCGCAGCGATGGAGGACCATCGCAAATCCCAGGAGCTGCTGTCCAAGATTCGTCAGCTAGGGGTTCGGATCGTAATCGACGATTTCGGTACCGGATACTCTTCGCTGTCACGTCTCAAGCTGCTGCCCATGCACGCGGTAAAGGTGGATCAGTCGTTTATCGAGAACATTGCGGAGGATCCGAAAGACCGGGCCTTGGTGATGGCGATGGTAGTGATGGCACGAAACCTGGGGGTGGAAGTGATCGCGGAAGGCGTCGAGACGGTCGAACAACTCGAGGTATTGCGGTCCTTTGAAAGCCAGCCGGTGACCCTTTTCAGGTGCGACAAGCTTCAAGGCTATCTTTTCAGTCGACCGGTGTCCAAGGATGAATTTCCGGAACTGTTCTACCGCACCCATCAGATCATGAAAGCCGCGGATGGCGAGATTTCGATGACCGCAGATGGAATTAGCGGCTAGCAAGGATCTCGCTACGCAGACTCTCCAGGACACGCTCCAGCTCCAGGACCAGAGCTTCTATTTGCGGTGTCTGTCGCTGCTGGAAAATCTCCAGCAGGGTGTCGTAGTACCAAAGCGTCTGCTCTCGAGTAGCTGTGAACCGACTCCAAAAAGTCTCGCCCTCCTGACGGTACCCTTCGAGTATCGAACGGGCGTTGTGAACTTTGTCCGAGATCGACACCAGGAGGGTTTCCTCGGGCACCTCTCTCAAGTGAGCTAGATACTGTCTTTTGCGGGGCTCCCAGTGGGGCTTGGGTGTCTCCAGGGTATCGGTGCAATCCTCGACGATGGTAGCGACTCGATCGCCGAACCGATCTCGAATCCGATCCAACACCACTTGACCACCACAGTCTTCCGGACCGTCGTGCAGCAGAGCGGCGATCGCTTGATCTTCATCGCCACCGTTCTCCATCACCAGGGCTGCCACACTCATCAAGTGGCTGAGCGTAGGCGCGTCGGTCTTCTTGCGTCGCTGATCGCGGTGGATCTCTTCTGCAAACTCGAAAGCATCGGCAAGACGTGGAGAGGTCGCGGGTTCTGGCATCTCTACCTCTCCCGACACCTATACGCGGTCCAGTTCGATCGACCGATCATCTCGGCGTTTGGATGTTCGTCTAATTGGCAGTGACCTCGATTGGTACGGCTATCTCTTCCCATCGAAGCACGACCGAGGATCCATCAATGACGAAGTCCAGGCTCTCGACATTCTCGCTGCTACCCGGTGTTGCTGTCACCCGGAGGACGTCATGGCTGGAATCGTATTTGAAGGCGCCCCACTGATCGGATTGGTCATTGAAGATCACAGTCCATTCCTCCGCGCCTGGAATGGTAAACAGTGAATATCGGCCTGCCGGCAGTTTCTGTCCGTCTATCGCCACATCGCCGGAGAACTCGATCGTTGTCGCCTCGTTGGCTCCTGTTCGCCAGACTTCGTCGTAGGGAACCAGCTCGCCCCAAATCTCTCTGCCCTTGACGTTGGGCCGGCCGTACTCGACAGTGACGGTAATCCCGTCGATGTCGCCCATCGTCGAGCCATTCTTGCTGACGCGGTCCGCATCATCACCGCGCTCGGCGTAGACCCAAGAGGTCGCGACTGCGAGCGACAATAGGACAAGCGATAAAAATTGCGAGGTCTTTCTGATCATGGCAGCTCCTTGTTCGAAATGTTGTTTGTTTGAAGAAAGGTTTTCTCAAGCCGAGTCGAAGAGTCGCGTACTAAAGTAACGCTCACCGCGGTCGCCAAAGATTACGACAATATCTCCTCGATCCATTTGTTTTGCCAACTCCTGGGCAGCCCATAGACATGCGCCCGAGCTCAAACCCGCGATGACCCCTTCCGAAGAGGCGATTTGACGAGTGGTCGAGTAAGTCTCATCCTCGCCGACCTCGATCGTTTCATCGATCAGGCTCCGATCATAGATCGTGGGTTGATAGCTCTCAGAGCTGTGTTTGAGACCGTCGATCTTGGCCCTCGGGTCGCCTCCTGGCTCCACGGCCACGATTCGCGTGCTCAGCCCCTGATCACGCATATACTGCCCGACACCCATCAACATGCCGCCGGTACCAAACCCAGCCACGAATGCATCGACTTTGCCGTCCAATTCTTGCACGATCTCCACCGCGGTGGTCTGTCGGTGGGCTTCGACATTGTCTTCGTTTTCGTTCTGATTGATGTAGTAGTAGTTCTTGGGCGAAGTCCCAACCAACTCTTGGGCACCGTAGATATGACTGTCGGGGTCATCCTTCGTGGTCAAGACCAGGTCGGCACCCCAGTACTTCAGCAATTTGCGTCTCTCGAGTGTCTTGTTTTCCAGCATGAAGAGCTTGAGCTTGTAGCCCTTGACTGCGGCGACCATGCCCAGAGCGATTCCTGTGTTGCCGCTCGTAGCTTCGACGATGGTCATCTCGGGCGCGAGAAGACCTTCTCGCTCGGCCTGTTCGATCATGTACAACGCAATCCGATCCTTGAGGGAGCCAGTAGGGTTCTGTAACTCGAGCTTGGCCCAGATACGAACCTCGGGATTGGGGCTCGATCGTTTCAACAGGATGATCGGTGTGTTTCCAACCTGGTCGAGTAGGGTATTTCGCTCAGCCATCGATATTTTTCCGTTCCTCTTTCTCTAGTCGTCCGTTCCTCCACGAACCGTGCCTGGCCATGATACGTGCCAGAACGACACGAATTCCAGTCTGGAGGGAAGTTTTCTTCGATTGTCGCAGGCAGGAGGGATAAGGTGGCGGCCCCTTGAGCTGGGAGGCCGTCACCGGGCGGGAAAAGTGGTGCGGGGCGATTAGGTGGGCCAAAAGGAGGAGTGCTCGGTAGGCCACCTTCAAGAAGTAGCAATTGGCGTGCCAGCAAGCCCGGATTATTCATGACGGCGCTGGCAGAATGTCGACAGCGCCCGCCTGGACCTGGTGGCTGCCTGGCTGGCTACCTGGCGCGATGTCGAGCAGCGTGGCGCTCGACCACTTTTGATGACAGTGGCTCTGAAAGCACTGTGGCTCTGAAACCAGAGTGACTGAAGTCAAGTGATCTTGTCTGGGGCCAGGTAGCTTGACTTCAGAGATCGAGAGCTCGGGCCGCCCTCTCGAAATCCTCGGTGCGTGTAAAGAGGATGTACCCATAGCCGCCACGACCGTCCGCCACCCCGGTGGAGGAGTAGACGTTGATACGGGCTTCGGCCAGCTTGTTATGGATTTCGGCCAGTGCACCCAGACGATCGTCACCCTGAATCAGGAGGGCGTGTTGCGGGCCGGTCAGCACCAGACCCGTAGCAGCCGCGACTCTGAGAATCTGCTCCACGCTCTCGGGAAAGAGCATCAGCTGAGTGTGCTCTAGACCAGCTGGGATGGCGCTAAAGGCGAGCAGATTGACCCCCGAGCCGGCGAGCCGTGACAGCAGGCTATAGGCCTCGCCTGGTCGATCCTTGACGGTTGCGTGAAAGTACTCTACCCGTCGAATCTTGCTCATCGCGCTGCCCTCCAATCTGGCGGCGACAGTCTATTGGGTTGCCGCGACTTCTAGTCTACCGCTGACGGGGCGCTTTGGTTCATGGATTGCAACCCTGTTCGGGCGTGAGCAGGCCTAACCGAGGCTGGGTGTCTCCTGATCTGCATCCGCAAGCTCGTTGGGTACACCTAGACGGGCGCATGCTGCGGCATGAATCTGTAGCGTCGCCTTCTTGGCTTTCTGTAGCTCGGTCAGTCGATCCTTGACCTTGGCCAGCTCTGCTGCAATCTGGCCATCCAGTTCCTCGATCTCTTCTTTCGTCACTACGAGAGATTGCTCATAAAAACTCCGATTTTCGTCACTTAGTGTCATCGATGTTCTCCAATCTTTTGACTTTTCGAAACTCGATCAGGGTATTTTCCTGGTCTCGATTGATTCAACAATAGACTCTGACTAACGCAGATTCAGGCTAACGCTCATATCGAACTGAAAGCTCGTACCACATGGGTACAGGTTCGCC
>CAXMQZ010000020.1:0-34117 GCA_964195975.1 uncultured Polyangiaceae bacterium | reverse complement strand
TTACGACGAGGCCATGGCACTGATGCCTGAGACGCGTGCGCTCCACGCTGAGCTCGGGAATGGCGTGGATCTGGCGCGCTTCAAATGGCTAGAGGGGCAGATCGCACTCGAGCAGGGTGACCTTCGAGTTGCAGAAGCCGCTTTCGACGAAGTCAAAGATTTCTTTGTCGAGAAAGGCATGGCTCACGACACGGCATTGGTCTCTCTCGACCTGGCCACGGTCTACCTGGAACAGAGTCGGCTGACAGAGCTGCGGAGCCTCTCGACGGAAATGTTGACGATCTTCGAAGGTCTTGGGACAAAACGGGAGACGCGAGCGGCTCTTGCCTTTTTCGAGAAGGCGATCGAGGTGGAAAGGGCACAGATGGAAATGGTTGGCGACCTGCTCGAATATCTGCTTTCGGTTCGGCTGGAGGAGAGAGTCGTGGCGCGATTGAACGTGCCAAGCTAATTTGATTCGAGTCAGATCTTCTGATCGACAATCTCGAGAATCTCGGATTCCAGCGCCTGGGCCTGCTCGTCGATCGCCTGACCCTTGGCCAGAAGATCGTTTGCGACCGTCTTGTCCTCGAGCTGTCCTGCGTTGATCCGAACATTCATATAGGCGCCACGAATCGCAGCTCGGGCGCAGAGCGCGCCGACGCCGGCATCGGTCACCGACGCCGGGTTGCCGATCTCAGTCATGGCCTTGATGACCGTCATCGACTCGAGGGTCTTTTCCATGACCTCGAGGGGAACTTCCATGGCATTACGAGATGCCGCCTCTATGGCCTCGGCTCTGGCTTGACGTTCGCTCTCCGAGCGTTTGGGCAAGCGAGAGGCGATCATGATGTCGTTGAAAGCCTGGGTGTCTCGGTCGACCAGATCGAGGAGAGATTCATAAGATTGTTTTCCTCGAACCGCCCAGTCGGAAAATTCCTCCCAGCGATCATCCCATCCTCGTTTGTGTGCCGAGAGATTGGCAACCATCGTAGCGAGTGCCGCTCCGAGCGCGCCCAGCGCCGCCGACACCGAGCCTCCGCCTGGTGCGGGTGACTCCGAGGCGGTCTCTTCGACAAATCCGGTAACGGACAGATCGACCAGTTTTGGCGTTCGGGGCATCACCGAAGCCAGCTTGTACTCGATGATCTTCTCAGCCGGGTCGAAAGGCTTTAGATCGTCGAGACCGAGCGATTTGATCGCGATCTTGAGGAGCTCGGCGTCGGGCACGCCGATAGACCGCTTCTGTAGGGCCAGGTAGTGCTTGCCGGCATCGAGCATTGCTTGTAGAGGAATGAGCCCAACCAGCTCCGATCCTGTTACGCGCAGGCCTCTCGCGTTGGCCCGGCGGCGCACCTCGTCAAAGGCGGCATGGACCGGGGTCGCTTCGATATCGGTCAGATTCATCGAGATCTGGGCCAGACCATATTCCTCGATAAACCAACCGATGGCTTTTACGCCCTTCAGGCTGCCCGGAACGTACACGGGCTCGCCTGCCTCGTCTCTAACGATTTTTCCGGTTAGAGAGTCACCCTCTCTCTTGACGCGCCCTCGCTCCCTGACGTCGAATGCGACAGCATTGGCCCGTCGGGTCGAGGTCGTGTTGAGATTGATGTTGTAGGCGACGAGCATATTTCGCGCTCCGACCGCTGTGGCTCCAGAACGAGGATTGAGCACCGCCGGCCCGAAATCGGGCTTCCATTCGGGCTTCGCCAACTTCTCTGCCAGACCTTCGTACTCGCCGGCCCGTACATCTGCCAGGTTGCGACGCTCCTCGCTTAGGGCGGCGTTCTCATAGCAGTAGACGCTCAGACCGATCTCATCCCCCAGGCGAGATGCCAGCTGCCTGGCGTATTCGACGGTCTCTTCCATGCTGACTCCCGAGATGGGGACTAAGGGGCAGACATCGAGGGCGCCGAATCGGGGGTGCTCTCCGCGGTGCTGCTGCATGTCGATAAGCTCTGTGGCCACCCGAGCGGCCCGCACCGCCGCTTCGACCACAGCCTCGGGCTCGCCGGCAAACGTTACGACCGTTCGGTGAGTCGCGGCCCCTGGATCGACATCGAGAAGCGCGACCCCGTCGACACTCTCGATCTCGTCTGTGATGGCACGCAGCACGCTTGGATCGCGGCCTTCACTGAAGTTCGGGACGCATTCGATGATCCGATTCATATGGATGTCCTCAGGCTTTCGAGCCGATCGATGCTAACAGGGAACCAACCCGGATTGTTCATGAGCCCCACGGCATAATGCTGCTATCACCCACCATCTCGGCTCGAGAATCGCTAGAATGGCGCAGCCACACCCGTTGGGGGAACCGAATGAAACCGCCTGAGATCGTCGCTCTGTCGCCAGGAAAGAGGGTCCTGTTTTTGACCAAGGATCCCGATCTGATCCGGCGGCAGTTGAACGGTGAGCTCGATCTCCTCATGGCGGATCTCAGTGTCGAAGATCTTCTGGATGACATCAACACCGACGCCATGACACCTGCTTGGGTCTGCTTTAGCTATCGACCCGAGGATTTGGCGCGCAACGCCTACGCCGGTCTGATTGTCGATGGTGAGCGTCTCTTTGCCCGAGACGCTTTGGCCGATGGAGGGTTCGAAGTCATCGTCTCGGGATATCGGAAGGGTGTAGGGAGCTCTCGAGAGACCGCCGTCCAGGCCGAGAAATGGAGTGGTATCCGGATTGCGATTGCCGCTTCGTTTGCCCCGATTCATGCGGGAAACAACGTGAATCAGGGCGTTCTGATGGGCAATCACGAGATGCTCGAGAAGCTCCAGGCGGGCCAGGGTGTCGCGCTCGAGGAGTTCTATTGCGACTTCGATCCGATTACCCGGTTGATCGTGCAGCACGGTGGTCTGTTTCCGTTTGCCAACGCTTTGGTCGCGGGCGAGGTCGAGCTACCCGTGGCCCAGACCGCGCAGCGTCCGATGACCATGACCGAGAAGATTCTGGCGCAGCACAAGCCCGGCGGGAGAGAGTGCTACGTCAAGCCAGGAGACGCTCTGGTGGTAGAAGTGGACGGTGGGTATTCCCACGATTTCACGACCGCCCAGGTCCACTACTTTCTCGAGCAAGAGTATGGACCCGAGTACCAGATCAAGAACCCCGAGGGATTTGCGGTATTCGAGGATCACCTGATCTACGCCGACGAGATTCCCAAGATGCGCCCGTTTGTGGATCAGATCGAGAAGATGCGGGAGCTTCAGCGCGAATTTCAGAGGCATACGGGGGTGGCGGATTTCTCGGCCAAGGACGGTGTCTCACCAGGGATCTGTCACGAGGTCGCCAGGCAACGGCTGGTGTCCCCGGGAGACCTCATATTGGCGACGGATTCTCACACCTGTATGGGTGGCTGCAACAACGCAGTGGCTTGGGGCGTGGGGTCTACCGAGTATGCGAATCTGATCTATTCGGGGTTGGCAACCATGGAGGTCCCCGAGTCGATTCGATTCGAGTTGGTCGGAGAGCTCTCCGAAGAGGTTACAGCCAAGGATCTGATGCTGCACATCTTGCTCGAGTTTGCACGTCCTCAAATGACGTTGAATCGAGTCATGGAGTTCACCGGTTCCGGTATCGCCGGCCTATCGATGGACGAACGCGCGACGCTGACCAACATGGCGACCGAATGTTCGGCCCGAGGGGCCATCGTTGAAGCGGACGAGGTTACTTTTCGCTGGCTGAGCGAATGGCGGCCGGAGGCCGACATCGACCGAATGCGCTCGCGCTCGGTGAGCCCTGACCCTGATGCCGGCTACGACGGTGGAGTCCATCGCATCGATCTGTCCACCATCGAGCCGATGGTCGCCCATCCGGGTGATCCCGATCGGGGAATCCCTTCAGATCCGACCAATGGAGCCTTGATCTCCGAGCTGGGTGAGGTCTCGATCGACATCGCCTATGGCGGTAGCTGCACCGCGGGCAAGATAGACGATTTGGACTTCTATCACCGGGTCGTCCAGGAGGCGGTCGAAGCGGGTCTTCGGGTGCCGGATGGAGTTCGATTCTTGATTCAATTCGGTTCACTCGAGGTCGAGGAGTACTGTCGAAAGGCCGGCTATCTGGAGACCTTCATCGGTGCCGGAGTGGAGTTGATCAAGCCTGGATGTGGTGCCTGCATAGGATGTGGTCCGGGTATATCGGACACCACGGAACAGGTCACGATCTCGGCGATCAATCGTAACTACAAGGGAAGATCGGGGCCCGGAAAGCTTTACCTTGCGTCACCGCTCTCTGTGGCAGCCTCGGCGTTTGCCGGGAAGATTACTGCCTTCAAGCCTGGAATGTTCGACGCTCAGTAGCGCCTCTGATACCCTCGCCCGCCATGACAGAGAACAGACTGATTCGAATCGCGCACAGTCCGGACTCGGATGATGCGTTCATGTTCTACGCGATGACTCAAGGGCGGCTCGATACCGGCGGTCTGACAATCGACCATGTTCTGAGGGACATCGAGACCTTGAATCAGGCCGCTTTCAAGGGAACCTACGAGATAACGGCGATCTCCTTTCATGCCTATGCCTATCTGCACGATCGCTATCAGCTGATGCCGTCGGGTGCGAGCTTTGGCGATGGATATGGTCCGGTCGTGGTCTCCAAACGCCCGCTCGCTCGCGGCGACCTGGCCAATGAATCGGTCCTGATCCCGGGTGAGTTGACCACCGCAAACTTGGTCCTGAAACTCTGGCAGCCACAGGTCGAAACGCAAATTGCACCCTTTGATGAGATCCTGGATCGTGTCGACAGGGGGAATGCGCTAGCCGGTGTGGTAATCCATGAAGGACAGCTCACCTATCAGGACATCGGTCTTCACCTTGTCGAGGATCTGGGCGTCTGGTGGCAGGGCGAGACCGGCGGACCGCTGCCTCTGGGCTGCAACGGGATACGGCGCGATCTTGACGAGGATCTAAAGCTGAGACTCTGCGATCTTTTGACCAAAAGTATCGCCTACGGTCTGGATAACAGGGCCGAAGCGATGGGTTATGCGTCTCGCTACGCGCGCGGCCTGGAGGACGACCCGGAGCGCTCGGATCGTTTTGTATCGATGTATGTCAACGATTGGACTCGATCGTACGGCGAGGCAGGGATGGAAGCGGTGCAGACGCTACTCGATCGAGGCCACAGCGCTGGAATCCTGTCGCACCAGGTTCGAGCGGAATTTATCGAAAGTCGTTGAGAGGGTAAAGCAGCTTCCTGGCGCGCAGGCTCCTAGCTGCTGGTTTGGCGGCCGAGACCTTCTTCAGGCAACTCGAAAGGGTGTGGGTGAAGATCTTTTAGGCGGTACTCGTGGCGAGCACCCTGAGTGCTCAAGACCAGTATCGCCATGTCTGGTTTCCCAAACTCGGCCAGAACCTGTAAACACATCCCACAGGGTGGAGCCGGCGGGTCGGAGCTGGTAACCACGACAACGGCCTCGAGACCCCCAGCGCCCGAGCTCACGGCGTGACCAACCGCGATGCGCTCAGCGCAGATCGTGGCGCCAAAACTTCTGTTCTCGACGTTGCAGCCGGAAAAAACGGAAGAATCGGTTGAACGTACAGCAGCGCCTACTTTGAACCCGCTGTAGGGAGCGTACGCGTTCTCATAGGCACGTTTCGCCGCCTCGATCATCGGGTCCCAGTTCATGGCGAAGAATCTACCATGAGCGGTCAAACCGCTGTGTTAAACTCGTTCTCTTGCGCACATCGTCCGATCTGCGCTCGTTCGCCGTCATCGCAAGCAAGCCACCGCAAGCAAGGAGTGTAGCGAGAGTGAGTAAGAGTTATAGAAAAGTGCATCCTCCTTCGGATGGTCAGAAGATTCAGTGGGTCGAGGACGAGCTGATTGTTCCCGATCGCCCAATAATTCCTTTTATCGAGGGCGATGGGATCGGTCCTGACGTCTGGAGGGCCACCAGACTGGTTCTCGATGGCGCGGTCGAAAAGAGCTACGGTGGCTCGAAGTCCATCGCCTGGACGGAGACTTTTGCCGGTGAGAAGGCCAAGCAGGAGTACGACGAGTGGCTGCCTCAGGAGACCTTCGATGTGATTCGTGACTTCCGAGTGGCGATCAAGGGCCCTCTGACAACTCCGGTCGGGGGTGGATTTCGAAGTCTGAACGTCACCCTACGCCAGGTTCTCGACCTCTACGCATGCATCCGTCCCATTCGGTACTTCAAAGGCGTGCCCTCTCCGGTGCGACACCCTGAGCGGGTCGACATGGTGATCTTTCGTGAGAATACCGAGGATGTCTATGCTGGTATCGAGTGGGAGCAGGGCTCTGCTGGAGCCGAGGAGTTGATTGAGTTTCTTCGTGACCGACTGGGAAAGCGGATACGGCTCGATAGCGGTATCGGGATCAAACCCATCTCTGAGACAGGAAGCAAGAGGCTGGTCCGAAAGGCCCTCGAGTTTTGTGTCCGGGACCACCGAACCGACCTGACCCTGGTTCACAAGGGCAACATCATGAAGTACACCGAAGGCGCCTTCAAGGACTGGGGTTATCAAGTCGCCAAGGATGAGTTTGGCGATTCGACTGTGACCGAGCAGGAGCTTTGGGAGAATCTGGATGGTCACCTTCCCGAGGGCAAGATTCTGGTCAAGGATCGAATCGCTGACGCCATGTTTCAACAGGTCCTACTGCGTCCGTCCGAATACCAGGTCCTGGCCACGACAAACTTGAACGGAGACTATCTGTCGGATGCCCTGGCGGCCCAGGTCGGTGGGTTGGGAATGGCTCCCGGAAGCAACGAGGGAGATGGATTGGCCGTATTCGAAGCGACCCATGGTACAGCGCCAAAGTATGCCAACCAGAATAAGGTAAACCCGGGGTCCTTGATCCTTTCTGGTGTAATGATGCTCCGGTGGCTCGGTTGGAAAGAGGCTGCCGATTCGGTAGACGCGGCAATCGAGACGACCATTGGGGAGAAGCGCGTCACCTACGATCTGGAGCGGCAGATGGAAGGCGCGACCCTGCTCAAGACTTCCGAGTTTGCGGAAGCGATTATCGGCAATCTCTGAGGTTCTGCGGGTCCACGTAATTGCAACTTTCGGCTCATGATGCCGTAGGCAAACATGACCTCGAGACCGCCCGCGTCTGGGTGGCCTGAGTCCGTCGCGGAGAGGCGTTGACCAAATCCCGAACAGTCTCTTACTGGATCGCTGCCGGCATTCTAGCGGCGGTGGTTTTGACCTGGGCATTTCCACGTGCCTACCCGTTGTTCCCTCGTCACTGGGAGATCGCGGCCAACGACGCCGAGGTGCTGGGGTTGGATCGTCTGCGATCCCTGGCTCCATTGCCCGACAACCCCTATGTAGTGACCGTACAAGACCAGGCGCAGTCTCTGGAGTACCGCCTCCAAACGCAGCTCGATGACCTCGATCTAGACAAGCTCTTGTCCAGCCATTTGGTGGAGAATCTTCGCACCTGGGAGGTAGTCGTGTGGGCGCCCGGAGCCAGGCCTCAGGAGTGGAGTCACCGGGCACGAGTTACCCCCGCAGGCGAGGTGGCAGAGCTGCTGCTCAGAGTGCCTTCCTATCAGGAAGAAAAGGAGATCGGTCTCGGTACGGCCCGCAGGCGAGCCGAGAGCTTCTTGGAAGAGCAGGGGATCGATCTGGGTGACTTCGATGTGCCAGAGATTCGTACTCGACAGCTACAGGCCCGAACCGACCTGTTCCTGCGCTACCGCCACAAGGAGGCGCTGTTGGGGCCGGAGTATCCCTATGGCCTGGAAGTCAGCTTTGCAGGCGATCGGCTGGCCGGGTTCACACGGTACTTCGACGATCCCGAGATCGCCTCCATTCGCAACAGATTTCAACCCCTTCAACTTCTGGCTCAGGTGAAACTGTTGCTCCCCCTCGTTCTGTTGCCACTGGTAGCCATTCCATTCGTGCGCCGCTATCACGCTGGAGAGATCGGAGTTCGCAGGGGGATGCAGGTCTCGATGGTTGTCGTGATCGCCGGCCTCGTGATGATGCTTTTTTGTGCAGGGGCGGCTTCAGCGGGCTGGTCGATGGTGTCACTCAGCCGAAAGCAGGTCACCTTGGTCGTGGCCGCTCAGATGATCATTCTGTTCTTCTTCCCCATGGGCCTCATGTCGTTTCTCAGCTGGTCGGTGGGAGAGTCCTTCTGTCGGGAGCGCTGGGGCGGTCGGTTGGCTGCTTTCGATGCCCTGTTTCAAGGAGACTGGAAAAACGCGACGTTTGCCCAGGCTTCGCTGCGGGGCATCTCTTCAGGTTTGATCATCGTTGCCGCGATATGGAGTTTGCTGGTGGGCTTGCGATCGGTGGGGATCTGGGCCTATGCCTCGAGTCTGATTGGGCCCTGGTGGGAGAGTGCGGCCGTATTCGCCATCCCCCTGGTAGCTTTTCAGCTTGCGTACTCGGTGTACACGGGTCTGTTTGGCCGGCTCTTTCTGATCTCCTATGGCCAGCGATGGACCAACCAGGCGGTCGCCGTTGTGGTTGCCGCCGTTGCGGCAGTCGTGCTTTTCTTCTCCAATATCAATCTCGAGCCATTCGAATGGAACTTTGTCGTCTGGATGGCCGCACCGTTGGCATTTATTTTCCTGTTTCTCAGATACGGGATCTTTACCTCGGTGCTGGCACACTTTACGGCCTCGATCGTGATGAGTGTCGTTCCCTTTCTGGGTGCTGAGAATCCTTCTATCCAGCTTCAAGCTTCGCTGGCACTGCTGGCCGTCGCAGCACCGCTTATCTTGAGTGCCCGCTATCTCCTCAGCGATCGGCGTTTTGTTTACAGGTATCAGGACGTGCCGACTCACGTCAGAAGGATCGCCGAGCGTGAGCGACAGCGCGTGGAGCTCGAGACTGCCCGCGGTATTCAAGCCTCGATCTTGCCGGACCTTCCGCCTCAGCTCAACGGAGTCAAATTAACCCACGAGTATCTTCCGGCAACAGAGGTCGGAGGGGACTTCTATGACGTGCTGGCGCTCGAGGATGGTCGATTGGCAGTAGCCGTCGGGGATGTTGCCGGCCACGGTGTCTCTAGCGGGTTGGTCATGTCGATGGCCAAGTCTGCGCTAGCGGTCCAGGTTACCTTCGATCCCGAAGTCGAAGCCGTATTCACGACCCTGAATCGCATGGTGCACCAGAGTGCCCGGCGCAGATTGCTGGCGACACTCTGCTATGCCTTGATCGATCCACAACGAAAAGAGATGTACTACGCGAGCGCCGGACACCTCTTCCCATACCTGATCTCTGCCAACGGACAGGTGGAGGCGCTCGAGTCGGTTTCCTACCCTCTGGGAGTGCGGAGTACCATCGATGTTCGTGTCCGCGCGGCGAAGCTCGAGTCTGAGGACATTCTCTTTCTGTTCAGTGACGGCGTGGTCGAGGCCAGAGCCGAAGGAAGCGACGAGATGTTCGGCTTCGATCGACTCGAAGCGAGCTTGGCGCGGCAGGCTGGATCCGATGTGGAGCAGGTCCGCGATGGAGTTCTTGCTGATCTGGAGAAGTTCACTCAGGGCGCGCCCCGCGAAGACGACCTGACGGTATTGGTTCTAGGAATCCCCTGACCTATCGTTTCCTACTCGGCGCCCTGATCGATCGACCGTAGTCGAGTCGGCTGTTCGGGAGCCGAACGACCAGGCGCAGCACACCTGACGCAGGTCTTGATCGGCCGGGTTTGGGTATACTCGACCGGCGTCATTCAAGGTTCCTCTCTGCAGGACCGTTTGCAGGTCGTCGCTCTTCACACAGTCGTTCTTCACCAAGGAGGCATGATTGAAAATTCATGAGTATCAGGCGAAGGAGATCCTGCGCCGCTATGGTGTGGAAACACCGCGAGGCCAGGTTGCCGACAACGCCGTTGAAGCAGGGGAGATCTGTGAGGAGTTTGGCGGTCGGTGCGTCGTCAAAGCACAGATTCATGCAGGGGGTCGTGGCAAGGGCGGTGGGGTCAAGCTGGCTGATTCCCCCGAGCAAGCGCGTGAGATTGCCGAACAGATTCTCGGCATGCAGCTGGTGACACCCCAGACTGGACCCGAGGGCAAAAAGGTTGAAAAGGTTCTGGTAGAAGAGGCCCTCGACATTGCCACAGAGCTCTATTTGAGCATTACGTTGGACCGCGCTGCCGGCATGCCGTCGATCATGGCTTCAGCGTCGGGTGGCATGGACATCGAAGAAGTAGCAGCCAAGGATCCAGATGCCATTATCAGGCAGCTGGTAGATCCACAGCTGGGTTTACTGCCTTTCCAGGCTCGCTCGATTGTCCAAAAGCTGGGTCTCGAGGGGGCGACGGCGCGAAAGGCCGCGAAACTGATCAGGGCGCTGATCAAGACCTACCTCGATACCGACGCCTCTCTGGCCGAGATCAATCCCCTCTTGATTACCGGCGAAGGTGATGTCGTGGCCTTGGATGCGAAGATGAGCTTCGATGACAACGCCCTGTTTCGTCATCCGGACATCAAGGAGATGCGGGATCTGACCGAGGAAGATCCTTTGGAGATCGAGGCTGGTAAGCATGGCTTGAACTACATCAAGCTGGACGGTGAAATCGGATGCATGGTCAACGGCGCTGGTTTGGCGATGGCCACCATGGACATCATAAAACTGTATGGAAGCGAGCCCGCTAATTTTCTCGATGTAGGTGGCTCAGCAAGCCAGGAAGCGGTTCAGAACGCGTTCGAGATTCTCGTATCCGACCCAAAGGTCAAGGCCGTTTTGATCAATATTTTTGGCGGCATCGCAAGGACAGACCGGATCGCCCGTGGTGTCGTAGCAGCACTGTCGGAGTTGGGTGATGTAACGATGCCTGTGGTCGTAAGACTCGAAGGAACCAATGTCGAATTGGCCCGCAAGATCCTTCAAGAAGCCGATTTCAATTTTATCGTGGCTGATGATATGGCTGATGCAGCCGAGAAAGTTGTCGCGGCGTCAAAGGGAGAGAAGTAATGGCGATTTGGGTAGACAATGACACCCGTTTGGTGGTTCAAGGCATTACTGGCCAGGAGGGTGAGTTTCATGCCCTCGGCTGCCGTGACTATGGCACCCAGGTTGTTGCTGGAGTGACCCCCGGAAAGGGTGGTCAGTCGGTGGACGGCATCCCGGTCTTTGATTCGGTTTTGGAGGCGCGGGAGCAGACCGGTTGCAACGCCTCGATGATCTTTGTCCCGCCGCCGTTTGCTGCAGATGCCATCATGGAAGCTGCTGGAGCGGGGGTGGAACTCGTGGTCGCCATTACCGAAGGCATCCCGGTCGATGACATGCTCGAGGTGAGGGCTTTTCTAAAAGATCATCCAACCCGTCTGGTCGGACCCAACTGTCCGGGAGTAATCTCGCCGGGGATGGCGAAGATCGGCATCATGCCGGGTCATATCAACATTCCTGGCAACATTGGTGTCGTGAGCCGGTCGGGCACACTTACCTACGAAGCGGTCTGGCAGCTTACCAACCTGGGACTCGGACAGAGCACCTGTGTCGGTATCGGTGGCGATCCTTTACCAGGCACCAATTTCATCGATGTGCTGGAGGCATTTGCCGAGGATCCGGAGACCGAGGGAGTCGTTCTTATCGGAGAGATCGGCGGCAGCGCTGAAGAGGACGCGGCTGCCTGGATTGAGAAGAACTTCGACGGCCCTGTGGTCGGCTTTATTGCCGGCCGGACCGCACCGCCCGGCAGACGCATGGGCCATGCCGGCGCCATCATCGCCGGAGGCAAGGGTACGGCCAAGCAGAAGGTGGCAGCTCTAGAAGCCGCCGGAGTGACTGTAGCCGAGTCGCCGGCCGACATCGGCAAGACCATGGCGAGCCTTGTTGGCCGGTAATCACCTATGACACTTGCACGAGTAGGAAACAAGGGCTGGCTGACCTTGATCGGTGGGGGTGAGTTCTCCTTTGGGGAGACCCTGGCGGCCGACAAGGAGTGGGTGGAGAAGTTGAGACCGGGTCCGATCGGGTTTCTTCCGACAGCTAGCGGATCTACAGACTACGGCATCCACTTTACAGAGTACATGGCCGAAACTTTCAATCGCGAGGTTCGAACGATTCCGGTCTATCGCCCTCGAGACGCTCGAAGAGCCAAGAATCTGAAGCGACTCGAAGAGAGCGCCGCGATCTATATCGGTGGCGGTGTCTCGGATCACCTGATCGAGACCCTGGAGGACTCACCGGCGCTGGAGACGATGGCTCGGTTTCTAGGCTCTGGCGGCAGCGTAATCGCAATTGCGGCTGCTGCTCAAGCCTTTGGAACCTTGGCGCGCGGAATGGCTGGACATCGCGAGTTGACGGGCTTTGGTTGGTTGCCCAGCGGTGTGGTCGAAGCCAACTTCGATCCTGCCCACGACCGCAGGCTACGGCAGATGATGGGAAATTCAATGGTGCAGTGGGGTCTTGGTCTGCCGGCTGGTTCAGCGGTGCTCATGGGGCCTTCAGATCAGTGCGAATTTGTCGGAAAGTCCTTCTTGTTGGGCGATGCCGACGGTGATTACAAAGTTTACGGATAGGAGTGTCAGAAATGCAGCGTACCCTCACGATCATCAAGCCAGACAGCATGGAGGCCGGCAATGCCGGCAACATTCTTGCCCACCTCGAGAGCGCAGGCTTTCGCATAGTCGCGATTCGTCGACTCCATATGAGCGAGGCCCAGGCTCGCGGTTTCTACGAAGTGCACTCTGAGCGACCCTTCTACGACAGCTTGGTGGAGTTCATGACAAGCGGCCCGGTCACTGCTGTGGTTCTCGAGCGCGAAGATGCCGTTGCCCATCTTCGGGGCGCCATGGGTGCCACGGATTCTACCCAGGCCGAAGAGGGAACCATCCGAGCCTTGTACGGCACGAACATCGAACGTAACGCGATTCACGGCAGCGACTCCGAGGAGAACGCCTCGATCGAATCCCAGTTTTTCTTCTCGCGGGCCGATCTGATTGCCGCACAATGACACAGCGGCAGATGTTGTTACGGCGAGGGCGTCGGGCTGGGCCCGTCCAGCCAGGCGAGTTCTTCCGCAGATAAGGAAAGGCGCGTCATTCGGTAGACCGATACGCGGCTTTTCTTCTGCCTGTTGATGATCGGGACATAGAAATCCCAGACGATCTCTCCGTCGACCGTAACCTCGAAGGCCCGGCCGGTATCCGACTCGGTGATCAGCGTGTTGCCGTTTGGAAGTCTCTCGTTGCCGCTTCTCCGAGCGGAATAGAAACCTTCGGGAGGATCGGCCAGGTATTCCCAAACGATCTCAGACGACTGCGGGTCGAGCTCGATCACTCGAGATATTTTTGTGCCTGCGCCCTTGTTGTCAAACACCAGAATGTTGTCGTTGTCCAACAACGTAGGCTGATGCTGACTGCGCAGAATGCCTGGACCCCACCGCCAGCGAATCGCTCTGGTTTGGAGATCTAGAACGGCGATCTGATCCAGCTCTCGGAGCGAGATGAGGAGGTCTCCTTTGCGAGCGACCCCGTCAACATCACGTGGGATGATCTCCACCGTGTTGACATGGAAGAGGTCGACCGGAGAACCGTGTAGGAAAGGGAGCTCTCCCTTCTCCCGACGCTTGTTTGCCGCTTCGATCGTATCTGAACGGCTCAGCCATCGCTTTACATGTTCCCATCGACTAGCGGGTACCTGATCGCTGAAAAGATCGTAGATCGATACGGTTTCCAGCAACTCACCATCCGGGCTGATGACAGCAATCGAATCGTCGAGAATCGATACCTCCTCGCCGTCGATATCAACCGATCGCTCACCGCGGAGAATCGAGTAGATTCGACCGACTTCGGAGACCGCGAGGTCGTGGTGAAACTGCCCATCGAGAGTCCAAACCACTTTCGAGTTGGCATCGACCTTGAGAAGTCGCCGTTCGGCAACCACAACCAACAAATCTCCATTGGGCAGCAGCTCCACATGCTGCCAGGTGTCACCACGCTCGACTACTGCTCTCCAGCTGTGAACGATCTCGCCGTCTAGATTCATCAGAATAGCCTGAGGTCGATTTCTCGGACTGTACAGATTCAGACCTGGTGAAGCCCTGTCTCGATCGATCTGAACCACGCCACTCTTTTCGAGATCACCGGCCGAAACCCAGGTGAGATAGGGCATCGACTCCAGCTGTTCTCCCAACGCGTCTTGCTCGGATACTGACGTGTCGCCGATGCATCCCGCTGCCAGGAGAGCCAGAAGAAGGCTGGTGAACCCGCGCCGGCTTGGGAGGCGAGCTAGAGAGCTGGCGGTCATGAATCGGGCGAGCTTCGTTTTCTTGCCAAGGCTAGAGCGAACAAAGTTTCAGGGTCGCTGAACCATTCGATGAGCTCGAATCCAGCGTCGCTCAACATCGATTCGACCATCGAACGCTCGTACTTGCAGCTGATCTCCGTAAAGAGTGCCTCACCTTGCTGGATCTCGATCTCGAGGTCGAGGCTACGCAACTCCACATGCATGGCTTTGGTGGCGATCAGGTGCATTTCGATTCGGTGAAGGTCAGCATTGAAGAAGGCTAGATGCTCGAACATGGCAGGTTGAAAGTCGGCCTCGGCCAACCGGTTGACCACCGAGAGAATGTTCCGATTGAACTCGGCCGTGATGCCCGATGCGTCGTTGTACGCAGCCTCTATTCTGGGGATATCCTTGATCAGGTCGACTCCGATCAGGAAAGAATCGGAGCTTTCCATCTGGGCGCTGATTCTGCTCAGGAAATCGACTGCATCCCGGTCCGGGAAGTTTCCAATCGTGCTTCCCAGAAGCATGATGAGTCTCTGAGGTCCTGCCGGGATCGCTGACAGGTGATGCACGAAGTCCGCGACGATTCCATGAACATGAAGACTTGGATATTCCCTTGCGAGCTCTTCAGCCACGCGATGAATCTCTGACTCGCTGACGTCGAACGGTATATACAGACGCAGCATTCCAGCAGCTCGCATGGCATCGAGCAGCACTCGGGTTTTGGTCGCCGCGCCGGAACCGAGCTCTACCAGCTCTTCGCAGCTGGTAAGGGTTTGGATCTCGGAAGCATATCGCTGGAGAAGAGAATGCTCGACCCGAGTCGGGTAGTACTCCTCGAGAGCGGTTATCTGTTCAAAGAGCCGGGAGCCCCTTTTGTCGTAGAGGAACTTCGTCGGGATCCTTCGAGGCTGCTCCAACAACCCTTTTTGGAGCTCGACGACTGCCAACTCCTCGCTGGCAGGATCGATCTGATTGTCGATGGAAATACGATCCTGGATCGACTCGGATTTTTCTTGGGATGAAGACAAGGTGTTGGGTTGGAAAGGGTTGTAAAATTGGCAGGACGAAGTCACCCTACTCTATTACGATCCAATGGCACATATTCGAGATCAGAGGCTCAGGTCAGAGCGATGAGACCAGAGCGACATCAGTTCACTGGTCCGTCTGGTCACCGTCTCTCCGCTCGATTGGAACTGCCCGAAGGGTCTTCTGATTCGTATGCTCTGTTCGCCCACTGCTTCACATGCTCCAAAGACCTCAAGGCCGCAGTTCGAATCAGTCGAGCACTGGCTGAGGAGGGGATTGGAGTTTTTCGCTTCGATTTTACAGGACTTGGCGAGAGCGAAGGAGGCTTCCCGGACACGAATTTCACTACCAATCTGGAAGATCTTGTTGCAGCCGCGAGCTACATGGCAGATAGGGTTGCGCCTCCGAGGCTCCTGATTGGGCACAGCTTGGGAGGCGCCGCAGTCTTGTCAGTGGCCAATCGCCTGCGGAGTGTTCAGGCAGTTGCAACGATTGCAGCGATCAGCGACACAACTCATCTCAGCGAAAAACTATTGACGATGGCACCCGAGATCGAGCACCAGGGAGAGGCGACAGTTGTCTTGGGTGGTCGGTCGTTTCAGATTCGCAAGCAATTGGTTCGTGACCTCGAGTCTCATCGAATGGAGGCGGCAATTAGCTCGCTTGAAAAGCCGCTGCTGGTCATGCATTCGCCTCAGGATGAGATTGTGGATATCGAGCATGGTAGGCGAATCTTCGACCTGGCGGGAGATCCCAAGAGTTTTGTGGCGCTGGATGGCGCGGATCATCTACTTCTTCGCGACGAGGCCGACTCTATTTATGTAGCCAAGGTGCTGGCCATATGGGCACAACGCTACCTCGACTTATAATGTTCCAGTGAGCGTCGCCCTGCCGGACGGTTCGCGGATTCTAGCGCGACCCGATCACTCCGTTTCCCGTCGAAACATGGACATCAACGCCGTCAAGGTGTTGCAGCGCCTGCATCGTGCCGGTTTCAAGAGCTACCTGGTCGGTGGGGCCGTTCGGGATCTACTGCTCGGACGCCGGCCAAAAGACTTCGACGTAGGCACGGACGCTCGACCTCAGCAGATACGACGGCTATTTCGAAACTCACGCATCATCGGTCGACGATTCCGGCTGGTCCATGTCTATTTTCGCGAAGGCATCGTCGAAGTCTCGACTTTTCGGGGCACACCCGATCCAAACGGCCAAGCGGCTGCGCCCGGTGAGATTCTCATTACCGACGACAACGTATTTGGCTCGCCGGCAGAGGATGCCAGTCGGAG
This sequence comes from uncultured Polyangiaceae bacterium, assembly GCA_964195975.1. GTDB lineage: Bacteria > Acidobacteriota > Thermoanaerobaculia > Multivoradales > JAHEKO01 > CAXMQZ01. The sequence goes on along the minus strand of CAXMQZ010000020.1, from coordinate 17,667 downwards.
AGACTTCACAGTCAATGCGCTCATTTATGACATCAGCGACTTTTCGGTAATCGACTATGTCGGTGGTATCGAAGATCTCGAAGGGAAGCTGATTCGGACGATTGGCGATCCCGACGTGAGATTCCAGGAGGATCCCGTGCGAATGCTCCGGGCCTGTGAGATGGCGGGTCGACTGGGATTTGAAATTGACACTGATACCAAGGATGCAATCGTTCGCCAGCGTCGAGAGATTGCAAAGGCCTCGGCGCCGCGTATGGCGGAGGAGATCGGGCAGATCTTGAAAACAGGTCAGGCCGCGACGATTCTGTCGCTCGCCTCCGAGTACGGGCTTCTTGAAGAGGTTTTTCCCGAAGCTGAAGCACTCCTATCTCTTGGCGAGCGTGACCAGACTGGTTTTGAGCGTATCCCCGCTTCGATCGACGAGCTGATAGGCGAAGGCCGAGAGCTCTCCGATGTAACGGTGTTGGCTGCAATCGTTCTCCCCTCATTGCTGCTACAGCGGCGAGAGATCGAGACGCGCAACAATCGTCCTCTGAGACGGGGTGTACTCCGACAGATGACCCTCGACCACCTCGCGCCGCTTGCGGCTCGTCTTTCCCTTTCGCGCCAAAGATCCGAAACCACCACCGAAGCCATCTCGATCTTCTACCGATTCGGAGAGTCGTGGCGAAGCGGCGCTGACCAGGTTCGATTCTCTGCCCGAGTCGGATTTGACGATGCGGTCGACCTTCTGGATCTCATGGTACGTGCGACCGGAGAAGGTCAGGGGGAGCTCGAGCAATGGAGAGCTGTTCAGCGAAAACGTCCTGGGCCTCCGCGAGTCTCGGACGTCAAGCGGCGACGTCGGCGTCGTCGAAGACGCCGTTGAAGGGCAGAATTGTGATCTTGCAAAGCAGTAAAGAATGCCCAGAAATCAGGGTATCCCCTGGCGACGAACCTTACTAGAATAGGACTGTGCGAGCGCCCCGCTTTCCGCAATCTACCCGGCGCTCTTATCGTCCTGAGAGGGTGTGATCATGTCGTGGTTCCTATCTTTTTATCGGTCCGCGGTTGGAAAAAAGGCCGTCATGGCGGTCACCGGGTTGATTCTGTTCGGATTTGTCCTGGTACATATGCTGGGGAACCTGAAAATCTATCAGGGACCCGAGAAGCTCAATGCTTACGCTGAGTGGCTTCGCGTCGTAGGCGCGCCTGCAATACCTCACTCGGGAGTGTTGTGGATGTTCAGACTGGTCTTGCTGGGGGCCACAGGGCTTCATATTCTTTCGGCCACCCAGCTGACGCTGATCAATCTCAAGGCACGCCCCGTGAACTATCGCGATCGAAAGTCCATTCAGGCTTCCTATGCGTCACGCACAATGCGCTGGGGAGGAGCAATTATCGCCTTGTTTGTGGTGTATCACTTGGCGCATCTTACTTGGGGCTCTGCTCATTTTGATTTCATCCCAGGCGATGCCTACCACAACGTTGTGAGTGGTTTTCAAGTTTGGTGGGTAAGCGCGATTTACATCGTCGCCCAGATCGCTCTGGGGTTTCATCTCTCTCACGGTCTGTGGAGCATGTTTCAGTCTCTTGGTTGGTGGGAGCCTGAGGGACCCAAGGACTGGCGACAGACGTTTGCCACAGTTTTCGCCTGGGTGATCACGGTTGGCAATATTTCCTTTCCTCTCGCCGTTTTGGCGGGAGTTGTGAGCTAGGAGACAGTGCGATGAAATTGGATCCAAAGATTCCATCGGGACCGATCCAAGAAAAATGGGACAAGCAAAAGTTTGAGCTGAAGCTGGTCAACCCGGCGAACAAACGCAGATTCGACATCATCGTAGTCGGCTCCGGATTGGCCGGAGGATCGGCAGCGGCCTCGTTCGCAGAGCTGGGATATCACGTCAAGTGTTTCTGCTATCAAGATAGTGCGCGGCGGGCCCACTCGATAGCGGCACAAGGTGGGATCAATGCGTCCAAGAACTACCAGAATGATGGCGACAGTGTCTGGCGACTGTTCTACGACACGATCAAGGGTGGTGACTTTCGATCTCGTGAGGCCAATGTCTATCGATTGGCTGAAGTGGCCGACAACATCATCGATCAGTGCGTGGCCCAGGGAGTTCCCTTCGGCCGGGACTACGGTGGACTGCTGGATAATCGCTCGTTTGGCGGAGCCCAGGTGTCGAGGACGTTCTATTGCAGGGGGCAGACCGGTCAGCAACTACTGCTGGGAACCTACCAGGCCCTATCCAGACAGGTAGCTCGTGGGCAGGTCGAAATGTTCCCGAGAACCGAGATGCTGGATCTGGTTGTTGCGGAGGGCAGGGCGGTCGGTATTGTCACTCGCGACATGGTGACAGGAGAGATTCGATCTTGGGCGGCTGATGCCGTGGTACTTGCTACCGGCGGGTACAGCAACGTTTTTTTTCTATCCACCAACGCGAAGGGTTGCAACGCGACTGCGATTTGGCGTGCTCATCGAAGAGGGGCCCTGTTCGCTAACCCATGTTTTACCCAGATCCACCCCACCTGCATACCTCAGCATGGGGAGTACCAATCAAAGCTGACCCTGATGAGTGAGTCGTTGAGAAACGATGGTCGAATCTGGGTGCCTGAAAAGAAAGGGGACACGAGGCCTGCGAGAGAGATTCCGGAAAGCGAAAGAGACTACTATCTGGAACGACGGTATCCAGCCTTCGGCAACCTGGTTCCACGAGATATTGCCTCGCGGAACGCCAAGACGGTATGCGATGAAGGCTACGGCGTGGGCCACGGGAAACAGGGTGTCTATCTCGACTTTGCGGACGCGATCAAGCGGCTCGGGATCGATGTCGTCGAGCAGCGATATGGAAATCTCTTCGAGATGTACGAAAGGATTACCGACGAGAATCCCTACGAAGTGCCAATGCGAATCTACCCAGCTCCTCACTATACGATGGGCGGGCTGTGGGTGGACTACAACCTGATGTCGACGATCGACGGTATGTTCGTGATTGGTGAAGCAAACTTCTCTGATCATGGTGCAAATCGACTAGGCGCTAGCGCGCTGATGCAGGGCGTTGCCGACGGCTATTTCATCATCCCCTACACAATAGGAAATTACTTGGCCCCAACGATGGGTCAGCCGAAGATCGATGTAGACCACCCCAGTTTCCGCGAGGTCGAATCAGAGGTTGGTGCTCGAATTGAGCGACTTCTATCAACAAACGGTACGAGAACCGTTGATTCTCTACATCGAGACCTCGGAGAGATCTGTCGAAAATACTGTGGCATGTCGCGCAACCGGCACGGTCTCGAGAAGGCTATCGACCAAATCAAAGATCTGCGAGAGGAGTTTTGGCGCACCGTCCAGGTACCCGGGGCCGGTCGCGAGCTGAATCAGTCTTTGGAGAAAGCCGGTAGGGCGGCGGACTATTTCGAGTTGGCTGAGCTGATGTGTCGAGATGCGCTGAACCGGGAGGAGTCGGCTGGAACCCATTTCAGAGAGGAGTATCAGACTCCAGAAGGTGAGGCGCTCCGCAACGATGAAGATTACAGCTATGTTGCCGCTTGGGAGTTCCCCAAAGATGGTGGCAGCCCTGTGATGCACCGAGAAAACTTGGAGTTCACAAATGTTGAGCCTTCCCAGAGGAGTTACAAGTAATGAAGGTCAAACTCGAAATCTGGCGTCAGGAGGACCGAAACGCCACTGGGCAATTCAAGTCCTATAGCCTCGATAATGCTAGTCCCGATATGTCTTTTTTGGAGATGCTCGACGTTCTCAACGAGGAGTTGACGGGGGAGGGCGTAGATCCTGTTGCGTTCGAGTACGACTGCCGAGAAGGGATCTGCGGAGCTTGTGGCTTGATGATCGACGGCCGGGCACATGGCCCTGAGGCGGGCACGGCGACATGCCAACTGCACATGCGCAAGTTCGCTGACGGATCGACAATTCGCATCGAGCCATGGCGCTCTCGAGCCTTCCCGGTGCTGAAGGATCTCGTAGTCGATCGCGTTCCGTTGGACAGGATTATTCAGGCGGGTGGGTTCATTTCGGTGAACACTGGCAGTGCTCCCGAGGCTAATTTGATGCTGGTACCCCTGGCTGACTCCGAGAGATCAATGGACGCAGCTTCCTGCATAGGTTGCGGTGCGTGCGTCGCTCAATGCCCCAACGGCGCTGCTCAGCTTTTTACCGCCGCGAAGGTCTCACATCTGGCATTGTTGCCACAGGGTCAACCAGAACGCTCGAGCCGCGCGCTCCAGATGGTCCAGGTGATGGAAGAGTACTTCGGGAGCTGCACCAACTATGGGGAATGTGAGGCAGTGTGTCCCAAGGAAATCTCGCTCGAGTTCATAGCCAGGATGAATCGGGACTTTCTCAAGGTTCAACTGAAGTAGCTACTCCTGACGACTAGCCGCGCTAGTCTCGGTTTCGCCGGACCAGAACATAGGTCCGATCGTCGGCGTAGGGAACGCCTTGGGAGAAGTCGTCCAGGTCGGTTTCGATTTTCTCGGCTAAATCCTTCAGAGTTTTATCTCTGTGCTCCAAACAGATTTTCTGGAGCCGCTCGATCCCGTACTCGTCAGCCTCGGGGTTTTCGGCTTCTGTGATCCCGTCGGTGTAGAGAACCAAGATGTCTCCAGAGCCTATTTCGGTAGCGACCTCGGTGTAGTTGCCATCCCTGAGCAAACCGATCGGCATACCCGAGGTGCCGAGCTTCTCGGCCTCGCCGTTGGCCCGAATGAGCAAGCCTGCGTTGTGTCCGGCGTTTGTATAGCGGAGTTTTCCGGTCTTGGGCTCCAAAATGCTCATGAACATCGTGGCGTATTTCGCGGCCGGGGTGCGTTCAAAGAGTCGTCGACAGACTTTGGCACAAATCCGGTCGGCAGGGTCCCCTACTTCAATCGGCCCCGCTGAGAGCGCTTCAAGCGAGGCTGTCAGAAGCGACGCGCCAATGCCCTTGCCGGAAACGTCCGCGATCATGACTACGTAGTCGTCGAACTCGGTCCGCTCGACGACTTTGTAATAGTCACCAGACACTCCACGCGATGGCACATTGCCGGCGTGCATCTCGTATCCCGCTAGTTCGGGCAGCTCGGTCGGTAGCAGCGCCACCTGGATCTGACGGGCCAGCTTCAGCTCTTCCTCGAGACGGTGTCTCTCGGCCAGATCTTTGGTCAACGCCACATTACGAATGCGCAGAGCCGCAACTGAGGCCAGCGTGACGAGCAGTTCCATATCATCTTCATCGAACTGTCGCTTGTGGACTCTCGAGTTCAGCGCAATCATGCCGAGTGAACCTTCAGCATCGAGAAGGGGAGCCGCTACTAGACTGCGGATTCCCGAGCTGAGAATGCTCTGGGCGTGCGCAAAGCGCTCATCGGTTTCGACATCCAGTACCAGGGCGGCCATGCCCTTGTTGGCGACTTCGTTGACCAGGGTTTCTGAGAAGGCGTACTTGCTTTTTATTCCTGGTAGAGAATGGCGGGCGGCGCTGTAGTACTCACCGTCTTCGCCTTTCATGATGATGACACCCTCTTCTGGGCCTAGCTCTACAAAGGCTCTTGCCAAGATCATGTCGAAAAGCTCGTCCAGTTCGATCGACTGACCAAGGGCCCGATGGATATCGTTGAGCAACCGCATGCGATCCGCTTGCCGTCGAATCGCCTCTGGAGCATCGAGGCCTGCGGTGTCGTCGCCGGATTGCTTCTCGATCAGCTCCGAGGCCCGACGAAAAACAGTATGTTGGGCGCTGTCAGGGGATGAAGTGGTGGCCAGATTCCGTTTCGCCTGGTCGGCCGAGTGAAACATGATGACGCTGCCCGAGAGGCGGATCTCATCACCAGCTTTGACCGGCGACGGTTCTTCGACCTTGGTGCCGTTGAGCAGGGTACCGTTTCTAGAGCCGAGGTCTTCGATATACCAGGTCTCGCCTTCACGATGAAGCTTGGCGTGCTTTCGGGACAGAAACCGATCGGCCAGGACGAGCTCAGCCACGGAGGATCGGCCGATGACAACCGATTCTCCCTCCAAAGGCTGATCGAAGGGATCGCCATGCGCCGGGATGATATGCATGTGGAGCACGAAGCAAATCTTATAGGACTCTGCGGGGCTTAGTCGAACGAAGCCCTAGCATCTCGAAGTCCAAGGCATCGTCGTCTGCAGAGCTTTGCTGGGTAGCTCCTAGCGAAATATGTTGAAAAAAATCTCGAAGATACGCGTTACGAAGGGCGTCAATTTTCCGCGACGCCACGTATCAGCGGCTCTCTTTACGACTTCGGCCTGAGTAGGGTAGGCGTGAATGGTTGCGGCAATCTTGTTGAGCCCGATGCCGTTTGTGACTGCCAGTGACAACTCTCCCAAGATGTCACCGGCATGCTCGGCGACAATGGTCGCTCCGAGAATGCGATCTTTGCCTTTTTCGATCTGGAGTCGAAGAAATCCCTCGCCGGCTTCGTCAAGCACCGCTCTGTCGATGTCTGCGAGCGGCACGGTTAGGGTTTCGACCTCGAATCCTTTCTCCTTCGCGTCCTTTTCATACAGTCCGACATGTCCGATCTCGGGACTGGTATAGGTGCACCAGGGCACGACTAGATCGCTAGCTTTCTTGCGTCCAAACAGCAGTGAGTTTTGAATTGCGATCCGAGCCAGAGCATCGGCGGTGTGGGTAAATTTGAGTCGAGAGGCTACGTCGCCAACCGCGTAGACCTTTTTGTTGGTGGTTTGGAGCTTGTCGTTGACCTTGACGCCAAACTTGTCGAATTCGATGCCCGCGCCCTCCAGGCCGATTCCGTCTACATTGGGTGCGCGACCCACCGCAACCAGAAGCTCATCGACCGTAGTTGAAGATCGTTGGCCATCACGCTCGAATAGAACCACTTTGCCGGCTGCGGTCGATTCGACCTCGAGTACTTTGACTCCCAGTTCCAGCTGAACTCCGTCCCGCATCATTGCGTTTTGGACGATTTCCGCTGCGTCGCTGTCCTCCCTAACGAGCACATGCGGCGCCATGTCGAACAGAGTTACGCGACTGCCCAGGCGAGCAAAGCTCTGTGAGAGCTCGCACCCTATCGGACCACCACCGATAACCCCGAGTCTCGGTGGCAGAGTGGTCAGTGTGAAGACTGTTTCGTTGGTCAAATAGCAGCCTTCCCCGCATCCGGGAATTGGCGGCGTTACCGGTCGGGCCCCGGTGGCGATAATGGCCCGCCTGAAGTTGAGCCGAGCGCCGTCGACCTCAATGGCGTCGGAGCCTACGAACCTACCGTCGCCAAGAAACACATCAATACCCAGATCACTGAACCGGGCCACGCTATCGTGTCGGCTGATTCCGGCTCGGACACGACGCATCCCCGCCATCGCCTTGGCGAAGTCGCCCTCTCCACTGGTCTTTGGACCCCCAAATCGTGCCGATGCTTGCTTTGCATCCTCCCATGCCCGAGCCGCTCGGATCATTCCCTTCGAGGGTACACAGCCATAGTTGAGACAGTCGCCCCCCATGAATCGTCTCTCGATCAGTGCGACCTTTGCGCCAAGACCGGCTGCACCCGCCGCCGAAACGAGTCCGCCGGTGCCCGCACCGATCACAACCAGGTGATAGCGCTCAGCAGGCTCCGGATTGACCCACTCGGGTGGGTGAACGTTGGCAAGTAGGGTCTGGTTGAACTCGTCGAAGGGTTCGACGAGCGACATCAATTCCGGATCGAGATCCTCTGTGGACTGTGGCTCAACCATCCTGCACCTCCTGGGATAGGGCTTTGCGGGCGATTTTGGTCACGATCGTAGTGACGATGAGCGTAGCGGCGAGCCCGAGGGCCAAGACAACCCAATAGCCTGCACCCTTGTCTACTTCAGCGCCTCCAGCTACGGCTGCCAGACTACCGATTGCTTTGCCGTAGTAGACATACAAAAACGAACCAGGAAGCATTCCGATCGACGCGATGAGATAGTCGCGAAAGCTGACTCGAGTAAGCCCGAGAGCATAATTGAGAAGGTTGAAGGGAAAGATCGGTGACAGACGGAGCAGAAAGACGATCTTGAGTCCCTGTTTTGCGACTGCGCTGTCTATCGCGGCGAATCTGGAGCTCTCCTCAATTCGACGCTCTATTGCAGATCGAGCGAGATACCGGGCCACGAGAAACGCCAGAGCCGAACCAAGCGACGCACCGATGAATACGATCAGGGTGCCTTTTGCAAGGCCAAAAATTGCTCCGCCTGCCAGAGTGAGAATCGACCCGGGAATAAAGGCCACGGTAGCAATAGCATACCCAGCGATAAATACTGCCGGGCCAAGAGGACCGAGAGACTCGACCCAGGCTGCAAACTGAGGAACATAAGCTCCGAGCTGACGCCCAAGAAACACAAGGGCGCCGAGAGCCACCACGAGGCCGATGATTTTTATGAACTTTGGCGTCGCCTTGGCTTGACCAGCGACGGTCGCTTCTTCGTGAGTCATAGTTCTCGGATCTGCCATGAGGAGAGTCTCCGCGAGTCCAAGGAGGTCGTCCCCTTGCACGCTCGGAACCTACGAAACTCGGTTGGCGGTCGGTTCTATGAGCGCGAAACCAACCCGAGCATTTCGTTCATCGAGTGGTCTTCAGGCCAGGGTCCAGAGTGCTGCCGCCAACAAACCCCCGCTGATTCCGATCATCAGGCCGGTCACCGCAGCGAGATCGCCAATGATTGTCCCTCGCCGCGCCGTCAAGCCGAGTGTCAACAAGCTTGCGGTGCAAACTCCCAATTGGAGTAGAGCGATCCCAACCGCTGCATCGGTGGATAGGGACTGGCCGACGCCCTTCGAGGCGGCGAGAGCCCAACTCGAAGCAGCGATAACGGCTCCGACAATTGCGACCGCAATAGCAGCCAGATCTGAAATGGTAGGCCTGGGAATTGAGATATTCAGCTCTGGAAGCTTCACGGAACTCTCTCCTGTTATCCGTTTCGAGAGGTTTGAAGGCGTCGGCATCGTAGCACAAGCTGTAGTTGGCCAGGATGGAATCGGAGTCAGTCGTGTCAGTGGTCCGACAGAGCTCTTGAGAGGGCAGATCTCTAGACTGGTCATTGTTTTTTGTGCAATTTGCAGATTTACTATTGATTTTTGAGCATAGGTCGGTTAGTTTTCGCAAAATGACACCGAAAAGGAGATCAGGAAGGTGACAAAAGCAGAGATATTGAAGATCGCCGACAACGAGAAGGTCCGATTTCTGAGGCTTCAATTTACCGACATCATGGGTGTTCTCAAGAACGTCGAGGTGCCCCGAAGCCAGTTCTCCAAGGCGCTCGATGGGCAGATCATGTTCGATGGCTCGTCGATCGAGGGATTCGTGAGGATCGAAGAGTCCGACATGCTGCTGGTGCCCGATTATGCGACTTTTCGAGTCAACCCTTGGGCGAGTCCGGATGGGTCGAAGGTTGCCCGACTGATCTGTGACATTTACCGTCCGGATGGCTCCGCGTTCGGGGGTTGCCCGAGACTCGCGCTGCGACGTCAGGTGGAAGCAGCCGGCAAGATGGGATACACCATGGTGGCGGGTCCCGAAGCCGAGTTTTTTCTTTTTCAAAAGGACTCCGAGGGTAGAACTGTTGCCGAGACTCACGATGTTGGGGGTTACTTCGATCTCACGCCAGTGGATGGCGGAGAGGAGTGCCGGCGGGACATCGTGACGGTTCTCGAGCAGATGGGATTTGAGGTCGAGGCAGCACATCACGAGGTCGCACCCGGCCAGCACGAGATTGATTTCAAATATTCCGAAGCAATCGAGTGCGCCGACAATGTGGCGACCTTTCGGTTCGTTGTCAAGAAAGTGGCTCTGGACTATGGGCTACACGCCACTTTCATGCCCAAACCGATTTTTGGAGTCAACGGATCAGGCATGCACACTCATCAGAGCTTGTTTGACCGCCAGAACAAGAATGTCTTCTACGCAAAAACGGGCGAGTGGCAGCTCTCAGCGGTCGCCCTGGGTTACATCGCGGGAATCCTCAAGCACTCGAAGGCGTTTGTGGCGGTCACGAATCCGTTAGTCAATTCATACAAACGTCTTGTCCCTGGCTTCGAAGCCCCCACCAATATTGCCTGGTCGGAGAAGAATCGTAGCCCGCTAGTGCGGGTGCCGGATCGCCGCGGAGCTTCGACACGCTGTGAGATTCGGATTCCTGACCCTTCGTGCAATCCCTATCTGGCTCTGGCAGTGATGCTGGCATCGGGTCTCGATGGTGTCGAAAACGAGCTCGATCCAGGCGAGCCGATCAACAAGAACATCTTCGAAATGAGCCAGCGGGAGAAGCGTCGACTCAAGATTGACCATCTTCCAGCCGACCTCTCGGCTGCCTTGGATTACCTCGAGAAGGACGAGGTTGTCAAAGCAGCTCTCGGAGAACATATTTTCCTGAACTACGTCAGGGCCAAGAGGCAGGAATGGCACGACTACATTTCACATGTCCATCCCTGGGAGCGGGACCGATACCTGCACGAATATTAGACGATACGGAGCGACCGGTTCCTCGGTCGAAGGGTCGAGGTCTGCCAACCGCGGCGCGGATGAGCCTACGATAGGCACAAGAGACCCACGCGGTCGGACGGTGAATCATTCTAGGAATGGATGGAATTGATCTTCGGGAGCCGGTTTTAGCTCCGCATGGCGAGCCAGGACGCGGACACAAGTGTTCCATCGCAACAATGCCTCGTCATTGCTAGCTGGGCGCAGCTCGAAAGCCTTCTCGTACATCTCCATCGCCCGCCTGTACCAGTCGTAGGCCAGGCTTCCGGATCCCGGGTTAGCCCGCTCCAAGTGAACGTTGGCGCGGCGCTCGCAGATGATTCCGCCGTAGTAAAGGCGCTGATACTCACCCTCTAGCCGAGGCACACACTCTTGTGCCTCCTTGAACGAGGTGGAGAGCTGACTGTCGAACTGATCGCTCAGTGACAACAGCAGATTGATCAAGGCCTTCTCGTTGTCAGGCTCGACCGCGATGATGTCTCTGCAGATGCTCTCGGCTAGAACGGGCTCATTTAGTAGCCGATATCGGACTGCCTTGTCTAACGCTGCGGGAACAGCTTCGGGAGAGAGAGGCTTGAGCTCGAAGTTCATCGCAATCTCGATCCGTGTCAGGAGAAGTTCAATAGAGTATACGCCGCCAGCAGACTCAGTGCAGTGGCACCCCCATAACAGACAGCAGCTATGAGCCCGAACAGGTGTTTGAGCTGGAGACCATCGTAAAGCGTGAACCGGAAACGGTGCCCCCAGTGGAAGAAACAGAGGGAGACGAAAACCCAAAGCCCCAGTCGAACCCAGACCGGCTCGAGAAGAGACACCAGCTGCTCGCGGCTCAAGGGCTCCGACCAACCGAGCGCGGGTGCTACCCAAAGAACGATCGCGATCGCCGGAAACAAAAACGCCGCCAGGGTGCCGCCAGCACTGAACATCGCCCAGAAAAAAGGCTCACTCGACCGCTTCACGCCCAACCTCCGACCACGAACCAGACCACAAGGCCCGAGGTAACGATCCAGGCCAGGTAGTGGCCAAAAAGCACCATTGACTCGGGCAATCTACGGTCGCCCAGGTACAGCACCAACGCCTTTGGAGCGAGATGAAGCCAGGTGAAACTGTGAAACAGAAGAGCTGTCAACACGATGAGGTTCACGATCACGACCGGAGGGGACATCAAAACCCCCAGAAAGCGCTCATAGGTCGTCTCGCCGGCGGATGCGGCCCATATCTGAGCTAGAAGCAATACGGCACCATACCCGACGCCAAGACTTGTCAGCTCGCGGCTGATGAACTTTATGTAGGTAAGCTGTCTAAGCCACCAGAAGATCGGCACCCGTCGCCTGTACCACCTGGGGTGATACGTCCTGTAGGACTCATTCATCGCCCTCTCCAGGGCATCAAAAGGGATTTGAACCAGGAGGAGGTCGCCTCCAGCTTGTAGCGTTGTATCGCTCCTGCTGGATCGACATTCTTGGGGCAGACAACGGAGCACTCGCCCACAAAGGTACAACTCCAAATGCCTTCGTCTTGCGACAAGACTCCCATGCGCTTCTCGGCCCCCTGATCACGGGAATCCATGTTGTAGCGCTGCGCGAGTGCGATGGCGGCGGGGCCGATAAACTCAGGCTCGAGCGGATAGATCGGACAGGCGGCATAGCAGAGCAGGCAGTTGATACACATGCTGTACTGCTTGTACTTCGCCAATTGCTGTGGCGTCTGCAGGTACGCACCCTCGGAGAGCGGTTTCTCTTCATCCCGGACGATCCAAGCCTTGACCTTTTTGAGCTTGGCTATGAAATCCTGAATGTCGCTGATCAGGTCACGGATCACCGGGAAACCCCGCAGCGGCTCGACTCTAACCCTCCCATTTTTCGCCTGCGACGAAAGATAGGTCGCGCATGTCAACACGGGTTTGCCGTTGACGGTCATACCGCAGCTGCCACAGACGCCCATTCTGCAGGCCCAGCGATACGACAGGCTGCCGTCGATCTGGTCTTTGACGTGATTCAGGGCATCGAGGATCATCCACTCCTTGCGAAGTGGTACCTCGAAGGTGTCCCAACTCGGCTCGAGTTGCTCTTCGGGCCGATATCGGAAGACCTCCAGCTCGACTGTGTCACTCATTCGAGATTACCTTCCGTAGACTCTCTCCGCCGGCGGCCAGCGAGTGATAGTCACAGGCAAGTACTCCACCCTTGGTGAGGATCCCGAAGACCGGTACGCCAGCGAGTGGGAGAGATACTTGTCGTCGTCGCGTCCCGGATAGTCGGTACGCTGATGCGCGCCACGAGATTCGCGCCGCTCGAGAGCCGACCAAATGATTGCCTCGGCAAGATCGAGCATGTTTCCCAGCTCGAGACAGGCAGTCAGCTCGGTGTTGAAAGTGAGGCTATGGTCGTCGAGCTTGACGTTTCTGAAACGGTCTTGCAGCTTCTCGATCTTGATGGCCGATGCACGCAATCCCGATTCTTCGCGATAGATTCCCGCCCCCGTCTCCATCGCCTCCTGCATCTCGTTCCTCAGACTCGCGACACGCTCTGAGCCCCCAGTCTTCTCGAGAAACTCTTTGCGCAATCGTCGTTCTTCGTCGAGTGCTTGAGAGAGAATACCGGGAGTCGTACCGGCCTGCTCCATGGCGTTCTCAGCCGCCATCTTGCCGGCACGAGCACCAAACACCAGTAGCTCGGTTAGCGAGTTGGATCCAAGTCGATTGGCTCCATTTATACTGACGCAAGCGACCTCGCCAGCAGCCCACAGCCCAGGCAGATTTGTGGCTCCCAGAATATCTGTGCTGACGCCGCCCATCATGTAGTGAATGACTGGGCGAACCGGAATCAGCTCATGAACCGGGTCGATATTCTCGTATTTGAGACAGAGCTCTCGGACAAAAGGAATCTTGGCATCGATCTTTTTCTCACCCAGATGACGGATATCCAGATGCACAACCGGGCCGTACTCAGTCTCTATCGCGCGGCCTTTCTCCACCTCCTTGACAAACGCCTGCGACAGGCGATCGCGCGGCCCTAGCTCCATCGACTTCTTCACCGGTTTCGGCTCCGGTGTGCCGAGATCGTAATCCTGCAGGTATCGGTAGCCGTCTTTGTTGAGCAGCCAACCGCCCTCACCTCGAGAGGCCTCTGTAATCAGAATGCCGGTAAAGGGCAATCCCGTCGGGTGATATTGGATGAACTCCATGTCCTTGAGCGGCACGCCTACCTGATAGGCGAGTGCCATGCCATCACCCGTCTTGATGTTCGCGTTGGTGGTGTACGGAAAAACTTTGCCACACCCACCGGTGGTCAGAATGACTGACTTGGCCTGAATCGCTTGAATCTTTCCCGTAGCAAGCTCGATCGCTACCGCGCCCTGGCAGCGCCCTCCGTCTGAGAGCAGCTTGGTTACAAACCATTCGTCGAACCAGGTAATCGCGTCGTATTTGAGCGATGTCTGATAGAGCGAATGGAGCATGTGAAAACCGGTCTTATCGGAGGCAAACCAGGTGCGCTCGATCTTCATGCCGCCAAACGGTCGAACCGCGATAGTGCCATCGGGCTCCCGACTCCAAGGGCAGCCCCAGTGCTCGAGTTGAATCATCTCCCTAGGGGCCTCCTGCACAAAAGCCTCTACGGCATCTTGATCCGCTAACCAATCACCGCCACTAATAGTGTCAAAGGCGTGATCGTCGAGGCTGTCGTCGGGTTTGATGACAGCTGCCGCGCCGCCCTCCGCCGAGACGGTGTGGCTACGCATCGGATAGACCTTCGATACGACTGCGATGCTTAGATTGGGATGAGTCTCCGAGACCGCGATAGCGGCCCGCAAACCGGCGCCTCCACCACCCACAATAAGAATGTCATGAGACGAAATATCGATCGCCCGCTACCCCTGCGCTTTGACTAGCGCCACCGAATTACAAGTTGCGGTGATCGTATCCGAGTGTCTGGGTCAGCGCAACACTCCAAGAAGGCGGACCATAGCGTAGAGAAGACATCCGCCACCGACGCGAAGACTGCTGTCTACAGGACGGATGAGAAAACCACAGGAACTAGTCTTCTGTGCGCACGATGTTCAGCGGATCCGCCGCCGCACGTAGTCGGCGGCGGAGAACCAACAGGCGGGATCGTCCGATTCAATGTGGGGCTCCGGGCCGGAGCTCTCGTATTCTTCCAGCAGGGTCTCAGAAGAACTCGCGCTGTCGCGATTCGACAGCAGGAAGTCGTCGACGATCTTCTTGCACGCCTCTACCGCACTGGCACAGTCGCCGAATTCACCGAGGAGGTACTTCTCCGCGTCCCCCATGAGGTGGAAACCGCTGTAAGCATAAACCGTGTACCGGAACTCCAGCTCCAAACTCGTGTCCTCTCAGGATCACCAGGGTTGATTGTCCGCTTCTCCAAGTCCTAGCCTTCATTATTTACCACCTTCTCCGCGAAAGGCCGAAGATGCCCGCAGGCCCAAGGCGCACGACCAAGGCCCCCGCAGGGCGGGCTGAAGTACCCATTGGACTGGATCTGGTCTTCACGAGCTGCATGACAGCATCGAGCAGCCAGCGCGCGTGCGCGCCCAGTCGGGACGCTTGCTCGCGTAATGCTCCATCGCGGGCTGTTCGTCATAGGGGCGTCTCGACAAGTCGAGGAGCTCTTGCACCATCGAGGGATCGCCCTGCTCTGCTTTGTCGATGGCCAGCTGCGCTAGGTAGTTTCGCAGTACGTACTTGGGATTGACGCGGTTCATCTGCGCTCGGCGTACGCGATCGGGTGTCGCGTCGCTACGGATCCGTCGAGCATATCGTTGCAGCCAGGCCAGCGTTCTGATTACGTGGTGTTCGGACAGCTCATCGGGAGCGTAGAAGGCGGTCCTTAGCGGTTCCATCACGCTCGCATCCAAAGCCTCACCCTCGGTGAGGGTGTCCAGGTGCACATCGGCAAGCCTCCGGAAGAAGATAGTCATGTCGGTCTCGACAGACATGAGCAGATCCAAGAGGTCCGATATCAGCTGGCCGTCGCCCTCCTGCCCAGATACGCTGAGTCCCAGCTTGGCGGCCATCGCGGCGTGCCACCCCTGTTCGAACTGCTTCGAGTAGGCTCTCAGCGCTTCCTGCAGCGGCTCGACCTCCTCGACCAACGGGAAAATCGCGTTGCCGAACTGCGTCAGATTCCACAGTGCGATGTCAGGCTGGTGGCCGAAGCGGTATCTCCTGCCATGCGCGTCAGTCGTGTTCGGCGTCCAGTTGGGATCGAAGTCGTCGAGCCAGCCGTAGGGTCCGTAATCGATAGTGAGCCCCAGCACGGACATGTTGTCGGTGTTCATCACGCCATGCACGAATCCAACCCGCATCCACTGCACGACCATATCGGCGGTCCGCCTGCAGATATCCTCGAACCACGCGAGGTAGGTCGACCTTGAAGGCAGGCCGAGATGGGGGAAATCGGTCTCGATCGTGTAGTCAGCGAGCTGCTTCAACAGCGTGTGCTCACGACGCGCAGTCAAGATCTCGAAGCTGCCAAAGCGGGTGAAGGATGGCGCTACGCGGCACACCACTGCGCCGGGCTCGTACTTCGGATTGCCATCGTAAAACATGTCCCGAATGACTTGCTCACCCGTGGATACCAGGCTCAACGCTCGCGTCGTGGGTACGCCCAGATGATGCATCGACTCGCTGCAGAGAAACTCGCGTACTGAGGAACGCAGCACTGCCAGACCGTCCGCCGAGCGCGAGTACGGCGTCGGCCCCGCGCCTTTGAGCTGCAACACCCAGCGCTCGCCTCGCCGATTGATGATCTCCCCGAGGTTGATGACGCGGCCATCACCGAGCTGGCCGGCCCAGTTGCCGAACTGGTGGCCGCCGTAGCAAGTGGCGTAGGGATCCATTCCCTCCAGCAGTCGGTTGCCCCCCATGACCTCGGCAAACTTCGCGGATGCGCAAAACGCCGCTGGCAGCTCCAGCAGCTCTGCGACTTCTCGTGAGTGGGCAATCAGTCGCGGTTCAGCGACACGCGTCGGCAGCACGCGAGAGTAGCAGGCACCGCTGACCTGACGAAGGAAGTTCGAGGCCTCGGGATCGGACGGGAGTTGCTCGGTGAAACGACTCTCGAACTTCGGCATGCCAGGTGCGTCCAGCGAAGAACCGGCGGGCGGCTCCAGGCTCGGGGGGTTCGATTGGCCCGCCATGGATTACGGCTCCGTCGACGTCTCGCTCGCCCGAGCGCCGCGAACCAGGTGTTGATAGGGTGGATGGGTTCGCAGGCGCGGGTCATCGACCGCCCCGCCCATCGTGAAGTGATAGAGCACCTGGAAGCGATCGCCTTCGAGCCCGAAGACACGATGGGTCAGGTCGTCGAAGAAGCACCCAATCCCCGTGCCTCGGAGACCGGTTGCCTCCGCCTCGAGGTAGAGGACCTGGCCAACGACTCCTGTCTCCCAGTACAACCGTCGGTAGAACCAGGGGCCGAAGGCCTCGAGAGGCTCGCGATACTCGGCGAGCATTGCGACGGAAAACGCACCGTCCGCCGCGATCGCCTGGTCGCAGCTCGTCTGCTGCGCTGAGCGGCGGGCGTCATCTTCTTCGAGGAAGAACAACGCCAACGAGCTCGGGCAGGCGTCGCTCCTGCTCCACGAGAAACGTGGGTCCATCGAACGGCGCAGTGCCTCCTTGCGCTCGGGGTCGCGCACTAGCACGTAGAGACCCGGCGGCAGGGTCTCGACCCGGTGTACAAAGAGCAGGAGGTCGACACACGGGCGCCATGGCAGGGTAGTGAACGGGATCTGGTTGGACCTTGGCATCGTCTTCAGAAGGATCTGATAGAAGGCTTCTCGCGTGATACCGGTGCGTCCGTCGAGAGCAACTGCGCTGCGCCGCTGATGGATCACGCTTCGAAGAGAAAGGAGCGACTTGCCCAACTCGAGGGAGTCGTTGCGGTGGGAGAACGACGACCAAAAGCCGTCGGGGGGCGGCCCATGCTTTTGCGTGGCAGCGGCCACCTCATCGATGGCCGGCCAATCGTGGTGGTCTTGGCTGAGCTTGTTCCTTCGCCCCATCCAGCGCGCGGCGCGGAGAGCAGCGACGAGATCGGCTTCGAGCCGGAAGCTCTGCTGCATCTCGACCTCCGGTTGGCCACTGGGCGGGAACACGGCGATCAGGCAGTCAGGGTGCTCGGCCTCTACCCCGGTCTGAAAGTGGGTGCCAAGGAGCGCGGCGAGACCGTCGTCAGC
>CAXMQZ010000019.1:0-6323 GCA_964195975.1 uncultured Polyangiaceae bacterium | reverse complement strand
TCTAGAAGATCTCACCGACGAGCTCCTTGAACCAGGCGACCCGGTCCTCATTCAAGCAATAACACGTAGCAGGACCGTCGACGGCTCCCTCGATCCAACCCGCATTCCTCAAGACCGCAAGGTGCTGGGAAGTGGTTGCTTGCGCAATAGGAAGATGATCCACGATGTTGCCTGTAATGCAACCTGGGTGAGTCAGCAGGAACTTGAGGATCTCAAAACGCAAGGGGCTACCCAGGGCTTTGCACATCGCAAGAAACTGTTCTTGCGACTCGCCCTCGATAGCGAGGTTACAACAAGATGCTGGGATTCCCTTTGCCACCCGAGTCCTAGTTTTGGATGCCATCAACGGGTCGCGCCATCTCCTTCCTCGCGTTTGGGTTTCTTCGCTTCTCTTCTACGCACCTCACGAAACTTCGCACGGATCTGACCTGCCGACACAGCCATGACAATGGATTGCGCCGCCCCGATCTCCTCTCTGCTGACTCCTTGTTCTTTGGCCACGCCAAAGTAGCTTTCCATTCACGGATAGCAGCCGACGCTCATAGCGACGGCGAGGTGGATCAAAATTGTCGTCTTTTCGTCGAGAAACTCATTGTGGCGTGCGGAATCATAGAACTGTGCCCAGGTTTCGAGTTGATCTTTTGGCAGCATCGTCGGATTGCCTCCTTGGGGCCTGAATACGCCCTCGTTGATTTCTTAATCGTATTTTTACGATACTCCAAGCAAGACGAGGCGTCAACTTCCCCGACGCGAAAGTCCGCCACGGCGCTTTGAGGTTGTAGTATTAAGACAACCATGGCACATCAACTAAGGCTGGCCGGCGGGGGAATCCTGGCGCTGGTTCTATTCTTGGCTCCATCGGTGGCGAGCTCCACCGAGCCGGTTTCGGCCTGGCCCGATGCGACCCATCTCGAAGACTTCCTGCTGCACGCCAATGTCGTCGAGCGAGCCAAGATCGGCGTCGGGGTCACCGATTCGAGCAAGGTGACGCTCGAGCTCAACGGCGAGGAGCATCAAGTCATCTTCAAAGTCTTTGATCGGCCCTACGACAGCTGGCGTCGCGAAGTCGCTGCGTACGAACTCGACAAGTTCCTTGGGCTCGCGATGGTACCGCCCACGGTCGAGCGCAGTGTCAAGGGACGACGCGGCTGTGTACAGCTCTGGGTAGAGGGAGAGGTCTTGGCGACCGCCTCGGAGGACCCGGACGATCTCGAGCTCTGGCGACGGCAGGTGAGCACCATGTGGCTGTTCGATTATCTCACCGCCAACACCGACCGCCATCTCAACAACGCCCTTATCACTCCCGACTCCAGGCTGGTGCTGATCGACAACTCCCGAGCCTTCAAGACCTACACCAAGGTACTCAAATCTCTGGCCGAGGCCCGAGGCGCCACGCGAGCGAGGTTCTGGATCGTCGAATACGACGATCAACGCCAGCAATATCCAACCACCTACCGTGATGCGCTCATCGAGAAACTCGGCTCGATGACGCAGAAAGATCTAAAAAAGACCCTCGGACGCTACATCGACAACAACGAACGCAAATGGCTCTTGGACCGAAGAGACCGGATCCTGCAACAGATCGAAGAGCTGAAGAGCCAGTAGCGAGCCAAAGAAACTGTACACGGGCAACTGAACCCAAGTCAGACCTCTGACCCTTTCTCAAAAAAGCGGATCGAGCCAATCCGGTATCGGCGGCTTCGATGTGACCACACGTCCTCGCTCAAAGACCGCCACCAACCGAAACGGCGTACTGAGGTCCTCATTGTCGAATATCAGGACATGTGGGAGCTCACGAATGGCTGCCTCGAGGTTTGAAATCGTGCGAGGAAAACGCGCTGCGAGTTTCTCGCTGGGCACGTCGTGCCCACCCTGAGAGACCCGCATGGCGACGCGCTCTTCGGAAATCTCCGGGCCGGAGATTCCGACAAAACAGAGCACCACTGTGTATCCCGACTCCGCGGCCTCTTTCAGAAAAGCCAGCTTGTCGCCGACAGGGTCGGAGAAGACTGTTTCAAAAACGAAGCTCACTCGCTCCCTGAAAAATTGACGGCGTAGCTCGTTCGCTAAACGCGCCGCCTCGTATGGCTCGAGATCTAGCTGGCGAGACAGATGGTCTGCTTCGATGAACGCCAGGGCTATCGGTTCTAGATGAGAGAAATAAAAGGTGGTTTTGCCGGCACCGTTTGGCCCAGCGATAGCCAAGATGAGGGGACGGTCATCTAGCGCGCTGAAGTCGATCAATCGGCGGCTCGGAACTTCCGGTTCACAAACCGACCCACTGTGCGCTTGCCGTCAGCCTCGATACGGACCAGCATCCCCGGCGCCTCCGAAGCCACCTCATAATGCGGAAACGGTCGCTGCTCTAGATGTTGCATCACACGACTTCGCCCGACGGCAGAATCCACTGATCCGAGGCGCTCCGAGAGCGACTTGACTGCCCCAGACCGGCGCAAGGCTATCGCCTGAGCACCTCGCAGAAGAGGCTCGACGGCCCGCCCGATTTGAGCCCAGTACTCGATCTGTCCTGCAATCGATCGTTGAGCGATTTCAGAGGTCAGCCGTGCATCCAGCACGAGCTCATCGGAGAGTTTGACGGGTTGGCCCATGAGCATAGGGTAGCATTTTGCTACCTCGAGGGTCAAAAAACCCAAAAGGTGCCACCCGATTCCGGCAAAAGCGGCGAGGCTCGATGGATTTGCCGGGTGCCGACACACAGACAAGCCCTACGGCACAACGCTGCTCCAAGCCGTTACGTCCCCGGTCTCGAAGCCGTTGCTGAAGAGGTGCGCCGTCCTGAAGAGTTGTCCAAGGGTTCCGCCGAGGCTGCCGTCTCGGCCGTCCACGCCGCCGTAATAGTTCATATACGCGTCGTCCCAGACTATGACGAAGCTGTCGCTCGCCATTCCCGCGACCACCGGTCGGTTCTGAGATCCAGTGGTATAGGTATTCACTTGGATATCCGGTCCCCAGGGCTGACCATCTGCACCGAAGCTGCGAGCCTGAATGCTACTGTACGAGGTGTCGTCGCCAGGGGTATCCCGACTCGACCAGGTGACAATGAACTGCCCCACCGGTTCAACAGCGATATCAGATGAGCCGAGGCGGGAATCGTAGTCTGCGTCGATGGAATTGACCCGAAAATCTGCTCCGCTCGGATTGCCAGCGGAGTCGAACCTTTGGGCCTGGATACCGTCCCGTCCGACTTGCCCATAGTAAGGGTAGGGTGCTGAATATGACTTGTCGGTCCAGCTAACTACGAAGCTGCCATCCGAGTGAGCACCTACAGAAGGTGCGAGATGACCGCCGGGAGTGTAGGAGTTGATCTGCAATTCAGCTCCCGCCCGGGAGCCGTCAGCGGCAAAGCGTTGTCCGAAAATTCCTGGATACGAACTTGGGGGTATGCCGGCCCCGTTGTCGCTAGCCGGCCGATCTCTCCAGGCAACTATGAAGTCACCGTCCGAATCCATTGCTACACGTGGAGTGTCTTGGTTGTCCAGCGAGTCCGCACTGACAAGAAACGAGGTGCCCTGGGGGACGCCGTTGGTATCGTATCTCCGAGCCATAGCATCGGTCTCGGGAGAATAGGCGTCGCCATCGGACGCTTGCCAGGCGACCACGAAGGGGCTGTTGTCCGCCATGGCGATGTCTGGCAGAGCCAAGCGTGCCGAACCACCAAGATTGCTGGCAACCGTAGCCACGTTGAACTCGGCGCCGTTCGGATACCCTTGAGTGTCAAACCGCTGCCCGTGGATACCCCAGGTGTAGTTATAGCCAACTCTGAGATAACTCGACCAGACCACAACAAATTCGCCTGCGCTGTTCATGTCAATCGCCGGATTGCCCTGATCCCCGGCCGTGACCGTGTTCACTTGGAACTCGTCCCCGACCCTTGCTCCCGCACCGGTGAAACGCTGACCGACTATCCCTCCAAGGGCACCGTCTTGACCATTGATATTGCCGGTATCTGTGGAGCCCATATCCTGCCAAACCACGACGAAGCCTTGGTCTTTACCAAACGCCACGTCTTTCTGCCTGCTGGGCCTGGAAATTGATGAGCCTGTTCCACCCTGGTAGGCGGTGGTATAAGTATTGACCTGAAACTCCGGTCCGATTGGTGGTTGAGCGAGGAGTAGGCTCGGGCTCGCCAAGATCACCCACAAGAAGAACAAAACTAGTGGCGCGGGCTTCTTCGCGACGTCGCAAGGGGAAGCCCAGGTCCAAAATCGTGCTCGTTGAAACCGAGTCATATCCAGTATGCCTCAATCTAATAAACGTCGAACCCTTCGAAAACCCGCCAAGTGCCCTGCCGCGACGAGTTTCGTATTCCTTCCTAGCTAAATCTGAGACTAGAAAATCTGTGAGAAGTCTACACCAGGATTCTCGGGGGCGCTCATGCCCGACGCGCCCGACCTTTTCTTGCCTGGCTACCACCGGCCTGCGGGTCTACTGCGCCAAGGTTGACCCAGGACCTCGCTCGGATAACCCGTGACAGAATACGCATATTGGCAGAACGACCTATGGAGGATAGTCCTACATGGCAAGCACTCAAGAAATCTGGGATCACCACGTAGAAGGTTTCGTCGCTCGAGATCTGTCCATGGTTCTGGAGGACTACGACGAGAACTCCTTATTGATCGCGAACGGAAAGACCTTTCGCGGTCTGGAAGGGGTTCGGACCTTCTATTCAGGGCTCTTTACCGAGCTACCCGAAAACTGTGCATTCGAACTAACGGAATGTATTGTTCTCGCCAGCAACGTGTATATCGTGTGGAATGCTGAGAGCGAAAGCGTGATCTACGACTTCGCCACAGACACCTTCGCCATTGAAGACGGCAAATTTACCCTCCAGACCATAGGTTTCGTGAAGCACGAGAAGACTTAGCCCGACCCCACAGCAAGCAACGCCGGCGCAGCTGCGGCAATTACCTTCAAGCTGAAATGTTGATTTGGAGGCGACGGTCGGAATCGAACCGACGAATGAGGGTTTTGCAGACCCTTGCCTTACCACTTGGCTACGTCGCCTTCGGGGAGCTACACCGCTTGCGCGGCGGTCTACGGTGGAGGATCGAGGCGCGAAACCTGCCCTCCGACTCCAAAGAACAGGTTGAAAACTGGAGCGGGAAACGGGATTTGAACCCGCGACCCCAACCTTGGCAAGGTTGTGCTCTACCACTGAGCTATTCCCGCTCGCGGCTAAGAAGGATATTGAGGGGGTGGGAAGCTGTCAAGGCCAGCCCACTCTACCCCACCTCGAAGGCATTACGGAACAACGTGTAGGTCCATCCCTCCCCACCGCCGTCCATCGCCAGCACATCAAAACGGCACGGGCCCCGATGAGGACGCCGCATCAGATAGAGACTTGCGAGTCGAGCCAGTTGGCGCTGTTTGGTGGCTCCCACCGCAAAGCTCGCACCGCCCCACTTGCGACTCGAGCGCGCCTTGATCTCGACAAAACAGAGCGTATCGCCCTCCAGAGCGATCACATCGATCTCGCCCGCAGCAAGTCGCACATTGCGCTCGAGGATCAAATAGCCCTGAGTCTCGAGCCAGCCAACACCGTCGTTCTCGGCTGATGAACCCCTGCCGTGAGTGTGTCTGTGCCGTTGAAAATCGTCGAAGGGGGTCAAGACTATTGTCGTTTCCAACGTGTGCCTTGCTGGGTATCTTCGAGCACGATTCCCGCCTCGATCAGCTGATCTCGAATCTCATCGGCGCGGGCAAAATCCTTCGCTGCACGAGCTTCGCGACGCTCAGTGACCAACTGGTCGATCTCCTCATCGGACAGACCCGAACTGTCTGTTTCGCTCTCCCAGGGAGTCGGTTCGAGCACTCCCAGGACCTGATCGACACGAGCGAGAGCGGCCAGGGCGCGGTCTCGATCGCCTGGCGCCAACGACTCGCTGTCGATCGCAGTGTTGACCTCTCGGACAAAGCCGAAGACCGCGGCTAGAGCTTCGGAGATATTCAGATCTTCGACAAGCGCGGCAGTGAACTGATCGATCAACCTGGCGGCCGGATCCTCGACGGCTGACGGCAGATCCTGGCGCTCGGTAGCGTAATCGAGTCGAAAACGCATTTCATCGAGTCGCTTGAGCGCAGCCGCAGCATCATCGAGACCTTCGAAGGTGAAGTTGAGCTTCTTGCGGTAGTGCACCGACATCATCAGATAGCGAATCGCTCGAAGGCTCGCCCCCTTTTCTACCAAATCGCTCAGAGTGTAGAAGTTGTCGAGCGACTTCGACATCTTCTGGCCATCCACGATCAAGTGCTCTGCATGCAGCCACGTGCGCACGAACTGTTTGCCGGTAGCCGACTCGCTC
>CAXMQZ010000018.1:0-26816 GCA_964195975.1 uncultured Polyangiaceae bacterium | reverse complement strand
CCGCTCGAGCCATTGCTCTGCCAGACCACGATGAAGTCACCGTCTGTGTGGACCCCTACCGACGAATAGCGCTGAGAGCTCGTCGTGAAGGTGTTGACCTGGAATTCGCCACCTATCGCAGCCCCAGCCGCATCGAAGCGCTGACCCTGGGCACTGAATCCGTTACTGTCCGTACCGCTCGAGCCGGCGCTGCTCCAAACCACGACGAAGTTACCGTCGGCGTCGACGCCTACAGACGATTCGAACTGAGTGCCTGTCGTGTAGGTGTTGACCTGGAACTCGCCACCTATCGCAGCCCCAGCCGCATCGAAGACCTGACCCTGGATGCTGAAGCTGCCGCTGTCCTTGCCGCTCGAGCCATTGCTCTCCCAAACCACGACGAAGTTACCGTCGGCCTTTACCG
This sequence comes from uncultured Polyangiaceae bacterium, assembly GCA_964195975.1. GTDB lineage: Bacteria > Acidobacteriota > Thermoanaerobaculia > Multivoradales > JAHEKO01 > CAXMQZ01. The sequence goes on along the minus strand of CAXMQZ010000018.1, from coordinate 26,413 downwards.
CTACCGAGGGAAACTTCTGCTGGTAGGTCGTGTCGGTGTTGACCTGAAACTCACCATCTATCGCGGCCCCAGCCGCATTGAAGCGCTGGCCCTGAATGCTTACGCTCGAAGAATCCGTGCCACTCGAACCCATACTGTCCCAAACCACGACAAAGTTACCGTTGGCATCGACCCCTACCCAGGGATTCTGCTGAGCACTTGTGGTGAAGGAGTTGATCTGGAACTCGCCACCTACCGCAGTCCCGGCCGCATCGAATCGTTGACCCTGGATACTTCGGGCCGAAGTGTCCGTATCACTCGAGCCATAGCTGTCCCAAACCACGACGAAGCTGCCGTTGGCGCTGAGGGCTACCGAGGGATCGGACTGTAGGTCCGTCGTGAAGGAGTTGATCTGGAACTCGTCACCTATCGCAGTCCCGGCCGCATCGAATCGCTGACCCAAGATGCTGAAATTCGAAATGTCCGTACCGCTCGATCCCAAACTCGCCCAGACCACGATGAAGTCACCGTCGGCGTCGACCCCTACCGACGAATAGCGCTGAGAGCTCGTCGTGTAGGTGTTGACCTGGAACTCGCCACCTATCGCAGCCCCAACCGTATCGTAGCGCTGCCCCTGGATGCCCGTGGAATCGTTGTCCGTACCGCTCGAGACATAGCTCTCCCAGGCCACGATAAAGTTACCGTCGGCGTCGACCCCTACCGACGGACGCAACTGATTGCTCGTCGTGTAGGTGTTGACCTGGAACTGGTCGCCCAAAGGCACCGGCTCCTGGCTCCAAGCCGTGGCTCCAACCATGGAAAACAACAAGACCATGGGAAACAACAAGAAGAGTGTGGCTGCAGGACTTTTCATCGCGCACTCCATTCTGGCGAACGATTCGCAGTGACTCTACGCTCGCCCGGTTCCAGTCTTTTTCGTGTTCCTACCCCCAGCCTATCAAGAAGGCAGGCGGTCTTTCTAGGTGACCATCCAGCTACCCATCAGACGGAAGGCATCGGCTGAGCCCGCCCTTTCAACGCACGACGAGAAGAGGGGCGAAATGGCAGTGCAGCCGCCTGCGCCGCAGAGTGGGCCCACTGGGCCAGGAAGGGCTGCGGATCGCTACGGGACCAGACTGCAAAGGAGTGGGGGCGCCGGTAGGGTTTCCAGAACCGGTCCCATGTCTGTTGCTCCAGATGTCGAAACAGAAGACCGCAAAGCAGATCGCTGTGGAGGTGGATCCACGTTCCTCGCCAGCCGTTGGGCCGGACCTCTACCCGCTGGCCGAGTGCGATGTCCTGCCATGCCATCGCCGGGTAGTTGAACCCCGCTCGCCGTGCGGGGCCATGCATCATCGACAGGCGTCCGTTGATCTCGAGCACGCGATAGGTGCCGTCGCGTGGGTCGAGCTTGAAATCGGCGCTGGCCATGCCGTGAAAGCCAATGCTGCGAAGAATCTCGACCGTCGGCTCACGTAAGAAATCACCGTCGATGATCTCGGCCACTCGACCCACCCCAAAAAAAGGTGGTGATCGACGGATTTTGTGCGAGGTGATGCCGCCCACCGGTTCACCCCGAGCGTCGATGTAGACGGTATAGCCGTAGGACTGCTCGTCGGCACCTGGTATCCAATCGTAGAGCTCACAGCGCAGCCCCGCAGCGTCGATCTTGTCGACCTGGCCGCGCAACTCCTGGCGATCGGTCGCAACGAAGAGCTTGCAACCGAACTGCGCAACGAAGCCGTAGCTCTCGACCGGTTTGACCAGCAGCGGAAAGGGGAGATCGTTCTGCTCGATCGCCGCCCGACTGGCGGTGCCGTAGCACTTTGGCAGAGGCACTCCGACCCGGCGAGCTGCTGCGTAGAAACGATCCTTTTTGAGCAGCTGACGCGCCACCTCCCAGGGCGGCGCGGCCACGTGGTACCAGCGGCGCAGGTGCTCTCGGTGACGCGACACCACCTCGAGGGCGTCGTCGCTGGCGGGAATCAGCAGCCGCCCTCGCCAGCGAACCGCTTCTGACTCCAGCAGAGCCACCAGGCTGTCCGGATCCTCATGAAGTGTGAGCAGGCGGCGCGTCTCGCAGACCCAGCGCGAGCGATGGGCGATATCGAAGGGATGGGTAACGATCACTGCCACCGGCAGGCCCAGCCCACCTGGCGCACCTAGCCGATCTGGCCCACCCAAAGCCCGGGCGGCGTCGAGAGCATTGACATACCCGCCGATCACGACGGCCCCGGTCGCCGACTGGGTCAATCAGTGGCGTCCTTGGCGCTTTGTTTCAAGGCGTACCGCTTCAGGTCGTCGGCCCGTCTTGCCTGCAGGCGCTCGAGCGTGCGGCTCATTTGGCGCGCAGCGGTGCCGGTGTAGGTTGCGAGATCGCACAATCGATCCAGGTCCGATGGCTCCAGAATGGCGCCGATCTCCTCGTCTTCCAACACGATCTCACGCAGCGGTCGCTCCTCGGCTCGCGCCCTCTGCATGCAACGATGGAGCTGACCGTGAGCCTCTTGCTTTCTACCGGTGCGCTTGTAGAGCTCGATCATGATGCGCTCGGCGGCAGCCTCTCCCAGGGCGTTGGGATGGTCGAGATTGTGAAGCATTTGATCGGCGTTGACCTCGAGGCCGCGGATGTTTCGGATCGTCGTGGTCAGCGCGCGCGAGGTCACCAGATAGCACTGGGGAAGGGAGACAAACTCCACCGGCAAGCGGGTTGCGTCTCGAATGTCGGCCATCCGCACCTCCCGCATTGCCGTTGCCAGGGCCGAGCAGATCCTGGCGAGACCATCCACCTGCTCGGAGCTCTCCGGGTTCTTCTTGTTGGGCATGGTGCTCGAGAAGTGTTGGGCGTCGTGGTGAGGCTCTGCCAGCTCGCCGACCTCGGTGCGCTGGAGCGCACGAAGATCGAGACCGATCTTGGCGAGAGCGGCACAAAGCCCAGCCAGATGGCCGGTGACCTCGGCGAACCGGTCTAGACGGGGGTGGGGACTGATATCGGGCACCGCCAGTCCGAGTCGCTCCGCCACCCGATCTTGTAGCGCAAGAGCTGCCTCTTCACCGGCCAGCTCGACAAAAGCATTGTGGGCTCCGGTAGCCCCTGTGAGGTTGGCTATCTGCCAACGGCTCTCGGCTTCGCGGGCCCGCTCGATGTGGTCTCGCATTTCCGCCGCCCAGCCGGCCATCAGAAACCCGAGCGTGGTCGGAACCGCGTGCTGCTGATGCGTCCGACCCATCATCACGGTGTCACGGTGTCGCAGTGCCTGGTCACAGAGCGCCTCTTCGAGCTCGAGCGCCGATCGCTGAGTCCAAAGATGGGCCTCGCGTATCTGGAGGGTGAGACCCGTATCGAGAATGTCCTGTGTCGTCGGCCCCAGGTGGAAGTGCTCGCCGGCTGGGCCACAGACTTCTCGAAAGGCGTGCAGAAAGGCGACAAGCAGATGACCGACCTCGGTCTGCTTGGTGGCAATCAGCTCGGGCGTGATCACCTCGGGCGAGAGACACTGCAGGATCTTCTCGGCCGCCTCGGCCGGAATCATGCCTAGCTCCGCCTGCGATTCGGTGATGGCGCGCTCGACCCTCATCCAGTTCTCGATGAGTTCGTGCTCGACCCAGATGGCGCGCATCTCGGCCGTGCCCACCATGTCCTGGAGCAGGTGGGAAGAGAAGGGGATGATCGGTTGAGTCACTCTTCCTTCCACGGATTCGTCGCAAACACGGCAAGCTCGGGCCAGAGGGCGCGGCGATGGGCCGAGAGCGCGGCCAGGATGGTGTCGGCGATGTCGGAGGCATAGAGTTTGTTCGGGTTGTTGCGCCCGACCTTGCCTCCCCAGGCGGTCTGGACCTCGGAGGGGCAGACACTGATGACGCGGATGTCGTGCGGTCTGAGCTCCGCTTGCCAGCACTGGCTGATGCCGCGCACGGCCCACTTGCTGGCTGAATAGGCGGTGCCGTTGGCGTGTCCCTTGATCCCCGAGGTCGAGGCGATGTTGACGATGTCGCCCTGCCCCTGGGCCTTCATCAGCGGTACGACCCGGTTGGTCAGATCGACCAGGCCGAAGACGTTGGTGTCGAACATGGTCTTCATCGCGTCGACGTCGAGCTCGCCGATAGGGGCAAAGACCCCGTAACCGGCGTTATTGACCAGGACATCGATACCGCCCATCCGCTCGAGGCAGACCTCGACTGCGCGGCCGTTGTCGTCGGCGACCGAGACATCGGCATGGAGGCCATGGGCCCCGGTCTCTGCCGCCACCGTGTCGATCAGCTCCTGGTTGCGACCGGTGAAGACGACCTCGTCCCCGGCGGAGCGCGCCGCCTGGACGATTGCCGCGCCGATGCCTTGACTGCCACCGGTAATTAGAAAGCGTCTTTTCTCCATATCGATTCTCCGTATTCTTGAGGCTTGTTCTTCAGGCTTGATCTTACAGGGCAACAGCGAGTGCGAGCGGCTCTGGCCGCCGCTCCACTGTCGGACTGGTTGGACCACGGGCTGTAGAATGACCTCTGCTCATTAGTTTGAACGGGGTACTTTGAACGGGGTCCGTCGAAACTTGATAGGTAAGAAGCTGGCGCACTACAAGATCACCGCCAAGCTCGGCGAGGGCGGAATGGGCGAGGTGTATCTGGCCGAGGACACGAAGCTCGGCCGTGAGGTGGCGATCAAGGTGCTGCCGGGCGAGCTGGCCGACGACCCGGAGCGCCTGGAGCGATTTCGGCGTGAGGCCCGAGCCGTCGCCGCGCTGAACCACCCCAATATCGTGACGATCTACTCTGTTGAGCAGGCGGTGCCGGAAGGGGGACACGTAACAGGTACAGGTCCCCCTATTCACTTCCTCACCATGGAAAAGGTCGAAGGTCAAAGCCTCGATCATCTGATTGAAGGTGGTGGGCTCGATTTGGATCGCTTTCTCGAAATCGCGGTGCCTTTGGCCGGAGCGATCTCGGCGGCCCATGCGAAAGGCATCACGCACCGCGACCTCAAACCGGCAAATGTCATGGTGACGGACGAAGGGCACGTCAAGGTCCTCGATTTCGGATTGGCCAAGTTCCAGGAGGAGGCCGATCTTGGTGCGACGCAGCTACCTACTGAGGGACTGACTGGCAAAGGTGTGGTGATGGGCACCACCTCGTATATGTCGCCCGAGCAGGCCGAGGGCAAGGCGCTCGACCATCGCACCGACATCTTTTCGCTTGGTGTCGTGCTGTACGAGATGGCAGCCGGTGAGCGACCGTTCAGAGGCGACAGCGCTGCCGCGGTGATGGGCGCGATCCTGATGTCTCAGCCACCGCCACTTGTCGAGGCACGACCCGATCTGCCAAGGCAGCTCGACCGCGTCGTGAGCGCATGTCTCGAGAAGAGCCCGGACGATCGCACGCAGTCGTCGCGCGATGTTTACAACGGTTTGCGTCGGCTAAGGGAGGAGATCAGCAGCGACTCCACCAGGAGATCACAGGTGGGAGCGGCGACGGCGCCGGAGACCCGGTCAAAGATACCAGCCATCGCCGCCGGAGTCGTAGCGATCGCAGTTCTTGTCCTCGCTGTCTGGTGGTTTGCTGCCTGGTGGTTTGCGTCAAGTAGAGATGCAAAAGAAGCCGTGGCGGTTCAGACCGAGTCACCAGAACTTGATTCCTCAGATCCTGGTCCTTCGACTGCGAAGAGCGATCGCAAGATGATCGCGGTGTTACCGCTCAGAAACCTGGGAGCCGCAGAAGACGAGTTTTTTGCCGCTGGGATCAGCGATGAGATTCTCAGTCGACTGGCCTCGGTGAAGGGTCTCGGCGTTGTTTCGACCGGAAGCGATTCGCCCTATGAGGACCAGGTACGGGCGCGGGCGATCGGACAGGACCTCGGTGTCGACTACATCCTCACCGGCAGTGTCCGCTGGGCCTCCTCCGGCGAGGGCGCTAGCCGGGTACGCATCAGCCCCAAGCTGATCCGAGTGGAAGATGAAACACATCTATGGGCGGAGGTCTACGACCGCTCGATCGATGACATCTTCGAGATTCAAACCGAGATCGCCCTCAATGTGGTGCGGGAGCTAAACGCGGCCCTTCTCGATCCCGAGCGCGAAGCCCTGGAGGCGAGACCGACCGACAACCCCGAGGCCTATCAGGCCTATCTGCGGGGGATTTTTGCAGCGGACTCCGTGGGTTGTTCCCAGATTCGAGGCCGCATTGGCTATCTGCATCGGGCCACCGAGCTCGACCCTGGCTTTGTCGAGGCCTGGGCCAACACATCGCGTGCGCATTCCGCCGCTTTCGCCCACTGTCCCGAGCACGCAGAAGAGGACCGGCTCGAAGCTTTACGCACCCTCGAACAGGTGAAGGCGCTGGCCCCGGGTTCGTGGCTCGCTCTCGAGGCCGAGGGCAAGTTTCTGACCCAGGTCGAGCGCGATTATGAGGCGGCTTTGCCACTTCTGAGACAGGCCGCAGAACTGGTCGACCGGTGGGAGATCTATTTCTCACTCGGCCGGATCTACCGCCGTATGGGTGAATGGGACCGGGCTCTCGAGACATCCAAAAAAGCAGCCGAGCTGTTTCCCCAGAACGTCGAAGTAGTCATACGGGTCGCCGCTATTCATCACTGGATGCGTCATTATCCCGAGGCGCTCGAGCTATACGATCGCTCGATCGAGCTGGGTCCTGAATGGAACAACACCTACATGCGCAAAGCCTGGGTGTATTGGCTCTGGCAGGCCGACTTGCCAAGTGCGCGGGCCGCGCTTGAAACCCTGCCGCCCGAAGAGCCCAGCCCGAACATCCAATGGGGTTGGTTCTGGCAGAGGTTCTACGAGGGAGACTATGAAGCAGCAATCGACGGGCTGGATGCGGTTGCCGGTGACCAGCTGCTGACGTCTGCCATCTTCACATCGCCCAGGGAGCTCTTGAAGGCGCAGGCTCTCGAGCAGATGGGCGATCGAGACGGAGCCAGACAAGCCTACGAGCTGGCGCGACAGAGACTCGAATCGATGACGAGGTCTGCTCCCAAAGCCCAAGGTCTCTTGCAAGCGCTGGCTGTGACCTATGCCGGTTTGGACCGTGCCGACGACGCCAAGCGAATCATCACCAAGCTAAAAGAGCTGATCCCGTTCGAGACCGATCCCTACTTCGGGGCATCCGTTTTGCAGGTCTCCGCCCTGGTACACACCAAGCTCGGTGATTATGAGACCGCCCTAGAAGAGCTCGATTCGATTCTGGCAGTGCCGGGAGTGGTATCCATCCCCTGGCTCGAGCTCGATCCACGCTGGCAGCCACTTTGGGAGCAGCCCGGATTCACGCGACTCGTACAAGAGTATGGTTCGAATTCAACGGCGTAGGAATCACTGGTACTTCTGGAGAATTTCTTTGTAGCGGGGATGATCGCGGAGCGAATCCCAGTTGGGGTGCAATCGGAGACTGGTTGTTGTAAAGAAGTGGGGAATCGACAGCAGCTCTTCGATGCTATCCAGAGCCGCATCGGGTTGTCCGGCATCGGCGTAGATTTCCGCTCGCCAGTTGATGATCTGCGGTGCGTACAGGGCGTCTTTTTCCAGCGGTAGCAGCTCCATGGCGATTTCGATCTCGGCGATGGCTTCGTCGTGTCGATCGAGACCGGATAGCACTCTGGCCAGACCCGTATGGGAGAACGCATCATCGGGCGCTTCGCGAGCATAGCGCTCCATATGGGGTAGCGCTTCGAGGAACTCAGCCCTTGCCTCCTCCCGGCGCCCCATCAGCTTCAAAACACGACCGGTGTTGAGAGGCTTGGGCAAAACTTGGATCGTGCTGGTATCGAAGAACTCGAACGGCGCCGCTTCGAGTCTGGCCAAAATTGACTCGAACTCTCGGGTCGCGATTTCGAATTGGTACCAAGCAACCACCGCCGCAGTGCTTTGATGCTCGGGCATCCGTTCCATGATGATGCGTGCAGCTTCCGTATCCCCTTTCCAGGCCCAGAGGTTCATGGCCTTGCCGACATGGGCGGCGATCTGATCGGGGAGGATCGAGAGCGAGCGATCGTAGTAACGATCGGCTTCCTCGTGCCGACGCAGCCGACCTAAAGCAGTGGCCACGTTGTCGGCCATACCGGCAGCTCGAGGATCGAGCTCCAGAGCCCGTTTGAAGCTCGCTGTAGCACCTTCGAAATTGCCCTGGCGACGTCGGATAAATCCGATAGCGCCGACGGCCTCGGCATCACCGGGAAGGAGTTGCTCGCCCTGCTGAAACTCGGCCAGTGCTTTTTCATAATCGCGCGAACCGTAGTAGTGGACATACCCGAGAGCCATATGGCCTTGACCCAGATTGGGGTCGATCTGGAGGGCTCGATCGGCAGCCGCCCTGGCCTGAACCAATCGTTTCGGGCTGCTGTCGGCGCCGAACCAGTAGACCCGCGAGTGGCCCAGGGACAGATAGGCATGGGCCAGTGCAAACCCCGGGTCGAGCTCGACCGCGCGCTGAAACATCTGTGTTGCGACCTGGAAATTTCGCTGGCTCAAATCGGGGTGAGTCCAGTACTCCCAACCACGAAGGTAGGTTTTGTAGGCTTCCAAGTTCTCGGTCGGGCGAGCCTCGAGCGCCTGCTGCTCGCTGCCGAGAAGGGCGACGTCGAGCTGCCCGATGACCTGGCTGGCGATATCCGATTGCACCTCGAAGATGTCTTCGACCACCCGGTCGTAGCTCTCCGACCAGACCTGGGTGTCGTCGCTGACGTCGATAAGCTGCGGAGTGATGCGGACTCGACTGGAGCCGTCACCGCCCGCCCACCGGACCGTGCCCTGAAGGACGTAGTCGACGCCCAGCTCCTCGCCGATCTGCTTGATGGGAGTGCCGCCACCGGCGTATTGGGCGGCGCTGTTGCGTGAGATCACACCAAGACCGCTGACCGAGGCCAACCGGCTGGTGATCTCCTCGGTCATCCCGGTGGCAAAATACTCGTCATCGGCGGCACCGAGATTTTCAAACGGGATGACGACGATCATCTTTCGTAGGGAAGCCGCGGTGTCGGTGGCTGAGGCGGTCTCGGCGGCCGTTCCCGAAGCTGCGGCCACCGGGGCTCCGGTTTGCGGCGAGTCTCCCGCCTGTCGAGTCGGACGCAGCATCCACAACGCCGCTAGGAGAATCAGCCCCACCACGGCAATTCCGGCGACCCACCAGGGAGCCTTGCCGCTGTCTTTCTGCACGACAACGACCTGGCCAGAGACCTGGCCCGAGCCGGTGCTGTCCATCGTTGGAACGGAGCCGCTAGAAACTTGGCCGCTCGAAACCTGACTGGGCGGCGCTTGATTGGGAGCCGCGAGCATGGGCCCCGATGGTGGCGGTGGGGGAGCCGGCTGTACGGGTGTTGGCTGCGTCGTTGTTGGTTGAAGGGGGATCGGTTGCTCGGCAGTCGGCTGTTCTGTTGTTGGTTGTACGGGGGGCAGTACCGGACTCGGAGCCGACGGTGGGGCCGATGTAGCTTGGCCAGTGGAGTGACCAGTGGACGGGGTGACAGGCTGCCCACCGGTGACGACCGAGTGTCCCGAGCCGGTATCGCGGCGCAGACGTTTCAGATCGGCGAGCAGATCGCGGGCGGTCTGATAGCGGATATCACGATCTTTCTCGAGCAGCTTGCCGATCATCCGCTCGATCTCATCGGGCAGCACCGGGTTCAGCCGCACCGGAGCGATATAGCCCCCGTTGAGGATCTCGCTGAAGATGACACCTGTTGTAGCGCCGCCAAAGGGCTGCTTTCCAGTCGACATCTCATAGAGCACGACGCCGAAGGAGAAAAGATCGGTCCGGGTGTCGAGCTCTTGTCCGCGCACCTGCTCTGGAGACATATAGGCCACGGTGCCGACGGTCGCCCCGGGGCTGGTCAGACTCTCATCGACCACGGCAGCCGTCGGCATGCCCGAACTGGACTCCGCCCGCCCTTCGGTCAGCTTGGCGAGACCAAAATCGAGAATCTTGGCGTAGCCCCGGTCGGTGATAAACAGGTTGGCCGGCTTGAGGTCGCGGTGCACGATCCCCTCGGCGTGGGCCGAGTCGAGTGCGTCGATAATTTGGATGGCGAGCTCCACGACCCGATCGGGCTCGAGCGGCGCACCGGTGATCAGCGCCTTGAGTGTTTGGCCCTTGAGAAGCTCCATCACCAGGAAGGGTGATCCCTCGTGCTCACCGATATCGTGGATGGTGCAGATGTTGGGATGGTTCAGCGCCGCCACCGCTTCGGCTTCGCGTTGAAACCGTTGCAACCGTTCGACACTGTCGGTCATCCCCGGTGGCAGGACCTTGATCGCCACTCGTCGCTTCAGATTGAGGTCTTCGGCTTCGTAGACCTCGCCCATCCCTCCCATCCCCAGCCTGGAGAGAATCTTGTAGTGCGAGATGGTGGTGCCGATCATGGCTCGAAGCTCAGTGTGCTACGGCAAGGCATTGCCGCGTTCCATTGATACTGCCCGTTGGACGTGTCTATTGAAAGAGCCCATTGGAATTATGACTGGCAGTGTATCTGACATCGAGCAACATCCACACCTCAGCCGCGAAGGAATTTGGGGCTTTGACCCCCTCTGACAGCCAGGGGAGGGTAGATGATGTTGGCACAAACACGGCACCCATCATTGTCATTGATGGCGCAGGTCTTTATCTTTGCGGGACTCTCCAGCGCACCGATGGGGGCTGACCAGGACCTGAAGATCGTTGGTACGCAGACTCTCTGTTTCGACGACGAGCGTACGATCGAGCGCTTTCTGGTGCGAGATCTCGCCACTGGCGAAGTCTTCGCGAGAAAGGCCGAAGAGATCCCAGGGCTCATAAAGGAGACCTTCTCGGCCCAAGCCAAGTCATCAAGAGGCGGCTTGACTCCATGGGTGACCCGGCGCCTCCCCTTGGAGCTTGAAACTCTCGACTTTCACCTCAACTCTTATGCCGATGAGCACCGTGCTTACCTCAACGAGATTACCCGCCGTCTGATCAATCCGTTGCGGCCAGTCAAGAAGAAAAAGCCCAAACTCCGCATTATGGCGGAAGTCATCGACCCGGACTATCGTGAGGGCGCCATATTTCGCGAGCTCATGGACGACGGGGTCAACATGATCTATACACATCCCGAAGACCTGGGCCTACCCGAGGATTGGGTAGGGGCATCGTTTGGGTTGGCCATGTCCTATTGGGACTACGAGACCTTGACCTATCGGGGCGGTGACGTTGTTTTGTCGGGGAATTCATTTCAGGAGGGAATCTACGACCGCGTGGTCCGCAGACTCATCCACGAGTTTGGCCACATCTTCGGCTATTACCATACGGGGTGGATCGAAGACTTCATGTCGTATGTGAGCCCTAGGTATCGCTTGGAGTACTTCTGGGATCCCACGAATTTTGTCTGGGATACGAGTTGGCTCAAGGACAAGATGGTCTATGGCGGCAGACGCCTAGCTGATGGCAACTACAAGGCGCCGGTAGAGGTTTTGCCCCCGACTGACAGTGTTATCGGCATGGAGTACTTGAAGGTCAAGGCGTCAGAACCCTACCTGGGCCGCCATGTCATGTTTTTGACGACCCTCAAGGGCTACAAAAATCGACCCATGAGGCTGACACTGTACCGGGGCAGGGAGGTGCAGCTGAACAAAAAGATCGTCTCCATCCGTGGATATCATCCAGATTTCGATGAGCCGGAATTCGCAGGTCTGCTGGAGAACTACAACACTTCGATCCTCTACTTCACCCGGCAGAAGGATTTCAAGAAGCTCAAAAGGGCGGTGAAGAGACGTGGCCAGCCTGACAACTTCTACGGTGTGCGCTATTCACACGTGCTACGAGTCACAGCCGTCATCGAGGGCTACCGCGGCCCGAACGACCCCGAGCTCGTAACCCAGACCCGAACCGTGCGCTTTGCCTACCGCGCACCGGGCGAGCTGTGGTAGATCCGCAGGTAGAAAAGGGGGCAGCCCGCTCTGCAGCCCGGGCGACCGGAACCGGGCTCGGATAGCGGGGCTGACTGATGACTCGTAGAAAACCGTTCTGTGTGATCGCGCACGAGGCCCAGCCGTGAGCGATCTCCGCCACGAGCCATTCGCGGGTGCGGGTGTGATCGACATGATCGGCGTCAAACAGGGCCAGAAGTACGTTGATGTCGAGTAGTGCCCGCATCGTTCGATCTCGTCTTACTGGGGGTCATCATCCAGCAACTCTTCAATTAGCGCGTTCGACACCGCCGGACCGCGGTGCGGGAAGGGCTTGAAATCATAAAAGCTCTCATCTTCGCCGATCGCGCCGCCACTGGGCCCGGTGGTCAGAGCCTCGCGGGCAAGCTCCGAAAGTACCTCCCCAGCACTGCGTTTCTCGCGTCGAGCCCGCTCCTTGACCGCATAGAGGACATCATCCGCAATGTTCAGGGTGGTTCGCATGCATCAGATGCTAACCCATCACTTGTCGCAGTTCAGGAGCAGTATCCCTGGAGCGCTGTCCAGAGTAGATCTGCCATCTAGCTGATTCCCTTGTCGAGAAACGGATTGACGACTCTGATCGTTCCGTACTCTTGCCTATCGCTGAGATCCTCGGTGTAAAGGATCGATGATCGCCAAGGCCTATCAAGCGCGTATCAATAAGGTGCGGGGACTGTCATTGTTCTCGCCGCTGCGGTGATCGACTCCAGGATGTCTTCCGGAATGCCTTGGCCACCATCGCATTGCAGCTGCTCACGGTCGACCGTTGGAGGTTTCACCTCGACGAGGAGACCATGCGCGCCAGCGGCAAGTGCGGCACGGCTCAGGGCCTCGACCAGACTCCACTGACCGGTCGTATGCGAGGGATCGACGATGACCGGCAGTGCCGTGGCACGGCGTAGCGGCTCGATGACGTTTAGGTCCAAGATGTTGCGCGCATAGCTCCAATGGCAAGAAGCGCGGATTCCCCGTTCGCAGAGGACGATGTTGCAGTTGCCTTCCATCGCAATGTACTCCGCCGCGCAGAGCCACTCCTCCAGCGTCGCACTCCAGCCGCGCTTGAGCAGAATGGGCGTTTGCGTTCGTCCCACCTCCCTTAGTAGCGGGAAGTTTTGCATCGAACGCGAACCGATCTGGATCATGTCGACATAGTCGCAGGCATCCTCCACTAGTCTTGGATCCATGACCTCGCTCACGATGCCGAGTCCTGTCTGCTCTCGGACTTCGCGCAAGATCTCGAGACCATAGAGCCCCAGACCTTGAAACGAGTGAGGGTTTGTTCGCGGCTTGAACACACCTCCTCGAAGGAGCCGCCCGCCCGCCTTTGCGACTATTTGGGCCGTGCTCAGGGTCTGTTCGAAGGACTCTACGGCGCATGGACCAGCGATGATCACCGGCTGCTCTCCTCCGATCTCGACGTCTCTAACCTTGACGCGGTGGGTGGTGAGCGGGTCGCCGTATCCCTGCCAGGCGTGGCGCGAGATACTGAGGTCGAGCCTGTCTTTGGTGGTCGTGGTTTCTTCGAGGATCGTAGCTGTCGTCATCATTGCCTCCCCCCCGAGTCGAGATTTGCAACTGGGGAAGTGGGGACACCATGTTTGAAGATTGCGATTCGGAGCTCTTCTCGCCGGTCGCCTCGCTCGTCAAAGGCGAACGTGCCTGATTGCCCTGTCGTGAGAGGCGCGCCGGCGAGAGCGTCTCGAACTCGGTCAGGCTCGGTCCCTACCTGTCGGACTGCGTTGAGGACCAACCGCACCATGTCGTAGGCCAGGGCCCGATAGGGGCTTGGTGCAGATAAGGAACGCAATAGAGGTAGGGTGATCGAACCGGCGAAAATTGGCGGTTCGGCTAGAAAGGTCGGATCGTCGAGCCAGAACGGTCCGGCCACGATTGGTGGCAGCAGGGCTGGGTCGACTTGGGCTAGATAGCGCCGCGCCGGCTCCGCATCGAGCCAGAGCAAAAGAGCGTCGGCGCGCTCGCGCGGCAACGGCTCGCCAGCGGTCAATGGGATCAAGTCGACACCGAGGGACCGACACGCGCCCTCGAGGGCCGCAAGTCGCTGCCGGCCCGCCCGCTCCGCTGGTAGGACGGCCAGTACGGTCTTGCCACGGGGCTCGATGAGCGACCCGTTCAAGAGTCGCAACGCTTGCAGGTCGTCGGCCGGAGCACCCCGGAAGATCCAGGGATCGAAGGCCCTGGTCAGACTGATGTCAGAGAAAAGACCGACGATTGGGATCCGGTTGCGAGTCGCGATCTGAGCCGCGAGATGACCCTCGACCCCATCGATTGGGCCGACCAGGGCTACCAGATCTGGAAGGGCGATCAACTCCGCTGTCTGCTTGGCGAAACCTCTCCAGGGCTGAGCGGGGCTCGCACGCACGAGCTCGACCGGCTTGCCATCGATCCCGCCCGTGGCGTTGGCCTCTGCCGCTGCCTGCTCGGCACCCCGCACACACTGCGCTCCAGTCGATGTCGATCCGCACAGCAGTCCGATGCGAACGACTTCCTTGGCCAGGGCCTCGTCAGCCAGTGCCACGTCAGCCAGCTCCACAGTGTTGACGGCAGCCAGACAAATCAGGATGGGGATCAATCTAGCCTGCATTTCTCACCAATCCTCTACTACGCCGCCGCATCTGCTTGCATCTGCAGCGTTTCGCTCGCTCGGAGCTCCTCAGCGTACTTCGAGTACGCTTGCGGGTTCCTTTCTCGCAGGCCTTGCATTTGCAAGCATCTACGGCGTCTCGCGACGAGGCCGGTGAGAAATGCAGGCTAGCGAGCGACAACGCGTCCTCCGCTGATCTCTGCCAAGAAGGGCGGCGAGATATTGTTTGAGGTGGCGTCGAAAAGCATCTCACCGGCGACACCTCGATAGGCGCGCATCCCCATCAGATAGTCACGGATGAGAACGCGGTTCAGACCCACCTGATGGACCGCCTCCACGACTAGATTGGCGGCATCGAACCCGTAGGCGGCAAAGGTACCCGGCTCGCGACCGAACCGAGTCTGGAAGCGACGCTGGAAATCCGACCATCGCGGGTCTTTTCTACCCGGATCGATCCATGACGTCAGCATGACGCCCTCAGCGGTCGACCCGGCGGTGTCGAGAAACTGCGGAGCCGTCAATCGGTCCGTCCCTACGATCAGGTGGGTCATGCCTCGATCACGCATCTCGAGAACGATACGGGCAGCGTCGTCGGCGTTTGCCCACAAGACAACCGCTTCGACTTTGGCTGCTTCGATTCGATCGAGCTCGCCACGAACGTTCCGGCTGCCTGGTGCAAAGAGCACTTCGACTGACAACGGATGGCCCATGCGCCGAGCGGCATCTCGGAACTCGCGGATCCCGAAGCGTCCGTAGCGGTCGCTGGCACGCAAGACGGCGACGCTCGAGATCTCGAGCTCTTCGAACAGGAGCTGTGCGATCACGTAGCCAGTTTGGCGATCGTCGGGCGTGCATCTGACGATCCAGGGGATGCCGGTCTCGGTGACCGTCGGGTCGGTGCTGCCGACATTGACGATCAGGACTTCTGTTTTGAGCGCGGCGCGTAGGGCGACGTGGGTGCTGTTGGAATCGATCGAGCCGATCACCGCCCAGACCTCCTCATCGTGGGCCAGCTCCACGAGAGTGTTGCTCGAGCTGCCCCAGAGGGCATTGTCATTGCGGGGAACAACAGCAAACGGGATGCCCTGATAGCCACCTTTCTGATTGGCTTCCTCGAAGGCGAGGAGAGTACCGTCATGCAAGTCGCGCCCCAGCTCGGAGTCCACGACCTCCTCCAGCGGGGCCAGCAGTCCGATCGAGATGCGATCGAGATCGGCGGGCGCCACTTTTTCTCTTCCGGGGCCGCGGAACTCGTAGGGTGTCAAGTAGAGGTGCCTATACGCATCGGTAGTGCGCCCGTAGGGCATCATGGAAGCCGGCGTGGCACCGTAGACCTTTGCCTCGGGCTCCGGCTCCGGCACAGTGGGAGGTGAGTCCGACGCCGAACCGGACCAGACCGGTGCCGCAGCCAGGAGCAGGCTGCAAAAGCCGACGAGCGCGCCCAGTCGATCGAGCTTCATTCGGCCTCTCTGGCTGGAACCATCGCCATGGCTTCGATCTCGATCAACAGATCCGATCGACACAATCTCGCCTGGATCCCAGTACTCGCAGGCAGAGGGTCGAGACCGATTTTGTCGAAAAACATCGTTCGAATTCTGTTGAAGGTGTCGTAGTCGCGCTCGATGTCGCGCAGGTAGCAACTGGTGCGAATTACGTCGTGCCAACTGGCATCTTCGGCACCGAGAAGCACCGTCAGGTTGCGATAGGTGCGCAGACACTGAGCTTCGAAATCGCCTGGGTAGACAGTCCTACCGTGGTCGTCGATGCTGGCTGTGCCCGAGAGCAGGAGCAATCTGGCACCCTGAACTTCTACTCTCAGCCCACGGGTAAACGAGGAGGGCAGCGAATAGTCGAAGGCTTCATTCAGCACTCCTGGCGCGCTGATCGCCTGTTTGACAACTTGTTCTCGTCCCGAGACGGGCGCAATGCCGCTGATGGGATGGGTGCCTTGATCGGTTTCGATCAGCAAGCCCATGAGATCCATCTCGGCCATGGCGTCTGGGCTCAGGGAGTCTCCGACGGCCGGTTCGAGGGGAATCTTGATGCTGGTAGGACTCATTGGGGTTCTCCTTTGTCGAGTAGGCGGCGCGAGGCGGATTTGTCGGTGGCCTCGGCCTTGGCGATCCCGTGGCTCAATCCGGCGGCTGTAGCCAGCCAGATGTCTTGCCGGTCGAGATCGATCGAATAGATGGTGTTGTGGGGTGGCCCCGAGCTCAGGCGCTCGAGACTGAATTCCCCGTCGGTGGTTGTCGTGCGCAGCTCGACTCCGCCCTCTGGCAAAATTTTCCAGGCATGCCAGATTCTGGAATCGAAATAACCGAGGCCCTGGTCGGTGGCGATCCAGACCTCCTCGCCGCGACTGCGCAAATAGTTGATGAAGTCACCAGGCAGACCGCTATCTTCCTGGTTGTAGCTTGCCCAGCGGCGCCCCTGGTAACGGCTCAGGCCAAAGTAGGTGCCGACCCACATGGTGTCGCCAGAGACGGCGACCGATGAAGTCACATCGTGCACGAGGCCGTCGTCGCGGAAGAGATCGACCTCCATCTCTCCATCTGGATCACGGTGCTCTCGAAAGACACCGGTTTGACCGTTACGCACCAGAACCCCACCACCCCAGACAGCCACATAGACGTTGTTTTTTGCCGATGTCACCGCATAGCACCACGGCTCGTGCATCAGGGTGTTGGTGACATCGAAAATCTCCCAGCTGTCGGTCGCCAGTTCGTAGCGGCTCAGGCCGGAAGCGGTCGCTACCCAGACAGCGCTGTCGTCCGCTGCCACGCCATAGATCACGTCGTTGGCCAGGCCGCTGTTGAGCTGCGTGAAAACGTCGAGACGGCCGCCGCTCAGGCGCGCCAAGCCACCCATCGTGCCAATCCACAGGTCACCTGTGGCCGGAGTCGTGGCCAGCGCGGTCACCACGGGGAAGGGAAGTCCTTCAGCGCTGCCGATAACTTCGATCTTGCTGTCGCGGACAACGGCGAGGCCCTGATCGGTACCCGCCCATACCGCGTCTGCGGTTGCCAGTACCGCCAAAACCTTGTCGGATGGCAACCCATCGGCTTGGTTCAGGGTTTCCCACCGCGAGAAGAAAGGATCAGACCCGGCGATCGAGGCGGTAGCGACACCCAATAGCACGACCCAGCTGATGACTACGTTCCACATTAGAGACTCCGCAAGAAGAGGACGAGATCGTTGAGCTGAACCTTGGTTAGATCGTTGGTTATGCCATGGGTGTCCTCGGGGCTATACACGGTCCAGATCTCCTCCAGGGTCATCGCCCTGCCGTCGTGTAGGTAGGGCGCCGATGAACGAATGTCGAGCAGGTGGGGGGTGTCGAACCTCCCGCCGGTGCCGACATCCGCCTTCAGCCGATCGGTATAGGTGGGCAGGCGATGACAGTTGTCGCAGCGCGCCGCAAGGTCGACAGCGCTGCCAGTGTCGGTTTCTGTTCTGAAAAAGATCTCGCGACCGCGCTCGATGGCTTCGCCATGATTCTCGAAGGCGGGGAGAGCGGGCCGGGGGATCGACTCCATATAGTTGACGAGATCTCGCAGGTCGTCCGGCGCAAACGGCTCCGAACGCGTCAACACGCGTGCAAAGCGCGGACCGCACTGGGTAGCCAGATCTGGATTCTTGCCGTTCCACTTGAAGGGTGCCGTGCCACGCAGTCCCCGCAGCGATCGCGTGTCGAGGCGATTGACACCGATGCCATCGATCTCGAAGTCCCAGTTGAGACCGTCGGTGTGCCCGTCGGGATGGCAGGATCGGCAGGAGAACTGTCCCTGAAAAGAAATCGAAGCGTCGTGGAAGATCCTCTCGCCGCGCCGACGGCTGGTGATCTCTGTCGGTCCGCTCAGATGGATCCTGCTGGATACCTGCAGCGATGCGGTATCGATGGTCGCCACCGAGTCTGCCAGCCGCTCGGCGACAAAAACTTGGCTGCCGTCCCGAGAGATGGCCAGGGCGCGAGGGTTCTCGCGGGTGGGAATGCGCGCGACTACATAGCTGGCAAACGCCGCCAGGTCGTCGGCGATCTCATCAATGTCATGTTGGCTTGCTGTCTCGACGAATCGCCGCAGGGAGATCAGATCGACCACCGAAACCACATTGGCGCCGCCGTGGGAGACGAAGGCGAGACGGTCATCCGGAGTGATGACGACATCAGAGGGATCGGCATAGTAGGCGTTGACCTCGTCCAGGGGAAACTGCACCGTGCGGCCACCCGCCCGGGTCTCGGCAAAGACCAGGGTGCTGTTCATCAGGGCACCGCGAGCCACCTGTGTCGTTGGCAGGTAGTTGCGTATCCTCAACGCTGGGACCAGCGCGAACTCCGCATCTGAGGAAAGAGCCACGCCTTCGGCCAGGTGCGCCGAGAGCAGGAGTCGGCGATCCGAGACTCGACCGCTCGAGAGGTCGATCAGCGTCAGCTCGGAGGCCGGCAGCAGAGGTTCGGGTCGCAGCAGCACTCTACGATTGGCGACTGCGGCGATCCTGCCGTCGCCGGAGATGGCGACGTCGTAGGGCTCGGTGCCGGTCTTCCATCGGATGTCGCTCGCCGAGTGATCGATTGCTTTTGCCCGAAGATCGTCACTACCGCCGTTGGCGACGAAGAGTTTTCTTCCCTCGGGTCCGAAGGCGAGCCCCAGGGGTTCCCGGCCGACCGCGACGGTGTCTGAGATCTCGAAGCTGCCCGAATCGAAGAGGACGACCTCGTCCCTGTCTCTCAACGCGACTGCCACGGATTTGCCGTCGCTCGATACGGCCACCGCATGGGGGCCACCCGGAACCGGAATCCGACGCGTGATCTCAGCGCTGTCGAGATCGATTTCCAAAAGCAGATCGCCATCTTCGGCGGTGGCAAACAGACGCCGGCCGTCCGGACTCACCGCGAGTCCCGAGGGAGACAGATAGGACGAGCTCGAGTCGACGGTTCGAATGGGCGGCAGATCCTGGCTGCGGTGGCAATAGAAGCAAGTGACTCCTAGGTTCTCAACCTTCCCCGTCTTCATCCGAATATGAGTTCTGAGCGCCGCGTTCGCTCCGGCCCAGGTTGCAGGCAGGCCGATCGCCAGCCCTAGAGCCAGGCCGATGTAGCCGGCGGCTTTCGATCCGCGGGTCCGGGGGAATCTCATCGCCCTGCTACCTCATCGGGAGCGATAAGAGTTTGTGCCGGGTGCGAGAGAGCCTGGATTGGACGGTTGACCGGGGCCCTTTCACGGCTCTCATGGCAGCCGAAACAGGCTCTCACCTCTCCGGGTCGAACCCAGAACCAGTCGGAGCTTGCGAGCTCGGTGCCCTCTGGGGTCAAGGTCGTTACCCGCAGCGGAATATCGGCCGGTACGGTGAGCGCGAACGATCCGTCGCTTTCAATGATGGAGCGCCCGAGCTCGACCTCGGGTCTAGATTTGCTGTCCGCAGTCAAGGTGCTGAGAACCACGGTTTTAAGGACGCCGGTGTTGGCGACGCCGGTGGCGAGTCGCGGTGAGGATGAAGAGGAATGATCCGTGATCTCCGACCGGGATGCGTCGTAGCACACCAGAACCCCGTCCTGGCTTGTGGGGTCGATCGAGGAAGGTAGGTTTTTTGGTGTCGGCGTCGGGCGCGCGGAGAGTGCACCGATTTCGCGCCAGCCGGCTTGGTGGAAGACCAGCCGAGGGTCTGATTCATCGGGTATCCAGCGAAAGACTCCTGAAGCCTGCTGGCTGCTCCCGTCTCGGTACCCGGGCGACGCAATGAGCAGTGTGCTGTTGCCGAGCGGCTCGGCGCTGAACGGAGTAAACGGGAACGGGATGGGGATTCGGCTCGAAATGGGTCGACCCATTTCGACCTGCTGGATCTGCGCGGGGCCGCTACCTGTTGCCTTGCCAATGAACAAAACCTTGCCATCGCCCTGGCGGGGTCGTAGCTTGAGGGCTGGTTGCGAGTGGCTGCCCGTGAAGGCTTCCAGCAACGTGCCATCACTGTTGGAAGTGAAAAGTGCAATCGCTCCCTCATCGGGTCTGCCCAACCCACTACGCTGGCGCATGGAGAACAGGACCCGACCATCCAGAAGCGCTGTCGCTCCGAAGGCGGCGCCCGGACCGAATGAGATGCGCTCGACATTTTTGCCGTCGACGTCGGCGGCGTAGAGAGACCAGTCGAGAGAAGCCTTGCTACCAGAGGCCGCACTGCGGGTCGGTTTGCATGAGAAGACGATGCGAGAGCCGGCCAGATAGGCGGGGTCGATGCAATCTCCATCGATCTCTACGATTTTCTTGAGCTTGCCGCTCCAGATGCGGGCCTCGTAGATCGACCAGCGATCGGCGTCGCTTTCTCGGCCGGTAAAGACGATGGACTCTGCGTCTGGAGAGAGATCTGGCGAGCCCGCCGCCGAGAGAGTTTTGGAGAGCACTTGATAGTCATCGGGGTAGTCATCGCGTCGATCGGACGACGGCACAAAGATGATGCGACTGCCGGTTGGGTATCGGGCCGCGGGATCAACCGCGACCGAGGCGGCAGGGCCCTCGTCTGGGACCTGAGTCACCACCAAACCAAGGGTCGAACCCGTGCGTTCTGATACGGAGGGAGTGGCGCAGGCGTAAAAGACCATCACCAGGCTCACCACCGTTCCCAGGTAGGCAAGATGCCGCAGCGTCGTCGAAGCGACGGGATGAGTCAACTCGTGCCCTCCTCGATGCGCAGGTGCTGACGCGCCGTTACGTCGGTGAGAGTTTGAGATTCTCCATTGGGCCATACGATCCGGACCGATTCGAGACGATCTGTGGCCTGTCCCAATCCAAAATGGAGCCGGTGATCGCTCTGTCCCAAATAGCTCGTGCGAAACCGGTGCTCGGCGGTCCAGCGCTTGCCGTCAGCGAGCACTTCTACGCGGGCGCCAAACGGATCGCGCATCGAGCGGCTTGTGAGGTCGACCGTAATCCAGGAGGGTGCGCTCGAATGATCGTTACGGAGCAAGAATGGACGACCTTTTAGGGTCGTTACGAACAAATCTACGTCGCCGTCGTTGTCGTAGTCGCCGGTTATGGAGCTGCGGCTGACCCGCTGGTCGGCGAAATAGGGACCGCTTTCAAACGAGGCGTCTTCGTAGGAGCCGATCCCCGAGTTGCGCAGCAGAAGATCCTCCCAACCCACCAGGTGATGTAGATCGCCGTTGACCACGAACAGATCAAGATCGCCATCGTTGTCGTAGTCGAGCAGATTCTGCCCCCAGCTGACGTACTGCCCGCAGAGCACTCCCAAACCCGCACTCATCACCTCGTCCGTGAACAGCCCAGGTGCGACGCGTCGATAGAACGCCCCGAATGCTGTATCCGAAACCAGAAGATCTGCCTGCCCGTCGCCATCCACATCGCCGATCGCGGCGGCCATCGCACCGGTTTGCTCACCGTTTTCTCCCATTGCCACGCCGGCTTCCAGGGCCGCATCAGAGAAATGCCCCGTTCCATCGTTGAGGAGCAGAAAGTTCGCAGTCGCATCGTTGGCGACAAAGAGGTCGAGATCGCCGTCGTCGTCGAAGTCCGATGCCGACACACTCATGCCGCGCCCGATAGAGCGGTCGATGCCAGAGGAAGAAGTGACGTCGACGAACGTGCCGTCGCCCTTGTTCTCGTAGATCACATCGGGCTGGGCGTCGTGGGTCAGGGGGCCAGGGAAGCCCTCTGGCGCAAAGAAGGACTGATCTCGGGAGTCGAAGTCGAGATAGTTCACCACGTAGAGGTCGAGATCGCCGTCTTGTTCCATGTCGAAGAAGGCGGCGCCGACGCCAAATCGATCATCACCGACGCCGGTCTTGCGAGTGACGTCTTCGAAACGCCAATCGCCCCGATTTTGGAAAAGGCGGTTGGGACCCCGGTCCAAGAGATAGATGTCCCGTTTCCCGTCGCCGTCGATATCGGCAATAGCAACGGCGACGGCGGTGGTGCCGGAGGGGATGCCGGAATCAGCGGTGACATCGAGAAAGGATCCGTTCTCGAGGTTCCGATACAGACGAATCCCGGCGTGATCCTCGGGCCGATCGTCGTCTCGAGGCGAGCGTGGGCCACCCAGCACAATCAGATCGAGCCAGCCATCCTCATCCAGGTCGGCGAAGGCTGCGCCGGAGCCGAGGGAGTCGACAATGTTGTCGAGCTCCGCTGTGGGGAGTCGGTGCACGAAGTCGATTCCCGCCTCCAGGGTCACGTCGGTGAATCCTCCTGCAGGCGAGACAGGAGGCAGGGACAGCGTCACCGGGATCGTACTCGTAGCGGCAACCACGGTGGAGGAATCGGATCGAACGCTCTGTCCACAACCAGCGAGAATCAAGGTGCTGAGAATCCCAATGCCAAGCGTCATGCAAAAGAGTGAGCAGCGGAGCGAGATGGCAAGAACCCGAGGGCGCTGCGTGACGGTCGAGCTCTTGTGTTGAGGGTGGGGTCGATGCATTTACACTATTCCCGATCTTAAATATCGGTAATATAGTCAGAAACCTGTTAAGAAGCAAACCTCATACCACTTCTCAATGGTGGTCGAACGCCCCTTTAAACCTTGTAAACCTTGGGGATTCTGAGGCTCGGTGCCGAGACGGGCCAGCCTTGTTCAAGAAAATGAACAATGTGCTTCAAAAATCTGAATCGGACCTGGGTCTCTAACGCGGCAAGACTTCGGCTATGAAGTCTTCGTCTTGGAGCTAGCCGGGTCGGATGAGAGATCCGGAAACGTCATGCCCTTCGCCAGGGAGGCGACCGTTTCGTTTTCGAAGAACTGATAGTAGGAGAGCTCTGCTTTCTGAAAGATCTTACGAATGCCACAGGTCGCTGTCTGCGGACAGGGTCCTACCGATAACAGACAGCACTCCGAAAGGATGGGTCCATCGAGAGTCTCGATGATCTCGATGAGCGAGATATCTTCAGGATCTCGGGCAAGCCGATACCCCCCCTTGGGACCGGGTATGGCATGGGCGAATCCGGCCCGCGAGATCTCCTGGAACATCTTCGCTATATAACTAGGCGAAAGAGTGAGCTTCTGTGAGTAATCTCGCAAGTAGCGCAGGATCTTGTCGAACGGCACGACCTCGTCTGGCGGCGCAGTAGCCAGAAAGGCCAGACCATGTAGGACGTATCGCGTCCGTTTGGAAAGAAACGCCATCGCTTGAATCCAATCGTCGCCAAGTCTACCTCCGCTACTGAGTGCTCGACCAGGAAGTGGTATCGCCAGACTCGAAGCCGTCGACAAAGACAGCACGGGTGGCGAAGCGCTGGGCCTGAACGCTCAAGCTGCTCGAGTCGCTGCCGTCCGAGCCCAAACTTTGCCAGACCACCACGAAGTTGCCAGAAGCGTCCAAAGAAGATACTGCGGGGAGCTCCTGCTTCCCGGTTGTGTAGGTGTTGACCTGGAACTGATTCCCAACGGCTGCGCCACTGATGTCGTAGAGCTGTCCTTGGATACTGGTCTCGCTCGTGTCTGAGCCGTACGATCCCACGCTGTCCCATAACACGACGAAGAATCCTTCGGCGTCTGTAGCTACGGTAGGCCTCCCATACTGCCTGCCCGTCGTGTAGGAGTTGACTTGGAACTGGTCACCCACAGTGCCACCTGTTGAGTCGTAACGCTGTGCCTGAATGCTCCACTGGTCGGTATCCGTACCGACCGAGCCGTTGCTGTTCCAGACCACCACAGAATTGCCCTGGGCGTCCAAAGCTACTGAAGGCCTGATTTGGTGGCTCGTCGTATATGAGTTGACCTGGAACTCGTCGCCATCGAGGATGCCGCTGATATCATAGCGTTGCGCCTGAATGCTCGAATGGTTTTGGTCCGAGCCGTCCGAGCCTGAACTCTGCCAGATCACGACAAAATCTCCGTCCTCGTCGATGGCCACTGCGGATAAGACCTGGTGCGACGTCGTGTAGGAGTTCACCTGGAACTGGACATCCAGGGGCGCACCGCTGGCATCGTAGCGCTGCGCCTGGACGCTCATAAAGCTCGCATCGGTATCGTAGGATCCAAAGCTATCCCAGACCACGACGAAATTGCCGTCAGCATCGGCCGCTACCGACGGGTCGATCTGATTATGGGTCGTGAAGGCGTTGACTTGGAACTCCACTCCTACGGGAGTGCCGGTGTTGTCGTAGCGCTGCGCCAAGATACCGTTGTACCCTGAATTCGGGTCATCCTGGTAGTCGCCGTACCAGACCACGACAAAGTTGCCCAGGTCATCGGCAGCCACTGCGGGTCTTCTCTGGCTTCCTGTGGTGTAGGAGTTGATCTGGAACTCGTCGCCTCTGGGCGTGCCGCTGGCGTTGAAGCGTTGTGCCTGAATGCTCCAACCTGACGGGTCGGTGCCGGACCCGCCGAGGCTCTGCCAGACAATGACGAAGTCACCTCGAGCATCCGAAGCTACTTTGGCAAAGTACTGTTGAAACCCCGTGTAGGTGTTGATCTGAAATTGGCTACCCAGAGGAACCACTTCTTGAGCCAGCGCCATACCCCCGGCGAGCAGCAGCCCCCCAACCAGCAGTAGCCCTATTGTGCTGGTAATCCAAAACCTCATGGATGCCTCCCTTCTGTCGACAAGCGACTTCCGGTCCACCCTTCGGTAGCTCGGCGGTCTTGAGGATCCTTCAGTGGCGGTACGCCCGTCGCGGAGGAGGCGAGGACCCGTGGCTTTGTGCGCTCAGCCTTTCGGCTGGCTTACCTTTGTCGAGGCACTTATTTCAATATCACGTGCCGCGCTGCGGCACGCCACCCAAAGGGGTGGGGCGGGCGCGGGGGAATGTTGTCTCTCAGGGTCGAGCGCGGTGGTAATGTTTGGGCATGAGCAAGAAAGTTCTGCTGACCAGCGTGTGTCGTCCCCTGGGACCCAAGTACGGCGATGGCCCCTCGGTGGGGTATGAGCTGCTGTATAGCCAGGTGACGCGCGCTCAGGGGATTTTCAGTCCGCGGACGGTGAACGGCATCTACTCCATCGAATACATCGCGGAAAACCTGGACGCGCCCACCGTGGTGTTGCAGTACCCGTCAGAGCGGGAGCTCATTCGCGAGCTCGAGAAGGGCTATGACTACGTAGGCATCTCCTTTGTCATCGCCGTGTTTCACAAGGTGAAGGAAATGGTCGCCCTGATCCGTCGCTACGCGCCCCATACCAAGATCGTACTTGGCGGCTACGGGACGGTCCTGAACGACGACGTGCTCGAGCCGTACTCCGACTTCATTTGTCGCGAGGAAGGCGTAGCGTTTCTGCGCCGGGTGTTGGGCGAGCCTGAGATCCCGATGCCGTACAAGCACCCGCTGATCGTGAGCCGGCTGAAGGTGTTTTCGCTACCCCTGTCGGGAGGAACCGGAAAGATTTTTGGCGGGCTGGGTTGCCCCAATGGCTGCGACTTCTGCTGCACCTCGCACTTCTTCCAGCGCAAACACATCAGGCTGCTGCCCGAGGGTAAGGACATCTACGCCGTCGTGGAGCGGTACTTGGATATGGATCCGAACCTGGTCTTCCTCATTGTGGACGAGGACTTCCTGCTCAATAAAAAGCGAGCGATGGCGTACCGCGACTGCGTGCTTAACGGCGGCAAGACCCTGTCGACTTTCGCTTTTGCCAGCGTCAAGGCGATCAGCATGTACACGGTGGAAGAAATTCTGGAGATGGGGATCGACGGCCTCTGGATCGGCTACGAGGGAACCCGTTCGGAGTACGCCAAGCAGCAGGGTAGGCCGATCGAGGAGATCCTGACCGAATTTCGCCAGCACGGCATCAAGGTGTTGACCTCGATGATCGTCGGGTTTGATTACCAGACCGAAGATGTGGTGGCGGAAGAACTGGACAGGCTGCTGAAACTCAAGCCCGCGCTGTCTCAGTTCATGATTTATGGACCCGTGCCCGGCACACCGTTTTACGAACGGATCATCAAGGAAAACTTGTTACACGAGGTGTACATCAAAGACCCCGAGCTTTTCTATC